>NZ_JBXUFV010000012.1:0-1631 GCF_057180625.1 Sanguibacter sp. Z6_81 | reverse complement strand
GTGATGGTGCCTCGTTCGAAGGTCTGGCTGACGGTGGTGCTGGTGATCTTCGCGGGTGCGGTGGGGAGGCCGGGTCCGGTGGTGGCGCCGCCTGCGGTGGTCCAGGCGGTGACGATCTCGCGGGGGACGACGTGGGACCCGGTGGTGGGTCCGGAGACGATCCAGTGTCCGGAGGTGAAGGGGACCGAGGTGCTGGTCCCGACGCCGGTGTAGCGTTCGTCGGTCGTGGGGTAGCCCAGGGCCCAGGGTGTGGCGTTGGTCTGCCAGGTGGCGTAGGCCGGTCCGCTGAGGAACCGGGCCCCGGTGGTCGGGCTCCACAGGGCGATCCCGTCGAGCGTGCCGTTCTTGAACGTGGCGTAGGACCCGGTGCCGTCGCTCATCGCGGACTCGTCGATGGTGGGGTACCCCAGGCCGTAGACGCCCCCGGAACGCTTCCAGGCGTCGCGGATCGCACCGCCCACGACGTGGGCGCCGGTGCTGGCGGACCACAGGGCCACGCTCTCGCGTCCGGCGGCGTTGCGGAACACCGCGGTGGCGCCCTGACCGTCGGCGGTCGCGGACTCGTCGACGATCGGCAGGCCCATCCCGGTTGCGCCCCCGTTGGCTGCCCATGCCGCACGCACGGCCCCACCGAAGGCGTGCACCCCGGTGGAGGGACTCCACATGAGGTTCGAGCGTCGGCCCCCGCGCACGAACTCCACGGACGTGCCGTCGGTGCCCGCCACGGCGCCCTCGTCGGTCACCGGGTACCCGAGCCCTCGTACACCGCCGTCGTTCCTCCAGCGGGTGAGGAACGCCCCACCGAACACGTGGGTGCCGGTGCTGGGCGACCACATGATCGTCGAGTTGCGCCCGGCACGGGTGAAGTCGATGAAGGTGCCCACGTTGTCCGCCGCGACCGACTCGTCCGCCTGCGGGTACCCCATGCCCGTGACCCCGCCCGCGGCGTCCCACACCGCCAGGAAGCTGCCCCCGAACGCCTTGGTCCCCCCGGCCGCGGTCCAGATGATCGCCGACTCACGGTTACCGATCTGGAACCGCGCGATCGACCCACCGTTGTCCGCGGTGGCGACCTCGGACACCTTCACCGGACCCACCCGCTGCAACCCACCCCCGGCCAACCACGCCGTGCGGATCGCCGAGGAGACCACCTGAGCACCGAACGACGGGTCCGAGGTGATCGTCACATACCCCCCACCGGGACGCAGGAAGTCCTGCGCGCACGTCGACCCCACGCACACCTGCTCACCCGCCGGCCACCCCAGCGTGCTCGACGACCCACCCCGACGCAGATACTCCGTGAGGATCGGACCATTCTTGACCACCGCATACCCCGACGACGGACCCAGATAGGCCACACCCCCCTGGTACGACTGCTGGTACCCACCCGAGACCGCCACCTCCGGCCCCGTCGCCAACCCCAGATCACCCCACGCCGCCTGACGCGCCAGGTACTGATCATTGAGCACACCCACCGACGCGAACGTCCCCACCGAGCTCGACGACACCGTCCCCCGCGCGAACGACTGCTGGAACCCACCCGAGATCGTGCTCTGGTTCGCCGTCGGCGGCCCCACGATCCCCGCACCACCACTGCGATACCACGCATCGATCGCACCCACCGTGACGAA
>NZ_JBXUFV010000011.1:0-2518 GCF_057180625.1 Sanguibacter sp. Z6_81 | reverse complement strand
TTCAACGCAGCGAGGAACACATCGAGCAACGTCGCGCCCAGGACGACGATTCCGAGAACCACCCAGATGGCTTCCACGTCCGAAGTTTATCGACGGGTGTCAAAAGATAAGAATGTTCGGTGGTTGCATTTTCATCTTTATGATTGCCAATTCAATGACATTCTTCTCGACGGTTCTGGGCCGGCCTCACCGGCCGGTCGGCATGGGTGCGAAGGCGTCCTCCTCCTCGCCCGTGAGGTCGCCGAGGAGGAGCAGGGCGCTCTGGTTGAGGAGCTCGAGGTGCCGGAGCAGGTACGTGGTGCCCGGAGCGTGCCGGGCATGGTCGAGGAGCTCCTCGGAGAGCTCGAGAGATCGGTGCACCGGGCGGTCGAGGTCTCCGTGCAGGGCGGCCGCCAGCGCGTCGAGGTTCTCCGAGGTGACGTCGGCGAGCCGGTCCCACTGCTCCGGTGGCAGGCCGGTCCTGCCGGGTGTCGCCCTGGCAGCAGCGCGCAGCAGGTGCCTGCCGGAGTAGGCCATCGACCAAGCGGCGGTGACCTTCCCCTCGACCCCGCCGAGGGCGTGCGCACCCGCCGTCCCGCGCAACGGCTTCGCCGTCGTCTCGAACGCACGGAAACTGCGGTCGACCGCCATCCCCTGCGCGTGCAGCTGCGACACCGGGACGACGTCTCCACCGAGGCTCCGTACCGCGGACGCGGTGGCGGCGGAGAGGTCGGTGGCCAGCGCGGCGAGGTCGTCGTCGAGCTTGTCGTGCACGTGCACGGGCAGGAAGAGGCGGGCGACCGCGAAGGCGACCACCGCGCCGATGACCGTCTCGACGATCCGGACCTCGAGGGACTCGGTGGAGAGCTTGCCCAGGAACTCGTAGAGCTGGGCGAAGAGGGCTGTCTGCCAGAACGCCATGAGGGACGGTGAGGCTCCCTGGAGGTACATCATCGCGAAGACGCACAGGGCGAGCAGCGGGAGGGTCACGGCGTGGTCGGAGCCCCAGGCGGCCGCGACGGCGAACCCGACGATCGCCCCCGCGACGGTGCCGACGATCCGCTGGGCAGCCTTGATGAACGTCTCGCCGTCGGTCCCACCGAGCACCTGGAAGGCGGGCATCGCCGCCCAGTACTGGTGCGTGGTCGACACGAACGACCCGAGGGTCAGGGCGAGCCCCGTGGACACCCCTGCCTGGAGCGCGCGGCGCGTGGTCGGTGCAAGGGTGGGCGCAGCGGGCCGGTGGGGCTCGTCACCGGTGGCGTGCCCCGCCGGTGCGGGCGTCCGGGCAGGGGCGGGCGTGACCTCCTCGCTCGGGTCCGCGAGGTCGGTCGGGCCGTCGGTCAGGGCGTCGATGGCCCGCAGGAGCTCGCGTACGGCGCGGTACAGGCGGCGCGCTGGCTCCGGCCACCGGGTCGTGTCCCGGGCGGTGAGGGACACCCGGGCGCCGTCGTCGTCGGCCGTCGTCCAGCCGGCTCCAGCGGGCGCGGGCCTGTGACGCAGGCGCTCCTGGACGAGCGTGATCTCGCCGGCGAGAAGCGCCCGGAGCGGGATGGGCATGCCCTCGCCCGTCGCACCCCTCGCGGCGCCCGCGAGCACGTCCGCCGCCAGCTCGACGTCGAACACGTGCAGGCGCAGCACCATCGTCTGGGCGGGCGTGAGCCCGAGTGTCGAGGTCGCGGCGGTGAGCTGGCCGCTGAGGAAGTCCCCGGCACGGTGGAGCTGGAGCATGTCGCGACGGACACGGCCCGCGAGGTCCGGGTCCCAGCGCGCCCACGAGACGACGTCGACGAGCGGGTCGAGCGCGAGCGCGAGACGGTGTTCGAACGCGGCCACACCGTCGCGGGTGAGCCGCACCGCGGTATCCGGCAGGACGACGAACCCCAGGAGGCATGCCCACGCGACCGCCACTGCGCCGCTGACGACGTGCACGAGCACGTCCCCGGTCTCCAGCCCTATGAGGAGCGCGAAGTAGTAGGCGATGAAGAGCAGCTGCCCGAGGGTCGACCATCGTGGCCCGTACCTGCGCACCCAGACCGCGACGACGGCGACGAGGACCACGGACGCGACCGACGCGGCCGAGGGGCCGCCCACGACGGACGTGAGGACGACGGCGACGACGACCGGGACGATGCAGAGGACGGCGGTGAGTCGACGTCCGGGGCCGTTCGATGCGCTGGTCGCGGCGCTCGTGCGCATCGCGATGACGCCTCCGAACACGGCGGCGTGGACGGCGTCCGCGCTCTGGCTGAAGAGCCGGAGCCCGACGACGAGGCTGGCGGCGGTGAGCACGGCGGCGAGCAGCGACCGGCCCGCGGAGAGCAGCCTGACGGCCCCGGGGTCGACGAGGGCGGCCCGGTCGCGGAAGAACTGGCGCGACCTGAGCACGAGGCCTCGCCAGCCCGGGGCGGAGTCCCGCGCGGGGCCCCCAGCCGGTATCGGGGCAGGGGTGGGGAGGGTATCGGGTGGGGTGGGTGTGGGGATGAGGATGGGTTGGTAGTCGAGGTCGTGGGCGACGGTGGTGGTGAGGGTGTGCATG
>NZ_JBXUFV010000010.1:0-4154 GCF_057180625.1 Sanguibacter sp. Z6_81 | reverse complement strand
ACCGTAGCCTCGACGACCTTGTCCCCCGGGGCCGCCGCAGCGGGCTCAGGCGTGACTTTCATACCGTGCTCCTTCATGGAGGGGCCCCGTGGGGCGCCGGTGTCTCAGGACACTGGCGCCCCACAGGGCCGGGTCGGGCTGAGGTCAGCTGTTCTCTTCGGCGTAGGCGTCCTTGGCCGCGTTGATGAGGTCAACGTAGGCAGGCAGGCCCTGCGCCTCGAGCTCAGCGACGTAGGAGTCCCACTCCGCGAGGTCACGGTCACCGAGGATGAACTGCAGGGTGGCAGTGTCCACGGAGTCCTTCAACGGGGTCCCCATGAGGGAGGCCTGCTCCAGGTCGACCTCGTCGAGCGGGGCCGGCGGGAAGGGATCGCGCGGGGTACGCGTCGCGAGCACCGTGTCGATGTAGTCGACGAACGCGGGCGCGTTGTAGGACTGCTTGAGCTCACGGGACTCGGTCGATGCAGCGAGGACGTCGTTGCCGTACCCGAGGTCGAGCTTGATGTCCGTGGTGCCGGTGTCCATGTTGAGGTTGTACGCGGCGTACTTGTACTCCGGGTTGAGCGTGTAGGTTCCGTCCTCACCCTTCGTGTACGTCTCACCCTCGACGCCCCACTGGATGAGGTCACGCGCCTCGGGGCTGTAGTACAGCCAGTCCATGAACTGGATCGTGCTGCACAGGTTCGGGTCGTCCTTCGCCTGGGCGGTGAGCATGAAGCCGCTCCAGAAGCCGCGGGAGCCGATGATCTTCCCAGCGGGGCCGCCGGGGGGCGCGACCATCTGGAGCTCGTAGTCCGTGACACCAGCCGCGTCGAGCGCGGAGGCGTACTCCTGGACCGTACCGGAGGCACCCGAGGCCGCGAAGATCTTCTCGGCCGCGAACTTTTCCGCGACCGTGCCCATGCCGTCGTTCGGCGCGGTGAAGGACTCCGTGTCGAGCAGCCCCTTCTCGGCGAGACCGCTGAAGTACTCGATCATCACCTTGTACTCGTCCGAGGTGCCCGCGTACTCGAACTCACCGGCCTCCTCGTCGAAGACCATGCCGGTGCCGAAGCCCCAGCCGCCGACGGTCCCGAAGGAGGGTGCCGACCAGTTGAGGATCGAGCCACCCTCGAAGCCGTCCCCGAGGGGCTTGCTGTCGGGGTACTTCTCCTTGATGAGCGCGAGGCCCGTCTCGAGCTCCTCCCAGGTCTCGGGAGCCGGGGCGCCGACCTCGTCGAAGATGTCCTTGCGGATGATGAGCGTGAACGTCGGCACCGAGACCTCCTGCAGGCCCGGGGTCATGTAGTACCGCCCGTCAGCCTGACGCAGGTTGTCGATCGCGCCTTCGCCGTACCACTCGTTGAGGTACTTGTCGAAGTTGGGCATGTACTCGGCGTAGTCGCTCAGCGGCAGCGCCGCGCCGGACGCGGCGTACTGGCGCTCGTCACCCGCGTAGATGAGCGGGATCGCGGTGGGGGCCTCGCCGGCGCTGATGAGCAGACCGCGCTTCTCGACCGCGTCGCTGAACGGGATGTGCGTCGTGACGATCTTGACGTTGGTGCGCTCCTCGATCTCGTCGAAGATCTCCCACGTGTCCTTGATGGGGGACTCCGGCCAGTCGGTCCAGAGCATGCTCACCTCCATCGGCTCCGGGTTCTTGAAGGTGGTGTCGGCCTTGTAGTCCTCCACGGCGCACGTGAGGTCGACGGGCCCGGCCTCGGTCGTGCCGCCACCTCCGCCTCCACCGTCGGAGCACGCGGCCAGGGCGAGCGCCGAGACGGCGGTGAGGGCCACCCCTCGGTAGAGCATCGCCGACCGGCGGGGTCGGGCGTTCTGGACGGGAACCATGATTCTCCTCATTGAGATCGGGGTGGTGTGTTGCTGGTCCGTGGTGATGCTGGATCGGTGGTGGTGGTGCTGGATCGGTGGTGCTGGTCCGTGGCGGTGCTGGATCGGTGGTCAGGGACGGTCAGGCCGGTACGCGCCATGTTTCGACGCCGACCACGGGGCGCGGCTCCGGTCGCCCGGGCACCATCGCCCCATCCATCCACTCCTCTGGCCTGCGAAATTGCTCCGAGAGATCGATCTCTCGGGACAGCATGCACAGTCCCCGGCCCTCTTGTCCACACAGGGTCGGGACCGAAACTGTTTCCGACCACGAGGACCTGCTCGCCAGGCGGATGAACCGCGCAGATCGGAGATCTACACCGAGTCCCGGAGCGTCAGTGTCGCGGGCAGCACGACGTGCTGGGGCGGGGCATGCGGGGAGGCGATGGCCTTCAGGATGAGATCCGCGGCCCGGCTGCCCATCTCCTGCAACGGCTGCCGCACCGACGTCAGCGGCGGGCTCGCCGTCGCCGCGACGACCGTGTCGTCGAACCCGACGACCGACACGTCCTGCGGAACGCGCAACCCCGCGACCGCCAGCACCCGGAACGCACCGACGGCCATGAGGTCCGACTGGGCGAAGAGACCGTCGATCGGGCCGCCCTGCAGCAGCTGGGCAGCCGCCACGGCACCCGAGGCCATCGAATAGTCACCCCGTGCCGACGGCCCCGGCTCGATCCCCCACTCGGCCAGCTCGGCGAGGAACCCCCGGTGCCGCTCCGCCGCCGGGAAGTACCCCGCCGGGCCCTTGATCGTCGCGACCCGCACCCGCCCCGCCTCGAGCAGCGCGCGCGTACCCAGTCGGGCGCCCCCGTAGTGGTCCGCGTCCACCGACGTGACGTCCTGGGGCAGATCAGCGCGCGGCCGCCCGATGTACACGACTGGGATCCGCAGGTCGCGCAGGTTCCGGTACAGCCCTTCCGACTCCCGGGCGAGCACCACGATGGCCCCCTCGACGTGCCGCGACGTGAGGTACCGCGCGAGGGAGCTGGGGTCCTTGCCGTCGTCGAGCAGCAGGACGGGTTGGCGCCCGTGCGCGAACAACGTCGTCGTCGCCCCACGCAGGGGCGCCCCGACGAACGGACCGGACAACCCGTCCAGCTCACTGTGCGGGACCACCACCGCCACAGAGCCCGACGCACCCCCACGCAACGCACGGGCCGCCGCGTTCGTCTGGTAGTCGAGCGCCTTCGCCGCCTCCATCACCCGCCGAGCGAGCTCCGGGTTGACGTTGCCGTGTCCGGCCAGCACCCGCGACGCCGTCGCACGCGAGACACCCGCGGCCTTGGCCACGTCGATGAGGGTGGGAGGCCCGGGTGGTTGAGGCACGGGGGGTTGGGGCACGGGTGCATCGTGCCACCACTGCCCGCAGCCCGCACGTACCGGATGAAACCGGGCCGGGTGGCTCACGCGCCGATCAGCCGGGTCCTGGGGTTCTCCCGGGACGACCGTGCGCCGTCGCCCGCCGCGCCGGCGCGGAGCCGACGGGCGGCGACGGGCTGAACCTGGTCAGGCCTCGTCGGGGCGCGTGAACCGCGCGACGACGTCCGTGACCACAGGGCGTGAGACGGCCTCGAGCATCGACACGAGCGCCCACGCGGCCAGCGCGAGGAGCACGTCCGACCCAAGCGTGGTGATGCCTGCCGCCACGACGAGCAGGGACCCGTGCACGAGGGTCACCCGCCACTGCGCCCCGAGCATGACGGCCGCGACCCGCGCGGCATCGCGGGTCCGGAACGACACGAACGACGTGATGACGAGCATCTGACCGGCCCACAGGACGAGCAGGACACCCAGCACGACGGCCAGCGGCCGGATGATCTGCGCGCCGGCCACCGTGCTGCTCGCCCAGATGTTGACGGCGAGCACGGCCGCCACGAGCAACGTCGGCACCCACCAGCGCAGGACGTCGAGGGTGTTCGCCCGCACGCCACGCACGAACAGCGCGAAGGGGCCCTCGTCCGGGTCCTTGCGCCACCCGCGGACGGCGTAGAGCCCGGCCGAGAGCACAGGTGCCACCGGGAGCTGGGCGAGCACGAAGAACGGCACGTTCGTGGACACCGGGGAGAGCAGGGTGAGCACGACGAGGGTCGGTGCGACCCCCAGGATCAGGCAGAGGCCCAGGCCCATGTGGTGGTAGACCGCCTGGGCGAGCTGCGTCAGCGGGCCGGTCCTGTCGGGACCGGTCCCGACAGGACCGGTCCCGGAACCGGGGTGGTGCGAGGTCATCCCTTGACCGAGCCGAGCATGACGCCCGAGACGAAGTACCGCTGCACGAAGGGGTA
>NZ_JBXUFV010000009.1:0-4446 GCF_057180625.1 Sanguibacter sp. Z6_81 | reverse complement strand
CCAAACTATAGTAAAGGTCCCGGGGTCTTTCCGTCCTGCTGCGCGTAACGAGCATCTTTACTCGTAGTGCAATTTCGCCGAGTTCGCGGTTGAGACAGCGGAGAAGTCGTTACGCCATTCGTGCAGGTCGGAACTTACCCGACAAGGAATTTCGCTACCTTAGGATGGTTATAGTTACCACCGCCGTTTACTGGGGCTTAAATTCTCAGCTTCACCCCGAAGGGTTAACCGGTCCTCTTAACCTTCCAGCACCGGGCAGGCGTCAGTCCGTATACATCGTCTTGCGACTTCGCACGGACCTGTGTTTTTAGTAAACAGTCGCTTCTCCCTGGTCTCTGCGGCCCTTGCACGCTCCCCCAGCAAGTGGGATCACGCTCCGGGCCCCCCTTCTCCCGAAGTTACGGGGGCATTTTGCCGAGTTCCTTAACCACGATTCTCTCGATCGCCTTAGTATTCTCTACCTGATCACCTGAGTCGGTTTGGGGTACGGGCGGCTAGAACCTCGCGCCGAGGCTTTTCTTGGCAGCTGAGGATCACCAAATCCCCCCATACGGGGGTCCCGTCAGATCTCAGGCACATGAACAGCGGATTTGCCTACTGTTCGCCCTACATCCTTAGACCGAGACAACCATCGCTCGGCTTGGCTACCTTCCTGCGTCACCCCTGTTAATACGCTTACCTAGTGCCGGTTCGGGTCACGCGCTCCCCTGAGTCCTCAGCCCCGAAGGGCCTGTGGACCAGGTTTGGGCGTTTAGCATCACCGGGGTCGGTATGGGCGGTTCTTCGCCGGTAGGAGAATATCAACTCCTTGTCCATCGACTACGCCTGTCGGCCTCGCCTTAGGTCCCGACTTACCCAGGGCGGATTAGCCTGGCCCTGGAACCCTTGATCATTCGGCGGACGGGTTTCTCACCCGTCATTCGCTACTCATGCCTGCATTCTCACTCGTGTAGGCTCCACCGCTGGGTTACCCCGCGACTTCACTGCCCACACGACGCTCCCCTACCCATCCACACGCCTGGATCACGAAGACCTAGCACTTGTGTGAATGCCACAGCTTCGGCGGTATACTTGAGCCCCGCTACATTGTCGGCGCGGAATCACTTGACCAGTGAGCTATTACGCACTCTTTCAAGGGTGGCTGCTTCTAAGCCAACCTCCTGGTTGTCTGTGCAACTCCACATCCTTTCCCACTTAGCATACGCTTTGGGGCCTTAGCTGGTGGTCTGGGCTGTTTCCCTCTCGACTACGGAGCTTATCCCCCGCAGTCTCACTGCCACGCTCTCACTTACCGGCATTCGGAGTTTGGCTGACGTCAGTAACCTTGTAGGGCCCATCGGCCATCCAGTAGCTCTACCTCCGGTAAGAAACACGTGACGCTGCACCTAAATGCATTTCGGGGAGAACCAGCTATCACGAAGTTTGATTGGCCTTTCACCCCTACCCACAGGTCATCCCCCAGGTTTTCAACCCTGGTGGGTTCGGTCCTCCACGCGGTCTTACCCGCGCTTCAACCTGCCCATGGGTAGATCACTTCGCTTCGGGTCTAGACCCAGCGACTATGTTCGCCCTATTAAGACTCGCTTTCGCTACGGCTTCCCCACACGGGTTAACCTCGCCACTGAGCACTAACTCGCAGGCTCATTCTTCAAAAGGCACGCTGTCACCCCTGCTATGGAGGCTCCAACGGATTGTAGGCACACGGTTTCAGGTACTATTTCACTCCCCTCCCGGGGTACTTTTCACCTTTCCCTCACGGTACTTGTCCGCTATCGGTCACTAGGTAGTATTTAGGCTTAGCAAGTGGTCTTGCCGGATTCACACGGGATTTCTCGGGCCCCGTGCTACTTGGGATCCCCTTCGGGAGGCCACGTCATTTCGTCTACGGGGGTCACACCCTCTACGCCGGGCCTTTCAATGCCCTTCGACTATAACGCGGCTTTCTGACTCCCTGAAAGTTCGGCAGAACAATCTGAAAGGTCCCACAACCCCGCCCATGCAACCCCTGCCGGGTATCACACATGAACGGTTTGGCCTCATCCGCTTTCGCTCGCCACTACTCACGGAATATCTCTTCCTGTCGGTACTGAGATGTTTCACTTCCCGACGTTCCCTCCACACACCCTATATATTCAGGTGCGGGTCACTGGACATGACTCCAGCGGGGTTTCCCCATTCGGACATCCTCGGATCACGGTTCGTTTGCCAACTCCCCGAGGCTTATCGCAGGCTACAACGTCCTTCATCGGCTCCTAGTGCCAAGGCATCCACCCTGTGCCCTTAAAAACTTGACAACAATAAATTGCAGAGAACAAAGATAAATCTTTGATCTTACAAAGATGCTCGCGTCCACTGTGCAGTTCTCAAGCTACGGACGATCCCGCCGAACACCAGCGCCTACCCACACCAACGGTGAGCGGTTCAACCAGATCACGACGACCCGTACATGCCACCTCGACCAACCCCCAGCACCCGACCCGAAAGCCGACCACCCGAAGCTGCCCCAGGCCTGAAGTTCACCATCGCCAATGCGACCGTGCCCTCAGGACCCAACAGTGTGCTCACGCCACCACCCCACAAGAACCCAGGTTTCCCACCCGACCCGAAGACCGAACGTACTTCCCAAGCCCCTCAGAGGCACCAGCTAGTCAGTGTTCCACCCATGAGCAACCGTCCCCACCCACATTCGGGGCGTCCGACGGCCACCTGCACCCACCGAGTACAAAGACCGGCAGCTGCAGCATGTAGCTCCTTAGAAAGGAGGTGATCCAGCCGCACCTTCCGGTACGGCTACCTTGTTACGACTTAGTCCCAATCGCCAATCCCACCTTCGACGGCTCCCTCCCAAGGGTTGGGCCACCGGCTTCGGGTGTTACCGACTTTCGTGACTTGACGGGCGGTGTGTACAAGGCCCGGGAACGTATTCACCGCAGCGTTGCTGATCTGCGATTACTAGCGACTCCGACTTCATGGGGTCGAGTTGCAGACCCCAATCCGAACTGAGACCGGCTTTTTGGGATTCGCTCCACCTCGCGGTATCGCAGCCCTTTGTACCGGCCATTGTAGCATGCGTGAAGCCCAAGACATAAGGGGCATGATGATTTGACGTCATCCCCACCTTCCTCCGAGTTGACCCCGGCAGTCTCCTATGAGTCCCCACCATAACGTGCTGGCAACATAGGACGAGGGTTGCGCTCGTTGCGGGACTTAACCCAACATCTCACGACACGAGCTGACGACAACCATGCACCACCTGTACACCAGTCCGAAGACGCGACCATCTCTGGCCGATTCCGGTGTATGTCAAGCCTTGGTAAGGTTCTTCGCGTTGCATCGAATTAATCCGCATGCTCCGCCGCTTGTGCGGGCCCCCGTCAATTCCTTTGAGTTTTAGCCTTGCGGCCGTACTCCCCAGGCGGGGCACTTAATGCGTTAGCTGCGGCACGGAACTCGTGGAATGAGCCCCACACCTAGTGCCCAACGTTTACGGCATGGACTACCAGGGTATCTAATCCTGTTCGCTACCCATGCTTTCGCTCCTCAGCGTCAGTTGCGGCCCAGTGACCTGCCTTCGCCATCGGTGTTCCTCCTGATATCTGCGCATTCCACCGCTACACCAGGAATTCCAGTCACCCCTACCGCACTCTAGTCTGCCCGTACCCGATGCAAGCTCAAGGTTGAGCCTTGAGTTTTCACACCAGACGCGACAAACCGCCTACGAGCTCTTTACGCCCAATAATTCCGGACAACGCTTGCGCCCTACGTATTACCGCGGCTGCTGGCACGTAGTTAGCCGGCGCTTCTTCTGCAGGTACCGTCACTTTCGCTTCTTCCCTACTGAAAGAGGTTTACAACCCGAAGGCCTTCATCCCTCACGCGGCGTCGCTGCATCAGGCTTTCGCCCATTGTGCAATATTCCCCACTGCTGCCTCCCGTAGGAGTCTGGGCCGTGTCTCAGTCCCAGTGTGGCCGGTCGCCCTCTCAGGCCGGCTACCCGTCGACGCCTTGGTGGGCCGTTACCCCGCCAACAAGCTGATAGGCCGCGAGTCCATCCTTGACCGAAAAACTTTCCAACCACCCCGATGCCAGGGCAGTTCATATCCAGTATTAGCCCCGGTTTCCCGGAGTTATCCCAGAGTCAAGGGCAGGTTACTCACGTGTTACTCACCCGTTCGCCACTGATCAGGAGGAGCAAGCTCCTCCATCACCGTTCGACTTGCATGTGTTAAGCACGCCGCCAGCGTTCGTCCTGAGCCAGGATCAAACTCTCCGTAAATGTTTTTCATCAACCAACCCGAAGGCCAGCCAACAACCATACGAAGGCAGACACCCTGCAAAGGGCATCCACTTAATCAAGGCTACAAAATCGAAAACTTGCGTTTTCATATTTCGTACCAAATAAACCCCGCCACAACCAACCCGCACACCATGATGACGCACGGACCA
>NZ_JBXUFV010000008.1:0-26217 GCF_057180625.1 Sanguibacter sp. Z6_81 | reverse complement strand
CCCGCTCACCGAGCGACCGAACACCAGTTCGAACCAGAACCCCACACTACAACACCCGCGAACCAGGTCCGCGCGCACCATCAACATGTGGGTACCAACCCCGGGACCAGCCACTTCGCCGGCTCTCACGAGCTTCGCAGTGGTGTCTGTTCCTCCCAGTCGGGCTGACGTCCAGAACATTACGTCGACATGAACGCCCACGGCAAATCTGCCTCCCGTGACGGCGGTCACGGGGACCCTGGAGCGCTACGGCGTCACCTCGTGAGCGTCCCAGGCCGCCTGCGCAACGAGGTCGGCGGCCGCACCCGGGTCGCGGAACGCGAGCTCGAGGGTGTGCCGGTCCGACCACCTCCCGGCCGCCTGCGCGCAACCGCGAGCCGCCGACCGGAGCACCTGCGTGCCGGACGCGGCGAGCACGCGCCCGTCGGGTCCCACCCACCACGACACCTCGACGCCATCGGCGAGCAGCCGCTCGTGCTCCGTCCACGACGCGGGCAGGCCGGCCACTGCCGACCGCAGGTCGACAGGGAGGTCGTGCACCCGCCCCTGCGCGGGCTCGGCCACGAGGACGGCGTCGGCGGCGTGCACCACGTCAAGATCGAGGACCTCGGCCACCGCGTCGGCGGCCTCCTCGCTCGGCGTCGGGACCACCGCGCGCACCTGGGCCCAGGCCGGCTCGGCTGTCACCTGCACAGACGCGCCGGTGCCGACGTCGACCACCGTGGCGCTCCCCCCGTGCAGCGCGACCACCCGGGCGGGCAGCGGATCGACGTCCAGTCCTGCGAGACACGCGCTGCTCAGCCCTGCCCACACGGCCCGGGCCACCGGGATCGGGACCGTCGTGCCCACGCTCGGGAGTCCGGCGAGGAACGTCTCCCAGACCCCAGCATCGGGGACGCCCAGGACGGACTGCAGCTCCGCCGCGGTCGTCACGCCGCCCACCGCGCCGATGACGTGCGGGTCTGTCAGGTGCTCCACCTCCCGCGGAGCGCGGCGAAGAGCGACGTCGAGCCCGGCGCCAGCGCCTGCTGGCGCGAGGAAGGGTGCGCCCAGGACATCCCGCAGGTACCAGGCGGCGTAGCCGACAGCTCCCGGGCCGCCCCCTGGAGCCCCCGCCCGCTCCGCGGCCGTCCGGGGAGACGGCGACGACGGAGCTCTCACGGGTGCGAGGAGCGCCCGGCGTCCGGCCACGTCCGTCGCCAGCAGGTCGACGACCGCGCCCCACGAGTCGTCCAGCACGACGTCGAGGTCCTCGACCACCCCCAGCTCCCCGACGTGCTGTCCGTCGCCCAGCAGAGCTGTGAGGTACGCGTCGTACTCGGGCCAGCCCGGCAGGCCCCACGAGAGACCCTCGGAGGTGCCGGGTTCGCTCCCCGTGACGTGCTCGATGGTGCGCACGACAAGACGGTGGCGCACACCGAGGGCTCGGAGCACCACGGGATGCGGTTGGTCCCACCCGTCGGGGAGGCCGACCGCCGCGAGATCCAGGTGGTCCGCAGCCCAGGAGCCCGGTGCTGCCAGCTCGGCCGCCCGCTCCCACGTGCCGTCCTCGCTGGGAAGGGGGAGCTCCGAGAGCCACGCCGGGTACCGGCCCGTCGGCGCCGCACGCTCGTCGTCGGCCGGGCCGTCCTCCCCGCCGGCTCCGGCGACCTCCGCGACGAGGGCGAGGACCGCACCGATCGCCTCGGGCCACCCCTCTGCCGCCACCACCTCCGCGCCCACCAGGTCGTCCGAGACGCCGAGCACCCGGGCCTCGACGCCGGGAAGAGCGAGCACGGCCGGGTCGTCCGCCCCGATCGCACCCAGTGAGAGCAGGAGGGGGTGGGCTCCTTCCGGGTGGACCACCCGCACCCCCAGAGCCTCGAAGGTGCCCGCGGCGCCACGACCGACGACAAGGCCGCGGGGACCTCGCGTCACGCCACCCCCGGCGAGCGGGACGAGCACCCCCGCGAGCGGCTCGCGCACCGTGGGGTCCTGCGCGTACTCCGCCAGGGCTGCGTAGACACCGGCCCACTGGGCTGGCGCCAGCCCGGCCGGAAGCGAGTCGACGACGTCGCCCAGGCTGCGGACCTCGACGCCGAGCACCCGGGCAGCAGCACGATGCCGGCGCGGGACACCCACCACGCCGAGTCCTGTCGGCGCGAGCGCGTCGACGAGTGCACCGCTGGCCTCGACGTCGAGCATCACGCACTCGTCCGCGCGTCGGCCGCCGACCACCGGGGCATCCCGCAGCGCACGCAGGGCAGCGTCCCGGACCGCCGCGTCAATCCTCCCCGCAGGCAGGCCCGTGGGGACGAGGCTCAACGGTTCGGGCACCATCCGAGCGAGATCTGCGAGCGCCCCACCGGCGGCCTCCGCGACGAGGTCCGCTATCGGGCCGGGGGCGACCCGTCGTCGCGAGGGGTCGAGCGGGAACGAGGCGACGAGCAGGGCGCCGAGGGTGAGCGGCTCGTCGGTGGGGGTGGGCGCGTGCACCACGTCCACCGGACGGTCGGGCTCGTGCCCAGGCAGCCCGGCAACGGCAGCGGACGCGTCCCCCGTGCGGGGCACGGCCCAGGTGACCGACCAGAGCGACGACCCCCGTTCCTCGACCGGCCGCGTCGCGAGCAGACCGGCAGGGACATGGCCCGACCGGGTGACCGACCACCAGCGGTCGGCGACCCCCCGCACCGTGCGTCCGGCTCCCTCCGGCCCCTCGACGCGGATCTCCTCGAGACCAGGCAGTGCGAGCAGGAGCGCGTCCCCGACGGCGTCGAGCTGTGCGCGGATGCTGTCAGCCGCCTCGGCGTCCCGCAGGACGAGCCGCACCGACGTCGTGAAACCTGGGGGTACGGGGAGCGGCTCGACGGCGTACGGCAGGCGCAGCGCCGGGAGCCAGTCGCCGCGCGCCGCGACCTCCGCGGCGAGCTCCGCGGAGGTCGCACGCCCGGCAAGGTCGCGGCGCGTGCCGTCGACGGAGAAACGGACGGCAGCCGGTCCCGACGTGACGGTGACGTCGTCGGAGACCGATCGCACCGCGGCGAAGCCCACGCCGAACCGGCCCACGAGCCCGGCCCGTTCGTCCGCGCGCTTGGCCGACGCCCGCATCGCTGCGAGCGACGCGACGCCCTCGGCGTCGAGCGCGGCCCCGGTGTTCGACGCCGTCAGGGTGACCCGGTCGCCCACGTCGGCGAGGTGGAGGACCAACCGGCCCGGCACCCCGGAGCGGGTCGCGGCGTCCGCGGCGTTCTGCGCGAGCTCGACGACGACGCGATCCCGGTAGTACCCGCGGGCGTGGTCCTCCTCGGTGTTCGCGTCCTCCCGGAAGCGCGCCGGCGACGCCGCCCACGCGGCGAGGACCGCCGCCCGCAGGGCCGCCGTCCCCCACGGATCAACGTCACTGACGTCGGCGCCGCCCGCGGCGGAGCTCACTGCTCGGGTGCCGGCTCCGACTCGTGCCCGGCGGGAAGCACGTCGGCCTCGGGCGGCGCCGGGGCGGCGTCCGTGGAGGTCTCCGGGCTCGCCGGAGGCTCCTGCGCCGAGGCTTCTGGGCCCGCCGAGACGTCCTGCGTCGAGCCGTCTGGAGTCGTCCGGGTCACCGCGACGACCTCGAGCTCCATCTCGTCGATCGCCGGGTCCGGCGCCGGCCAGTCCGTCGGGTGTGCCGCGACGTCGGTCTCCGAGTGGGCACCGCAGCCGTGGTCGAGCGAGACGACCTTGCCGTCATCCTCCGACCACGCGTTGGCACACACACCGAACACCTGGCCGAGAGCGCCTTGCAGCGGCACGAGGAAGCCGCACGAACCGCAGCCGGCAGCCGAGTGGATCGCGCCAGGTGCCGTCGGCCCCCGGAGACCGTCGTACCACCGCTGCGCTGCCTCGTCCCGGCCCTCGGGCGAGAGGACACGGGCACGAGCGAGCGCGAGCTCCTCGATCGCGACGCTGTCGACCTCCGGGTCCCCCGTCGGCGTGTAGCCCGGGACCAGCCGTGGGTCGTCGGCGCGGAACGGCAGGACGTCACCCGGCCCGATGTCGCCCGGACGCAACCGCTCGGACCAGGGCAACCACTCGGGCGCGAGGATCGCGTCGTCCCCGGGAAGGAGCTCGACCTCGCACACGGTCACGAGCTTGCTGCGCGGCGCGCGTGCGACCGTGACCGTCCAGTGCCAGCCCCGGTAGCCGCGCATGGTGCACGCGAACCGGTGCGAGGCCAGGCGGTCCCCGTCCGTCGAGGCACCGAGGTGGTCCCCGACGTCACCGGCCTGCTCGGCGACCTCCTGTGCTGCGGAGCGGGCAACCTCGACAGCAGCGATGAGCACCGCGTCGGGCTTCGGGCGCGAGACCCGCTGCCGCGGCGCGGGAGATGTGGCTGTTGCTGCTGGTGGCATTGGTCCTCAGGCCTCGATGTCGTCCGCGATCGCGCGCAGCACCGTGGCCACCTTGGCCGCTGCGGCTTTCTCCGGGTAGCGCCCGCGGCGCAGGGAGTTGCCCACGCCGTCGAGCAGCTTGATGACGTCCTCGACGATCACCGCCATGTCGTCGGCAGACTTGCGCTGCGCCTTGGCGACGGACGGGAGCGGGTCGAGGAACTTCACGGACAGCGCCTGGGGGCCCTTGCGGCCGTCGGCCACGCCGTACTCGACGCGAGCTCCGGGCTTCGGGGCGGCCGATCCCTCGGGCAGCGACGAGGCGTGCAGGAACACCTGCTCGCCGTCTTCGCTGGCGATGAAACCGAAACCGCGTTCGGCATCGAAGAACTTGACCTTGCCGGTGGGCACCTGGAACCTCGTGGAGCTCGTCGGGATGTGACCGCTCAGGATACCGGGCGCGGACGTGCAAGAGCATCCGGCGGCACGGTAGCGATACCCACCCAGTATCCGCGTTCTGCCTCCCAGCACCTAACGCTGCTCCTCGAGGGTGAACTTCACCTCCGGGCGCGGCAGGTTACGGCGGTCTCACCCCTGGTCCAGCCGCTGGGACGCGGAGCCCGACGTAAAATCGGGCGGATGGCCACGTTCAGCGACTCGATGCGCGCTCGCAGCGACGAGCAGCTCGTCGCCCTGCTCCGGCACCGCCCCGACCTCGCGTCCCCCTCGCCGGCCACGCTCCTGTCGCTCGCTGCCCGCGCCACGAGCCGAGCGAGCCTGCAGCGCGCGACGGGCACCCTCGACGCGGCCCACCTCCAGGTCCTCGAGGCGGTCACCGTCCTCGACGGGCTCGAGGACACGATCACCGAGGATCGCGTCGTGACCGCGGTCGTCGGTCCCGTGGACGATGCGACGGTCGGGCCGTCCGACCAGGCTGACCGCGACGCCGTCTCGTCGATCCTCGCCACGCTCGAGGAGATGGCGCTCGTCTGGGCGCCGGCCCCCGGGGTCCTGCGCTCCGCCCCCGGCCTCGACGAGATGCAGGACCCCCACCCGGCAGGGCTCGGACCGCTCGGGCGGACCCACGACCCGGATCCGGACCTGCGCCTCCTCGACGAGGCGCCACCCGGCGCCCGCAACATCCTCGCCGCCCTCACGTGGGGTCCGCCCGTGGGACGGATGACCGCCGTGGCGGGCGGTCCCGCTGCAGCGGCCACGAAGTGGCTCATCAGCCACGGGTTCGTCAAGCAGGCCGACTCCCAGCACGTCGTGCTGCCGCGACGCGTCGCGATGGCGCTGCGCGGTGGCCGGACGCACCAGGGACTGCTCCACCCCCCCGAGCCGGGCCCGGAGACCCGGCGCACGTCCCGCACACCGGAGACCGTCGCAGCGGAGTCGTCCCGGGCGGCACAGGAGACGGTGCGGCGCGTCGCCGAGCTCGTCAACGCCTGGCAGGCGGCACCGCCCACGGCGCTGAAGTCCGGGGGTCTGCCCGTCCGTGAGCTGCGCCGGTTGGCAGCCCAGCTCGAGGTGACGGAACCCGACGCGGCCCTCGTCGCCGAGCTTGCTCTCATGACCGGGATCGTCGCCGAGGACGGCGACGATCCCACAGCCTTCGCTCCCACCGTGCACGCCGACGACTGGCTCGAGGCCGATCTCCCCGCCCGGTGGGCCGCACTCGTGGCCGCCTGGTTCGCCAGCGCGCGTGCGCCCTGGCTCGTCGGCGTCCGCGACGAGCGCGGGCTGCTGCACAGCGCTCTCGAGCCAGAGCTCCACCGCGCCTGGGTGCCCCGGCTGCGCGGGGAGATCCTGGACGTCCTGGCCACCGCTCCCCTCACCTCCATGGACGCGCGCGAGGTGCTCGCCGTGCTCCGGTGGCGCAGTCCACGGTCCGTCCCGCCCGTCGAGGCCGTCGCGGCACTGCTGAACGAGGCGCAGACCCTGGGGATCGTCGGAGCCGGTGCGCTCGCACCGCCCGGCGTCGTGCTCACGCGGGTCCCGCGGCAGACCGTCCCTGACGACGCCGCGGTGCTCGAGCTCGCCGAGACGCTGGGCGCCGTGCTGCCACCGGCCGTCGACGAGATGCTCCTCCAGGGCGACCTCACGGGGATCGTGCCCGGGCGCCCGTCGCCCGCGCTGGAGGCCCTCCTCGGGGACTGCGCAGAGGTCGAGTCGCGCGGCTCGGCGCTCACCGTGCGCTTCACGGACCGGTCGGTGACCCGCGCGCTCGACACCGGACGCACGGGGTCCGAGCTCCTCGCCGAGCTCACCGCGCACTCCCGCACGCCCGTGCCGCAGCCGCTCGAGTACCTCGTGCGAGACACGGCACGCCGGCACGGGCAAGTGCGGATCGGAGCCGCGGCGAGCTATGTCCGCGTCGAGGATCCCAGCATGCTCGCCGGGATGGTCGACGACCCAGCACTGCGCCCGCTCGGACTGTTCGCCCTCGCACCGACCGTGCTCGCCTCCTCCGCCCCGATCGGCCAGCTGCTCGCCGCGCTCCGTGAACGGGGCACGGCGCCTGCGACAGAGGGCCCGGACGGGCAGGTTGTTCTCGCGGACCGGCGCACACCGCGGATCCGCGCCGCCGGGGGCAGACGCCGTCGTGGTCCCGGACCGCGCCCCGCGCTGCCGTCCACCGCCCGCCACGGCACGCACGCCCCGAACGACAGCCCCGACCCGACGGCGCGCCTCGTCGCGCTCGTCGGGCTGCTGCGCGCTCAGACCCCGCCCGCGCAGGAGGTCGCCCCCCAGGTCGCGGACATCGACGACGCGTCGCCCTCCCGGGCGTCCGGGAGCGGGCGACGGACGGCCGCCGACTACCGGCACCGCGACAGCACCCGTCCCTCCACGGCAGCCGGTGGAACAAGTGAACCCGCCGTGGCGTTGGGCACCCTGCGGGAGGCGGTCGCCGACGGCCGTGAGGTGTGGCTCGACATGACCGGCCCGCACGGGGAGCACCAACGCCGCCGGGTCCGACCCACGCGGCTCGACGCCGGGCGGCTGCGTGCCCTCGACGTCGCCCGGGAGTCCGAGCTGACCGTCGCCGTCCACCGCATCATCAGCGTCGAGTACATCACCCCATGAACCCAGCACCGGGCGCAGCGAGCCGCGGGTCCGGCCCGCTCCACCCACCACCTACCGGGGAGCACAGCACCGCATGACAGACGGACCGTTGATCGTCCAGAGCGACAAGTCCCTCCTGCTCGAGGTCGGGCACCCGCGGGCCGACGCCGCACGACGCGCGATCGCGCCGTTCGCCGAGCTCGAGCGCGCGCCGGAGCACATGCACACGTACCGCCTCACCCCGCTGGGCCTGTGGAACGCCCGCGCCGCCGGGCACGACGCCGAGCAGGTCGTCGGCGTGCTGCTCGACTACAGCCGGTACGCCGTCCCGCACGCGCTGCTCGTCGACGTCGCCGAGACGATGTCCCGGTACGGGCGGCTCCAGCTCGCGCAGCACCCGGTGCACGGACTCGTGCTGCAGGCCACCGACCGGGCGGTGCTCGCCGAGGTGATGAAGTCCCGCCGCACGGCCGGGCTCCTCGGGGAGCGGATCGACGACGACACCGTCGTCGTGCACCCCTCGGAGCGGGGGCACCTCAAGCAGGTGCTGCTCAAGCTCGGCTGGCCCGCGGAGGACCTCGCCGGGTACGTCGACGGCGAGAAGCACCCCATCTCCCTCTCGCCCACCGACCCCGCCAAGGGCGACCAGCCCTGGGAGATGCGGCCCTACCAGCAGCATGCGATCGACGGGTTCTGGCACGGCGGCAGCGGCGTCGTCGTGCTGCCCTGCGGTGCGGGCAAGACCATCGTCGGTGCCGGCGCCATGGCGCGCTCCGGCACGACGACGCTCATCCTCGTCACCAACACGGTGAGCGCGCGCCAGTGGCGCGACGAGCTGCTGCGCCGCACGACGCTCACCGACGACGAGATCGGCGAGTACTCGGGCGCACGCAAGGAGGTGCGCCCCGTGACGATCGCGACGTACCAGGTGCTCACGACGAAGAGGAAGGGTGTCTACACGCACCTCGAGCTGCTCGACGCCCGCGACTGGGGCCTCGTCGTGTACGACGAAGTGCACCTGCTGCCCGCGCCGATCTTCCGCATGACGGCGGACCTCCAGGCGCGCCGACGTCTGGGCCTGACCGCCACGCTCGTCCGCGAGGACGGCCGGGAGGACGAGGTCTTCTCCCTCATCGGTCCCAAGCGCTACGACGCCCCGTGGAAGGACATCGAGGCGCAGGGCTACATCGCGCCCGCGGACTGCGTCGAGGTGCGCCTGACCCTCCCCGAGCGCGACCGCATGCTCTATGCGACGGCGGAGCCCGAGGACAAGTACCGGCTCGCCGCGTGCGCGCCCGGCAAGAACGACATCGTCGCGCAGCTCGTCGCACGGCACGAGGGCGACCCGACGCTCGTCATCGGGCAGTACCTCGACCAGCTCGAGGAGCTCGGCGAGCACCTGGGCGCGCCGGTCATCACCGGCGCGACGTCGGTCAAGGAGCGCCAGCGCCTGTTCGACGCCTTCCGCACGGGTGAGATCACGAAGCTCGTCGTGAGCAAGGTCGCGAACTTCTCGATCGACCTCCCGGAGGCCTCGGTCGCCATCCAGGTGTCCGGGTCGTTCGGGTCCCGTCAGGAGGAGGCGCAGCGGCTCGGGCGCGTCATGCGGCCGAAGGCCGACGGGCGCACCGCGCACTTCTACGCCGTGGTCGCCCGCGACACCGTCGACCAGGAGTTCGCCGCGCACCGCCAACGGTTCCTCGCCGAGCAGGGGTACGCCTACCGGATCATCGACGCCGAGGACCTCGACCAGGCGGCGCAGGAGCTGACCGACTGACGGACAGGATGCCGCGACGCCGGTGCCCGCGGAGGCCGGACCGACGGCGGGCGACACCTCCCGTACCGCACGGTCGTCCAGCGCGGACGAGAGTCGGCGCGTTGCGCCCCCACGCCCCGTGGTCGAAGATCGCAGGGTGGACTCCCGCCCGTACGTCTCGCCGTCGTCGCAGATCAGACGCACCGCTGGGGCGGTGGTGTGCACGCTCGCCCTCCTGCTCGCCGCGGTCTTCCTCCCGTCGACGGCCGCGTACGCGACCGATCCGTTCAACCTCCCGGACGACATCACCGACGAGGCCGGGGTGCTGAGCGACACTGCCGAGATCCAGGCCCACCTCGACCGCCTGCGCGACGAGACGGACATGCAGCTCTTCGTCGTGTTCGTCGACGAGTTCACCGGCGCCGACCGGGAGGAGTGGACGGCCCAGACGGCCGAGCTCTCCGGGATGGGCAACGAGGACGCCATCCTCGCCGTCGCCGTCGACCAGAACCAGTACACGCTCGACGTCTCGCCGGACGCACCGGTCAGCGACGAGGTCTACGCATCCGCCGCAGCCGCCACCGAGGACGCGCTGCGCGCCGGGGACTGGGACGGAGCGGCGATCGCCGCAGCGGACGGCCTGCGCGGGGTGACCGCCGGATCCAGCGGGAGCGGGGACGAGGAGGGCACGAGCATCCTCACCGTGCTGCTCGTCGCCGGGCTCGTCGTCATCCTCCTCGTCCTGTTCGTCGCCTGGCGTTCGAGCCGCAGGCGCGGCACGGCCGCGCCGGGCGGCGCCCCCACGGTGCCGACGGCCGAGCTCAACCAGCGCGCGAGCAGCGCTCTCGTCGCCATCGACGACGAGCTCCGCACCGCCGAGCAGGAGCTCGGGTTCGCGCAGGCGCAGTTCGGCAACGAGGCCACGGACGCGTTCGCCGCGACGCTCGCGGAGTCCAAGACCCGCGTCATGCGCGCGTTCATGCTGCGCCAGCAGCTCGACGACACCACGCCCGAGGCCGAGCCGCAGGCACGGCAGATGATGGCCGAGATCATCGACCTGTGCGAGCAGGTGTCCGACGCGCTCGCGGCGGACTCGAAGCAGTTCGACGACCTGCGCAACCTCCAGGCGGGCGTGCCGCAGGCGCTGGCCGAGACCGCGGAGCGCGTCACGGCCCTGCGGTCGCGCATCGAACCGGCGCGCGCCGCACTGAGGACGCTCGCGATCACCTACCCGCAGACCGCGCTCGCGTCGATCGCCGCGAACCCCGACCAGGCAGCGCAGCTGCTCGACGCCGCCGACGACGCGCTCGCCGCCGGACGCGGCAAGGTCGACGAGGGAGACCGGGCAGCCGCCGTCGCGCACTCGCGCGCCGCGACCCAGGCCCTCGCGCAGGCCACGACGCTTCTCGACGCCGTGCGCAGCGCGGGCGACGACCTCGCCCGCGCAGGAGCGACGCTCGACGCCGCCCTCGCATCGATCGAGGCGGACCTCGCCGACGCGGGCCGGCTCGCACCACAGGACCCTGCGGTGACCGCAGCCGCCACGACCGCGCGTCGCGTCGTCACCGATGCCCGCAGCGCGCGCGACGGCGGAGACCCTCTTGCTGCGATCCGCTCCCTCGCCGACGCGGAGGCCGCCCTCGACGTGGCGCTCGCGCCGTCGCGGCAGGTCGCCGAGCAGCAGGCGCGTGCCGCTGCTCTCCTGCGGCAGTCGCTCGGCCAGGTCGAGTCGCACATCCGCGCCGTCGAGGACTTCGTCGCCACCCGCAAGGGCGCGGTCGGACCGGAGGCACGGACCCGGTTGTCCGAGGCCGGCCGGCTCGCACAGGACGCGCGGGCGACCGAGGGGACGGACCCCGTCGGCGCGCTCGACCTCACGCGCCGGGCCGAGCAGATGGTCGGCTCGGCGCAGCAGCTCGCCCAGGCCGACGTCGAACGCTGGGAGAACCAGCGACGCGGCGGATACGGCGGCGGCCCCGGTTCCGGCGGGTCGTCCGTCGGCGGGATGGTGCTCGGCGGGATACTCATCGACTCCATCCTTCGCAGCGGCGGCGGGTTCGGTGGCGGCGGCTTCAGCGGAGGTGGATTCGGCGGCGGCGGCGGCCGCCGGTCGGGCAGCCGCGGCGGCGGCTTCGGCGGCGGAGGTCGCAGCGGGGGCGGGGGCGGCCGCCGGTCCGGGAGCCGCGGAGGACGGTTCTAGCACCACCACGCGCTGCAGCCGGTTCACATCAGTCATCAACAGAAGGGCACGACTCATGGCACAGAAGCAGTCGATCATCGGACGCGTCGCACAGCTCGCCAAGGCGAACATCAACGCGCTGCTCGACAACGCCGAGGACCCGCAGAAGATGCTGGACCAGCTGGTGCGGGACTACACCAACAACATCGCCGAGGCCGAGGAAGCCGTCGCGCTGACCATCGGCAACCTGCGGATGGCTGAGCAGGACTACAACGAGGACGTCGCTGCCGTGCAGGAGTGGGGCGGCAAGGCCGTGGCCGCGTCGCAGCGTGCCGACCAGTACCGGGCAGCGGGCAACATCAGCGACGCGAACAAGTTCGACAACCTCGCGAAGATCGCGCTCCAGCGCCAGATCGACGCCGAGGCCGAGGTCCGCCAGGCGGAACCGTTCATCACCTCGCAGCGCGAGACGGTCGACAAGCTCAAGACCGGCCTCATGCAGATGAAGGAGAAGCTCGCCCAGCTGAAGTCCCGTCGGGACACACTCGTCGCGCGGTCGAAGACCGCTCAGGCGCAGCAGCAGGTGCAGGGCGCGCTGAACTCCATCAACGTGCTCGACCCGACGAGCGAGATCTCCCGCTTCGAGGAGAAGGTGCGCCGGGAGGAGGCCCGGGCGCTCGGACAGGCCGAGGTCGCCGCGTCGTCGCTCGACGCCCAGTTCGAAGAGCTCGAGGCGTCCGACGCCCAGATCGAGATCGAGGCGCGTCTCGCGGCGCTCAAGCAGGGCAGCACCGCTGCTGCCCCGCAGATCTCGGCGACGCCGGTGACACCCGCCTGACCACCGAGCGGCACCACCACCCCATGCCCGGGCAGGGTGCGTCCTCCTGGAGGTCGCACCCGCCCGTCGTGCCGGCAGGGTCCGGTCCACTACCCTCAGCGACGAAGGCGGACGCAGCGCTGCTCCGCCCGTGACGATCGTGACAGGGGACCGACGTGCAGACCGTTCGAGCGCTCGCGGCGGTGGCCGCCGCCACCGCCCTGCTCCTCGGAGCGGCTCCGCGCCCGCTGGAGCCACCCGCACCGGTGTCCAGCACCATCACCGACCCCGCCGGTGCGCTCGGGACGCGGACCGGCGAGGTCCGGGACCGCCTCGCCGAGCTCGAGGACGCCACCGGAGCGAACCTCTACGTCGTGCTCGTCGAGAGCTTCGACGGCGTCGACGGCGAGACGTGGGCGATCCGCACGGCGGAGGAGTCCGACCTGCGCGACGAGGACATCCTGCTCGCCGTCGCCACCGACGACCGCCGCTACGGCGTGTCGGTAGCCGACGACGCCCCGTACTCCGACAGCCAGCTCGCAGCCGTGCGGACCGACAGGATCGAACCGAACCTGCGGGCCGACGACTGGGCAGGCGCGGCGCTCGCAGCCGCGGACGGCTACGAGGACATGATGACCGGATCGGTGTGGTCGAGCCCATGGCTGTGGCTCGCTGCGCTGGTGATCCTCGTCGTCGGTGGCGGTGCCCTCAGGTCCCGTCGCCGCCGGTCGGCGGACGAGCGTCGGCGGCAGGGGGCGCTCGGACCATCCGTCCCGTCCGCCCCACAGCAGCCGACGGAGTCCGACGAGGCGCTGCGTCAGCGGGCCGCGGCGATGCTCGTCGAGCTCGACGACGCGGTGCGGTCCTCCGCACAGGAGCTCGAGTTCGCGCGCGCCGAGTTCGGGCACCAGGCGACGGACCCCTTCGCCCGGACGCTCGAGTCGGCGCGCGCCCAGCTCGACCGCGCCTTCGAGCTGCGCAGCGGCACCACGGCTGTCGCCGGGCAGAGCAGCGACCGGGCGACGAACGCGTCGATCATCGAGCTGTGCGAGGACGTCGACGACCTGCTCGACGCACAGACCGCCGCCTTCACCGACCTGCGAGGGCTCCTGGACCGTGTCCACCTGCTCCTCCCCGAGCTCCTGGAGCGTGCGGAGGAGGTGCGGTCGCGCGTCGGGCCAGCGACCGACATCCTCACCCAGCTGCGCATCCTGCACCCGGCCCCTGCGCTGGAGACCA
This sequence comes from Sanguibacter sp. Z6_81, assembly GCF_057180625.1. Lineage (NCBI taxonomy): Bacteria > Bacillati > Actinomycetota > Actinomycetes > Micrococcales > Sanguibacteraceae > Sanguibacter > Sanguibacter sp. Z6_81. Next base: position 12,814 of record NZ_JBXUFV010000008.1, on the reverse strand, counting down.
CGGAGCAGAAGATCCCCCAGGCTGTCGCGCTGCTCGACACCGTGGCGCCGACCGTCGCCGTCGGGCAGAGCCTCGTCACCGGGGGCTCACGGCGAGGCGCGGTGGCCCGGTACCGCGTCGCGCAGGAAGCCATCGCCCATGCGTCCCGGCTGCTGGACGAGGTGCACGAGGCCGGAGCTGACCTCGCGGCGTCGGCAGAACGCATCGCTGCCGCACTCCGTTCGCTGGAGAGCGACCTCGCCGACGCCGCGCGGCTCGCGCCGCAGGACGCCGCGGTCACCGGGGCCGCGGACGCCGCCCGGGGCGCGATCGCCGCGTCCGCACTGTCGACCGCAGGTGATCCGCTCGCCACGCTGGACGACCTCGCTGCCCGCGAGGGCGCCCTCGACGAGGCGCTCGCCCCGTTCCGCGCCACGGATGTCGTGCGTCGACGCGCGGCGGAGCTGGCCTCCCAGGCGATCCACCGGGCGACCGAGGCCGTGGGCCGTCTCGACGCCGTCATCCAACGTCACCGCCTCTCGGTCTCCGAGGCACCGCGTGCCCGGCTCGCAGCGGCGCGCAGTGCACTCACGCTCGCGAACGTCCTGCTGCCCACCGACCCCGAGCGGGCCCTCGGTGCCGCTCGCGAGGCGGAGCAGTCCGTCCTCGACGGTCGCAACCTCGTCAACCAGCAGGTCGACCGGCCCAGGCCGGGGTCCGTCCCTGCTCACCCGGAGCAGGAGACCGGCGGCTCGTTCTTCTCGTGGCTGCTCACCAGCGGCGACAACGGGTCGAGCGGAGGCTGGGGCGGGAGCTCGCGCTCGTCGAGCCGACGCTCGTCGTCCAGGAGACGCTCGTCGTCGAGCCGACGGTCGTCAGGTTCGAGGAGCCGTCGCAGCAGCACCCGCTCCTCCAGCCGCCGGGGACGGCGCGGTGGGGGCGGCCGGTTCTGAGCACGGATCGGCTCTACAGTTGACCCATGTCCGGCACTGATCTGCGCCCCGCGCGTCCCACGTACCTGCTCGTCGACGGCGAGAACATCGACGCAACCCTCGGCATGAACGTCCTGGGCCACCGGCCGAACCCGGAGGAGCGTCCCCGCTGGGACCGCATCGCCGAGTTCGCCCAGACCCTGTGGGGTCAGCAGGTCACGCCGCTGTTCTTCCTCAACGCGTCGTCGGGCCAGATGCCGATGCCGTTCGTCCAGGCGCTGCTCGCCATGGGGTACCGACCGATCCCCCTCGCCGGGGCCAGCCACGAGAAGGTCGTGGACATCGGTATCCAGCGGACCCTCGAGGCGATCGCCGACGTCGACGGGGACGTGCTCCTCGCGAGCCACGACGGCGACTTCCTGCCGCAGGTCGAGCAGCTGCTCGACGGCGACCGGAAGGTCGGCCTGCTGTGCTTCCGGGAGTTCGTCAACTCGCGGCTCGGGGAGCTGAGCTCCCGGGGACTGCAGTTCTACGACCTCGAGGAGCGCGTGGGAGCGTTCACGACCCCGTTGCCGCGCGTGCGCATCATCCCCATCGAGGACTTCAACCCGCTGCGCTACATCTGATCGCTGTCGCGGACCGGGCACCGCCCGCCGAGCTCACGCGCCCGGCGGGCGGTGGCCGGTCCACAGCCGCCAGCCGCGCGCGAAGCCGAAGAACACCAGGAAGAGCACCACGAGGATCGTCGCCTCGACGTCCTGGGCGAAGGAGAGCATGTCCGGGCCGGACACGACCTCGACGTCCGTGGCCATCCACCGTCCCGCGAACGTCGTGCGCTCGCCAGGGGCGGTGCGCTCGGCGACAGCCACGGCACCGGACATATAGCTCATCATGGCGAGCATGTAGGCGTAGAGGACCACGGCGAACGCGGTCACGCCGCTCATCCAGTGCGGCAGCCGGCGGTCCCGCGCGTCCCGGTACCCGCCGCCGAGGGCGCTCGCCGGCCCGAGGTCGCGGATCGCCGCGGCCATCCCTCCCCGTGCGGACGCGTCGTCGAGCGAGCCGCGCAGGTCCGCGTAGATCGAGCGGCGGTCGCGTCGCCGGAGGTCCTGGACGAACCAGCTGAGGCGCAGGAGGTACACCTCCCTGCGGAGCCGGTCGCTGAGGGAGGTGCTCGTCGCGGTGGTCATGTCGGCTCCTGGTCTGTCGTCATGGGTAGCGGCGTGCGGGACGGACCGGCAGCACCACCACGGTCCGGCTGGGCGGTGCCCACGGTGCCCTCGACGACGTCGACGAGGGCGTGCCACGCAGAGACCGCCCGGGCGAGGTCCGCGCGTCCGGTGTCGCTCGGGAGGTAGTACTTGCGGGCAGGGCCCGACGGCGACGGCTCCAGCCGCGAGACGACTGCGCCCTCCCGCTCGAGGCGGGCCAGCACCGGATACACCGTGCCGGTGACGATGTCCGTCAGTCCTCGGTCCTGGAGGCGGAGGACGAGCTCGTAACCATAGGACTCCCGCTCCTCGAGCAGCGCGAGGACGAGCATCGGAAGGACACCCTTGAGCAGCTGGGGATCGCGCCGGGGCGCGCCCTCGCCCAGGGGCGCGCCCGGCGGGTCGACGGAAGGACGTGGTCGTCGAGGCATGGACCGAGCCTATACCTGCTATTCGGCCATACACAATAGCGATGCGCTCGGGCCCGCCGGCGCGCCGCTCGCGTCCCGCCGCTGCACAGGCGGCTCCCAGACACGCGTCGCACACTGGGACCATGACGCAACCCGAAGCCCGCCTGGTGGTGGTCGACGACGAGCCGAACATCCGGGAGCTGCTCGCGACGTCCCTGCGGTTCGCCGGTTTCGAGGTGTTCGCGGCAGAGGACGGGCTGTCTGCGCTCACACTCATCCAGGACACCGAGCCCGACCTCGTCGTGCTCGACGTCATGCTCCCGGACATGGACGGCTTCACCGTGACGCGGCGCATGAGGGAGAAGGGCCAACACGTCCCGATCCTGTTCCTCACCGCGCGGGACGACACCCAGGACAAGATCACCGGCCTCACCGTCGGCGGCGACGACTACGTGACCAAACCCTTCAGCCTCGAGGAAGTGGTCGCCCGCATCCGCGCGGTGCTCCGGCGCACCCACCCTGTCGAGCTCGACGACTCCGTCCTGCGCTTCGCGGACCTCGAGCTCGACGAGGACTCGCACGAGGTGCGGCGCGCCGGACGCACCATCGACCTCTCCCCCACTGAGTTCAAGCTCCTGCGCTACCTCATGCTCAACCCCGGACGCGTGCTGTCCAAGGCACAGATCCTCGACCACGTGTGGCAGTACGACTGGGGCGGCGACGCGAACATCGTCGAGTCCTACATCTCCTACCTGCGCCGCAAGATCGACAACGTGCCGCTGCCCGACGGGACACAGCCCGACCCCCTCATCGCCACGAAGCGCGGCGTGGGGTACCTGCTGCGGCTGCCGTCGAAGAAACCTGCATGACGGCACCCCCCGTCCCCCCGCCCCCCGCACCGCCAGAGCCGGCGCTCCCCGACCCCTCGACCGACGAGACCGGAGCAGCACCGCCAGAGCCGGCGCTCCCCGACTCCTGGACGGACGAGACCGGGGGGACGCACGTCGGCCCCATCAGGGCGTTCTGGGCGCGCTCGCCACTGCGCATCAGGCTGGTCGCGATCGTCACGTTCGTCCTGCTCGCGGGCCTCGGGAGCTCCGTCGTGCTGACGAACATGCTCCTGTCGCAGTTCCTCGTCCAGGAGGTCGACGACCAGCTCAACAGCACCGCGGTGCAGTTCGCCGACCAGGCGCTGGGGGCGACGCAGGACGACGATCCCTCGGCGCAGACCCTGCCGAGCGACTACTACATCGTGCTGTTCCGCGACGATGACGGCGTTCCCGAGCTGCACTTCCAGAAGCCCACCGCACGCCAGTACGGGATCCCCAAGCTCACCGCGTACACGTTCACCAAGGAGACCCTCCCCTCGGAACCCTTCACGGTGGGTGCCGTGGACCTCTACGGCACGGGAATCGCCCAACGGTCCGAGTGGCGCGTGCTCGCGCTCATCGGCCACAACCGCTCGGAACCGATCGGCATCGTGTACGTCGCGCTGCCCCTCCACGGTGTCCACGAGACGACAGCACAGATCCAACGACTCCTCATCGTCAGCGCTCTCGTCATCACCGCGATCGGCGCGGTCGTCGGGTATGTCGCGGTCCGTCGCTCGCTCCGCTCGCTGGGCGTCATCGAGCGCACCGCGGCCGCCATCGCCGACGGGGACCTCAGCCGCCGCATCCCCCAGGCACCCCTGACGACCGAGGTCGGCAGCCTCGCCCACTCCCTCAACGCCATGCTCTCCCAGATCGAGCAGGCGTTCGCCTCACGGGAGGCGTCCGAGATCCGGATGCGCCGGTTCGTCTCGGACGCGAGCCACGAGCTGCGCACGCCGCTCGCAGCGATCCGCGGCTACGGCGAGCTGTACCGGATGGGTGCGCTCACGACGCCCGAGGCGATCTCGGACACGATGCGCCGCATCGAGGAGTCCGCTACCCGGATGGGCTCGCTCGTCGAGGACCTGCTGCACCTCGCGCGCCTCGACGAGGGCCGGGTCATCGAGCGCGAGCCGGTCGACCTCACGGTCCTCGCGGCGGATGCCATGAGCGACCTGCACGCCCTCGACCCCACACGCACCGTCCGGCTGGTCCCGCTCGCGGAAGACGGGTCCACGGGCGCGGTCGTCGTCGTCGGTGACGACGACCGGATACGCCAGGTCCTCGCCAACCTCGTCGGCAACGCCGCGCGGCACACGCCCCCGGGCTCACCGGTCGAGGTCGCCCTCGGGTACGAGGACGACGACGGCGTGCGCTTCGGCGTCGTCGAGGTGCGCGACCATGGACCGGGGATCCCGCCGGAGCACGCTGAACGCGTCTTCGAACGGTTCTTCCGCGTGGACTCCTCACGCAACAGGACCTCCGGGGGGTCAGGCCTCGGGCTCGCGATCGTCGCCGCGATCACCGGGACCCTCGGCGGGCGGGCGTCGATCCGGGAGACCCCGGGGGGCGGTCTCACCGTCCGGGTAGCGTTGCCAGCAGCGTAGCCAGCCATCCGCGGACGGACGCTCCTGACATCCCGTCCATCGTCGGCGTACAGTCCCCCGTACGCGCGACCGTGAGTCGAGCAGAGGCTCGCAGCCGCCACCCCGTCGAAGGACCCCTTCCCATGCCCGATAGTGCGGACGCCCCCCAGTGGCTCCTGTCCTCCTGGATCCGCAGCTGCGAAGCGGTCGGCGCGACGGCTGACCCCAGCACGCTCCGCGCAGCCGGCAACGCCCTCCTCGACCGGTGGAGCGAGCCCGGACGCGTCTACCACTCGGTGCGCCACCTCGCGGACGTGCTCAGCCGGGTCGACGAGCTCGCGGAGGAGACGCACCAGCCCGACGTCGTCCGGCTCGCTGCCTGGTACCACGGGGCGATCTTCAGTGCTGCGTCAGCAGCGGCCTACGCCACGCAGGGTGGCGAGGACGAGGTGGCCAGCGCCGCGCTCGCCCGCGTCGACCTGACCGCCCTGGGCGTCCCGGGACGTACGGCCGAGCGCGTCGGGCAGCTCGTCACAGCTCTGGCCCGGCACAAGGCCTTGCCGCACGACTCCGACTGTGCGGTGCTGTGCGACGCAGACATGGCCATCCTCGCCACCGAGCCCCAGCGTTACAAGGCGTACCTCACGGACGTGCGCAAGGAGTACGCGCACATCCCGGTGCGGCACTACCTCGAGGCTCGGCACCGGATCCTCACCAAGCTCCTCGCCCGGCCCTCTCTGTACACGAGCCCCATGGCCGCCCCCTGGGAGGAACCAGCGCGGCAGAACCTCACGGCAGAAGCTGCTCGGCTTCAACGCGAGCTCCGGACGCTCGATGACAGCCCCCCGGCGGACGAACGCGTCGAGATCTGACGCACAGGCACCACACAGCGCTCTGCGTCCACATCTGCCACCCTCGGCGACGCTCTCCCTCGACGAGATCCGTAGCGTCCTGCCCCTACCGCCGCGTCCCCGCGGAGGTGCCGGATCCAGAGGAGTCAGCCATGAGCAAGTTCGGTGTCGATGTCACCCAGGTCAGCAGCGCGAGCGCGACGGTGAGCGTGTCCGTGACGTCGATCAGGACCGAGGTGGCCGCGATGATGCGCCACCTGCAGGACCTGCAGAACACGTGGACGGGATCGGCGGCGCTCGCGTTCTCCGGCGTGGTCGGTCAGTGGCAGGTGACCCAGGTGCAGGTCGAGTCCGGCCTCGACGCCATCACCGCGGCGCTGGCCCGCACGGCCACGACCTATGACGACGCCGAGACGAGCGCGTCGGCGAACTTCACTCTCTGACCGGGAGCGGTGCACGCTCGGAGCGGACGCGGTACGCCGTGGCCCAGCGCGCGCGAACAGGCGCCCGGGACCGGGTCAGCCGAGGTCGTTGCCGGCGAGCACCGCCGGCGCCCACTCGCCCCCGCACACGGTGCACCGCACGCTCTCGCGCGTGCTGCCCAGCGGGATGATCGGGATCCAGAACACGTGGATCCATGTGCGCGACCCGACGAGCTCGTACCCGCGCACCTCGAGGCAGAAGGGGCACCGGAACGCACCGGTCCCACGGACAGAACGACGCAGGCGGGTGCCGAAGAAGAGAAACACGGCTCCACAGTGGCATGTCGAGCCAGCTGTGGCATGTCGAGCCGGCTGTGGCATGTAGAGACGGTCGGCGCACGCCGGTGGAGAGCCCGTGCGCCGACCGTCCTGAGAGCGCCCTGCGGCGCGGCGGGTCAGACAGCGGCGAGGTAGCGGGCCCACCCGCCGTGACCGGTGATGTCCGCACCGGACTCCGCGGCATCGTGGCTGCACCCGAACCCGACGACCCACCGACCGTCGTCGAGCTCGACACGTCCCAGCATCATCGGGGGCGGGAGGCCGCCGAGGAGCGTGCCCAGCGCCCCCTCGGACAGGTGCCACAGCTCACCCGCGATCCCCGAGCCCTCACCGGAGCCCACCCGGACGAGACCAGGTTTTGCGGGAGTGGTCCCGAGGTCGACGAGCCGGTACGCAGCGGACGTGTGCACGTCGGAGACGAACCGGGCGCCGAGCTCCTCGAGCTGGCCGTTGAGCGGCTGCCCACGCAGGTGCGCACCGAAGACTGCGAGATCCACGCCTCCCTCGACGAGGACCGGCGCGACCGCCCCGGGCCCGCCGGTCAGCCGGGCGGCGAGGTCGATCGCGAGCTGGTCGTCGAACGCCCGGGACACCAGCGTCACCCCGAACGGAAGCCCGTCTGCCTCACCCGCCGGGACTGCGAGCGCAGCGAGGTCGAGGAGGTTGACGAAGTTCGTGTACGTGCCCATCCGCCGGTTGATGCCCACGGGGTCGGCGGCCACCTCCGCGAGCGTCGGGTGCTCGGTGGTCGTCGGCAGCAGGAGGAGGTCCGCACCCTCGAGGATGCGGGCCGCAGCGGCCTGCGCCTGCTCGAGCCGCTCGACGTCCGCCACGTAGGCGTGCGCCGGGATGTCCTTGCCGCCCCGGATGATCGCTCCGACGACCGGGTCGACGTCGTCCGTCCCCTCCTCGAGGAAGGCACCGACCGCGGCGTACCGCTCGGCGACCAGCGCGCCGTCGTACAGCAGGGTCGCGGCCTCGAGCAGCGGGGAGACGTCGGCGACGACGACCCGGGCACCCGCCGCCCGGACGGATGCGACCGCGGCGGCGAACGCCACCCGCCACGTCGGCGAGAGCGGGGCGAGGTCCTCGTCGCGCGGGACGACGACGACCGGGTCCCGGCGCAGTCCGACGCGGACGTCGGCGGGCCACGTCCGCCGGCCGTCCGCCGCCATGAGCCGCGTCGCGCGGACACCGAGGTCCAGGTCCTGCGTCATCGTCGTGAGCACGTCGTAGCTCCGGCACGCGGGGACGACACCGGTCGTCGGGACGAGACCGACCGTCGTCTTGATCCCGACGATGCCGTGGAACGCGGCGGGCACCCGACCGGAACCGGCCGTGTCCGTGCCGATGCCGATGTCGGCGATGCCGAGGGCGACGGCGACCGCCGAGCCGGAGCTCGATCCACCGGAGACCCGGTCCGGGTGGGTCGCATGGCGCACCGCACCGTAGGGGCTGCGTGTCCCGACGAGGCCGGTGGCGAACTGGTCGAGGTTCGTCTTGCCGAGGACGACGGCCCCGGCGTCGACGAGCGCGCGGACGGCGGGCGCCGTCTCCTGGGGGGTCGACGCGAACGAGGGGCAGGCCGCCGTCGTGGGGAGCCCGGCGACGTCGACGTTGTCCTTGACCGCGAGAGTGAGCCCGGCGAGCGGCAGGTGCTCGCCGGCCGCGACCCGCTCGTCGACCTCGTGGGCCGCGCGGATCGCGTCCGCCTCCGGCACGAGGGTGACCCACACCTCCGGACGGTCCACCTCCGCGATCCGCGCGTACGCGGACCGGACCCGCTCGACGGCCCTCACGCGTCGACCTCGACGATCGCGAGCGGCATCCCCGGGCGCACGGGTTGCCCGCTCCCGACGAGCACGCTGACGACCCGGCCCGTCACCGGTGCGTCGACCGCGAGCTCGAGCTTCATCGCTTCCAAGCAGACCAAGGTATCTCCTGTCGTCACGCGATCACCGACCGCTACCTGCACGCGCCATACGCTGCCCACCATCGGAGCCTCCACCGCGACGCACCCCTCCGGCACGTCGACCGCGAGCGCCCCGGCGTCGTCCGACGCCCACGATGCGCCCTGCTCGGCCGTGGCGAACTCTCCGGCCGCCTCCCAGGCGTCCCGTTCCGCCGCGAAGGCCACGGCCTGCCGCTGCGTGAACGCCTCGATGTCCGCGGCATTCTCCTCGAGGAGCAGGAGGTGCTCCGCGAGGGAGAACTGCCCCTCCTCCACCTCCACCTCGAGGCGACCGGCCGCGAACGCGGACCGTTGCTCGAGGAGCTCCTCCGCGCTCACGGGGTGCCACACGATCCGGTCGAAGAACCGCAGGAGCCAGGGCTTGCCCGGCTCGAACACCCCGCGCTGGCGGTGCCCGCTCCAGATCGGCACGGTGCGTCCGACGAGCTGGTACCCGCCGGGGGACTCCATCCCGTAGACGCACAGGTACGAGCCACCGAGACCGACGGTGTCGGACGCCGTCCACGTGCGGGCCGGGTTGTACTTCGTGGTGCGCAGGCGATGGCGGGGGTCCAGGGGGACGGCGAGCGGCGCGCCGAGGTAGACGTCACCCAGACCGAGGACGAGGTACTCGGCCTCGAACAGCGTGCGGTAGACGCCGGCGACGTCGTCGAGCCCGTTCGCCCGGCGGATGAACTCGGTGTTCGACGGCAACCAGGGCGCCTCCTCACGGACACCCGCCATGTACCGGGACACCGCCTCCGCGATGCTCGGGTCCTCGAAGGACATCGGCAGGTGGATGCGGCGGCTCGGCACGACGAGGTCCGCCGTCGCGGGCAGCTCCTCCTCGATCCCGGTGAGGACCTCGACGAGGGTCGCGACCGACAGGACGTCCGGCTCGACGTGCACGTGCAGGCTGCGGACGCCCGGCGTGATGTCCACGACGCCGTCGAGCCCGCGCTCCCGCAGGGCCTCGGAGAGCGCGTGCACACGCATCCGCATGCCGAGGTCGAGCGTCATGGGGCCGTACTCGACGAGGACGTTGTCGTCCCCACCGCGCAGGTACGCGACCTCAGGGCGGTCCGGTCCGGCGGGGACGCGGGCGAGCACACCGTCGTCGCCGTCCGGCCCCACCGTCAGCGTGGCGGGCATCCCGGGAGCGGCGCGGAGCTCGACGCTCTTGCGCAGCCGGTCCGCGCTCTCCGTCGGCACGGGGACGAGCCGCACCGTGTCGCCCGGGCGCAGCTGACCGAGCTTCCACCGGTTGCCCACGACGACCGTGACGGGGCAGGCGAAGCCGCCGAGGCTGGGGCCGTCGGGCCCGAGGAGGATCGGGGTGTCGCCGCTGACGTTGAGTGCACCGACCGAGTAGGGGTTGTCGTGCAGGTTGGACGGGTGCAGCCCGGCCTCGCCGCCATCGGGCCGCGCCCACTGGGGCGCGGGGCCGGAGAGCCGGATACCCGTACGGTTGGCGTGCGACTGCACCTCCCACACCGACCCGTAGAACATCTCCATGTCCTGCACGGTGAAGTACGACGGCGCGGGCTGCGGGCCCTCCTGGACAGCGAGCTCCCAGTCGTGGACCATCGTCGGGCGGTGCGCGGTGGGGACCGGGGCGGGCTCGTCCGTGCGGTCGGTCACGTCCCCGGGGACGAGCACGTCGCCCACCGCCAGCGCCCGGCCGGTATAGCCACCGAAACCCCCGAGCGAGAAGGTCGACGCCGAGCCGAGGTACTCGGGGACGTCGAGACCTCCGCGCACGAGCACGTAGCTGCGCAGGCCCGTGCCTGCAGGGGTCGCGACGTCGAGCACGCCACCGGCGGGGACGGTGACCGGCTCCCACTGGGGAACGGGCGCACCATCGACGGTCACGGTCGTCTCTGCGCCCGTGACGCACACGACCGTCTCCTGGGAGAACAGCAGGCGCGGGCCATCGAGCGTGCACTCGAGGCCGGGCGTCCCCTCGGCGTTCCCGACGGCGATGTTGCCGAGCCGGAACGACAGGTCGTCCATGGGGCCGGACGGGGCGATGCCCACCTCCCACAGGCCGAGCCGACCCGGCCAGTCCTGGACCGTCGTCATGACACCCCCGCGCAGGACGTCGATGCGCGGTTCCTCGACGACGACGTCCGCGAGGAGCGAGGTGCTCACCTCACCGGCGACCACCCGGGGGTCGGCGACCGCGGCCCGCAGCAGCGCGAGGTTCGTCTGCACCCCCGCGATCCGTGTCGCCGCGAGGGCGTCGCCGGCTGCGGAGAGGGCTCCGGCACGGGTGTCCGCGTGCACGATGACCTTCGCGAGCATGGGGTCGTAGTGGGAGGTGACCTCCTGGCCGGCCTCCGCCCAGCCGTCCACGCGCACCCCTTCGGGGAAGGCGACGTGCGTGAGCAGGCCGGCGCTCGGCTGGTAGTCCTTGTGCGGGTCCTCGGCGTAGAGGCGCGCCTCGACGGCGTGCCCACGGATCTGCGGGCCGGTCTCGGGAACGTCGTCGAGGAACGACGCATCACCCTGGGCGAGGCGGAGCATCCACTCGACGAGGTCGACGCCGGTCACCTCCTCCGTCACCGGGTGCTCCACCTGGAGGCGGGTGTTGACCTCGAGGAAGGAGACCTGGTCACGGTCGACGTCGTAGACGTACTCGACGGTCCCGGCCGACCGGTAGCCGACGGACGCGGTGAGGGCGCGGGCCGACGCCTGCATCTCCGCCCGGACGCGGTCGCTGAGGCCGGGGGCCGGTGCCTCCTCGACGACCTTCTGGTTGCGGCGCTGGAGCGAGCAGTCGCGGTCGCCCAGGCTCACCACCCGGCCCTCCCCGTCGCCGAAGACCTGGACCTCGAGGTGGCGGGCCCGGGTGATGAACTGCTCGAGGAACACCCCGGCGCTGCCGAAGCTCGCCGTCGCGAGTCGCTGGACGCGGTCGTACGCGACGAGGAGCTCGGCCTCGTCGGCGCACGCCTGCATACCGATACCGCCACCGCCCGCGACGGCCTTGACCATGACGGGGTACCCGACCTCGCGTGCCGCTGCGCGCGCTGCGGAAAGGTCCTCGAGCAGCCCGCTGCCCGGGACGAGCGGCACGCCGGCGGCCTGCGCCGCGACACGAGCACGGTGCTTGTCACCGAACACGCCCAGGTGGGACGGCCGGGGGCCGACGAACGCGAGACCGGCGGCCTCGACGGCGGCCGCGAACGACTCGTTCTCGGAGAGGAACCCGTAGCCGGGGTGGATCGCGCCCGCACCCGAGGCGAGCGCAGCCCCGAGGACGAGGTCGGCACGCAGGTAGCTCTCCCCGGCGGGGGCAGGACCCAGACGCACCGCGGCGTCAGCGAGGGCGACATGGGGGGCCCCAGCGTCGGCGTCGGAGTACACGGCCACCGTCCGCAGCCCGAGTCGCTTCGCGGTCCGGATGATGCGGCATGCGATCTCGCCACGGTTGGCGACGAGCAGGGAATCGAACACAGCAGCTCCACGGTGGTCGGGCGACGGAAGCGGCAGGTCAGGGCCGCGTATACAGGTCTGTATCCGTGCTCGTCACCGTAAGGAGGCGGTATTTCCGTGGCCCTACTGCTCTGTGAACGGGGCGTTACGCACTCCCGCGGGCCAGGGTCGGACGACGGGTGATCTTTCAGCACGAAGTGGACTCCCCGCCCGGCCACGACCTAGGTTCAGGGCACGCGGAGCGGCACGACGTCGTGCCGTCGATCAGGGGGATTTTGATGAAGAAGCTGGTACTCGTGCTCACGCTGCTGGCAGCGATGCTGCTTCCGACGAGCGCGGCGCACGCCGCCCCGGAGGACGACATCCTTGCCCTGACGAACGCGGCACGGGCACAGAACGGGCTCGCTCCGGTCGCAGCGCACAGCGGTCTCGCGACGGTCGCAGAATCCTGGTCCACGACCATGGCCCGGGAGAACCGGCTCTACCACAACCCCAGCGTCGGGTCGCAGATCCCGGCCGGATGGATGTCGTGGGGCGAGAACGTCGCGTACGCCAGCGGATACCCGAACAACACCCAGACGATCTTCGACGGCTGGATGAACTCGGCCGGTCACCGCGCCAACATCCTCAACGCGAACTTCAACGCGCTCGGCGTCGGCGTCGTGGTCGACGGCTCCGGGAAGATGTGGGCCACCCAGAACTTCGGGCGGTACCCGGCAGGGTCGATCCCGGCACCGGCACCGACGTTCGTCACGGTGGGTGCGATCGATGCGTGGTATCGCAGTGGTGGTGCGGGGATCGTGGGGCCGCCGACGGCGAACCA
>NZ_JBXUFV010000007.1:0-34122 GCF_057180625.1 Sanguibacter sp. Z6_81 | reverse complement strand
CTGCAGCTGGGTGTCGAGGCCGGTGGGTTGTCCGTCGGGGAAGAAGGGTTCGAGGGTGGTGAGGGGGTCGGTGGCGCGGCGTCCGGTGGAGGAGAAGCGGGCGGACAGGGACCGCAGTGAGCTGATGACGTCGTAGACGCCGAGGAGGAAGGTGAGGATGAGGGAGACGAGGACGACGCCGGAGAGTGTCTCGGCGATGGACAGGGACCGGGTCCAGTCGGTGTTGGGTGTGATCTGGGAGGTGCCGACGGTGGAGAGCTGGGCGGCGCTGAGGTAGAGGGCGCTGTAGAGGCCCTGGTCGACGCCGTCGTAGAGGAAGTTCTGGTCGCGCATGTTGCCGTAGTAGATGAGGCCGAATCCGATGATGACGCCGCCGATCCAGGCGATGACGGTGGTCATGATCTGCAGGCCGGTGACTTGGCGCAGGCCTGCGGGGCGCCAGCGTCGGGGCAGGCGCCGGGTGATGGTGCGCAGCACGCGCCACTGCGCCGCGGCCAGGGGGCGGGCGATGAAACCGGACTCGTCGTAGTTCAACGCAGCGAGGAACACATCGAGCAACGTCGCGCCCAGGACGACGATTCCGAGAACCACCCAGATGGCTTCCACCCGGGAAGCCTAGCCCGCGGCGTGTGGGTATGGGTGAAATGTGCAGTGCGCGTCGGATCGCTGAACCGCCGACGTCGAGGCGCGGGATGCCCAGCTCGACCGCGTGACCAGCAACGACGCCCGCTTGTAGCCGGGTGCGAAGTGCCGGAGGGCGCCCGCGTCCTTCCTCGCGCAGTTTGAACGGTCTGCGCGTAACGTCGGAGATGACCCGGTCTGGGTTGGTTGTCACACTTCGGCGGACGCGCTCCCGGAAAGGCACATGAGATGAATCTGACCCCGAGAGAACTCGACAAGCTGGTCATCTACCAGGTGGCGGACCTCGCCCGGCGACGGCGCGACCGCGGCACGCTGCTCAACGTCGCCGAGGTCCAGGCGCTCGTCTCCGAGGCGATCATCGAGGCGGCACGCGACGGCAGGTCGGTCGCGGAGTGCATGGAGCTCGGCAAGCAGGTCGTCACGGAGAAGGAGTGCATGCCGGGTGTCCGCTCGCGCATGAGCCTGCTCCAGGTGGAGGCGACGTTCGCCGACGGCAGCAAGCTCGTCTCCTGCCACGACCCGGTCGGGGTCTGACGGATGAGCGGAGACGGCCCCATGTCGACCAGGGTCGTCCTGGTCGCCGGCCACGAGGCGGGCAGGCCCGAGGAGGACGCCCTCGCTGGCTACGCCGCCGAGCTGGCCGGTTCTGTGGTGACCGCCCCCGGGCGGCCGCTGCACAAGGCCGTCTCGTCCATCCTGCAGGACCCGACCTCGCGTGTGGTCGTCGTGCCCATGACGTTCGGTCGCAACCCCACCATGGTCGCCGACGTCGCCAAGACGTTGCAGTGGCTCGCCGGGCGTGACGGCCAGGGAAGGGTGAGCCTCGCGAGATCCTTCGGCACCCTCGACCACCTCACCGCATGGCTGCGGAAAGCGGCCAACGACGTGGCGGCCCGGGACCCCGGGGCGGCGGTCGTGATCGCGGCCCGTCGTGCCGACCCGTTCGACGACGCCGAGCTCCACCGCGTGGCGCACCTCGTGCGCACGCACGGTGCGGGCAACGAGGTCGCGGTCGCGTGCACGGACACCGACGCCGACGTCGCCAGCACCCTGGGGCGGCTCCGGCTGCTCGGGTGGGACAGGGCCGTCGTCGTCCCCGCCGGGTTCGCGCAGACCTTCGGCGCCCCGTTCGACGGCCCGCTCGCCGGAGCGCGGTTCTACGGACCGCTGATGTCCAGCAGAGCGGTACTCAAGGTCATCACCGACCGGGTGGCCGCGGCCGAGCACGACCTGTCCCACGGCCACGACGGGATCTCGGAGGGCCTCGAGGCGGACCACGGGCACGGGTACGCCCACTCCCACGCGTTCGAGCTGGACGACCACCCGGTCCAGCACAGCCATCCACATCCCCACAAGCACCCCCATCCGCACGACCCGGGCGCTGCACGGACCCACGCCGCGCCCACTGCTCGACTCACGCACGGTCATTGATCAGTGGAGGGAAGAACTCATGCTCGGAAGCCCGAAGTACGACCACAACAACGAAGAGATCGAGATCAACGCAGGGCGTGACACCGTGACCCTGCGCGTGAGCAACACCGGGGACCGTGCGGTCCAGGTCGGCTCACACTTCCACTTCTTCGAAGCCAACCGCGCGTTGCTGTTCGAACGTGAGAAGGCGTACGGCATGCACCTCGACCTGCCGGCCGGGACCGCGGTACGCATCGAGCCGGGTGACACCCGGGAGGTGACGCTCGTCGCCTACGGCGGGGCCCGTCACGTCGTCGGCTTCAACGGTCTCGTCAACGGCGGCCTCGACGCCCGGCAGACCAAGATCGACGCCCTCGCGCTGCTCAAGTCCCGCGGGTTCAACGACGGCACACCAGAGTCGGCACCCGCCGCACACACTGCTCAGAAGGGGAAGAACTGATGGCCATCATCTCGCGCAAGCAGTACACCGACCTGTTCGGGCCGACGCGAGGGGACAAGGTGCAGCTCGCGGACACCAACCTCGTGGTCGAGATCGAGAAGGACTACAGCGAGGGCTACTACGGGGACGAGGTCGTCTACGGCGGCGGCAAGACCGGCCGCGACGGCATGGCAGCCGACCCCTCCGCGACCGACGCGCAGGGAGTGCTCGACCTCGTGATCACGAACGCCATCATCCTCGACCCGATCCTCGGCGTGGTGAAGGGGGACATCGGCGTCAAGGACGGGCTGATCGTCGGGGTCGGCAAGTCCGGCAACCCCCACGTCCAGTCCGGTGTCGACCCCCGGCTCGTCGTCGGGCCCGGCACGGAGCTCCTGTCTGCGGAGCACCAGATCGTCACGGCCGGCGGCATCGACTCCCACGTCCACTTCATCTCGCCCCAGCAGGCCTACCATGCCCTGTCGGGGGGGATCACGACACTGTTCGGAGGCGGCACCGGCCCGACCGACGGGACCAACGGGGTGACCACGACGCCGGGCGTGTGGAACCTGCGGCGGATCTTCGAGGCTGCCGAAGACCTCCCGGTGAACACCGGGTTCCTCGGCAAGGGGAACTCGTCCCTGCCCGAGGCGCTCGTCGAGCAGGTCGAGGCCGGCGCAGCCGGTCTGAAGGTGCACGAGGACTACGGCACCACGCCCGCGGCACTGAGCTGCGCGCTCAGCGTGGCGGACCACTACGACATCCAGGTCTCCGTGCACACCGACTCGCTCAACGAGGCCGGATTCGTCGAGGACACGATCTCCGCGATCGACGGTCGCACCATCCACACCTTCCACACGGAGGGTGCCGGCGGTGGCCACGCGCCGGACATCATGAAGGTCGCGGGCTATCCCAACGTCCTCCCGTCCTCCACCAACCCCACGCTGCCCTACACCGTGAACTCGGTCGACGAGCTGCTCGACATGGTCATGGTCTGTCACCACCTGTCCCACGACATCCCCGAGGACGTCTCCTTCGCGGACTCCCGGGTCCGCGCCGAGACCATCTCGGCTGAGACGGTCCTGCACGACGTCGGCGCCATCTCGATGATCTCCTCGGACTCCCAGGCCATGGGACGCATCGGAGAGTCGTTCACCCGGACGTTCCAGGTGGCCCACCACAACAAGGACAAGCGGGGGAAGCTCGCCGAGGACGCCGAGGGCAACGACAACTTCCGGGTCCTGCGGTATCTCGCCAAGATCACCATCAACCCGGCCATCACGCAGGGTGTGTCCGACTACATCGGCTCGATCGAACCGGGGAAGCTCGCCGACCTCGTGGTCTGGCCCGTCGAGTCGTTCGCCGTGAAGCCGCGCTGCATCGTCAAGGGTGGTCTCATCAACTGGGGAGTCATGGGCGAGCCGAACGCCTCGCTGCCCACGCCGCAACCCGTCATGTATCGCCCGATGTTCGGATCGTTCGGCAAGGCGCAGCAGTCGACGCGGGTGACCTTCATGTCCCAGGCCGGGATCGACAAGGGGGTCCCGGAGCAGCTGGGACTCCAGAGCCAGGTGCTGCCCGTCAAGCGGTGCCGGGCGATCGGGAAGCAGCACATGGTCCGCAACGACTACGCGCCGGTCATCGAGGTCGACCCGGAGACCTATGTCGTCCACTACGACGGCGAGCGGGCGTCGATCGAGCCGGCGCAGACCTTGCCGCTGACCCAGCTCTTCTTCCTGGTCTGAGGCGGCCATGCAGGAGGGGTCCGTGGCAGGAGCGTCCGGCCCCGGCGACGTCCGGCAGCTGCTCGTCAGCCTGCAGCTCGCCGACTCGGCGTTCCCCAGCGGGTTCTACACGATGTCGCACGGGCTGGAGGGCTACAGCCAGGCGCACTGGGTGACACAGTCCGACGTCCAGGGGCTCCTGACCGACCTGCTGACGCACTCGGTGGGACCGGGGGACGCGACGGCGCTGGCGAGGGCGCACGACGCGGCGAGCGTCGGCGACTGGTCCGCCGTGCAGGAGATCGACCGGCGGCTGTTCGCCTCGAAGCTCAGCACCGAGATGCGCAAGGCGTCCGTGCGCAGCGGGCACCAGGTGTGCGATCTCGCGCTCGAGGTGCTCGGCGGTGACGGGCTTGCCGAGTACGCCCGTCAGGTGCGGGAGAGGGTGACCCCGGGGTGCCAGGCCGTCGCGAGCGCAGTCGCGTTCGCGACGGCCGGGGTCGAGGTGCACCGAGCGGTGGCCAGCGACCTGTTCGCCTTCTCCGCCAGCTTCGTGGGCGCCGCGCTGCGCCTGAGGCTCACCGACCACCGCCACGCCCAGGTGGTGCTCAACGGTGTGGCGCCGGTCATCCAGGACGTCACCGACAGTGCTGTCACGCGGGACCTCGAGGACATGGGTGGGTGCGTGCCCGTGGCGGACATCATGTCCGCCCGGCATGAACGTGCCGAGGCCCGACTCTTCGCCAGCTGAGCGGCTCCGCCCCACCGGGCACCGCTGGACACGAACGAGCGCGAAACGACGAAAGGTAGACCATGAGCAACGACGTACTGCGAATCGGCATCGGCGGCCCGGTCGGGTCCGGGAAGACAGCCCTGACGGAGGCGCTGGTGCCGATCCTCATCCGGGAGGGCCGTACCCCCGGGGTCATCACCAACGACATCTACACGCAGGAGGACGCCCACCACGTCCGCCGGGAGCTGGCGGGGATCCTCGACCCGGAGAAGGTCGTGGGGGTCGAGACCGGCGCGTGCCCGCACACCGCGGTGCGCGACGACCCGACGATGAACCTCGCTGCCGGCGCCGAGATGCTCGAGCGGTTCCCCGACATCGACACCCTCATCTACGAGTCGGGTGGCGACAACCTCACGCTGACGTTCTCCCCGTCGCTCGCCGACGTGTTCGTCTTCGTGCTCGACACCTCCGAGGGCGAGAAGATGCCGCGCAAGCGGGGCCCGGGGATCACGGAGTCGGACATCCTCGTCATCAACAAGATCGACATCGCGCAGTACGTGCGCACGAACCTCGACGTCATGGAGAGCGACGCCCACCGCGTGCGGGACGACAAGCCCGTGGTGCTCACCAACTCGCTCTCGGGCGAGGGGCTCGAGGAGCTGCACGACGCGATCATGTCGCACTGGCGGACCACGCAGTCCGAGCTCGTCTGATGAGTGCTGTCGCGGTGGGCCGCGCCGGGAGCCCGGCCGGGGAGGTCGTCGACGAGGCCGCCAGGACAGAGCCACCAGCCGCGACAGCGGGGTCGGCAGACGGGCCGGCGCCGCAGCGCGCGTACGGGGGGTACCGTCTGCAGCCCGCCCACTACGAGCCGGCCCGCGTCCCGCCGGAGGTCGCCAGGTTCTCCCGGACCATGGACGCCCTGCCGGTCGGGAGCCCGGGCAAGGTCGGCGTGATCGAGCTGGGGTTCGAGCTGTGCGACGACCAGACGCAGCTCGTCCACCACTACCAGAAGTCGCCGCTGCAGATCATGCGGCCCCTGTACTACGACCCGCTGCGGCCGGACATGCCGTTCACGTCGCTCATGTCCACCGGTGGCGGGGTCCTCCAGGGTGACCGCCTGCGCACGGACCTGGAGTTCGGGCCGCGCTCCAGCGCGCACGTGAGCACTCAGACCCACGCGAAGTACTACCGCATGGAGCAGGACTACGCGGCGGTGACCGTCAACCTCACCCTCGGGTCCGGCGCGTACGTCGAGTACCTGCCCGACCCGGCGATCCCGTTCGCGGACTCCCGGACGTACCAGCACACGCGCGCCTGGGTCGATGAGTCCGCGACGCTCATCGCGTCGGACGCGGTGTACTCGGGGCGCCTCGCGCACGGCGAACGTCACCGGTACGAGATCTTCGCGTCTGACTTCGAGGTGCGCCGGTCCCGCGGTGATCTCGTCGTCCTCGACCGGGTCCGCCTGCACCGTGACGGCGCGGACGGTCTGGGTGTGCTCGCGGGCCGGGACGTCCTGAGCACGCTGTATGTCATCACGCCCCTGCGACCTGCGAAGGAGGTTGCGGACCACGTCTATGGGGCAGTCCGCGACGTGGCGGGGGAGGACGTGCTCCTCGGTGCGAGCGTGCTGCCGTACGACTGCGGCATGTCGCTGCGGATCGTCGGCGACGACCCGATCGCGGTCGCCAGCGTCAGTGCTGCCGCGTGGAGCGCAGCTCACGCCCTGCTCACCGGGCAGGTCGCCCCTCGGATCCGCCGGAACTGACCACACCCACGCAGCGGGGCGGGCACGAGCTCGCCGCGACCATGACGGGAACGGAGGGATGTGCCATGACAGGGACACGACCATCACGACGGGGAGAGCTGGACGCAACAGTCCGCTGGGTCCCCGCGCTGGGCGACGGGATCGCGCAGATCTTCTTCCAGCCCGTCGCCTGGACGGGCCTCGCGATCCTCGTGGGGTTCGTCGTCGCCGACTGGAGGATGGCGCTCCTCGTCCTCATCGGCACCATCTGCTCGACGGTCACAGGGTTCCTCCTGGGCGTCGCTCCCAAGGACATCCAGGCGGGCCTCCAGGGATTCTGCGGCGCGCTCGTCGGCGCTGCCGTGTTCGCGGCGCTCGGCGGACAGTGGGCGGCCTACCCGATCGCCGCGGTCGCGGCCGCGCTGACCGCCCCGGTGTCGCTCGCCGTGATGTGGTTGTTCGCTCGCCCAGCCCTCAAGCCGTTCAACCTGCCGTCGACGACCGCACCGTTCGTCATCGTCGCCGGGATCATGTACGCCGTGACGACCTCGCTGCACGTCGCGTCGCCGTCGGTCGTGGTCAAGGAGGACGCCACCAACGCCTTCCTCAAGTCGATCCTCACGAACATCTCGGAGGTCGTCCTCGTCAACAGCGTCTGGACCGGCGCCCTCATCCTCATCGGGCTGTTCATCGCCAGCTGGAAGGTTGGTGTCGCTGCGCTGCTCGGCAGCGTCGTGGGGAGCCTGTGCGCCCTGGCGCTCGGCGAGGAGCTCACCGGTGTGAGCAGCGGGCTCGAGGGGTACTCGGGAGTCCTCACCGCCATCGCGCTCGCGGCCGTGTTCCTCAAGGGGACGTGGGAACCGTGGGTCTTGGCGGTGATCGGCGCAGCCCTCACAGCGCTCGTCACCGTCTGGATGCACCACCTCCCGGGCCCAGTCTACACGTGGCCGTACATCCTCACCACGTGGGTGCTCCTCGTCGTCGTCCACTTCGTGCCACGCCTCCAGCGGGCCTAACGCGCCAGCGCGTGGCCGGGCGGGCGGTGCGGGTGGGCCGCGGGCGGCGGATGCGGGCACGATGCAGGCCCGGCCACGGCACACGCCCTGGCCGGGCCTGCTGCTGGTGCGAGCGAGCGGGGACCCCGGTCCCGCTCGTCGCTCAGTGGCCTGGTGGCGCCGGGCAGCGGCCAGGACGAGGCCGCCCACCGTGACGGTGCTCGCGGAGCCCGCTCCGGCGGGGGCACGCCCGGCGCTCGTGGACCCCGCTCCGGCGGGGGCATGCCCGGCGAGGACGAGCGACTCGAGGGCTCGTCCGGTGACCGTCACGACCCGACGACCCCTAGACCTGCTTCCCGATCCAGAGGCCGAGCCCGGCGACCGCGATGCAGGCCACGAGCATCCCGACGCTGGAGAGGAGCGCGAACCCGTACTGGTGCTTCTTGACGAGCTGGACGGTCTCGTAGCTCGCGGTGCTGAAGGTCGTGTACCCGCCGAGCAGACCTGTCCCGAGGATGACGGAGGCGTGCGCGGAGAGGAGGTCACCGTCCGTCAGGCCGGTGAGGAACCCGAGCACGATCGAGCCGGAGACGTTGATGATGAACGTGGCCCACTGGAAACCCGTGGTGATCCGCGCGCGGAGGAAACCGTCAACGAGGTACCGCAGCCCGGCGCCGACGCCGCCGGCGAGGGCGAGCAGGAGAAAGACGAGCGGGGTCATCGGCTGGTCCCTCCGGTCGCACCGCGACGCTCGTTGACCCGTGACGCCGCGACGATGCCGACGAACGTGCAGCAGGCTCCCACGACGAGTGTGCCCAGGGCGTAGAGCACCCCCACCCCCCAGCGGTCGTCCGAGAAGAGGACGGCGGAATCGGTGGCCAGGGAGCTGTACGTCGTGAAACCACCGCAGAACCCGGTGCCGAGCAAGAGCTTGAGCCTCGCGGCCTTCGGACTCCCCGGGCCGAGCCGGGTGAGGGCCTCGTAGAGGTACCCCAGGGCGAACGCTCCGAGCAGGTTGACGAGGACGATGACGACCGGGACCCCGTCCGCGTTCGGGACGACGAGAACCGCGAGCTCACGGGTGCCGGCGCCTACAGCGCCGCCCAGGGCGACGAGCGCCAACGCCCCCCACTTTGTGTCCATCTTACGACCATATGCGCCTGTTCGCCGCCTCGCAATCGGACGGGAAGGGGCAGCCGGAGCCCGCACGGGGTGAGAACTGCGGGTAGGCTCTTCGCCGCACGCCTTGCGACGTGCGCGCCGCCTTAGCTCAGCTGGTAGAGCATTCGCCTTGTAAGCGAAAGGTCGTCGGTTCGAACCCGACAGGCGGCTCTAGAGGTCCGGCGCACACGTGCCTGCTCCGAGCGCCGCGAGGCCCGTGAGGTCGCTGGCCTGGGCTCTCCCTGCCGATACTGTGACGCGTGGACAGGTTCGGGGAGGGAAGCACGTCGATGATGGTGCTACGAAGATGACCCACTCGACTCCACGGTCTGAGCTCGTCGGCTCGATCCAGGTCCGGCTGGCGGCGAGGAGCGTCGCGGACCTGCCAGCTCTGCCCCTCGACGCGACGCTCGAGGTCGTGCCGCTGTCTGGACCGAAGGACCGGATCGTCAGTGACTGGGTCACGCTGCGTCCCCCGGTGCAGGACTACCTCCGGGCGCTCGCGCTCCGTGCGGCACGTGTGGATGTGCTGGGCTCCTACGCCGAGCGGTTCACTGCTGAGGACCGCAACGATCGCGTCGACCACACCCGTGTCCGTATCGTCAAGGAGTGTCGCCGACACGCGTACGAGCGGGAGTCGTGACCGAGACCGAGCCTCCACCGCAGGTCAGCACAGCAGCCCTGCTCACGAGGAGGCCGGGCAACTACTACCTCATCGGTAGCCTCTTCTCATCGTTCGGCGACGCGCTCATCCCCCTGGCCCTGGGATTCGCGATCCTGGAGCTCACGGGCTCTGTCGCGGCATTCGGGATCGCGCTGGCCTCCGCGCGGCTGCCGCAGCTGATCTTCGTCATCGTCGGCGGCGTCGCCGGCGACAGGTTCGACGCCAGGTCGGTCGTCCTGTGGACCACCATGACCGCTGCGCTGCTGAACCTTGCTTCGGGGGTCTGCCTGCTGGTCGTCCCGGCTGGTCCTGCTGTGATCGCTCTGGTCGCGATCCAGATCCTCGCGGGCTGCGTCAGCGTCTCCGGGGCGCCCGCGGCCGGAAGGCTGCTTGTCGAGATCTACGACGACGGAGGGGAGCGGGATGCCGCGGTAGCGTTCTTCGGGATCACCCGCTCGGCGATCCTGATCGCAGCCCAGGGCGCGAGCGGGCTGTTCGTGTTCCTCGGCTCCCCGGCGGCCTGCTTCTTCATCAACACCGCGACCTTCGTCGTGTTCGCCGTCTCACTGCGGTTCGTTCGTGCCCGTGCTGAGAATGGCGAGCCGCCGACGGTCCGCGAGACCTTCCTCGAGAAATTCTCGTCGGGAATTCGTGCGGTGGCCGAGGATCGGCAGTTCTCGTGGGCCCTGTGCAACATCGTGGTGTGCTGGCTCCTGATGATCCAGCCGTTCTTGGTGCTCGCTCCCGCTGTGCTGTACGAGGTCACGGGCGACACAGCGTCGCTGGCGTGGGGAATGGTCGGAGCGGCGATCGCGGTGGGAGGCGTCCTCGGAGGGATCGTCTCCGGACGCATCAAGCCCCGCGACCGGTTGACGGCCGTCGTTCTCCTCGCTCTGGCTGACGCGCCCGTCATGCTCGTGCTTGCGTTCAGTCCCGAGTCTCCTCTGCTCTATCCCCTTGCACTCGTCACGGGGGTTCAGAGCACGATCGCGCGTGTGTGGTTGAGTCAAGAGATGTATCGGCGGTTCAGCGTCGAGATGACGAGCCGCGTTCAGTCCCTCATTCTTGCCGCGTGGCTCTTCCCGGCGCTGGTGTCGTCCCTCCTGTCCCCGGTCCTGGCGACGTCCTTCGGCACAAGAGAAACGATTCTCGGCCTTCTCCTGGTGTTCATCGTGGTGAACGTCTGGATTGCGCTTCGAGTCCTGAGAAGCTCCCGGAGTGATCGCGCTCGAAAAGTCACGTCCGTGGACTAGAGGTCCGGAGCGCAGGTCCCGGTCCCGAGGGCGGCGAGCCCCGTGAGGTCGCCGACCTGGAACGACGTGACGATCCCGGTGGTCGGGTACATGAGCTGTGTCGCGTCGTCCACGTGGTCGAGCCCCGCGAGGTGCCCGACCTCGTGCAGCAGCACCGGGACGTAGCCCGGGACGGACCCGACGGGCGGCACGTCCAGGCTCGCGGTGTCGAGCACGACCGAACCGGACACCGCGTGGACCTGCCCGCTCGGGCCGTACGCCGAGAAGCCCCCGATCCCGACGACGTCGCCAGCGAGGTCGGGCAGGACCGACTCGTCGCTGAAGGCGAAGAGCACCGGCGCCCACCGGTCGCCGTACCGGTCGGGCTGGAAGGCGGCCCGTTCCGCCGTGGGGACCTCGGTGGTGGTCCCGTCCGCGACGACCCTCAGGCCCGTCGCCGCTGCCAGCTGCCCCATGGCTGTGGCGACCTCGTCGGCGAAGCCGGCAGGTGCACCAGCCGGGTTGACGACGTAGTGCACCGGACGGCACGGCGACCACGTGACCGGCGCGTCGGTCGCGGCAGCACCGGGCTGCGTCTGCGCGAACGCATGGCTGGCGCTGCGCACGAGGAGGACGGGAGCCGGATCGAGGCGGTCCTCCGCCTCTTCGACGCCGGGCACAGGTGCGTCCCGGTCCTCTGGCGCGACGATCTGTGCCCACGCAGCGCCCCCCGGGGACCATCCGGAGGTGGACGCGAGATCGGGGAGCTGGTCGGCGAGAGCGACGAGGCGGTCCGGGCCGTGCTCCGCGACCTCCAGGACGAGACCGACGCCGATGACGGCGACGAGGAGGACCCCGAGCGAAGGTCGCCGCCGCCGCCGACGCCGTCCGGACGGCGCGGCTCGCCACGTCGTGGACGGTGCCGGACGCCCGGCGTGCTCGTCGCGGACCCACTCGGGGACCCGGCCGCTCGGCGCGCGGGGGAGGTCGGTGGGTGGTCCAGGCATACCCCCGTATCGGCCGGACCCGGCACGAGCATGAGCCCGGGGCCGGGTGGTCTAGCGTTGTCCGGTGACTCGATTCAAGCGCACTGCCGTACCCGTTGCCCTCGCCCTGCTCTCCGCACTCACCGTCGCCGCGTGCTCGCCCGAGACCGGCGCGACCGCCGAGCCGACGACCGCGGCGGGGAGCGAGGCGACAGAAGGGTCACCACTGGTCGACCTCGTGACGACGAGTCCTGCGGACGGTCTGACGGTCGTCGCCGGCCCGTCCGACGCCGAGGCAGCGCTGAGCACGAGCCAGACGCTCTTCGCGACGACCCCGGTCGCGGTCGTCGCGCCGAGCGGCGACATGGCCGCGCAGGAGCTCGCCGCCCGCGCTGCGATCGGACTGGGCGTGCCGCTCCTGCTCGCCCCTCCTGCGGCACCCACGGACGCGAGCCCTGACGCAGTGACCGACCCGGCAGACGACGTGCCCGCAGAAGACGCGCCCGCAGACGCGCCGACCGACGCCGCGGCGGATCTGCCGATCGACCCCGACCAGGCGGCGCTCGCTGCCGAGCTCGACCGGCTCGGCGTCGCGACCACGCTGGTCGTCGGGTCCGTGGCGCCGCTCGTCGGCGAGGACGACGACAGCGCGGGGCGCACCACCGTGCGGGTCGAGGCGACACCCGATGCGCTCTCCGCCCTCACGGGCCTCACCCTCGCCGCAACCGGCGGCGACCCCGCGGCGTTCACGTCCTCGGTCGCGGCCTATGCGCCACCAGCGGGCACCGCGGTCGCCGGCGGTGAGCTGCCGACGACGGTGCCCGCGGTCGCCCTCACGGACGTCGTCGTCCTCGCCGTGGACGGGCCGGAACAGCTCGCCGCAGTAGCCACGGCGCGTTCCGCAGGCCTCGGGGTCCTGCTCGTACCTGCCGCGGACCCCGACCCGCAGGCCCACGCGAGCGTCATCGAGGCCCTGCATGCCACGACCGCGCCGAAGACGCTCGCCATCGGCGCCGGGCTCGCCGCCCAGGGTGCGCTCGACTGGAAGGTGCGCGCAGCCCGTGGTGGTTTCCAGCTGCCGGGGGGCGGTCAGCGCATGTTCCCGACGCACCAGTTCGTCGCGATCTACGGCTCCCCGGCCACCGGGGCGCTCGGTGTGCTCGGCGAGCAGCCTGCGGCACAGGCGGTGCAGCGCGCCAAGGACGTCGCCGCCCCCTACGCCGGTCTGAGCGACAAGACGGTCGTCCCGATGTTCGAGATCATCACGACCGTGGCCGCCGCCGGGGCAGGCCCCGACGGCAACTACTCCAACGAGCAGCCGGTCGAGTCGATCCGGCCGTGGATCGACGAAGCCGCGGCGGCGGGCCTCTACGTCGTCATCGACCTGCAACCAGGGCGCTCCGACTTCCTCAGCCAGGCCAAGCTCTACGAGGAGCTCCTCAAGCTCCCCAACGTCGGCCTGGCCCTGGACCCGGAGTGGCGTCTGACGCCCGACCAGGTGCCGCTCGGGCAGATCGGGTCCGTGAGCGCAGCGGAGGTCAACGAGGTGGTGCAGTGGCTCGCCGACCTCACCAACGCCGGCTCCCTGCCCCCCAAGATGCTCGTCCTGCACCAGTTCCAGCTGCGGATGCTCGCCGACCGCGCGTCGATCACCACCGACCGACCCGAGCTCGCCGTCGTCATCCACGCCGACGGGCAGGGTGGTCAGGGCGCGAAGCAGTCCACGTGGAACACCCTGCGCGAGGGCGCGCCCGCAGGGGTGGCCTGGGGGTGGAAGAACTTCTACGACGAGGACCTGCCGATGCTCACGCCGGAGCAGACCGTCCACGGCGTCTCCCCGGTCCCGGACCTCGTGACGTACCAGTAGGTCCTGCGACGCCGCGGACCGCCCCGGCGGTCAGGTGGTCGCGAGCGCGACGATCGGCGCTCCCGACGGGACGGTCGAGCCGCCCTCGGGCTCGACCGTCACCGCGAGCAGGCTCCCGGCGGGGACATCGGGTACCTGGACGGTCGTCGCACCGTCGTCGAGCCTGAGCACGCCGCGCGAGGTGGGAGCGTCGTCCTCGATGACCCACAGCTGGTAGTCACGGTCGTCGAGCGTGGGGAGGTCGCTCGCTGCGAAGACGGCAGCGTCGTCCGTGACGACGGCGACGGCCTGCCCCCCTCCCTCGACCTCCGAGCTCACGAGGGTGGCACCCGGCCGGGCGAGCGCGTCCGCGATCGCCTCGACCTGCTGCTCCGCCCGCTGGGCGCGGTCCGCCTGCTGGAGCGCGAGCCCGCCGGGCACCGCGGCGGCGATCGCGATCGCGGCCGCGGTCGCCCACCAGCGGGGGGCGGTGCGTCCTCGCCGGGGGGCACGGTCGGTCGAGCTCGACTCCGGTGTCGCGCTCGCGGCCGCGCCCCGGGTGGTCTGGCCGGGCACAGCGGTGGCCTGCGGTGTCTGGCTGACGCGCGCGAGCACGTCCTCACGCACATGGGCGGGGGCCGCGACCGCGCCGCTCGCCGCGAGCACGGCGACGGTCTCCTGCAGGGCGCGCGCCTGCGCCGCGAGACCGGGGTCGGCGCGCAGTGCCCGCTCGACGCCGGCCCGCTCGACGTCGTCGAGGGCGTCCAGCGCCCAGGCGCCGAGGAGATCGCGTGCGGTCTGCTCGTCCATCAGGCCACCCCCAGGCACAGTCGCAGGCGTTCGAGTCCGTCGCGGATGCGGGACTTCACGGTCGGGAGGGGCGCTCCGCTGTCGTGCGCGACCTCACGGTACGTGCGACCGGTGTAGTACGCGCTGACGACGGCCTCCCGCTGGAGGTCGGTGAGCGAATCCAGGCACCCCGCCACCCGGTCACGTTCCATCGCCTGCTCGACCGACTCCGCGACGTGGTCGTACGGGCGGTCGTAGTCGCGGACGGCCACGAGGTCGTCGCGGTTGCGTTGAGCCTGCACCGAACGGACGCGGTCGACAGCCCGGCGATGGGCCATCGTGGCGATCCAGGCCGTCGCGCTCCCGCGCACGGGATCGAAGGACCCGGCCGTGCGCCACACCTCGAGCATGACGTCCTGGGTGAGCTCTGCTGCGAGACCGGGATCGCGCAGCACCCGGACCCCGATGCCGTGCACGAGCGGGGAGACCTCGTCGTACAGCGCCGCGAATGCCGGCTGGTCTCCCGTCCCGACCCGCGTCATGAGCGCGGCGAGACGTTCCGGACGCCTGACGGCACCGCCCGCGGCGCTCTGGGGGGCATGCTCCGGCACCGTCACCCTGTCATCCTCGCAGGACCGGCCGCACCCCGCCCCACGGCCGGGTGGCCGAGGGGCGGGGTGCGGCCGTGCGCACGGCGGCCTCGCCGTCGTGCGCACGGCCGCCGTGCGGCGGATCAGCCCTGCTGCACGAGCGCCATGTTGAGCGAGTCGATCGCTCCGGCCAACGTCTGGACGTGCATCCCGAGGCCCTCGGCGATCGCGTCGGCCGGCAGCTCGCCGTTCGAGATCTCGTCGAAGAACTCGCCCGCGGTGGGCCGGTACTCGTCGAGCTCCATGAGCGCCGTCTCGGCAGCCGTCGTGTCGTTCGCTGCGACCGCACCCGCGTAGTCGACGAAGTAGCCGATGTGCTCGCGCCACAGCTCGAGGAACGCCGTGCCCTGGTCCGCGCCGGCGAGCGACCCGATGGCCTCGGACAGTGCGACGGAGTTCCCGTCGAGGACGCCGGCGGCGGCGGTGAAGGCCGGGGAGGTCGTCCCGCCGTCGGTCGTGTACGCCGTGAACACCGCGGTGCCCGCGAGGTACACGTGCTCCTGCAGGTTGGCCGTGAGCGCCGAGCGCAGGGCTGACGCCTCGTCGTTCGGGTCGCCCTCGAGGTCCGCTGCGGTGTCGAGGCCGGTGGCGATGACGCCGGCGCCCTGCGCCACGTGGTCTGCCGCCGCCTGCAGCGACGCGTACGCGTCCGGGCTGCCCGCTGCCATCTGGTCGATCGCCGTGCTCAGGGTGGTGATGTGCATCTCGAGCGTCGAGGCGACGTCCGCCGCCGGGAGCGCGCCAGCGCTCACCTCTTCGAAGAAGGCACCGGCATCCGTGGTGTACCCGAGCAGGCTGGTCGTCGCGGCCTGTGCAGCCGCGGTGTCACCGGTCTTCATGGCGACGGCGTAGTCGACGAAGAAGCCGACGTGCGAGCGCCACAGCTCGAGGAACGCCGCTTCCTGCTCCGGTGTCGAGAGGGCACCGACCGCCTCGGAGAGGGCGACGGAGTTCATGTCGAGCGTCGCGGCCGCAGCGGCGAACTCGGGGGAGTCGGGCGCGGTGGCGTACGCGGTGCCCACGGCCATCCCGGCGAGGTAGACGTGCTCCTGCAGCAGCGAGGTGAGCCCGGCACGGAGGTCCGCCGCGGGGGAGTCCACCTGGCCCGGGAGGTCGAGCGCCGTGACGAACCCACCCGCTAGCGTCGCCGCGGTCTGCGGCATGTGCTGCGCTGCGGTCCGAGCGTCCGCGAACGGGTCGCCCGTGCTCACCGGCATGACGGCGGACATCTCGTCGCCCCCCATGTCCATCTCCATGTCCTCGTCCATGGGCGTCTCGCTCTGGGTCGTGGTCGGGGCCACGGAGTCGTCCGGGTCGCTGCTGCACGCCGCCAGGCCGAAGCTCAGAGCGAGGACCGCGGCGAAGGCAGCAGTGGGCCGGATGAGGGGAAGTGACGTGCGCATGATGTGCTCCAGACGTGTGACGTGCGTGCTCTGTCACGGGAGGTTCGGAGCGGTGCGCCGACCGGATGGGTCGGACGAGAAGTTTTTCTCGCCGCGCTCAGGCGTAGGGCGCGAGCTGCGGGTACTTGGGGCTCAGGGAGTCCCCGGACGACACCCGGCGCAGGCGTCGGGCAGCCCACGGCGCGACGTGCTGGCGCAACCAGATCGCGTTGTCCCGGGCCCACTCGATGCGCGGGACCGGTGGCAGGGGCGTGAGGGGGTCGTCCCATCTCTCGTCCTCGGTCGGCTGCCCGAGACCGACGAGCGCGGCCTGAGTGACCCGGCGGTGCCCCTCGGTCGTCAGGTGGATACGGTCGGCTGCCCACATCCGCGCGTCGTGGAGCGCGCGCATCCCCCACAGGTCGAGGACGTGTGCGTCCTGCCGCCGGGCCATCGCCCAGATGTGGGCGTTGAAGATGCCTACGCGTCCGCGGGTCATGCTCACGAGAGGGCTGTCGCCCGTGTCGAACCCGGTCGCGAGGAGCACGTCCGCTCCCGTGGCCCGGATGCGTGCGACGGCGTCCTCGAGGTCTGCGACGAGCCGCTCGATGTCGATCGCGGGTCGCAGGATGTCGTTCCCGCCACCGACGAGGCTCACGAGGTCGGGCTGCATGTCGAGTGCGACCGGGAGCTGCTCGGCGATGATCGGTCGCAGCAGCCGCCCCCGGATGGCAAGGTTCGCGTACTGCAGCGGCTCCTGGCCCGCCCCGATCCGCCGGTGCGAGAGGGTCATCGCGAGGCGGTCGGCCCAGCCCCGGCACCGGGAGTCGTCCACCGGCTGGGGGTCCCACAGCCCTTCGGTGAACGAGTCACCGATCGCGACGTAGCTGCGCCAGGGCACGGGCGGCGCGAGCGTGGTGTCGGCCGGGGCGTCCTGGGCGGGGGAGGTCTCGTCGTCCATCCGTCCATTCTCACCCTCGCCGGGCGTGGGACGGGGACACCCCGGGCGAGCGCACGCTCAGGCGGGCGGGAGCGACCAGTCGATCGGGTCCGCGCCCTGGGCGACGAGGAGCTCGTTGACGCGGGAGAAGGGTCGTGACCCGAAGAACCCTCGGCGGGCGGACAGCGGGCTGGGGTGGGCACTGGTGACGATCGGGACACCGTGCAGCGCCGGGGCGAGCGTCGCGGCATCACGGCCCCAGAGCACCGCGACGAGCGGGCCGCCCCGAGCCACGAGCGCTTCGATCGCGCGGTCGGTGACGGTCTCCCACCCCTGGCGTCGGTGTGACCCCGCGGCGCCCGCCCGCACGGTGAGCACCCGGTTGCACAGCAGCACCCCGCGGCGCGCCCAGGGGGAGAGGTCGCCGTCGGCGGGCCGTGGCACCCCGACGTCGGCCTGGAGCTCGGTGAAGATGTTCGCGAGCGACCGCGGGACCGGCACGCCCGGCTGGACCGAGAAGGACAACCCCATGGCATGACCCGGGGTGGGGTACGGGTCCTGGCCGACGACGAGGACCCGGACCTGCGCGAGCGGCTCGCGGAACGCCCGCATGACGTCGGCGCGCGCAGGCAGCACCGCACCGTGGTCCGAGCCCCCTATGGGCTCCTGCGGCGGGGCGAGGAGGCGGGCGTCGAGCTCGTCGATGACCGACGCTACGGGGGCGAGTGCTGCGGCCCAGTCGGGGGCGACGTCGTCGAGGAGGGACATGCGGACGAGCCTGGCAGACAAATGACACCGGTGTTGTTCGGGGCGTAAGATCGGTGCCGCACGAGAGTCCCTGACGAGGAGCGCCATGATCGAGGTAGTCCCGGCTGCGAGCGACGAGATGCCCTCCGAGCCCCACGCCGACGACGCGGCTGTCCCGCAGGACGCGGCGGTCGCGGACGGGCTCTCCGAGCGTGACGCGGCCATCCTCGCCTTCGAGAAGCAGTGGTGGAAGTACGCGGGCGCCAAGGAGCAGGCAGTCCGAGAGCTGTTCGACCTCTCGGCGACTCAGTACTACCAGATCCTCAATGCGCTCATCGACACCTCTGCTGCCCTCGATGCCGAGCCGATGCTCGTCAAGCGCCTTCGCCGGATGCGAGCCACACGTCAGCGTGAGCGGACTCAGAGGCGCGCCCGCGCCTGACCGCAGCCGGTTCAGGGCGGAGCAGCGGCTAACCTTTCATCGTGAGCAAGAGGAGCAGCACGTACCCCCCGGACGAGTTCGACGCCCTCGCGCGTGAGGACGGACCGAGCGGCGCGCACCGTGCGCCCGTGTCCGCCTGGGACCGTATCCGGCCGTTCCTGGCGGTACTTGTCACGTGCTCCGTGCTGGCGGTGGGAGTCGTCGTCTACCTCGACACGAAGGGCGTGAGCCCCGTCCCCGGAGCCAGCGCACCGGCCGACGAGCCCGCGGAACAGCCCGTCGAGAGCGAGCCGGCGGCCCCCGCGGCCCCCGACGACGCCGAGGCCACCGACCCGGCGGAACCGACCGACGAGGACACGCCGCTGGAGCCGCCGACCCCCAGCGAGGAGCCCGACGACCTCGACACCGAGGTCGCCGTCCGCGTCCTCAACGGCACCGGACGCTCCGGCCTCGCTGCCGGCGCCGCCGAGGAGCTCGAGGAGCTCGACTGGTCGGACGTGACGCCCGCCGACTACACCGGCAACCCGCTCGATGCACCCGTCGTCTACTACCAGGGTCCGGAGTACGTCGCCGAGGCGCGGGAGGTCGCACGGGTGCTGGGGATCGACGACGTCGTCGAGGTGGGGACCCTCGTCGGTCCTGTCTCGGTGGTGCTCGCCGGCGACTACGGGAGGTGACCGTGCGCGAGGACGTCGTGGTCGTGGGGTCGGGGCCGAACGGCCTCGCGGCGGCGGTGACCCTCGCCCGGGCGGGCCTGCGCGTCGTCGTGCTCGAGGCTCAGTCGTCGCCCGGTGGAGGTGCCCGGACGTCGAGCCTCGACCTCGCGGACGGGATCGTCCACGACATCTGCTCGGCCGTGCACCCGATGGGTGTGGCCTCCCCCTTCTTCCGGGAGTTCGACCTCGCGGCTCGCGGTGTCGAACTCCTGCAGCCGGAGGCCGCCTACGCCCAGCCGCTCGACGGGGGACGGGCCGGTGTCGCCTACCGCGACCTCGACCGCACCGCGGAGGCGCTCGGACCCGACGCCGATGCGTGGCGCCGCCTCATGGGACCGCTCGCCGCGTCTCCCGACGCCGTCCTCGGGGTGGCCCTGGGAGACAAGCGCAGCGTGCCCCCCGAGGCGCTGCGCGACATCCGCGGCGCGCTGCGGTTCGGGCTGGCCGTCCTCGAGCAGGGCACCGGCCTGTGGAACCGGCGTTTCGTCGACGAGGTCGCGCCGGCGCTCCTCACTGGCGTCGCAGCGCACGCGATCACTCCGCTGCCGTCCCTCGCCGGTGCTGGCACCGCGGTCCTCCTCGGGTCGCTCGCGCACTCGTTCGGCTGGCCCATCCCGCGCGGCGGGTCGGGGGCGATCACGGCGGCGCTCGTCGCCGACCTCGAGGCCCACGGCGGCGAGGTGCGCACGGGCGCGACGGTACGCACCGCCCGGGACCTCCCATCCGCACGCGCGTACCTCTTCGACACCACGCCCCGCGCCGTCGCCGAGATCCTCGGTGACATGCTTCCCCCCCGCGCCGAGCGCGCGCTGCGCCGCTTCCGCTACGGCAACGCCGCCGCGAAGGTCGACTTCGTGCTGGACGGCCCGGTCCCATGGGCCAACCCCGAGGTCGGACTGGCGGGCACCGTGCACGTGGGCGGCAGCCGTGCCGACATGGCCCGTGCCGAGGCGGCGGTGGCAGCAGGCCAGCACGCCGAGCACCCCATGACCCTGCTGAGCGACCCGTCCGTCGTCGACCCCGGGCGGACCGTCGCCGGACTGCGGCCGCTGTGGACCTACGCGCACGTACCAGCGGGCTCCACGGTCGACCCGACCGAGGCGATCACCGCCCAGATCGAGCGGTTCGCGCCGGGGTTCCGCGATGTCGTCGTCGCCTCACGGAGCGTCACGGCCGAGAAGATGGCGGAGCACAACGCGAGCTACATCGGCGGGGACATCGCCTCGGGGCTCGTGAACATGCGGCAGATGCTCGCTCGGCCGACGGCGCGGCTCAACCCGTACCGCACCGGTGTCGACGGCGCGTACCTCTGCTCCCAGTCGACCCCGCCGGGACCGGGCGTCCACGGGCTCAGCGGGTGGTTCGCCGCGAAGCACGTGCTGCGTGAGCGGTTCGGCATCCGTCGTGCGCCGAGCGTCGCGCCCGACGCTCAGTCCCCGAGGTAGACGAGCGTCAGCAGGACGTTCGCGCTGCTCCACGCGAGGGGCGCGACCTGCGCCGGGGACCCGTCGTGCAGCACCTTCTCCGGGATCGAGCCCGTCGGAGTCCGGTGCGCGTCCACCCAGTCGAGCCAGTCGCGCGCCATCCGGTCGCCGTCTGATGTCCCGCGGGCGGCTGCGGAGAGCGCGAACACGGTCGTCGTCGGGGTCCACGAGATCCCGTCGTCCGGCCAGCCCTCGCCCGGCGTGAGGCCCCCTGCGGGCTGGGCGAGGCGCGGCACGGCCGCGCCCCAGGCGTCGAGCGCGCCCGGGACGGGCTCCATGAACGGCTCGCCGAGGAAGGCCACGGCGGTGTCCGCGTCGCCGCCACCGGGGTATCGGCCGTAGCCGGGACCGAACTCCTCCTGCACGACGGCGCGCAGCGCGTCCTTCGCGTCGCTCACCTCCGTCGCCAGCGCTGTCTCGCCGAGGTCCTCGTACAGCTCCGCCGACTCCTCGAGGCCCATGAGGAGGGGAGCGACCGTGCCGAGCGTCGTCCGCCGCTCCCGCACCTCCCAGTAGTCGGGAGAGGGGGGCGGCAGGACGGTGCCCTGCTCGGTGAGCTCGAGCGCGCGGGCGGTGCTGCGGTCGACGAGCGGTCGGAGGGTCGCGAGGTGTGCGGCACGCTCCACCGGGTCGGAGACGTGCGAGAGCACGGCTCCCGCCGCCCACAGGGCCCACCCGGTCGCGTCGGTCTGCAGCCCCCTGTCGTCCGGCGGTCCGGACCCGTCCGGCAGGTAGCGGGCGTGGAAGGAGCCGTCGGGGGCCTGCACGGACTGCAGGAAGGTGAGGACCTCGATCGCGTCGTCCTCGTGGCCGGTCGCCGACAGTGCCACCGCGACGAACGCGTTGTCGCGCGGCCACGCGTACCGCCAGGGCCCGCTCCAGGCTGCGACGACCGCCCCGTCGTCGAGCATGAGGGCGTGGATGTCGAGGAGGGCGTCCGTCGCGAGGTCCTCGAGCTCCGTACCGGCACCGGGAACGGTGCCGGCGGCCAGCCAGTCACGGGCGGCCGCCGCAGCGTCCAGCTCAGCCTGCGTCGCCGCAGCCGGGTCGGTGACGGCGACCCGGCTGTCGTCGAGGTAGACGAGGTCGCTGCCGGGCTCGACGAGGCTCCGCGTGCCGTCCGGGGCGACCGCCACGCCCGTGGAGTCGAGGTCGACGTGCCGGAAGGACGGGGTGAACGGGCCCCACCCGCTGACCTGCGCCGACCACGTCGAGACCCCCAGGAGGGCGACGACGGAGAGGACGACGATCCCGTGGCGGCGCAGGGACCGCGTGCGCTCGCGCCCCGATCGGGGACGAGGACGGGGCGAGCGCGTCACGACTGGTGGAGCGGGAACAGCACGCCGTGGACCCGCGCCCACGCACCGCGGTAGGCGGCGATCGCGGGGGCGACCAACCGCTCGAGCGGGAAGAACGCGAACCAGCACACGACGGTGGGCAGGAAGTGGATGCCGATCGCGAGGTACGTGGCCAGGTGGAAGAGGAAGAACAGGAAGATCGCGATGTACTGCCAGCGACCGCGCAGCCAGAAGATCACGGGCGAGAAGACCTCGATGAGGAACACGCCCCACTGCGCGACGTGCAGCACCGCGGGGACGTCCAGCGTCCAGCGCACGAGGTCCGAGCCCCGCCGCATGATCGCCCACGTGAAGATCGAGCTGTTCGCCCACCCGACGAGGCTCGAGTTGTAGATGACCTTCGCCAGGGCCGAGCCGACGTAGGTCGCGACGGTGGCGATCTGCACGCAGCGCAGCGCCCAGCCTGCCGCCTGCGAGGTGCCCGTGCCGGTGAACCGGGCGGCACCGACGGTGGGCAGGACGAGCGTGGCGAGGATGAGTGCCATGTGGTCGTGGGAGACGTACGCGAACCCCTGGGAGTTGACCATCCACGCGAGGTAGGCGACCGCGACGGTCCATCCCGCGATGCGCGGCAGACGTCCCGTGGCAGCCACGAGGCAGCCGACGACGATGATGGCCTGCAGCACGTACGCGGTGGTGACCGACGGCTCGGGGAACGGCAGGAGGCGCCCGATGAACGTGGGCTGGTAGAACTCGGGCGCGTACCCGTGGCCGATGACGTCGTTGGAGAGGCTGAAGATCGACCAGATGACGAAGAGGTAGATGATCGCCCGGAACACGGCCACCCGGGCGAGGGGGACGGCTGGGAACCACCAGCGCACGACGGCGTTCACGCGTCCGCCCCGTACGTGCCCTCGACGGTCCAGGTGGTGAGGACCTCTTCGGTGGAGACGCCGGTCGGCCTGCCGTCCTTGAGCTCTGACGAGGTACGGAACATCTCGATCTCCACGAGTGCTGGGGCGTCCGGGTGCAGGCCGCTGTAGGCGCGGGCGATCCCCTCGAGGAGCGACGGGTCGTCGAGGATCCGCTGGATCTGGCCCTCGATCTCCGCACGGCCGACGCCGACGCCCGTGGCGTTGAGGGGGACGCCGATCTCGGTGCCCTCGGTGGTGGTCGCGCGCATGTTCGTCGACCGCACCGGCTTGTTCGGGTCGCTGCCCTGTGCGTACTGGGAGAGGGAGCCGAGCGGGAAGAAGTCGTTGCTCTTGAGGAACTGCGAGGACACGAGGACGGCGAGGGCGGCGAGGGCGGCTGCGAGGCGCCACGCGAGCGAGCCGCGCCCGAGCGTCCGGTCGTGCGGCGCCGTCACGGCGGGCGCTGTCGCTGTGCGGGCGTCGTCGTCATGGGTGGCGGGATTCACCCGAGCACTGTAGCGGGCCGCTCCCGGCCGTCCTGCGGATCGGGCCTGCTGCGAGTCCCGCAGCGACGCGGGTCCGGACGACCCGTCTTGCACTCTCCATGCCCGAGTGCCAATAATGGCGTTAGCACTCTCACTAGGAGAGTGACAGAACTACCGGTCGATCGGTGAGGTTCGAACCCGCGTCGTGACATGAACGTCCCGGGATCGCGCCGTCCGTCGCGGGCACCTGCCGACCACCCACACGCCACCAGTGGAGGATCACACCCCAATGGCAAAAATTATCGCCTTCAACGAGGAGGCCCGTCGCGGTATGGAGCGTGGACTCAACATCCTCGCTGACACCGTGAAGGTCACGCTCGGCCCGAAGGGCCGCAACGTCGTCCTCGACAAGAAGTGGGGCGCGCCCACCATCACGAACGATGGTGTGAGCATCGCCAAGGAGATCGAGCTCGAGGAGCCGTTCGAGAAGATCGGCGCCGAGCTCGTCAAGGAGGTCGCCAAGAAGACCGACGACGTCGCCGGTGACGGTACGACGACCGCCACGGTCCTCGCCCAGGCACTCGTGCGTGAGGGGCTGCGCAACGTCGCCGCCGGGTCCAACCCGATCGCCCTCAAGCGCGGCATCGAGAAGGCCGTCGAGGCCGTCATCGCGGAGCTGCTCACCGCGGCCAAGGACATCGAGACCAAGGAAGAGATCGCCGCCACCGCTGCGATCTCCGCTGGCGACCCCGCGATCGGCGAGCTCATCGCCGAGGCGCTCGACAAGGTCGGCAAGGAAGGTGTCATCACCGTCGAGGAGTCGAACACCTTCGGGCTCGAGCTCGAGCTCACCGAGGGTATGCGCTTCGACAAGGGCTTCCTCGCCCGCTACTTCGAGACCGACCCCGAGCGCCAGGAAGCGGTCCTCGAGGACCCGTACATCCTGCTCGTCGAGGGCAAGATCTCGAACGTCAAGGACCTCCTGCCCCTGCTCGACCAGGTGATGAAGTCCGGGCGTTCGCTGCTCATCATTGCTGAGGACGTCGAGGGCGAGGCTCTTGCGACCCTCGTGCTCAACAAGATCCGCGGCACGTTCAAGTCCGTCGCCGTCAAGGCTCCGGGCTTCGGCGACCGCCGCAAGGCGATCCTCCAGGACATCGCGATCCTCACGGGCGCCCAGGTCATCTCCGAGACCGTCGGCCTCAAGCTCGACACGGCGACGCTCGACCTGCTCGGCCAGTCCCGCAAGGTCGTCGTCACCAAGGACGAGACGACCATCGTCGAGGGCGCCGGCGACGTCGACCAGATCGCTGGTCGCGTCAAGCAGATCCGTTCCGAGATCGAGAAGTCGGACTCCGACTACGACCGCGAGAAGCTCCAGGAGCGCCTCGCGAAGCTCGCCGGTGGTGTCGCGGTCATCAAGGCCGGTGCCGCCACGGAGGTCGAGCTCAAGGAGCGCAAGCACCGCATCGAGGACGCCGTGCGCAACGCGAAGGCAGCCGTCGAGGAGGGCATCGTCGCCGGTGGTGGCGTCGCGCTCATCCAGGCCGGCAAGCTCGCGTTCGAGACGTCCGCCATCACGGAGCTCGAGGGCGACGAGGCGACCGGTGCGAGCATCGTGCGCCTGGCCATCGATGCGCCGCTCAAGCAGATCGCGATCAACGCTGGTCTCGAGGGTGGGGTCGTGGCCGAGAAGGTCCGCAACCTCCCGTCCGGCCACGGCCTGAACGCCGCGACCGGCGTCTACGAGGATCTCCTCGCAGCCGGCGTGAACGACCCGGTCAAGGTCACCCGTTCCGCACTGCAGAACGCGGCCTCGATCGCGGCGCTCTTCCTCACGACCGAGGCAGTCGTCGCGGACAAGCCGGAGAAGCAGCCGGCGATGCCCGGTGGCGACGGCGGCATGGGCGGCATGGACTTCTGATCCAGCCCGTCACCGACCGCTAGGTCGGACGCAGTACCGCAGTGCACGAGGGCCGGTCGGCCCGGGAGCGATCCCGGGGCGGCCGGCCCTCGCTGCGTCCACGGGCGGAGTGGTCGCCACGCGGCGACGAGAGCCGATCCCGTCGGGTGCCGGAGCGTGGGCTGTGCCTAAGGTGGAGCGATGAGCAGCCTCGCCCCCGACCTCGACCCTGCCCACACCCCCGAGAGCACAGAATCCCGCGCGGAGCCCCGGGGACCGGTCCCCAGCGAGCCGGCCTGGTGGACCCGGGCCGTCGTCTACCAGATCTACCCGAGGAGCTTCGCGGACTCGGACGGTGACGGCTTCGGCGACCTCGGCGGGATCCGGTCGAAGCTCGACCACCTCGCCGAGCTGGGGGTCGACGTCCTGTGGCTCTCGCCGATCTACCCGTCGCCGCAGCACGACAACGGGTACGACATCAGCGACTACGACGGCATCGACCCGAGGTTCGGCACCCCCGAGGAGTTCGACGCCCTCGTCGCCGAGGCGCACGAGCGCGGCATGAAGATCGTCATGGACCTCGTCGTCAACCACACGAGCGACGAGCACCCGTGGTTCGTCGAGTCGAGGTCCTCACGCCACAACCCCAAGCGGGACTGGTACTGGTGGCGCTCGCCGCGGGAGGTCGAGCACTCGGCCCTGCCCACGGAGCCGAACGCGTGGCGCTCGGCGTTCAGCGGCCCGGCATGGACCCTCGACCCCCTCACGGGGCAGTACTACCTCCACCTCTTCGCCCCGCAGCAGCCTGACCTCAACTGGGAGAACCCGGAGGTCCGCCAGGCCGTGTACGCGATGATGAACCGCTGGCTCGACCGCGGGGTCGACGGGTTCCGCATGGACGTCATCAACCTCATCTCCAAGCGTCTCGAGATGATCGACGGCGACGAGCACGTCGAGGGCTCCGGGTTCGTCATGGGTCCGCGCCTGCACGAGTTCATGCAGGAGATGCACGACGCGGTGTTCGCCGACCGTGATGGTGAGTACCTCACGGTGGGGGAGATGCCCGGCGTCACCGTCGAGGAGGCACGCCTGTTCACCGATCCCGCGCGTCGGGAGCTGGACATGGTGTTCCAGTTCGAGCACGTCGCCCTCGACCAGGGGGCCGACAAGTTCGACCCCGTGCCGTTCGACCTCGTCGCCTTCAAGCGCTCGATGAGCCGGTGGCAGGAGGGGCTCGCGGACGTCGGCTGGAACAGCCTGTACCTGAGCAACCACGACCAGCCCCGTCCGGTGTCCCGCTACGGCGACGACGGCGCGTACCGGTACGAGTCCGCGACCCTGTGGGCGACGCTCCTGCACATGCAGCGCGGTACGCCGTACGTCTACCAGGGCGAGGAGATCGGCATGACGAACGTGCCGTTCGCCGACATCGACGACTTCCGGGACCTCGAGTCGATCAACTACTACCGCGAGACGGTCACGGAGCTCGCGCGGCGCTCGCCGGAGGACGTGCTCGCCGGACTGCGCCGGATGAGCAGGGACAACGCGCGGACACCGGTCCAGTGGGACGACTCCGAACATGCGGGATTCACGACGGGCGAGCCGTGGATCCCCGTGAACGACAACTACCGCGGGGTGAACGCCACCGCCGACCGTGCGGCGGAGCGCAGCGTGTTCGCGCACTACCAGCGCCTCATCGCCCTCCGGCACTCGAGCGACCTCGTCGCGCTCGGCCGCTACGAGGCGCTCGAGGATAACCACCCCCGGCTGTACGCGTTCACCCGGACGCTCGACGACGAGCAGCTCCTCGTCGTCGGCAACGTCTCCGGCGAGGAGCTCGACGTCCCGCTCCTGGCGGACTGGCTCGACGAGCCGGTCGTCGTCGCGAACTATCCTGCGCCGGCAGGCACCGTCCTCGCGCCGTGGGAGGTGCGCGTCTACCAGCGCGGCTGAGGACCCGGTGAGGTGGTCGGTGAGGTCGCGGTGAGCTGCTCGACGATGCCCACCGCCTGCTGCCAGTACCGGGTGTAGTGCTGGGGGTCGGCGTTGCGCTGCACGGTGTGCGCGACGGCCGTCGGCTCCATCGAGTCCCGCCCGGGGACGCGCGCGAGCTGGGTGAAGAAGCTCGTCGCGCTGCGGGTGGGGTCCATGCGGTCGGCGAGCGTGCCCCACGCGCCGTTGTCGCGTTGCTGGAACAGTCCACGGCTGTCCGGCCCGACGGTGTCACCGTGGTCGAGGACACGGAGCGACGACTCTCCCAGAGCGGTCATGACGCCGATCGTCTGGTCGCGCTGCGACAGGCCCATGGCCTGCCCCGCGGCGACGACGGCTCGGGCGTTCTCGACCTGCTCGGTCGTCAGGCCGGCGATCGTCGTCGACTGCTGCACCGCCGGGGCCCCGTGGACTGCCCCGACCTGTGTCGTGACCTGTGCGGAGAGCGCGGCTGCGAAGGACCCCGTGCTCGCTGTCCCGGGGGAGGCTGCGGGCGTGAGTGGTCCGAGGGCGGCCGCACCCCCGTGCGAACCGGTCGACGAGACAGCCGGCGTGGTCGTCGGGGGTTGGCGGGACGAGAGCGTCGCGAGTGTCGTGCGGATGTCGGCGACGCGTGCGCCGATCGAGCTCATCGCATCCATGCGCGTCCTCCTCGTGCCGCCCGGTGGGTGTTCCTCCTGGTCCTATCGGCAGCACCGCCGTTCGCGTGAGCAGACCCCCGCGCGGCCTGATACAGCGGGCCGTCTCCGAGCCGTGACCTCGCGGACAACGCCCGAAACACCCGGACACGAGGTGTTTACATTCCCGGCGAACCGCGGAAATGCGCCGTCCCTAGCGTGTACAGCACTGAGCACAGGGCTGTATACGCGTCGGGACCGAGGAATCGGCACCTGGCCGGTGCTCATCCCGGAACCGCCTCCAGCGCACTCCAGCGCTGCCCGAAAGGAACCTCGATGACCTCAACGCGACGCCTCGTCGCAGCTCCCGCTGCGATCCTCGCTCTCACGCTCGGCCTGTCTGCGTGCGGCGCCAAGGCCGACTCGACGTCCAGTGCGGCCCCCACCGAGTCCTGCGTCGCCACGGACGGCGACTCGGTGAAGATCGGCTTCCTCAACTCGCTGTCGGGCACCATGGCCATCTCCGAGCAGACGGTCCGCGACTCCCTCGACCTCGCGGCCAAGGAGATCAACGCGGCCGGCGGGGTGCTGGGCAAGCAGCTCGAGATCGTCGCCGAGGACGGGGCCTCCGAGCCCACGGTCTTCGCGGAGAAGGCGGAGAAGCTCATCACGAGCGACTGCGTCGCCGCGGTCTTCGGCGGGTGGACGTCCTCGAGCCGCAAGGCCATGCTCCCGGTGTTCGAGTCCCGCGACTCCCTGCTGTTCTACCCCGTGCAGTACGAGGGCCTCGAGGCGTCGGAGAACATCTTCTACACGGGCGCCACGACGAACCAGCAGATCGTCCCCGGCATGGACTACCTCAAGGAGCAGGGCAAGACGAAGGTCTTCCTCGTCGGCAGCGACTACGTCTTCCCGCAGACGGCCAACAAGATCATCAACGCGTACGCCGAGGCCAACGGCATCGAGATCGTCGGCGAGGAGTACGCGCCGATGGGCCACACGGACTTCTCGACGATCGTCAACAAGCTCAAGTCCTCCGGCGCGGACGCCGTCTTCAACACCCTCAACGGTGACTCCAACGTGGCGTTCTTCAAGGAGTACAAGAACGTCGGTCTCGCAGCCGAGACCCTGCCGGTGGTCTCCGTGTCCATCGCGGAGGAGGAGGTCGGCGGCATCGGCGTCGACAACGTCGAGGGCCAGCTCACCGCATGGAACTACTACCAGACCGTCGAGAGCCCCGAGAACGCGGCGTTCGTCGCAGCCTTCCAGGCCGAGTACGGCGCGGACCGCGTGACCTCTGACCCGATGGAAGCGGCCTACACCTCCCTGTACCTGTGGAAGAACATGGTCGAGAAGGCCGAGTCCTTCGACGTCGCCGACATCCAGGCCGCCGCTGACGGGGTGTCCTTCGACGCTCCGGAGGGCACCGTGACCATCAACGGCGACAACCACCACATCGCGAAGACCGCGATGATCGGCAAGATCGGCGCCGACGGCCTCATCCACGTCGAGTGGAGCTCCGGGGAGCCCATCGAGCCCGACCCGTTCCTCGAGGGATACGACTGGGCGTCCGACCTGTCCTAGCCCTCCCGTCGCCCGGGGAGGCCGCGCGCCGCGCGAGCTTCCCCGGGCCCCTTCCACGTCGCCCGGAGGCGCCCGATGGATGTTGTCTTCTCCCAGCTCTTCGCAGGACTGAGTCTCGGTTCGGTCCTGCTGCTCGCCGCCCTCGGGCTCGCTCTCACGTTCGGACAGATGGGCGTCATCAACATGGCGCACGGCGAGTTCATGATGGCCGGCGCGTACACCGCGTACGTCATCCAGGGGATCGTCTCCGACGCCGGCGTCTCCCTGCTCGTCTCCCTCGTCGTCGGCTTCTGCGTGGGGGGCCTGCTCGGGCTGCTCCTCGAGGTCACCCTCATCCATCGGATGTACCGCAGGCCGTTGGACACCCTCCTCGTCACATGGGGAGTCGCGCTCGTCCTGCAGCAGGCCGCCCGCAACATCTTCGGCGCCCCGAACGTCGACGTCCGCGCCCCGGAGTGGCTGCGCGGCGCCGTCGAGATCCTCGGGCTCACCGTCCCCAAGACCCGCCTGTTCATCATCGCGCTCGCCGTCGTGTGCGTCGTCGCTCTCGCCCTCGTGCTCAGGCTCACGCCGCTCGGGCGCCGCATCCGCGCCGTCGTGCAGAACCGCGATCTCGCCGAGACGAGCGGCATCTCCACGAAGACCACCGACCGCCTGACGTTCTTCATCGGCTCCGGCCTCGCAGCCGTCGCAGGCGTCGCCGTGACGCTCCTGGGCTCCATCGGTCCGACGCTCGGCACCAACTACATCGTCGACGCGTTCCTCGTCGTCGTCGTCGGCGGGATCGGGCAGATCAAGGGCGCCGTCATCGCCGCGTTCACGCTCGGGATCCTCCAGGCGACCATCGAGTACTCCACCACCGCGAGCATCGCGAAGGTGCTCGTGTTCGTCGCGATCATCGCCTTCCTCCAGGCCCGCCCGCAGGGCCTGGTCTCCGTCCGCCAGAGGGGGCTCGCATGAGCAGCATCATCGACAGGCTGACCCGCCCGGGCCGCACCCGAGCGCTCACCGGCTTCGCGCTCGCCGCCGTCCTGCTCTTCGCCGTCGCCCCCGCCGTGCTGTCCGACTTCCGCCTCAACCTGCTCGCCAAGTTTCTGTGCTTCGCGATGGTCGCCGTCGGCATCGGCCTCGCCTGGGGCCGCGGTGGCATGCTCACGCTCGGCCAGGGCGTGTTCTTCGGTCTCGGCGCGTACATCATGGCCATGCACCTCAAGCTCGCCGACGCCGGGCCGGGCGGGGTGCCCGACTTCATGATGCTCTACGGCACGGGCGAGGTCCCCGGCTGGTGGGAGCCGATGCGCTCGCCGGTCGTCGCCCTCGTGCTCGTCGTCGTCGTGCCGTGCACCCTCGCGGCGATCCTCGGCTTCGCGGTCTTCACCCGGCGGGTCCGCGGCGCGTACTTCGCGATCCTCTCCCAGGCGCTCGCGGCCGCCTTCGCGATCCTCCTCATCGGCCAGCAGCAGGTCACCGGTGGCACCAACGGCCTCAACGGGTTCCGCTCCTTCTTCGGGTACGACCTCGCCGACCCCGTGAACAAGCGGATGGTCTTCTTCATCGCCGCAGGCGTCCTGCTCGTCATGGTCGCGGTCGTCCGCCAGCTCATGGTGTCGCGCTTCGGCGAGCTCCTCGTGGCGGTCCGCGACCAGGAGAACCGCGTGCGGTTCCTCGGCTACGACCCCGCCCGCATCAAGGTCGTCGCCTACGTCGTGGCCGCCGCGACCGCAGCGATCGGCGGCGCCCTGTTCGTGCCGATCGTCGGCATCATCTCCCCGGCGGACGTCGGCGTCGTCCCGTCCATCGGGTTCCTCATCGGCGTCGCGATCGGCGGGCGCGCCACGCTGCTCGGACCCGTGCTCGGCGCGGTCGCCGTCTCGTGGGCCCAGACGAGCCTCTCGGAGTCCATGCCGTCCGGCTGGATCTACGTCCAGGGCGCCCTGTTCATCGTCGTCGTCGCCTTCCTGCCGGGCGGGCTCGCGTCGCTCGCGCACAAGGTCCGCCTGCGTCGCACCCGCGACGACGCCGAGCCGTCCGCCGATGCCACGGCATCCACGCCCGTCCACGAGGGAGCCTCAGCATGAGCGACGACCCCACCACCACGGCCCCGACCTCCTCGTCGACGGCGCCGGACCGAGCATCCACCGTCGACCCCGAGACGCCCGCACTCGACCTGGCCGCTGCCGAGGCCGTCCTCGGCAGCGGCGCAGCCCGGTTCCGCCACGACTACCTCGAGGTGCGTGGGTTGCGCGTCGAGTTCGACGGGTTCGTCGCCGTCGACGGCGTCGACCTCACCGTCGTCCAGGGAGACCTCCGGTTCCTCATCGGACCCAACGGCGCCGGCAAGACGACGATCGTCGACGCCATCACCGGTCTCAACAAGGCGACAGGGTCGGTGAAGTTCGGCGGCGCCGAGCTGCTCGGCCGCCCGGTGCACAAGGTCGTGCGGGCCGGCGTCGGGCGGACCTTCCAGACCGCCAGTGTCTTCGAGGAGCTCACCGTCCTGCAGAACCTCGACATCGCGGCCGGCTCCGGGCGCGGGTTCCGCGACCTCGTGCGCCGGCGCCGCGGCGTC
This sequence comes from Sanguibacter sp. Z6_81, assembly GCF_057180625.1. Taxonomy (NCBI): domain Bacteria; kingdom Bacillati; phylum Actinomycetota; class Actinomycetes; order Micrococcales; family Sanguibacteraceae; genus Sanguibacter; species Sanguibacter sp. Z6_81. Next base: position 2,028 of record NZ_JBXUFV010000007.1, on the reverse strand, counting down.
CCCGAGGAGGTCGAACGAGCCATGGAGACCATCGGCCTCGCACGGCTGCGTGACGTCCAGGCCGGCGTCCTCGCCCACGGGCAGAAGCAGTGGCTCGAGATCGGCATGCTCCTCGTGCAGGACGCCCGGCTGCTGCTGCTCGACGAGCCCGTCGCCGGCATGAGCCACAGCGAACGTGAGCAGACCGGGCAGCTGCTCCAGCGGATCGGCGAGCAGCGGACCGTGGTCGTCGTCGAGCACGACATGGAGTTCCTCCGGAACTTCGCCACCTCCGTCTCCGTGCTGCACATGGGGACGGTCCTCTCCGAGGGGACGTACGCGCAGGTGCAGGCCGACCCCCGGGTCCAGGAGGTCTACCTCGGGTCCGCTGGCGCCACCCGCGGCGCACGCCGCACCCGCCCGCGCGCAACCACCCCCACCCCGACGGAGGCCACCGATGCTTGAGATCCGCGACGTCCAGGTCGGCTACGGCCGCTCCCTCGTGCTGCACGACGTCACGGTCGCGGTCCCCGCGGCGGGTGTCGCCGCAGTCCTCGGCCACAACGGTGCGGGCAAGACGACGCTCCTGCGCGCTGCGCTCGGCCTGCTCCGGCCGCGCTCCGGTGCCGTGCTGTTCGACGGGGTCGACATCACGAAGCGCCCCACGCACGAGCGTGTGCGCATGGGCCTCGCGTTCGTGCCCCAGGGGCAGCAGGTGTTCGGTGACCTCACCGCGCGGGAGAACCTCCAGCTCGTCGCCGACACCCACAAGGGGGGACCGGCGCTCATGCGGGACGCCCTCGACCTCTTCCCCGCGCTGCAGCAGTTCCTCGGACGCCGCGCAGGTCTGCTGTCCGGCGGGCAGCGCCAGCAGCTCGCCATCGCCCGAGCGCTCGTCACCGGCCCGAAGGTGCTCGTCCTCGACGAGCCCACCGAAGGCATCCAGCCGTCCGTGGTCACAGAGATCGAGGACGCGATCGTCACCCTCACGGACGCCGGACGGCTCTCCGTCCTGCTCGTCGAGCAGCACGTCGGGTTCGCCCTCGGCGCCGCGGACCAGTACTACGTCATGGAGTCCGGCCGTGTCGTGGACGCCGGCGGGGGCGGGACCGACGCCGAGGACCACGTGCGCGCGGCGATGGCGATCTGATGGACATGATGCAGAACGCCACGATGCAGAACGCCACGATGCAGCCCGCGACCGCGGAGCCCGCGACCGCGCGGCCGCTGCGCGACATCGTCTACGAGCAGCTCCGCGACCAGATCCTCAACGGCCAGCTGTCCGCGCGCGAGCGGCTCACCGAGCCCAAGCTGTCCCGTGCCTTCGAGGTCTCCCGCACGCCCGTCCGCGAGGCCCTCTCCCGGCTCCTCGCGGACGGGCTCGTCGAGCGCTCCGACTACGGCTACGCCGTCGTCGTGCCCAGCCTGCGTGACCTGCGGGACATGTACGAGCTGCGAGTCACCCTCGAGCTCAGGGGGGTGGCCCGGGCCATCGAGAACCAGAGCATCGTGCACGACGACGCGGTGCTGCGCCCCGAGCTCGAGCGCTGGTACGAGATGCGGGACACCCCACCGGACCCGGACCCGGCGTTCGTCGAGCTCGACGAGGGCTTCCACATGGTGCTCTCGACCGCGTCAGGCAACCCGAGGCTCACGGACGCCCTCGTCACGGTCAACCAACGCATCCGAGCCGTGCGGATGCACGACTTCGTCGAGCCCGGCCGGATCGACGCGACGATCACCGAGCACATCGACATCGCGGAGAAGATCCTGCGGGGCGACCTCCCTGAGGCGCTCGGCGCCCTGCACCGGCACGTCGGGGAGTCCCTCGAGGTCGTCATGGACCGCGCCTCGCGCTCGATGGCCCGGATGGCGCTCGCGGACTGAACCGCACGAGCCACCCCTGCTCCGATCGGTGGTTCGGTACGGGGTGCCGAACCACCGGCGGGGTCCGGGTGCCTAGCGCCGCGCCGTGATGGTGCCTCGTTCGAAGGTCTGGCTGACGGTGGTGCTGGTGATCTTCGCGGGTGCGGTGGGGAGGCCGGGTCC
>NZ_JBXUFV010000006.1:0-135943 GCF_057180625.1 Sanguibacter sp. Z6_81 | reverse complement strand
CGTAACGAGCTTCGCAGTGGTGTCTGTTCCTCCCAGTCGGGCTGACGTCCAGAACATTACGTCGACATGAACGCGATGAGCAAGTCCGGGTCCGGTGACCCCCGTCACGGCTGCGCGACAGAGGCGGCGCCGAGCTCGGCCCCGTCCGCTGGCAGCTCGTCGGCGAGCGCCTGCGGCCCGTGCTCCAGCAGCACCGTGAACTGGGCCTCGTCGAGGATCCGCAACCCGAGCTCGCGGGCTTTCGTCTCCTTCGTGCCGGCGTTCTCACCGACGACGACGAAGCTCGTCTTCTTCGAGACCGACCCCGACGACTTTCCTCCACGCGCGATGATCGCCTCCTTCGCGCCGTCGCGACTGAGCCCGTCGAGCGACCCGGTGACGACGACCGTGAGGCCCTCGAGGGTGCGCTCGACCGTCTCGTCGACCTCGTCCTGCGTCCGGACGCCCGCAGCCGCCCAGCGCTCGACGACGTCGAGGTGCCAGTTCCTCCCGCTGTCGCCCGACTCGGCGAACCACTCTCGCACGGCTCCGGCGATCGTCGGGCCCACACCTTCGGTAGCTGCGAGCTCCTCCTCGCTCGCTCCCCGGATCCTGTCCAGCGACCCGAAGGCGCCTGCGAGCGCCCGGGCCGCTGTCGGCCCGACGTGGCGGATCGACAGCGCGACGAGGACGCGCCACAGCGGCTGTGTCTTCGACTTGTCCCGCTGCTCGAAGAACTTCACGGTCGATGCCGTCGGCTTGGACGGCGTCTTGGCCGTCCCCCGCGTCCAGAAGAACGGGACACGCTGCCACGTGCCCGTCGGCACACCCTTGTCCTTCTTCTCACGCCACACGTGGACGTCCGCGAGATCGTCGGCCGTGAGGTCGAAGAACCCCGCCTCGTTCTCGAGCACCGGGACCTGGCGCGGCTCCTCGGCGGTCTCCGGCCGGTTGTGCTCCGGGTCGACGAGCGCGATCGCCGCTTCCCAACCGAGCGCCTCGATGTCGAACGCACCCCTGCCGGCGAGGTGGAAGATCCGCTCCCGCAGCTGGGACGGGCACGACCGCTGGTTGGGGCAACGGATGTCGACGTCCGCCTCCTTCGCCGGCGCGAGCGGCGTGCCGCAGGAGGGGCAGTGCGTCGGCATGACGAAGGGGCGCTCCGACCCGTCCCGCAGCTCGACCACCGGCCCGACGATCTCCGGGATGACGTCACCCGCCTTGCGCAGCACGACCGTGTCCCCGATGAGCACGCCCTTGCGCGCGACCTCGCTCGCGTTGTGCAACGTCGCCATCTCCACGGTGGAGCCTGAGACGAGCACCGGCTCCATGAGCCCGAACGGCGTCACCCGGCCGGTGCGGCCGACGTTCACCTGGATGTCGAGGAGCTTGGTGTTGACCTCCTCCGGCGGGTACTTGTACGCGATGGCCCACCTGGGGGCGCGGCTCGTGCTGCCGAGGCGCCGTTGCAACGCGATCTCGTCGACCTTGAGCACGATGCCGTCGAGCTCGTGCTCGATCTCGTGGCGGTGCGCGCCGTAGTGGTCGATCATCGCCTGCGCGCCGTCGAGTCCGTCGACGACCCTCGTGTGCCCGGACACGGGGATACCCCACGAGGCGAAGAGCTCGTAGGCGTCGGACTGGCGCACCAGGGCCGGGGGCTGCGGCTGGCTCCAGCGCAACGCGCCGACTCCGTGCGCATACATCCGCAGCGGCCGCGCGGCCGTGACGCGTGGGTCCTTCTGCCGCAGGGATCCGGCGGCAGCGTTGCGGGGGTTCGCGAACGGCGCTCGCCCGGCGGCGACCTGAGCCTCGTTGAGAGCGGCGAACTGGTCGACGAGCATGAACACCTCGCCGCGGATCTCGATGAGCGCGGGGTGCGTCGCGGGGTCTCCCCCGAGCCGTTGCGGGATGCTCTCGATGGTGCGGGCGTTGAGGGTCACGTCCTCCCCCGTGCGGCCGTCCCCCCGGGTGACCGCGCGCACGAGACGTCCGTCCTCGTAGACGAGCGAGATGGCGAGGCCGTCGATCTTCACCTCGCAGAGGTAGTGCACGTCCGTCGTGCCGATCTCCCGGTGCACCCGCTCCGCCCATGCAGCGAGGTCCTCGGTGTTGAACGCGTTGTCGAGGCTGAGCATGCGCTCGATGTGGTCGACGGCGGTGAACTCCGTCGAGAAGGTCCCACCGACCCGCTGGGTCGGTGAGTCGGGCACGCGCAGGTCCGGGTGCTCGGCCTCGAGCGCCGCGAGCGCCTGCAGCAGCGCGTCGTACTCGGCGTCGGACACCGTCGGGGCGTCCCGTACGTAGTACGCGAACTGGTGGGCCTCGATCTGCTCGGCGAGGTCCTTCCACCGCGAGCGGGCGTCGCTCAGCCCCGGTGAGGCCTCCACGTCGGTGTGGGGGGCATCCCCGGACGGGATGGTCGACGAGATCCGATCGGCGTCCTGTGTCATGTCGCTCACCGGTACATCATCGCGTGGGGCGCCCACATCGCGCGCCCCGGTACCGGCTCTGGGCAGGATGCCCGACTCCCGCGCGCCCCGTGCCCATCGACCGGAGCGACCGGGCGTCGGTCCCACCTCGTAGGGTGGGCGCCATGAGCACCGAGCACGACATCCCCCTCTCCGACCACCACGGCGCCACGGCGCCGCAGAACGCGCAGCCGCAGTCCGTCGAGGGCCTTCCCGGACCTTCCGGACCCGGTGGCGCGGACCCGTACCTGTGGCTCGAGGACGTCGACGGCGACGAGGCGCTCGCCTGGGTGCGCGCACGCAACGCGGAGACCGACGGCTCGCTCGCGGCGACGCCAGCGTTCGCGCGCACCCGCGATGCGATCGCGGAGGTCCTCGACTCGGCGGAGAAGATTCCCGGAGTCTCGAAGATCGGTGACTTCTACTACAACTTCTGGAAGGACGCGGACCACCCTCGCGGGCTGTGGCGTCGTACGACGCCCGCGGACTACCGGTCCGAGGACCCACGGTGGGAGACGGTGCTCGATCTTGACGCCCTCGCCGAGGCGGAGGGCGAGAGCTGGGTGTGGCACGGTGCGAGCGTGCTCCCGCCCGAACGCCGGCGGGCCCTCGTCGACCTCTCGCGCGGCGGCTCGGACGCCGACGTGACGCGCGAGCTCGACCTCGAGACCCTCGAGCTCGTCCCGCCGGAGCGCGGCGGGTTCTACCGGCCGGAGTCGAAGGGTGGTCTCTCGTGGATCGACGACGACACCGTGTACGCCTACACGGACGTCGGTCCGGGGTCGCTCACCCCGTCCGGTTATCCGCGGACCGTACGGCGGTGGCGCAGGGGCACGCCGCTCGAGTCGGCCGAGCTCGTCTACGAGGGCGAGCCCGACGACATGTACATCCACGCCTACCGGAGCCACACCCCCGGGTTCGTCCGTGACTTCGTCGAACGCTCTGTCGCGTTCTACGACTCCGAGCTGTTCCTCGTCGACGGTGAGGACCTCGTGCGCGTCGAGGTCCCGCGGTCCGCAGAGGTCACCGTCCACCGCGAGTGGATGCTGATCGAGCTCCGTGAGGAGTGGGAGACCGCTGGCCGCGCGCATGCACCCGGGTCGCTGCTCGCCGCGCGGTTCGACGCGTTCCTCGCGGGGGACGCCACGCTGGAACCGGTCTTCGTCCCCACCGCGACGACCTCGCTCGCCGGCGCGACGTGGACCCGGAACCACCTCGTGCTCAACATCCTCGACGACGTGCAGAACCGGCTGGTCGTCCTCACCCCGCCAGCAGGAGGCGCGACCGGGGAGTGGCAGCGCGAACCCCTGCGCGGTGCACCCGAGTTTGCCGCTGTCTCGGTGTCCGCGGTCGAGCGCGACGAGAGCGACGACCTGTGGCTCGTCTCCACCGGTTACCTCACGCCCACGACCCTCTCCTTCGTGACGGTCGGCGAGGACCCCGAGCCCCTCAAGACCTCGCCCGCCTTCTTCGACGCGTCAGGCCTCGTCGTCGAGCAGCACTTCGCCACGTCCGACGACGGCACCAGGGTCCCGTACTTCGTCGTGCGCCCGGCGGACCTCCCGCTCGACGGCTCCGCCCCGACGCTGCTCTACGGGTACGGCGGGTTCGAGATCTCGTTGACGCCCGGGTACTCGGGCACCCTCGGGCGCGCGTGGCTCGCGGACGGTGGGGTCTACGTCGTCGCCAACATCCGGGGTGGAGGCGAGTACGGGCCGCGCTGGCACCAGCTCGCGCTCAAGGAGAACCGGCACCGTGCGTACGAGGACTTCGCCTCCGTCGCACGCGACCTCGTCGCTCGCGGCGTGACGTCGCCCGCCCACCTCGGCGTGCAGGGTGGCTCCAACGGCGGCCTCCTCACCGGGAACATGCTCACCCAGTACCCAGAGCTCTTCGGTGCCGTCGTCATCCAGGTCCCGCTCCTCGACATGGCGCGCTACTCCCACCTGCTCGCCGGCGCGTCGTGGATGGCCGAGTACGGCGATCCGGACGACCCTGACCAGTGGGCGTTCATCCGCACGTTCTCGCCGTACCACCTCGTCGATGCGCGTCGGGCATACCCGCCGGTGCTGCTCACGACATCGACCCGCGACGACAGGGTGCACCCCGGTCACGCGAGGAAGATGGCCGCGCTCCTGCTCGCGACCGGCAAGGACGTCACGTACTACGAGAACATCGAGGGAGGCCACGGCGGAGCGGCGAACAACGCACAGGCCGCGTACATGTCCGCCCTCGCGTATCGCTTCCTGCGTGAGCGGCTCGCCTGACAGGCCGTCAGGGCTGGGGATCTCGGGCGTCGTACGCGAGGAACCGCGGTTGGAGGCGGACGAGCGCGACCACGACGACGATGCAGGCCAGCCCACCCACGACGGCGGCCCAGCCCTCACCCCACCACGAGGACTGCGCCCCGAGGACGAGGTCCCCCAGGCGTGGGCCGCCCGCGACGACGACGATGAAGATGCCCTGGAGCCTGCCCCGCATCGCGTCCGGGGTCGCCGCCTGCAGGATGGTCTGACGGAAGACGGCACTGACCGCGTCCGCGGCACCGCACAGGGCGAGCATGACCGCCGCTGCGACGAGCGCGCCGACGAGCACCGAGTCGGGGGAGGTGCGTCCTGCCAGGACCAGGACAGCCCCGAACCCGGCCACCGCCAGTCCCCACGCCACGATCGCCCACACGACGACGAGGCCCTGCCGGTGGACGCGCGTGAGTCCGCCCGAGAAGAGCCCCGCCAGGAGACCGCCGACGGCGAGCGCCGCCGTGAGCATCCCCGTGGTCGTCTCACCACCACCGATGATGACCACCCCCACCGCAGGGAACAGCACGCGTGGCATCGCGAGGATCATCGCCGCGAGGTCGAGGAGGAACGTCATCCGGACGTTCGGTCGCGTCGCCAGGTAGCGCAGGCCCTCCAGCACCGCCTCCAGCCCGACGCGGCGTCCGCCGGACGGAGCGGCACCGGCATCCACCCCGGCGTCGTCGCCGTGCGCCGCGGTACCGCCGGCGCCGCGTCCGGCCCGGACCGGGGCGCGCTCGGGAGGCATGTCCGGCAACCGCAGGATCGCCCAGAGGGCTGCGGTGAAGCAGACGGCGTCGATCGTGTACACCACCGCGTAGTCCCAGGTGGCGACGAGCAACGCAGCCGCGAGCGGTCCTGCGGTGAGAGCCACGTTCCACGTGATCGTCATGAGTGCGTTCGCCGCTGGCAGGTGCCGGGCATCCAGCAACCGCGGGATGATCGCGGAGCGCGCCGGGTTGTTCACGGCGAACCCGGCTGACTGCAGGGCCACCAGCCCGTAGAGGACCCCGACAGACTCCACGCCGGCCCATGCCTGGGCCGCGAGCACGATGGTCGTGAGCCAGAGCACCGTCGATGCCCCGAGCGCGACGCGGCGCCGGTCGTAGGCGTCCACCAGGGCCCCGCCGTAGAGGCCGAGCACGACGAGCGGGACGAGAGCACAGATGCCCAGCACACCCACCGCGAGGGTGGACCCCGTGAGCGCGTACACCTGGAGACCGACCGCGACGACCGTGAGCTGGGTGCCGAAGTTCGACACCCCCAGGCCCCACCACAGGTGGCGGAACGGCGGGGAGACGCGCAGAGGTGTGGTGTCAGCGAGCAGTCGGGGCACCCAGGGATGGTAGTCGGGCGGCACCCGGAGCGCTCGGTCGGTCGCGCCGCGTGCGCCCCGTCCGTCGCCCCGCGTGCGCCGTCAGCTGGCCCCGCCCTCGTCGCTAGCTCGCGGCGTGCTCCGCGAGCATCGCGCCGGCCCGGACGAGCGAGCTCAGCTCGCCCCGCGCATCCTGCGCGCTGCCGGCGCCGACCGGTCCCCGGGTGAGGGATCCCGCCGCTGCAGCCACGTCGTCGGACCCGACGAGCACGACGCCGTCGAGCCCCGAGGCGGGGAGCCCCATCCGCAGCCACGGGACGCGGACGACGTCGACGAGGCTGCCGATGTCAGCCCCGGCACACTGCGACACGGTGGGACGCGGGAGACCCGCCCAGAACCCCGTACCGCCCTCGACGGCGCGCGCCACGCTCTCCCAGCCGCGCTCGTTCCACCCCGCGGACACGGGTGCGAGGCTCATCCCCACCGCATCAGCGCCCGAGAGGACGGCTGCCTCGATACCGACCCAGGCCGAACCGAGGTGCACGACGCTCGCCGCACCAGCCCCCCGGAGGGTGTCGAGGAAAGGACGAAGGCATTCGACGAGCTCCGGTCCCGCGACCGCACGGAGCCTCGAGTACCCGGAGAAGGTGGGCAGGACACCGGCCGCGACCTGCCCGAGCAGCGTCTCGACCACCTGCACGGTCACCTCCGCGCCCGGGACCTGGGAGCGCAGGGCCGCGAGATGTTCCGCGACCCCCGCCGCGAGCGACAGCCCGAGCTCCCGGACCGCCCCGCGGTCGGAGAGCACGCGGTCACCCCGCGCGAGGTAGAGGGTCGCCGCGAGGGTCCACGGCCCGGTGACCTGGACGGTGAGCGGGCCGCGGTAGCCGTACCCGGCGACCGCGAGGGTGTCGAGGTCCTCCCTGAGGAACGCTCGCGCGCGATCGAGGTCCATGCCGGGTGCGTCGCTGAGCCGCCACCCGTGCGGGCCGAGCTCCACCGGCATGTCCACGAGCAGCGCGCTGCTCCGACCCACCGGGTCCGCTCCCGGACCCCTGGCTGCCAGGACCGGGAGGAAGGGCACGCCCCGCACACCGTAGGGAGTGTCCGCGAGGGTCCCGAGCACGCTCGTCTGGGCTTCGAGGACGTCGGTGCCGGGCCACGGGCCACGGCCGCTCACTCCGGTCACGAGGCGCGCACCCGGGCCCGCGTCGCCGAGACGACGGTCGACTGACCGAGCACCCGGGTGCCTGCGTAGACGACGAGCGACTGCCCGGCAGCGACCCCCCGCAGGGTGGCCCCGACGAGCTCGACCTCCATCCCCGGCGCCTGACCGGGGTCACCCGCAACGGTGCGCGCACGTGCGGGCACCGGGTCTCCGTGGGCCCGCACCTGGACCTCGACGTCCAGCCACCCGCCCGGCCCGGGCACGACATCGGCGGCGAGCCACACGGTCTGGTCGCCCACGATGCGGTCCACCGTGAGGAGCTCCGCCGGTCCGACGACGACGGTCCGCGTCGCCGGCTGCACGTCGAGCACGTAGCGCGGCCGGCCGTCCGCGGCCGGGCGGCCGAGCGCCAGTCCCTTGCGCTGTCCCACGGTGTACGCGTACGCGCCGTCGTGCTCCCCCAGGACTGCGCCGTCAGCATCGACGATCGGACCGGGCTGCGAGCCCAGCCGCTCTCGGAGGTACCCCTGCGTGTCGCCGTCCGCGACGAAGCAGATGTCGTAGGAGTCCGGCTTCGCGGACACGCTCAGCCCCCGTGCCGCGGCCTCCGCGCGGACCTCGTCCTTCGTGGCGAAGCCGCCCAGCGGGAAGATCGCCCGCGAGAGGCGGTCGGGCCCCATCACGGCCAGCACGTACGACTGGTCCTTCGTCACGTTCGGCGACCGGTGGAGCTCCCTGACGGACGTGCCGTCCGGGAGCAGTCGATCGACGGCACGCGCGTAGTGGCCGGTCGCCACCGCGTCGAACCCCAGGGCCTGCGCCTTGTCGAGCAGGGCATCGAACTTGATGTGCTCGTTGCACCGCACGCACGGGTTGGGAGTGCGCCCGGCTGCGTACTCGGACAAGAAGTCCGCGACCACCGTGTCCTCGAACCTCTCCGACAGGTCCCACACGTAGTAGGGGATGCCGAGGATGTCCGCTGCGCGTCGGGCGTCGCCGGCGTCCTCGATGGAGCAGCACCCCCGGGAGCCCGTCCGGAACTGGTTGCGGTTGCGGGACAGGGCCATGTGGACGCCGACCACGTCGTGCCCGGCCTCGACCGCGAGCGCGGCGGCCACCGCGGAGTCCACCCCGCCGGACATCGCTGCCAGGACTCTCATGCCCCAGCCTCCGCGCGGTTCCCCGAGGTGCGGGGACGGCCGACGACGGCCCGCGCGGACGCAAGGCCGGCTGCCCGCGCGCGAGCGACGACGTCGGGCAGGACCTCGAGGAGGAGGTCGACGTCCGCGTCCGTCGAGGTGTGCCCCAGTGAGAACCGCAGAGCGCCGCGCGCATCCTCCTCCTGCACACCCATGGCGAGCAGGACGTGCGAGGGCTGGGGCACGCCCGCCTGGCACGCGGACCCCGTGGAGACCTGGACCCCCGCAGAGTCGAGCAGGTACAGCAGGGAGTCCCCCTCGCAGCCGGCGAAGGTGAAGTGGGCGTTGCTCGGGAGACGACGTGCCGTGCCGAGGGCCGGGCCGCGGAGCGTGGCTCCGGGTACCGTCGCCAGCACGCCCTCGACGAGCCGGTCCCGCAGGGCTGCGAGCCGCTCCTGCCGGGCCTGCACGGTGCTCGTCGCCTCGGTGAGAGCGACCGCGAACGCGCGGATCGCGGCAGCGTCCAGGGTGCCGGAACGCACGGCCCGCTCCTGGCCACCTCCATGGAGGACGGGCGTGAGGTCGAGGGCGCGGCGGGCGAGGAGCGCGCCGACCCCCACCGGTCCCCCGAGCTTGTGCGCGGTGACCGTCATCGCGTCCAGACCGCTCGCCCCGAAGTCGACGGGCAGGTGCCCCGCCGCCTGTACGGCATCGCTGTGCACGGGGATGCCGTGCTCGCGCGCCGCGGCAACGACCTCGGCGACCGGCTGCACGGTCCCGACCTCGTTGTTCGCCCACATGACGCTGATGAGGGCGGTCTCGTCGGCGTGCTCAGCGAGCTCGGCGCGCAGCGCAGCGACGTCGAGACGACCTTCGGCATCCACGTCGAGAAGGACGATCTCCGCTCCGGCATGCTCGGCCATCCAGAACGCGGGGTCGAGCACGGCATGGTGCTCGACGGCCGAGACGAGGATGCGCCGCCGCTCCGGCCGGGCGACGCGGCGTGACCAGAACAGCCCCTTGACCGCGAGGTTGTCCGCCTCGGTCCCCCCACCGGTGAAGATCACCTCGCTGGGGCGCGCCCCGAGCGCTGCCGCGACCTGCTCCCGGGACTCCTCCACCACGCGGCGAGCCGCTCGCCCCGCGGCGTGCAGCGACGACGCGTTGCCGGTCGACTGCAGCTGCTCGGTCAACGCGGCGACGGCCGCCGCAGACATCGGCGTGGTCGCGGCGTGGTCGAGGTAGGCGTCACGGGAAGGGCTCACGGTGCACAAGTCTACGAGCCGCTCCCGTCGGGGACGCTCAGCTCTTCTTGTGCTCCCGGATCGCCTCGGCGGCCTGCGGCAGCACGTCGGCGAGGTCACCCACGACCCCGAAGTCCGCGATCTCGAAGATCGGGGAGTCCGGGTCGTTGTTCACGGCGATGATCACGCCGGACGCCTGCATGCCGCCGCGGTGGTGCGGTGCGCCGGAGATGCCCGCACCGATGTAGACGCGCGGCGCGATCGTCACGCCGGTCTGGCCGATCTGCGCGTCGTGGTCGATCCACCCCTCGTCGACAGCGTCGCGGGTCGCTCCCACAGCGGCACCGAGGGCGTCCGCGAGGTCCTCCACGGGCCCGAAGTCGCCGAGCGTCCCGCGTCCGCCCGCGACGACGTACGCGGCCTCGGCGAGAGCGGGGCGACCGTGGCCGGCACCGGCGGGCTCGTGCTCGGTGCGGGACACGAGCACGGCGGCGGTCGCTGCTGGCGTCGGCTCCACGACGAAGCGCTCGACCTGGACCTCGCTGGAGGCGTCCGCCGGGGCCGCGACGACCGCGTTGGCGCGGACCGTGAAGACCGCGAGCGACGTGACGACCTCGCACACGACGTCCCACGAGCCGGCGAAGACACGCTTGCTGCCCACGTACCGACCCTCGTCGTCACGCCCGACCGAGGTCACGTCGAGCACGAGGCCGGCCCCGGTCGTCAGGGCGAGACGAGCCGCGACCTCCCTGTTCGGGAAGGACGAGGAGAGCAGCACGACGGCCGGCGAGCTCGCTCCGACAGCCGCTACCAGAGCCTCGGCCGCCACCGGCGTGAGGTGCTCGCTGCCCTCGGCGACTCCCACGAGGTCGGCGACGAGCAGCCGCGAGACGCCGTACGCGGCCAGCTCCTCGAGCGTCCGGTCGGACGGCTCGACGAGCGCGACCGCCGTCGTCTCGCCGAGCTCACGTGCTGCGGTGAGCAGCTCGAGCGCTGGTGAGCGCAACCCCTGCGCGGGGGTGTCCAGGAGGACGAGCACGCCAGGTCGGGTGCCGGTGGGGTGTGTCATGGTCGGTGCGTTCCTCACGGGTCAGACGAGATCGTTGCGGACGAGGTACTCGGCGAGCGCCAGGCCGCCCTCGCCCTTGTCCGTCACCAGCTCGACAGGATTGCGAGGCGGGCGCGGAACGCTGGAGACGACGCGAGCGCGGGCGGCCGGGGTCCCGACCGACGCCGCATCGAGCCCGACGGCTGCAAGGTCCCACTCCGTGATGGGAGTGGTGCGAGCCGCCATGATGAGCTTGAAGTTGGGGTACCGCGGGGTGTTGACGTGATCGGTGACGCTGACGACCGCGGGCAGCGGCGCCGTGAGGACCTCCGTCACACCGTCGAGCTCCCGGGAGATCTCGACCTGGCCGTGCTCCACGGACAGTCGACCGGCGAGCGTGAGCTGGGGAAGACCGAGCTCCGCGGAGAGCAGCGCAGGCACCACGGATCCGAGGCCGTCGAGGGCAGCCATGCCGGTGATGACGAGGTCGACGGGCTTCTCCCTGCCGATCGTCCGGATCGCTGCGGCGATGACACGCGCCGTCCCGAACACGTCGGAACCCTCGATGGCGGGGTCCGTCACCCGGATGCCCGTGGGCACACCGAGCTGGAAGGCCTTGCGGATCGCGGCGTCGGACTGCGCCGTGCCGATCGTCAGCGCGATCACCTCGCTGTCGGCCCGCTCGTCCTCGTCGAGCGCCTCGACGAGCTGGAGCGCAGCCTCGAGCGCGTTCTCGTCGAGCTCGTTGAGGGTCCCGTCCTCCGCGCTCCGCACCACCGTCCCCGCGTCGGAGAACCGTCGATCCGAGTGGATATCTGGGACATGCTTGACTGGGACGACGATCCTCATGACCACGGCTCTCTTTCCATCGCGACAATCCGCATGCAGCCTACAGCGCTGCCGATGCGGCGAGACGAAGCGTCCCGCCTGCACCTTCGACCCACGATCGGCGTGAGAAAACTCCATGAACCACCACCACCCGGCCCCCCGGTCCACACACGGAGCCGTCCCGCCCCTCGGCGTCCACCCAGACGCGTCCGGCGTGCGCGTGGCTGTGCTCGCCTCCCACGCGACCGGCGTCGACCTGTGCCTCATCGACCCCGTCGAGCCGAGCGCCGCCCCCGACGGTCCGCGCTTCACCGAGCGCAGGGTCCCCCTCGTCGAGCATAGCTACGGCGTCTGGCACGGGTACGTCCCGGGCGTCCGCGAGGGCCAGCGGTACGGGTTCCGCACGTACGGCCCCTGGGACCCCGCGGCCGGGATGCGGCACAACCCCGCGAAGCTGCTCGTCGACCCCTACGCACGAGGCATCACGGGCCAGCTGGACTTCGGCCCCGTGAGCTACGGTCACGTCACCGAGCCCGGAGCGCTCCCCGGAACCGTCACCGGGGACCCGTTCGGTCCCGCCGACGATCGCGACTCGCTCGCACACGTGCCCCACTCCGTCGTCGTCGGTCCGCGGGACCACCACCCGCCCGTGCGGCGCCCCCACGTCCCGTGGCGGGACACGGTCGTCTACGAGGCGCACGTCCGCGGGCTCACCCGGACCCTCGAGGCCGTGCCCGAGCACCTGCGCGGGACGTACGCCGGGATGGCACACCCCGCGACGATCGCGCACCTCACCACCCTCGGCATCACGACCCTCGAGCTCCTACCCATCCACGCGTTCGTCGACGAGCCGCACCTCGTCGCGAAGGGCCTGACCAACTACTGGGGGTACAACACCCTCGGGTTCTTCGCGCCGCACGAGGCGTACGCCACGAAGCAGTCACGTGACGCCGGGCCGGCTGCCGTGCTCGACGAGGTGCGCGGCATGGTGCACCTCCTCCACGAGGCCGGCATCGAGGTGCTGCTCGACGTCGTCTACAACCACACGTGCGAGGGCGGCGAGCCGGGTCAGCACCTCAGCTGGCGAGGCCTCGACAACTCCGCGTACTACCTGCACGACGGCGGCTCCCCGCTGCACCTCGCCGACGTCACCGGCTGCGGCAACTCGCTCGACTTCCGCAAGCCGCGCGTCGTGCAGATGGCGCTCGACTCCCTGCGGTACTGGGCCGAGGAGGTCGGTGTCGACGGGTTCCGGTTCGACCTCGCCGTGACCCTCGGGCGGGACAGCTCAGGATTCACCTCGAACCACCCCTTCCTCGTCGCACTGCAGACGGACCCGGTGATCAACCAGCTCAAGCTCGTCGCGGAGCCGTGGGACATCGGGCTCGGAGGCTGGCAGACTGGACACTTCCCTGCGCCCATGGCTGAGTGGAACGACCGGTTCCGCAACGCGGTGCGCTCCTTCTGGCTGTCCGACCCTGCCCAGGCAGCCCACGGCCGCCCGGGTCACGGGATCCGCGAGCTCGCCACCCGCCTCGCCGGGTCCGCCGACCTCTTCGGGCACAGCGACCCGCCCCTCGTGCGCGGGCCGGTGGCGTCCGTCAACTACGTGACCGCGCACGACGGCTTCACGATGGCGGACCTCGTCGCGTACGACCACAAGCACAACCTCGCGAACGGCGAGAACGGGCGGGACGGCAGCGACGACAACCGCTCGTGGAACCACGGGCTCGAGGGACCGGTGGCCACCGGCACGGCGGGGATGGAGATCGCTCCGCTCAGGCGCAGGTCCGTCCGCAACCTCATGGCCATGCTCCTGCTGTCCGCCGGCACCCCGATGATCACGGCCGGGGACGAGATGGGACGCACCCAGCGTGGCAACAACAACGCCTACTGCCAGGACAACGAGCTGTCCTGGGTGAACTGGGACCTCTCCCCGTGGCGCAAGGACCTCCTCGAGACCACCCGGTACCTCCTCGAGCTGCGGCGCGAGCACCCGGCGCTGCGCGTCGAGGACTTCTTCCTGGGTCACCCGCGGCCGCAGGACGAGCCCACGCAACCGGACCTCGCGTGGTACGACGCCGCGGGTGAGCCCGTGAGTCACGAGCAGTGGCACGACCCGCACGTGCGGGTCGTGCAGATGCTCCGCCGGGGCCGGCCCGCGCCGCGCGTCGGAGAGAGCGAGCCGCACGTCCTGCTCGTCGTCAACGGGACGCTCGACCCCGTGACGGTCTCCGTGGCCGGGCGTGGCAACAGCGACCGCGACTGGTCGCTCGTGTGGGACAGCGGCTGGGAGAACCCGGCGGAGCGCTCCGGGACGGGCGACGAGCCGGACGCGGCCCTGGCTGCTGGCACCGAGGTGCGGCTCGAACCGCTGAGCCTGCACGTGTACGTCGCCCACGAGATCCGCGCCGAGGGCTGACAGCCGGCGCGGTCCGCTGGTGACGATCCGCTGGTGACGATCCGCACAGCACGACGCCGGGCCGGGAGCGATGCTCCCCGGCCCGGCGTCGTGCTCTCTGCGGGCGCGTCCCCCGCTCAGCGGAGGGCAGCCTGTCGGTCAGGCGTTGGCGACGAGACCCAGCTCGGCGACGTTCGCCAGACCGTCGTGCTTGGGCACGATACGGACCGTGTAACCGAAGGGACCCGACGCGTCGAGGACGACGTCTCCGCCGAACGCGTACCGCCCGTCCTCGTACGTCTCGAGGACGTGGAGCGGCTCCGTGACGAACGACGACATCTCGTCGCTCTCGGAGACCTTGCCGTGGACGACCTGGACCTCGACGTCCTCGGGGCGCAGCGCGCCCAGGGAGACGTACGCGCGCACCGCGAGACGGTCACCGACCTGCGGCGCCTCGCCCAGGCCCGCCGACTCGACGTGGTCGACCCGGACGCCGCTCCAGTCGGCACGTACCGTCTCCTTCCAGCGCGCCAGGTCCTTCGCACCCGCGTATCCCTGACCGTGCAGGGCACGCCCGGCCCACGCCGCGGGGGCGTACAGGCGGGTGACGTAGTCCGCGACCATGCGCGTCGCCTGGACCTTCGGGCCCAGTGTCGCGAGCGTGTGCCGCACCTGCTGCATCCAGTGCTGCGGCACACCGTCCGCTCCGCGGTCGTAGAACCGGGCAGCGACCTGCGACTCGATGAGGTCGTAGAGCGCAGCGGCCTCGAGGTCGTCGCGACGGTCGGCGTCCTCGACCCCGTCGGCCGTCGGGATGGCCCACCCGTTCTCACCGTCGAACCACTCGTCCCACCATCCGTCGAGGATGGAGAGGTTGAGCCCCCCGTTGAGCGCGGCCTTCATGCCCGACGTCCCGCAGGCCTCCAGAGGACGCAGCGGGTTGTTGAGCCACACGTCGCATCCCGGGTAGAGCGTCTGCGCCATCCCGATGTCGTAGTTCGGGAGGAAGACGATGCGGTGGCGCACAGCAGGGTCGTCGGTGAACCGGACGAGCTGTTGGATGAGCCGCTTGCCCTGGTCGTCCGCGGGGTGGGACTTGCCGGCGATGATCAGCTGGACCGGCCGTTCGGGGTGCAGGAGCAGCGCGCGGAGCCGGTCGGGGTCGCGGAGCATGAGGGTGAGCCGCTTGTACGTCGGCACCCGACGTGCGAACCCGATGGTCAGGACGTCGGGCGACAACGCCTCGTCGATCCAGCCGAGCTCCGCCGGGCTCGCGCCGCGCTTGCGCCACGACTTGCGCAGGCGGACCCGGGCGTCGTCGACGGTCTGCGAGCGCAGGTCACGACGCACCCGCCACAGCTCGGCGTCACTGATGGCGTCGCTACGCAGCCACCCTGCACCCGACTCCAGCTCGGACTGGTCCAACCGCGCCGCGGCGAGCTCGCTCAGACGCCGGTCCACCCACGTCGGTGCGTGGACGCCGTTGGTCACCGAGGTGATCGGCACCTCCGTCGGGTCGAACCCGTGCCACAGGCCGTTGAACATCCCCCGGGAGACCTCGCCGTGGAGGATGGAGACGCCGTTCGCACGGCCACCCAGGCGCAGCCCCATGACCGCCATGTTGAAGACCGTCGGGTCGCCGCCCGCGTAGTCCTCCGCACCGAGCCGCAGGATTCGCTCCAGCGGGACGCCAGGGATCTCGTTGGCCCCGCCGAAGTACTGGCTGATGGTGTCGATGCCGAACCGGTCGATACCAGCCGGGACGGGTGTGTGCGTCGTGAAGACGGTCGCTGACCGGACCGCCTCGAGCGCCTCGTCGTAGGTGAGCCCGTGCGTGTTGACGAGCTCGGCGATCCGTTCCACGCCGAGGAACCCGGCGTGCCCCTCGTTGGTGTGGTAGACCTCCGGCTCGGGCGCTCCGGTCAGGCGCGACCACAGGCGCAGCGCCCGGACACCGCCCACACCGAGCAGCAGCTCCTGCTGCAGGCGGTGCTCGCCACCGCCACCGTAGAGACGGTCCGTGACCTTGCGCGCCTGCTCGTCGTTCTCGGGGATGTTCGAGTCGAGGAGGAGCAGCGGGACGCGGCCGACGGCGGCGACCCAGACGTGCGCGTGGAGGGTGCGGCCGCCAGGCAGAGCGATGCTCACCTTCGCCGGTAGACCGTCGTCCTCACGCAGGAGGGTGATCGGCAGGCCGTCCGGGTCGAGCAGGGGGTACTCCTCGACCTGCCACCCGTCGGCGGTCAACGACTGGACGAAGTAGCCCGCCCCGTAGAGCAGACCCACGCCGGTGATCGGCACGCCGAGGTCCGAGGCGCTCTTGAGGTGGTCGCCAGCGAGGATGCCGAGCCCGCCGGAGTACTGCGGCAGGACCTTCGTGATGCCGAACTCCGGAGAGAAGTAGGCGATCGCCTGCGGAAGGTCCTCACCCTCGCCCTGGTACCAGCGCGGCGCGGTGAGGTACTCGCGCAGGTCGGCCGTCTCGGTCCGGACCCGCTCCACGAGGTTCGCGTCCGACGCGAGGACGGCGAGCTTGTCCGGGGACAGCGCACCGAGGAGCGCGACCGGGTCCTCCTTCACCTCCCGCCACAAGATGGGGTCGAGGCTCTCGAACAGGTCCCTGGTGGACGGGTGCCACGACCAGCGCAGGTTGTGCGCGAGCTCGTCGAGGTCCTGGAGGACGGCGGGGAGAACGGTGCGGACGGTGAATCTACGAATGGCTTTCACTCGACCGACACTAGTCAGGATCGACCCCCAGCACACCCTTTTCGGACGAAGTCGTTCTTCGAGTGTCCGCGCGCGCGCCGAGTCTGTAGGTTCGGGCATGTGACCACTCAACCCTCCCCGAAGGCTTCCGGGAAGACGCCGGCCACGCCGGCCCCCGCCCCCGCCTCCGCCAGCCGTCCCGCAGCCGCCACGAGCAGCACAGGGACGCCGCCGGAGCCCACGACCGCTGTCGAGCAGGTGGAACCCGCGGCGCCCGCACCGCGCACACGGCGAGCGCGGACCACGACGGCGACCGCGGCAGGCACGACGACCACGCGGGCGAAGACGAGGACGACGGCGGCGGCTGCATCGTCGTCGGCGCCTGGGACCGCGACGGCAAAAGCAAAAGCGAAGGTCACCGCAGCGGCGAAGAAGACGCTGGCCTCGCGCACCGCACCCACCCGCTCCACCGCCAGCGCACCGGTCGAGCTCATCGGGCGCATCCCGGTCCTCGACGTCGCTCCCGTGGTGGACGCCGGCCGGTGGCCGGCCAAGGCCGCCGTGGGCGAGGTCGTGCCCGTCGAGGCCACGGTGTTCCGCGAGGGCCACGACGCCGTGGGCGCGACCGCGGTGCTCGTCGCGCCCGACGGCACCGAGCGCACCGTCCGGATGGTCGACATCGCCCCCGGCCTCGACCGGTACCGTGGCGAGCTCGTCCCGGACGCCCCGGGCCGGTGGTCCCTGCGCGTCGAGGGCTGGTCGGACCCGTACGGGACCTGGGAGCACGACGCGACGATCAAGATCCTCGCGGGCATCGACGTCGACCTCATGCTCGCGGAGGGCGCCGCGCTCTTCGCGCGAGCCGCCGCGCGGCCCGACATCGCGCCTGCTGACGCCGCGGCCCTGCTGTCCGTCGTCACGGCGCTCGAGGACACCTCCCGCCCGCCCACGGCACGCCTCGCCGTCGCCACGTCGCCCGAGGTCCACGAGGTGCTCGCACGCAACCCGCTGCGGGACATGGTCTCCGCGTCGGAGTCCTACCCCCTCGTCGTCGACCGGCCCCTCGCCCTCGCTGGGGCCTGGTACGAGTTCTTCCCCCGTTCCGAGGGCGCGCGGTACGACGAGCTCACCCAGCGATGGGTCTCAGGCACCTTCGAGACCGCCGCCGAGCGACTCCCGGCGATCGCCGCCATGGGCTTCGACGTCGTCTACCTCACCCCGATCCACCCCATCGGCACGACGAACCGCAAGGGCCGCAACAACACCCTCACCACGGTCGAGGGCGACCCGGGGTCGCCCTACGGGATCGGCTCCGCCGAGGGTGGGCACGACGCCATCCACCCGGAGCTGGGCACGTTCGAGGAGTTCGACCGCTTCGTGGCCCGGTCCCGTGAGCTCGGGATGGAGGTCGCGCTCGACGTGGCGCTCCAGTGCTCCCCCGACCACCCGTGGGTCACCGAGCACCCGGAGTGGTTCACCACCCGGATCGACGGGACGATCGCCTACGCCGAGAACCCGCCGAAGAAGTACCAGGACATCTACCCCCTGAACTTCGACAACGACCCCGAGGGGATCTACCAGGAGATCCTGCGGGTGCTCACCGTGTGGATGGACCACGGCGTCACCGCGTTCCGGGTCGACAACCCGCACACCAAGCCCCTGTGGTTCTGGGAGCGGCTCCTGGGTGAGATCCGCTCGACCAACCCGGACGTCGTGTTCCTGTCCGAGGCGTTCACCCGCCCCGCGATGATGCACACCCTCGCCAAGATCGGGTTCCACCAGTCCTACACGTACTTCACGTGGCGCAACACGAAGGAAGAGCTCGAGGAGTACCTCACCGAGGTGTCCGGCCCGTCCGGGTCGTACATGCGCCCGAGCTTCTGGCCGACCACCCACGACATCCTCCCGCCGTACCTCCAGCACGGGGGCGTCGCTGCCTTCGCGATCCGCGCGGTGCTCGCGGCGACCGGGTCACCCACGTGGGGGATCTACTCCGGGTACGAGCTCGCGGAGCGTGTGCCGCGGCCCGGCGTCGAGGAGCAGATCGACAACGAGAAGTACGAGTTCAAGCAGCGCGACTGGTCGCTCGCACCCGAGATCGGCATCTCGACCCTGCTCACGCGGCTCAACGAGATCCGGCGCGAGCACCCCAGCCTGCGACAGCTGCGCAACCTCACCGTGCATCCCACGACGGACGACTCGATCCTCGCCTTCTCGTCGCACCTGAGCGCCGAGCACTCGCCCACGGGTGAGGCGGACACCGTCATCACCGTGGTGAACCTCGATCCCCACGCCACGCGTGCCGGCTTCGTCTCCTTCGACCTCGAGGCGCTCGGACTCCCCGCGCGGAGCGATTCGCAGGACACCGTCTTCGGTGCGCGCGACCTGCTCACCGGAGCCACCTACGCTTGGGGTGCTCAGGCATTCGTCCAGCTCGACCCGTACGCCAACTGCGCGCACATCATCCACGTGAGGCCTCTTTGACGACCCGCCGCTCCACCCCCCCGCCCACCGCACCGATCCCCCTCGGAGCCCTTCCGCAGAAGCACCAGCCCACCGCGCCCGGAGGTGGGACGAGCGATCACCCCGACGAGGTCCACCTCCGCGCGCGAGGGCTCTCCGACGACCCCGAGTGGTTCAAGACCGCCGTCTTCTACGAGGTGATCATCCGCGCGTTCTCGGACTCGACCGGCGCGGGCTCCGGTGACATCCGCGGGCTCATCCAGCGACTGGACTACCTCCAGTGGCTGGGCATCGACTGCCTGTGGCTCCCCCCGTTCTTCCCCTCACCGCTGCGCGACGGGGGGTACGACGTCGCGGACTACACGGCCATCTCCCCCCAGTACGGGGCGATCAGCGACTTCACCGAGCTCATCGAGGAGGCCCACGCCCGAGGGATCCGCGTGGTCATCGACCTCGTCATGAACCACACGAGCGACGAGCACCCGTGGTTCCAGTCCTCCCGCTCGGACCCCGAGGGCCCCTACGGCGACTACTACGTGTGGAGCGACGACAACACGAGGTACCCCGACGCCCGCATCATCTTCGTCGACACGGAGACCTCGAACTGGACGTTCGACCCCGTCCGCCGGCAGTACTTCTGGCACCGGTTCTTCTCCCACCAGCCCGACCTCAACTTCGAGAACCCGCGGGTCGTCGAGGCGATGATGGACGTCGCGCGGTTCTGGTGCCAGGTCGGTGTCGACGGGTTCCGGCTCGACGCGGTGCCGTACCTCTTCGAGTCCGAGGGCACCAACTGCGAGAAC
This sequence comes from Sanguibacter sp. Z6_81, assembly GCF_057180625.1. NCBI lineage: Bacteria > Bacillati > Actinomycetota > Actinomycetes > Micrococcales > Sanguibacteraceae > Sanguibacter > Sanguibacter sp. Z6_81. The sequence goes on along the minus strand of NZ_JBXUFV010000006.1, from coordinate 116,081 downwards.
CTGCCGGAGACCCACACGTTCCTCCGGGACCTCCGCAAGATGATCGACACGGAGTTCCCCGGGCGGATCATGCTCGCCGAGGCGAACCAGTGGCCCGAGGAGGTCGTGCAGTACTACGGCACCGAGGAGGAGCCGGAGTGCCACATGTGCTTCCACTTCCCCGTGATGCCCCGGATCTTCTACGCGATCAAGGACCAGCGCGCCAAGCAGATCCTCGACATCCTCGCGGACACCCCGGCCATCCCGGCCGGCGCCCAGTGGGGCACCTTCCTGCGCAACCACGACGAGCTCACGCTCGAGATGGTCTCGACGGAGGAGCGCGCCTCGATGTACGGGTGGTACGCCCCCGATCCGCGCATGCGGGCGAACATCGGGATCCGTCGACGGTTGGCGCCGCTGCTCGACAACTCCCGCAAGGAGATCGAGCTCGCGCACGCTCTGCTGCTGTCCCTGCCGGGGAGCCCGTGCCTGTACTACGGGGACGAGATCGGTATGGGTGACAACATCTGGCTGCCCGACCGCGATGCCGTGCGAACCCCGATGCAGTGGACCCCGGACCGCAACTCCGGCTTCTCCACCGCGGACCACGGCAAGCTCTACCTGCCGGTGATCCAGTCGCTCGTGCACAACTACCAGACCGTCAACGTCGAGGCTCAGTGGGCCCAGCCCACCTCCTTGCTGCACTGGGTGCACGGCATGCTCAAGGTCCGCCGTCAGCACCCGGCCTTCGGCACGGGGTCCTTCGTGCCCCTGGCGGCGGACAACGAGGCCGTGCTCGCCTTCCTCCGGGTGAGCGCTGACGAGACGCTGCTGTGTGTCACGAACCTCGCAGCCACGGCACGCTCGGTGCGGGTGCGCGTGCCTGGACTCGAGGGCGCGGCGCTCACGGATGTCTTCGGCGGGTCCGACCTCGGCACGGTGAGCGGCAGCGGGGATCTCGTGATGACATTGGGCTCGCGGGACTTCTACTGGCTCAGCGTCACCCCGGCCGGCACACCGGCCGCGGGCGATGGACCATCGGATTCCGAGTGACGGGAGCAATCAGGCACCCGCTCGACGCATGGACGGGGTGTGGCGGTGTTGGCGCGTGAGGGTGAACAAGGTCTGGTGACGACGGCTGAGGGCGCTGACGACGGTGTCCTCGGTGCGCTGCGCGAGTGGTTGCCGGGTCGCCGGTGGTACCCGGCGAAGGGCGCGCAGGCGCGGGTGACCTCGACGACGCGCATCCCGCTGCCCGCTCCGACGGGGTCCGCCGGGACCGTGGAGGTGTTCGTCGAGATCGTCCGCGCCCAGGACCCGGCGGGCGGGATCGACGTGACCCTGCAGGTCCCGGTCGTGCTCGAGCGACGCTCGGAGAGCGTCGTGCTCGAGCGTCCGGATTCCGCGCGGGCGCCCGGGTACATCGCCACCGTCCCTGGTGGTGACCTTTTCGACGGCGTGCAGCATCCCGCCTTCTGGGGAGCGTGGCTGGACTCGGCCGTGTGGGCCGACGGGACGGCGCCCGTGGAACGTCCCTACGACTTCTCGGGCGCCCACGTCCTCAAGGTCGAGCAGTCCAACAGCTCGGTCCTCCTCCCGCGGATCGCCGGAGGGTCGATGCTCAAGGTCCTGCGGTCGCTCTCGCCGGGCGACAACCCGGACATCACGGTGCCGCTCGCCCTCACCCGCGTGGGATGGCACGGGGTCCCGGAGCCGTACGCGTGGCAGGAGGTCGTCGTGGCCCCCGACGCGCCCGGGTCCGCCGAGCACGCCGACGGGGGCACCCGGCCCGCGCCGTGGCGCGCGCACGCCGGTGTCCTCGCCGAGCTCGTCCCGCAGGCGACGGACGGATTCGTCCTCGCCTGCGAGTTCGCTGCCGACGACCGCCCGTTCAACAGCCCTGCCCGGGAGCTCGGGACGCAGGTCGCTCAGATGCACAGTGCGCTGCGCCGGGCGTTCCCGGACGAGGTGGAGCCCGCGGACCCCGAATGGCTCCTCAACGCCCTCCGCCGGCGGGTGCGTTCGGCAGCGGCGTCGAGCGCCGCCGTCCGCGAGCGCGCAGCAGACATCGAGACCTTCCTCCAGCGGCTCCGGGAGGTCGCCGACGAGGCGCTCGCCCAGGGGCGCCCGCTCCCTCCCGTCCAGCGCATCCACGGTGACCTGCACCTCGGGCAGGCGCTGTACAGCCCGCAGAAGGGGTGGCGGATCCTCGACTTCGAGGGCGAGCCCCTGCGACCGATGGGCGAGCGCACGCGGCCGGACCTCGGCGAGCGCGACGTCGCCGGGATGCTCCGGTCGTTCGACTACGCCGCCGCCGTCGGTGGCGCCGGGTCGTCGGAATGGGCACGGTCGGCCCGCCGCGCCTTCCTCGAGGGGTACACCGGGTACCTCTCCGTCCCCGGTGCCCTCGGGTTCGGCCGGCCCCCGTCGCTGGCGGACCGCGTGCTCATCCGGGACGCCTTCGAGCTCGACAAGGCGCTCTACGAGGTCGTGTACGAGGAGCGCAACCGACCCGACTGGATCTCGATCCCGCTTGCAGCGATCGATCGGATCCTCGACCGGGTCGTGGCCGCGTGACCAGGAAGGACACCGCGGTTCGCGCGTGCACGCCCCCGCGGCGCGTGGAAGGGTAGGGCCATGATCGAACCGACAACTCACCGGACGGGACCGCTGTCCCCGCTCCCCGTCCCCAGCGACGACCTCGCCGCCATCGCGCGTGGAACCTTCTACGACCCGCACGCCATCCTCGGAGCCCACCTCGGGGAGGACGGCGTCTCGGTCACGGTCCGGGCCCTGCGCCCCCTCGCGGACGAGGTGTCGATCGTCACGCTCACCGGCGAGTACCCCGCGACGCACGAGCAGGACGGTGTCTGGGTCGCTGTCCTTCCCGCCCCGGACGGCAGCGTCCCCGACTACCGCATCGGTGTCCGGTACGGGGACGAGAGCAGCGTCGTGGACGACCCCTACCGCTTCCTGCCGACCGTCGGGGAGATGGACCAGCACCTCATCCGCGAGGGTCGGCACGAGGAGCTCTGGACGGTTCTGGGCGCCAACGTCAAGACGTATCCGAGCGCCATGGGCGAGGTCCATGGCACGGCGTTCGCCGTGTGGGCACCCAATGCGCGGGCGGTGCGGCTGCTCGGCGACTTCAACTTCTGGAACGGTGCGTCGCACGCGATGCGCGTCCTGGGCTCGACGGGCGTCTGGGAGCTCTTCGTGCCCGGCCTCGTCGAGGGGACACGGTACAAGTTCGAGATCCTCGGTCCCGACGGTTCGTGGCACCAGAAGGCCGACCCGCTCGCCAAGGGCACCGAGGTGCCACCCGCGACCGCCTCCGTCGTCGTCCGCTCGGACTACACGTGGCAGGACGACGAGTGGATCGCCCGGCGCGCAGCGACCGACCCCCACAACCAGGCGATGAGCATCTACGAGGTGCACCTGGGCTCGTGGCGGCAGGGGCTGTCCTACCGCGATCTCGCCGAGCAGCTCACCGCATACGTGCTCGAGATGGGCTTCACCCACGTCGAGCTCATGCCGGTCGCGGAGCACCCCTTCGGCGGGTCGTGGGGGTACCAGGTCACGTCCTACTACGCACCCACCTCGCGGTTCGGCCACCCCGACGACCTGCGTCATCTCATCGACACCCTCCACCGCGCCGGCATCGGTGTCATCGTCGACTGGGTCCCCGCCCACTTCCCCAAGGACCAGTGGGCGCTCGCACGCTTCGACGGGACGCCCCTCTACGAGCACCCCGACCCCCTGCTGGGCGAGCAGCAGGACTGGGGCACCTACGTGTTCAACTTCGGCCGCGCGGAGGTCCGGAACTTCCTCGTCGCCAACGCCACGTACTGGCTCGAGGAGTTCCACGTCGACGCCCTGCGGGTGGACGCCGTCGCGTCGATGCTCTACCTCGACTACTCCCGCAACCCCGGCCAGTGGCGGCCCAACGTCCACGGCGGGCGCGAGAACCTCGAGGCGATCGCACTGCTCCAGGAGACCAACGCCACGGCGTACCGCCGCAGTCCTGGCGCCATGATCATCGCCGAGGAGTCGACGGCGTGGCCGGGTGTCACCCGCCCGACGAACGCGGGCGGTCTCGGGTTCGGCCTCAAGTGGAACATGGGGTGGATGAACGACACCCTGCGCTACCTCGCGGTTGAGCCGATCAATCGTCGCTACCACCACCACGAGGTGACGTTCTCGATGGTGTACGCGTACTCCGAACAGTTCGTCCTCCCGATCAGTCACGACGAGGTCGTCCACGGCAAGGGTTCGCTCATCGGCAAGATGCCGGGAGACGACTGGCAGCAGCGAGCAGGCGTCCGCGTCCTCTTCGCCTACCAGTGGGCGCACCCGGGCAAGAAGCTGTCGTTCATGGGCAACGAGTTCGCGCAGCGTTCCGAGTGGGCCGAGGCGCGCAGCCTCGACTGGGGACTGCTGGACACCCCGGAGCACTCCGGCGTCCAGCGCATGGTGCGCGACCTCAACACGGTCTACCGCGAGCACCCGGAGCTCTGGGCGCTCGATCACGACCCGGCCGGGTTCGAGTGGCTCGACGCCAACGATGCCGACCACAACGTCCTGTCGTTCCTGCGCAAGGATGCGGAGGGCCGGGTCATGGCGGTCGTCGTGAACTTCGCCGGCTCACCGCACGAGGGCTACCGCGTCGCCCTCCCGGCGGGCGGGGTGTGGCGCGAGGTGCTCAACACGGACGCGCACGAGTACGGCGGCTCGGGGGTCGGCAACCTCGGTGCCGTCGTGTCCGAGCCGGTCCCGGCCTGTGGCCGGCCGTACTCCGCCGCGCTGCGGGTCCCGCCGCTGGGCGCCGTGTTCCTCACACCCGAGGTGACGGAGACGACCCCGGAGACGACGCCGGAGAACGATCGTGGCGTGGTCGGTGTCGCCGACCGTGCCGCAGCAGGAGCCAGCGCCGTTCCCGACCTCACCGGCACGGACTGACAGCCGCGCCCGTTCTCGACGGGCCCCTGAGCACGACGACGGCGTCCCTCCTCGGAGGGACGCCGTCGTCGTGTCCAGGCAGGCGACCGTCGCTGTCGACGGCCTCCCTCAGTAGAGCGCGTTCGTCAGCGCCCGGCGTGCGGGACCGACCCGCGGGTCCTGTGGGCCGAGCAGGTCGAAGTACTCGACGAGCCTGCGGCGCAGGACCTCCCGGTCGGGGGCATCAGGCACGAGCTCGATCAGTCTGCTCAGTGCGTCCTCGACCTTGCCGCCGAGCAGGTCGAGGTCAGCGACCGCGAGCTGCGCCTCCACGTCGGTCGGGGCCTCGGCGGCGGCCTTGCGCACGGCCGCGAGGTCCGCGTCCCGGGTGCGCTGGAGCAACCGCACCTGTGCGAGACCGGCGGTCGCGAGGTGGTCCCGCGGGTCCTCCTTCAGTGCCTGCTCGTACGCTGCGGCTGCCGTGTCGAGGTCGTCGGCCTCGATCGCGTCGTACGCAGCCTGGTGGAGCGGCGGGAGCTCGGGCTCCGCTTCGGGCTGGGCGTCGGCCTCGCCGGGACCCGCCGCGAGGACACCGGTGATGCCGTTCGCCTGGGCGGCCTCGAGCACCTGGTCGAGGACTGCCCGGATCTGGTCGCGTTCAGCCGTGCCCTGGAACAACGGCATCGGCTGCTGGGCGAGGATCGCGACGACCGTCGGGAACGCCTGGAGCTGGAAGGCCTGGGCGATCTGCGGGTACGCGGTCACGTCGATGCGTGCGAGGAGGAACCGTCCGGCGAAGTCCTCCGCCAGAGCGGCGAGGTCCGTCGCGAGGCGGGCGTTGTCGGCGTCCGTCGGCAACCACAGGAGCGCGACGACCGGAACCTTCGCCGACTGCTGGACGAGCGACGGGAACGTCTCGTCGGTGACGTCGACGACGAACCCGCCCGCTGCCGGCGCGCCACCGGGAGCCCCGGGCGGCGGAGCGGTGGGCCGGCCGAGCGATGACAGGTCCACCGCGCCGCGCACGTCGAACTGGCCGCCGGGGGCTCCTGGAAGACTCATTGTTCCTACTTTCCGTGGATGAGAGGGTCGACCGCTACGGCACAGAGGCCGAGGTCGTCAGAAGCTCGCTCCCGACGACCGCTACCGGATCCACCGATCCGGTAGGCGGTATGCGGATGCCGACGAGCCCCGTCCGGCCCGTCGTCAGGGAGTTGGCCGCCGCGGCGCCGCCGGTGAAGGCACCCTCCGTCGCCGACGGCGGCACGGTCGCGCCGACCTCGCCGGCGAGCGTCTCGATGGACGTGACCTTCGCGACGACGAGGGCGCCGCCGTCGGCGGTGCGCAGCGCACGCGCCTCGCCTGCAGGAGCAGAGAACGTCAGGGTGTACGTGCCGGCGATGACGGCGGCGGACTCCTGACGACCTGCCCGCAGCGTCGTGATCTGTTCGCGCAGCGGGTCGACGGCGAAGGACGCGGCGTACGCAGACGCGTCCCCGGAGTTGAGCACGTCCACGTACTGCTGGACGACCTCCGCCGGGGACACGACGAGCGTCGCTGCCTCGTCGAGGGGCACCTCCGGGGACCCCACGTCTGCTGCGGCGAACTCGGGCAGGGTGACGCCAGGGAAGAGGCGCAACCATCCCCACAGCTTGTAGTTCTCCCGGGGTCCCGCCTGCTCTGTCACGAGCAGCCGCTCGGTCTGCAGGTTCTGCGGCCGCTCGCTCGCCGCGAACGCGGTCCGCGGCCACTGGGGGGTCGTCGGCACCATGTACGACTGGACGTTGAGGGGGAGCTCGGTGATCGCGTCGACGGACCCGCGCGCGGCCGCGACGGTCAGCTCGGCGGCGCGCAGCTCGCGGGCGGGGCCGGTCAGCCGGGCGTCGAGGACAGCCGGGTCGAGCGTCTCCTGGGCGGCCGCCAGCACCTCACCGATCTCGGCGTAGACGTCCGCGCTCTGCTCGACGCTCAGTGCCGGCCGTGCCTCGGTGACCTCGCCCACGACGAACGTGGGCAGCTCCGGTGCGCATCCGGTGACGAGGAGCAGGCCGATCCCGGCGACCAGGGCAGAGCGTGCAGGGCGTGCAAGGCGTCGCATCACTGTCCTCCCTCCCGTCGGTCGGTGTCGTCCGTGGCGCCTTTCGACGTCGGTCCCGGGTCCTCGTCGGCGACGGGGCGGACCCCCCATGCCTGGCGCCATCCGCCCCCTGAAGTGGAGGCTGTGCCCTCGGGTAGCCAGATCCGGCGGTTCGGGTCGACCTCCGGCTCGGCCGGCACCGCCTCCGGAGCCAGCCGGGGGACCTGTGGGGCCGGGACGACGGGGATCGTCCCGGTGCGTGGCCACGGTCTCTTGGCGCGCTTGGCCGCCCGCTCGGCCTCCTCCCGCTCGATCCGGTCGCGCTCGGCCCTCTCGCGCAGCTCGCGCCGGGTGAGCGGGCCGTCGGGGGTGCGGGGCGCGTCCGAACCGGCCACCGGATCGCTCTTAGGTGAAGGTGCCGCGACCGCGCGCTGAGCCGGCGACGCCGGGCTCGGTCCGTGGCCGGGCCCGCCCGGCTCCGGCGACGTACCGGGCTTGGCCGCTCCGCGGTCGGTGGATCCGGGCTGGGTGGATCCGGGCTGGGTCGATCCAGACGTCGTCGCGCCTGGCTTCGTCGCGCCTGGCTTCGTCGCGCCTCGGTGAGCGGTGGTGCCCGCGCCTCCGCTCGCACCGCCCCTCGTCCCGGTCCCGTCGCCTGCACGCTCACGACGCCCGCGCAGGAACCACACCGCACCGAGCGCGAGCCCAGCGACGACGAGGAGCGCCCCGACGACGACACCGGGCCACATCCACGGTGTCGTCACGGTCCGGGACCACGTGAGCTCCAGCACGGGAGTCTCGGGTGAGTCCCCGACGCTCGCCACGAGCAGGATCTCGTCGTCGGACGACGCGTCCCACTCGAGCGTCGCGGATCCGGTCCCGGAGGTCTCGGCGACCCACATGTCCGACCCCTGGGGGTCGGGAGCAGGCACCGCCTCGTCCTGGACCTCGCCCTCGGTGGCAGCAGGATCTTCGGGGAGCGGCTGCTCGCTCGGGTCCGCCGTCGCATCGGTCGCGGGCTCCGGCTCGGCCAGCTCCGAGTCCAACGTCTCCCAGTCGCTCGCCCCCGTGACGACAAGAGCCTCGTCCGTCCCGATCCAGCCGGTGACGTCCAGCGGGTGGCCCATCGCCAGGACGACGGTGTCGTCGTCTCCGGCGACGGCGCGGATGCTCACGGCGTCGTCGACAAGACCCAGCAGGCCCGGCTCGGTCCGCAGAAGGGTCACGTCCTCCTGCGACCCGGTCCGCAGCGTGACGGAGTCGCTCGCGCGCCAGACGGTGCCGGACGCGACACCGAGACCGGCGACGAGCAGCCCGAGCACGACCAGGACGGCTGGCACGATCTTGTGCAGCACAGATGAATCCCTTCGAGGGTGGAAAATCCAGCCTAACGCGGGTGCGCGCACAGCACGCGGCCATCCCGACCTCCGTGCACGCGATCGGGCGCTCCGGTGGGCGCGGAGCGGATACGCTGGTCGTGCGGGCCGATCGTCCCGGACGGCACCCCGTCAGGACTCATTCCCGCACCTGACTCTCGTCCTGTGCTCGGCGGAGCATGCCCGATCCTCACCACGGAGGCCTGTTGTGTCCGACGATCGTCCGATCTTCCCTGTCGTCATGCGCGGCTATGACCGTTCCCAGGTCGATGGGCGCCTGCGGTCGCTCGAGGCTGCACTGACCGAGGCCCGGACCAGGGCGGACGCGCTGGACCGCCAGGCCACGCAGACCGCGGCGGCACTCGCCGAAGCACAGGAGAAGCTGCGGGAGACCGAGCGGCCCTCGTACGCCGGGCTCGGTTCACGGATCGAGCAGCTCATGCGGTCCGCCGAGGAGCAGTCGACCGACGTCATGGCCCAGGCAGAGGCCCAGGCGGAGGAGACGCTCGGCCGGGCCCGACTCACGGCTGGCCAGATGAAGGCGCGCGCCGAGAACGAGGTGGCTGAGCTGCTCGCCGCGGCGCGCCGCGAGGCCGAGGAGGTCCGGTCGGCCGCCGCCAACGAGGCCGACACGGCCATCACGTCCGCGGAGCGTCGTGCCGAGGAGCTCGTCGGGTCGGCCGAGCGTGAGGCGGCCCGTATCCGGACGTCCATCGCGACCGAGGAGACCGAACGCCGCACCGCGCTCGAGCGCGAGCTCGGCACCCTGCGGGCCACGACGGAGCGTGAGGTCACCGAGCTTCGCGTCACCACGGAGCGCGACGCGGAGGAGCTGCGGTCGACGACCCTCGCGACGACCACGACCCAGCGCGAGGAGGCCGAGCGGTACGCGACCGACCTCCGCCAGCGGGCCGAGGCCGAGACTGCCGAGCTCCGGCACACCACGCAGGCGCAGACGGCCGCACTGCGGAGCGAGACCGAGGAGTTCGCGGCCACGCTGCGCACCACGACCGTGCGCGAGACGGACGAGCTGCGGCAGCAGACCGAGTCCGACGCGGCCTCGCTGCGCGCGGTGGTCCAGCAGGAGGTGGACGCGCGCCGGGCCGAGCTCGACCGGGAGCTCGCGACCCACCGCCAGACCACGGAGAACGAGATCGCGGCGCTGCGCACCGGCGTCGAGCAGGAGCTCGAGGCGCGACGTCTCCAGCAGGAGCACGACCTCGCCGAGCTGCGCACGACCACCGAGCGCACGACGAGCGAGCAGCTCGTCTCCGCGAACCTCGAGGCGACGCACCTCGTGGAGACGGCCACCCGTGAGGCGAACGATCTTCGCGAGAGCGCCCAGCGGGAGACGGCCGAGCTGCGGTCGACCACGGAGCGGGAGACGACGGAGCTGCGGGAGCGCACGACGATCGAGACCGACGCCCTGCGTTCCCAGGCCCAGCGGGAGGCGACGGACCTCGTCGCCGCTGCCCGGGCGGAAGCGACGCGGCTCCTCGACGAGGCGCGCGAGACCCTTGCTGCAGCGCAGCTCGAGATCGCCGCGAAGCACGAGCAGGCCCAGCTGGCCGACACCGAGCTGCACGCGCGCACGCGCGCCGAGACCGACAAGCTGCTCGGCGACGCCGAGCGGCACGCGGCGGAGGCCGAGAAGCGCGCGGCCGACGCCCTCGCCCAGTTCGAGCAGATCCGCAAGGACTCCGACGCGCACGCGAAGGAGACGGCGGAGACGGCACGCCGGGCGGCGGCGGCCATGACGTCCGCCGCGCGTGAGCAGGCCGACGAGGTGCTGGCCGACGCTCTCATCGAGGCGGAGCGCGAGCGCAGCAACGCCCAGCGGCAGGTCGACGAGCTCAACCGGCAGCGTGAGTCCATCTCGACGTACCTCGACGAGCTCCGGGCACTGCTCGGTGCGGAAGCCATCCCGAGCGCGGAGACCTTGGAGAAGGCAGCGGCCGCGGAGGAGTCGTTCGTCGCGGCAACGACATCGACGGACGAGCCGGTCGCGGACACGTCCGACCAGGAACCCGTGGCCAAGGCGACCCCGCGGAAGGCGAAGTCCAAGCGCCCCGCGCCCCTCGCAGCGGCAGGGACGCCTGCCCAGCAGGCGCGCAAGGCGGCGTCCGGCAAGGCCGGACCGGTCACGAAGACCCCCGCGCCCGCCCCGCGTCCGGGCACCGCGGTGGCAGCACCCGAGCGCGACGACGCCAGCGCGTCGAGCGGGCCCGCCCCGGTGCCGGCGCCGCCCACGCCCGTGCCTGCGCCGCCCGCCGCCGATACGGACAGCACCCCTGGCGACAGCATCGCGAAGGACAGCACCGAGACAGGCAGCACCGGGACGGCGAGCACCGATGTGACGGGCACCGAGGCGACGGGCACCGAGGCCGAGGGTTCTCGCACCGACGGCGCGCTTGAGTCGTCTCAGTCCGGCGATGCCCCGGCCGGTCCCGCCGCGGCGGACCGCTGACCCGGACGGGGCACGCGTGAGCGAACCTGGAGCATCCGCTGCAGCGTGGCGGGAGGAGCGGTCCCGCAACGCCGCCCACCAGGCGGCCGAGCTCGAGCGTCGACGCGCAGCGAGCACGCAGGAGGCACGCAAGCTCATCGCGCGGTTCGTCACCGAGGCCCGCAGAGCCGGCGTCCCGACGGAACGCTTCGTCGCGCGCAGCTACGACGGCCGCTCGACGTACCGCACCCACCTCGAGGGCTGGTACCTCCGCCGTAACCGCAGCGTCGGGATCGGGACGGACGGGGAGTTCTACGTGCTCACCGTCCCGGCCTCGCTCGCGGCGCGGTTCCGCGGCGCGCAGCTCGTCCCGTCCGATCCCCCGCTCGTCCTCGGCCAGGGGGCGCGCGACGGAGAGTCGATCGACCTCCGGGAGGCTCTCGACCGCGCGCTGCGCGGGGGTGCAGACGCCTGACTCACCGTGCCGGGTCGCGCCCGTCGTCGCCGCTGACCATGTGGACCGCCCGTTCCAGGACGAGCGCGACCGCCGCCGGCGACTCGACCGGGCTCATGTGCCCCGCGCCCGGGACAGTCACCACGGGGGCGCCACCGAGTGCGGCGGCCATGTGCTCGGCGTCCACGAGCGGCGTGATCTCGTCCTCCTCCCCCACGACCACGGCCGCGTGACCCGAGAACTCCTCGAGCACCGAGGTGCGGTCAGGGCGCGCCGCCATCGCTCGCTGGGACCACGCGACACCAGCGACGGGCTGCGACCCGATCCATCCCTCGAGCAGCTGGACGAGCTCCGGGCGCTGCGCCCGGGTCGTCGCACCGAGGGTCGCGCTCGCCATCCCGAGCACGGGGACGACGTCGTCAAGCGTCTCGACGTCCGTCGCGATCCGCAGCCGGTTGGCGCGCGCCGGCGCAGCATCAGCAGTCGCCTTGGTGTCGACGAGCACCAGTCCCCGGACGAGCCCCGGGTGGCGCTCGAGGAGGGCGAGCGCCACGTACCCGCCCATCGAGAGTCCGGTCACGACGACGGGTCCAGGTGGGAGGTTCGCGATCACCGCAGCGACGGCGTCGGCGCTGCGGTCCAGGGACGGCCCGGCCGCCGCGTCGTCCGATCCGGCGAGCGGCACCGACGCGCCGAGGAACGGCAGGTCCGGCGCCACCACGGTCATGTCCGACGTGAGGTGGGCGGCGACCTCGTCCCACATCCGGTGGTCGAGCGGGAAGCCGTGCAGCAGGACGAGCGACGGCTCACCCGGCTCTGCGGTGCGGTAGGTGTGCACAGCAAGCGTGTCCATCGCAGTCCCCTCGGGTCGGTGGCCGGTCATCGGGCCGTGGTCCAGCAGTGCGTGTGCCAGTGGCGCCGGTCGGCGAGTGCTGCCTGCGCCCCGAACAACGAGTCGTTGGCCCAGGCGACGACGTGCGCGGTACCCGGGGCGATCTCCCCGTAGCAGCCCGGGCAGCGGTACGCCTTCTCTCCCGCCCGGACCGGCTGCACCGTCCATTCCTCACCCCGGCGGATCTCGGTCCGCCGGCCGCCGGTCAACCGCTCCACAGCCAGGGGCGTGTGCTCCTGGGAGTAGGGACGGCGCGAGGACCGGCGGGACGAGGGCATCCTTCATTGTCACCGCTCGATCCGGCCCGGCGCACATCCCGGCGCGAACCGTGCGCGGCCCAGCCCTCGTCCAGGCTCGGGCGCTACAGTGGCGGGGCCCCGCGGCCCGGCCGCTCGGAATCCATCGAAGGACAGACCTCTTGAAGCACCGCACTGCTCGCTCACTGACCGCGATCACCATCGGAGCCGCGCTCGCACTCGCGGGCTGCAGCTCCGACGAGGAGGCTTCCCCCTCACCGAGCGAGTCGAGCTCGGAGGTCGCCGAGCCCACGGAGGAGGACATCGCCGCTGTGGAGGCCATCACCCTGACAGGTGAGCCGGGCACCGAGCCGACCATCGAGCTGGAGCCTCCGGTGAGCGTGAGCGCTCAGGTCGTGCGGGTCGTCACCGAGGGCACCGGCGCCGAGCTCGACGGGACGGCCTGGGTCAGGTGGACCTCCGTCCTCGGCTCGACCGGTGAGTCGGCCGGGTCCTCGTGGGACGCACAGCCCCAGGAGCTGGCCTATTCCGGCGCGATGCCGGGCGACACGCTCGCGGAGGCGCTCGCCACGCAGAAGGTCGGCGCACAGCTGCTCCTCGCGGCCCCGGGCCCCGAGGAGGGCGAGACTCTCGTCACCGCCCTCGAGATCGTCGAGCCGCTGCCCCCGATGACGGTCGGGGAAGGAATGCCGACCGTGACGTTCGACGACGCGGGCGTCCCCTCCATCGCCCTGCAGCCCACCTTCCGCGGGCCGGACGAGCTCATCGTCCAGGTCCTCACCGAGGGCACGGGACCGGTCGTCGAGAGCGGCCAGAACGCGACGTTCAACTACTCCGGCTGGGCTGTGTCCACCGGTGAGAAGTTCGACTCGTCGTACGACAAGGGCGAGCCCTTCACCACCGCGATCGGCACCGGCGCCGTCATCCCCGGGTGGGACCAGGGCATCGTCGGGCAGCCCGTCGGGACGAAGCTGCTCCTCGTCATCCCGAAGGAGCTGGCGTACGGCGGCTCGGCCAACCCGCTGGCGAACGAGGACCTCGCATTCGTCGTCGAGATCCTCGCCGCCGAGTAGCCCTCCGCGCGGCTCTCGACCCCGCAGAGCTCCGGCACCGCACAGGCCCCGGTCCCACCTCCCCCGGTGGACCGGGGCCTGTGCGCGTGTCCGACGACCCCGAGCGGGTGGGTGAGCGGGCGATGCTCTTGACGGCGCCTGCGCCCAGGTTGGACCCTGAAGGTCCACGGCCGGAGGCACTCATGGGCAAGCTCATCTACGCAGCCAACACCTCGCTCGACGGGTACCTCGAGGACGAGACGGGCTCGTTCGACTACTCGGTGCCGGACGACGAGGTCCACGCCTTCTGGAACGAGCACGAGCGGAACGTCGGCACGTCGCTCTACGGCCGCCGGATGTACGAGACGATGCGCGTCTGGCAGGACGACGACTGGCTGGCCGACGCTCCCGCGGTCGTCCGCGAGTACGCGGAGGTCTGGCGCGATGCCGACAAGGTCGTCTACTCCACGACCCTCGACGAGGTGTCGACCCCGCGGACGAGGCTGGAGCGGCGCTTCGAGCCGGCGCAGGTGCACGAGCTCAAGGATGCGTCTCCCGCGGACGTGAGCATCGGCGGAGCGACCATCGGCGCGGAGGCGTTCCGGCACGGGTTGGTCGACGAGTGCGTGCTCGTCCTGTGTCCCGTGGTCCTGGGTGGCGGCAAGCCGGCGCTGCCGCGCGGCATGCGGCTCGACCTCGAGCTGCTCGACCACCGACGCTTCGGCTCGGGTGCGATCGCTGTGCGTTACGCGGTACGCACCACGCCGTGACCCACCACGAAGTCACCCATCACGAACGACGCCGACGTTCCGAGGGGTCGGAACGTCGGCGTCAGGACAGCGGGGCCACGGCTGCGGTCAGAACTCCCAGTCCTCGTCCTCGGTGTTCACGGCCTTGCCGATGACGTAGGAGGACCCGGAGCCGGAGAAGAAGTCGTGGTTCTCGTCGGCGTTGGGGCTCAGGGCGGAGAGGATCGCCGGGTTGACGTCCGTCTCGTCCTTGGGGAACAGCGCCTCGTAGCCGAGGTTCATGAGCGCCTTGTTCGCGTTGTAGCGCAGGAACTTCTTCACGTCCTCCGTAAGACCGACGCCGTCGTAGAGGTCCGCGGTGTACTGCACCTCGTTCTCGTAGAGCTCGAAGAGCAGCTCGAAGGTGTACCCCTTCATCTCCTCGCGCTCGGCTGGGCTGAGCTTCTCGAGGCCCTTCTGGTACTTGTAGCCGATGTAGTACCCGTGCACGGCCTCGTCGCGGATGATGAGGCGGATGAGGTCGGCCGTGTTCGTGAGCTTCGCGCGGCTGGACCAGTACATCGGCAGGTAGAAGCCGGAGTAGAAGAGGAAGGACTCGAGCAGCGTCGAGGCGACCTTCCGCTTGAGCGGCGAGTCGCCGTGGTAGTAGCTGAGGACGATCTCCGCCTTGCGCTGGAGGTTGACGTTCTCTTCCGACCACCGGAAGGCGTCGTCGATCTCCTGGGTCGAGATGAGCGTGGAGAAGATCGACGAGTAGCTCTTCGCGTGGACCGACTCCATGAACGCGATGTTCGTGTAGACGGCCTCCTCGTGCGGGGTGATCGCGTCGGGGATGAGGCTCACGGCGCCCACCGTGCCCTGGATCGTGTCGAGGAGCGTCAGCCCCGTGAACACCCGGGTCGTCAGCTCCTTCTCCGCCGGCGTGAGCGTCGCCCACGACTGGATGTCGTTCGACACCGGGACCTTCTCGGGCAGCCAGAAGTTGCCGACGAGCCGGTCCCACACCTCGGCGTCCTTGTCGTCCTCGACGCGGTTCCAGTTGATCGCCGACACGCGGCTGATCAGCTTGAGCTTTCCGGTGGACATTCCTGCACTCCCTCTCCTGCCACGAGGCAGGATCCTGTGGAACTTCGAGCGACACGCACGCACCTGGAGCGGGTCGGGTCTGTGATCGTGGTGGGCCTGGCAGGCCCCGCAGCGGCCCGGCGATCACAAGACCCGGTCCGCGGAAGGTGCCGCCCGGCGCGAACCGGGCGGCATCACCTCACAGCATGCAGGACACGCAGCCCTCGACCTCGGTGCCCTCGAGCGCCAGCTGGCGCAGGCGGATGTAGTAGAGCGTCTTGATGCCCTTGCGCCACGCGTAGATCTGGGCGCGGTTGACGTCGCGGGTGGTCGCGGTGTCCTTGAAGAAGAGCGTGAGGGACAGGCCCTGGTCCACGTGCTGCGTCGCCGCGGCGTACGTGTCGATGATCTTCTCGTAGCCGATCTCGTACGCGTCCTGGTAGTACTCGAGGTTGTCGTTCGTCAGGTAGGGCGCCGGGTAGTAGACGCGCCCGATCTTGCCCTCCTTGCGGATCTCGATCTTCGAGGCCACCGGGTGGATCGACGACGTGGAGTTGTTGATGTAGGAGATCGATCCGGTCGGCGGGACCGCCTGGAGGTTCTGGTTGTAGATCCCGTGCGCCATGACGGACGCCTTGAGCGCCCGCCAGTCGTCCTGCGTCGGGATGGCGACACCGGACTGTGCGAACAGCTCGCGGACCCGCTCCGTGGCCGGAGCCCACACCTGCTCCGTGTACTTGTCGAAGTACTCCCCCGTCGCGTACTTCGAGTCCTCGAAGCCGCCGAACGCCCGGCCCCGCTCGATCGCGAGCCGGTTCGAGGCAGCGATCGCGTGGAACGCCACGGTGTAGAAGTACATATTCGTGAAGTCGATGCCCTCGTCGGAGCCGTAGAAGACGCGCTCGCGGGCGAGGTACCCGTGCAGGTTCATCTGGCCCAGGCCGATCGCGTGCCCGAGGTCGTTGGCGTGCCGGACGGAGGGCACCGAGTCGATGCTCGTCTGGTCCGAGACGGACGTCAGGGCACGGATCGCGGTGTCGATCGTCTTCGCGAAGTCCGGGGAGTCCATCGCCTTGGCGATGTTCATGGAACCGAGGTTGCAGGAGATGTCCCGTCCCACGTGCTCGTAGGAGAGGTCTGCGTTGTACGTCGACGGCGTCGACACCTGGAGGATCTCGGAGCACAGGTTCGAGTGCGTGATCTTGCCCTTGATCGGGTTCGCCGCATTGACGGTGTCCTCGAACATGACGTACGGGTAGCCGGACTCGAACTGCAGCTCCGCGAGGGTCTGGAAGAACTCGCGGGCCTTGATCTTCGTCTTGCGGATGCGCCCGTCGTCGACCATCTCGTGGTACTTCTCGCTCACGGAGACGTCGGCGAACGGCACGCCGTAGATCCGCTCGACGTCGTACGGCGAGAAGAGGTACATGTCCTCGTTCTTGCGCGCGAGCTCGAACGTGATGTCGGGGATGACGACGCCGAGGGACAACGTCTTGATGCGGATCTTCTCGTCGGCGTTCTCGCGCTTGGTGTCGAGGAACCGCATGATGTCCGGGTGGTGGGCGTGCAGGTACACCGCTCCGGCGCCCTGGCGGGCACCGAGCTGGTTGGCGTAGGAGAACGAGTCCTCGAGCAGCTTCATCACGGGGATGACCCCGGACGACTGGTTCTCGATGTGCTTGATGGGCGCACCGTGCTCACGGATGTTGCTCAGCAGGAGCGCCACGCCGCCACCGCGCTTGGACAGCTGCAGCGCGGAGTTGATCCCGCGGGCGATCGACTCCATGTTGTCCTCGATGCGCAGGAGGAAGCAGGAGACTGCCTCGCCGCGCTGGGCCTTGCCGGCGTTGAGGAACGTGGGGGTCGCCGGCTGGAAACGTCCGGAGATGATCTCCTCGACGAGGTCCACGGCCTGCTTCTCGTCGCCGTCGGCGAGCGAGAGGGCGACCATGCAGACGCGGTCCTCGAACCGCTCGAGGTACCGCTTCCCGTCGAACGTCTTGAGCGTGTACGAGGTGTAGTACTTGAACGCACCGAGGAACGTCTCGAACCGGAACTTCTTCGAGAACGCGAAGTCGAAGAGCGACGTGATGAACGTGCGGTCGTACTTCGCCAGGACCGCCGGGTCGTAGTACTTGTTCTCGACGAGGTAGTCGAGCTTCTCGTCGAGGCTGTGGAAGAAGACGGTGTTCTGGTTGACGTGCTGGAGGAAGTACTGACGGGCGGCCTGTCGGTCCTTGTCGAACTGGATCTCACCGTCCGGGCCGTAGAGGTTGAGCATCGCGTTCAACGCGTGGTAATCGAGCTCGGTCTCTACGCCGGGACCTGTGACTGTCGTTGCCAAAATTGAGCCAATCCGTCGCGGACGCGCTGGACGTCCTCGGTCGTTCCAAGGATCTCGAAGCCGTACAGGTACGGAACGTTGCACTTCGAGGAGACGATGTCACCGGCGATGCAGTAGGCCGCTCCGAAGTTGGAGTTACCTGCGGCGATGACACCGCGGATCAACGAGCGGTTGCGCCCGTCGTTGAGAAACTTCACGACCTGCCGGGGCACAGCACCACCCTCGTTGCCCCCGCCGTAGGTGGGGACGATGAGGACGTAGGGCTGCTCGACGCACAAGAAGCCGTCGGCCGGTCGAAGGGGGATGCGGTGGGCGGGGAGACCGAGCTTCTCGACGAACCGGTGGGTGTTGCCCGAGGCGCTCGAGAAGTACACGAGAGCGGACATGCGCTCCTCGACCTCCTCCGTGGGTGGGGCGTCAGGCGACGGCGGACGAGACCTTCGCTGCGAGGGCGTTGATCTGGTCGGGGCGGAACCCGGACCAGTGCTCGTTGCCGGCGACGACGACCGGGGCCTGGAGGTATCCGAGCCCGCGCACCATCTCGAGGGCCTCGGCGTCCTGGCTGATGTCCACGATCGAGTACTCGATGCCGCGCTTGTCGAGTGCGCGGTAGGTCGCGTCGCACTGCACGCATGCGGGCTTGCTGTAGACCGTGATGCTCATCGTCCGTCTCCTTGGTTCTTGGCCTGACCGGCCTCGTCCGCCACGAGGGCTGCCGCGCCGGATCTTCGTCGACCTCGCGGCCGTGACCTGGGACGACGCCGGTGTAACTACGTCTGTGTCATTCGCTTCGTACGCTTCCGCCGCCGTTCCGGGCTGCGGTGTCCCACCACTATACCTAGGGGTGAGGCGGAAGGTCGACCCCTAGGACTTGTGTGTCGGGGATGCTCGTCACATGTGCACCGACGTGCCTGTGGACGACCGTCCGAGAACTGTGGACGCATCTCAGGACCTCCTTCCACACCCCCCGCGGGACCTCGCGGCCGAGCTCTCTCCCATGCTCCACCGGGCCACCGACATTGCCGCTGCGCGCCTGCTCAGACGCCGTCGACGCGCCAGCGCACGGCGTCCCGCGGACTCCTCGCGGCGCCCGGGGACGACACGAGGGGCTGTCCACCGGCTGTGTGCACCTCTCGTCCACAGCCGGTGGACAACCCCTCGTCGACCCGGTCCGTCGGGTCCCGCGGGACCGGGTGAAAAGTGCGGGACCTCACCCTCCCGCGTGTCGCGCGACGCCCGTCAGACGTCGTACCGCACGTCGTCGACGGCCGGCAGGCGGTTCGACGTCGCGAGCGACCGGTACCAGAACGCCGAGTCCTTCCAGATCCGCTCGAGCGTGTCGAAGTCGACCCGGATGATGCCGAAACGTCGGTCGTAGCCGTAGCCCCACTCGAAGTTGTCGAGCAGCGACCACGCGAAGTACCCCTGGACGTCGGCACCCGCGTCGATCGCGTCGCCGACCGCAGCGATGTGGTCGTGGAGGTAGGCGACACGACGGTCGTCGTGCACGCGACCGTCCTCGCTCACCTCGTCCGAGAACGCGGCGCCGTTCTCCGTGACCATCATCGGCTGGTCGGGGTAGGCGGCGTGCACGGACAGCAGCAGGTCGCTCATGCCGGCGGGCTCGATGTTCCAGCCCATCGCCGTGTACGGGCCGGGCTGCTGGATGAACTCCACGTCCGTGACGCCGATCCACGGGCTGGCCTTCGAGGCACCGTGGCCGTCGTTCTCGGCCCGCTCGCCCTCGCCCGAGAAGTGCCGCACCTTCACGGTGGAGTAGTAGTTGATCCCGAGCACGTCGAGGGGGATCTTCGTGATCTCGAGGTCACCGTCCTCGACGAACGACCAGTCGCTCACGTGCGCCGTGTCGCCGAGCAGGCCCACCGGGTAGGCGCCGTCGAGCATCGGGCCGAGGAAGGCACCGTTGGCGAGCGCCTCGATCTTGCGCACGGAGTCGAGGTCGGCGGCCGACGTCGGGTCCTCCGGTCGCACGACGTGCAGGTTGAGCGTCACGGAGAGCTTCGCCGCGTCTCCGAGCACCTCACGGATCGCGCGTCCTGCGAGGCCGTGCGCAAGGTTGAGGTGGTGCACCGCCGCGAGGGCGCCCTCCGCGTCCGTCACACCGGGTGCATGCACACCCGAGCCGTACCCGAGGTACGCACTGCACCACGGCTCGTTGAGCGTCGTCCAGACGTCGATCCGCTCGCCGAGCTCCTCGGCCATGCGACGCGCATATTCGGCGAACCTGTACGCCGTCGCGCGGTTCGTCCAGCCGCCCTCGTCCTCGAGCTCCTGGGGCAGGTCCCAGTGGTAGAGCGTGACGACCGGCTTGATGCCCGCTTCGAGGAGACCGTCGACGAGACGGGAGTAGAAGGCGATCCCTTCGGGGTTGAAGTCTCCCGACCCGCCCGGCTGGACGCGGGGCCACGAGATCGAGAACCGGTAGGCGCTCAGGCCGAGGTTCTTGATGTGCTCGATGTCCTCGGCCCAGCGGTGGTAGTGGTCGTCGGCGACGTCGCCGGTGTCCCCGTTCATCGTCTTGCCGGGCGTGTGGGAGTAGGTGTCCCAGATGGACGGGCCGCGGCCGCCCTCGGTGGCTCCACCTTCGATCTGGTAGGCGGCCGTGGCGGATCCCCAGACGAAGCCGGGCGGGAACTCCCGCCCGGTCGCTGCTCCGGGGGCATAAGGCGCAGTGCTCATGGGCTGATGACTCCCTCTGTGTTGGTCCTGCTCGATCGTGACGTGGTCCGTGGTTCCTGCAGCCCGGCGACGATGGCCGTGGGAGCGCTCCCGCACTCGACCGCCCGCGCGGCGGGCGTCCCCGAGGAGACTACCTGTCCCGTGCCGTCGACCTCGCGATGCACCTCCTCGTGGACCGGCCGGCACGCGAGCTGCCGGCCACCGGGCCGCGTCGTGCCGCTCGCCTGGCGAGGCCGTAAGGTTGGTGCCCACCAGCCGGTCACAGCCGACCGGCATGCACCCGACGCGGTGCACGGCAACAGTCAACGACGACGGGGGCAACGGTGCACTCACGCGGGCGCCCGACAGTCGGTGGCCGTGGGCCTGCACCCACCCCGACCCCACCCCTCCAGGAGACTCGAGATGGCACGCTTCGACCTCGACGAGACGGCTCTCGCCGCGTACCGGCCCGACCTGCACGAACCCGCTGACCTCGACGCCTTCTGGGCGGCGACCCTCGACGAGACCCGCGCCTTCGACCTCGACCTCGAGCTGCGGCCGGTGGACGCAGGGCTGGATCTCGTCGACGTCCACGACGTCACGTTCAGCGGCTTCGGCGGCCACCGCATCAAGGCCTGGCTCGTCGCGCCCCGGGGCGCGGACCGGGTTCCCGGCGTGGTGTCGTTCAACGGGTACGGCGGGGGCCGCGGGCTCCCGCACGAGCACCTCGCGTGGGCAGCAGCAGGGTTCGCCCACCTGTTCATGGACACGCGCGGTCAGGGCAGCGGGTGGGGCAGCGGGGGCGACACCCCGGACCCCGTGGGCAGCGGGCCTGCGTCCAGCGGCTACATGACCCGCGGCATCCTCGATCCCGCGCAGTACTTCTACCGCCGGGTCTTCGCCGACGCCGTGCGCGCGGTCGAGGCGCTGCGCGCGGTGCCGACCGTCGACGCTGACCGCGTCGCTGTCGCGGGCGGGAGCCAGGGTGGTGGCATCGCGCTGGCCACCACGGCGCTCGTCCCCGATCTGCTCGGTGCCCTCGTGGACGTCCCGTTCCTGTGCCACGTCCGCCGAGCCGTCGAGATCACCGACGCCTTCCCCTACGGGGAGATCACCTCCTACCTGTCCGTCCACCGGGACCACACCGCCCAGGTCTTCGAGACCCTCTCGTACGTCGACGGCGTGAACCTCGCGAAGCGGGCGACGGCGCCCGCGCTCTTCTCCGTCGCCCTCATGGACCCGATCTGTCCGCCGTCCACCGTGTACGCGGCCTTCAACCACTACGGTGGCGATCGTCCGACCGACAAGTCGATCGAGGTCTACCCGTTCAACCAGCACGAGGGCGGGCAGGGGTACCAGCTGACGAAGCAGATCCACTGGTTGCGAGCGAGGGCCGGGCTCGGCACCGCTCAGCCCGACGTACCAGCAGCGGGTGAGCTGTCACCGGCCACCGCATGACGACGTCCAGCAGCTCGTCGGCGGGCCCTACGCCCTGGCCGAGCAGTGCGCTCCACCGCGCGTGGCTCGTGCGGCACGCCCACGAGCTGCTGGCGTTCGGGGAGGCGTTCGAGGTTCCCGGACGGGGAGCCGGATGGCTCGACGACTCCGGAGCTGTCGACCCGGCGCAGCCCGTCATCACCTACGCCACGGCTCGCATGGCTCACGTCTACGGGCTCGGGCACCTCATGGGTGTGCCGGGATCGGCACCCCGTGCACAGGCGGCGCTCGACGCTCTGCGCGGGCCACTGGCCCGGTCGTCGCCACACGCATGCACTGGGTCGCGGCGGAAGCGATCGGGGCCGCGGCGGCGCTGCACCGCGTGACCGGTGAGCCCTGGTTCGCGGCGGACTACGCGCGCTGGTGGGACCACGTCGCGACGAGCTTCCTCGACCGGGAGCACGGCTCGTGGCACCACGAGCTCGACGCGGCGAACGTGCCGGCACGCACGGTGTGGCCCGGGAAACCGGACCTCTACCACGCGATCCAGGCGACCCTCATCCCGCTGGCGCCCCTCGCTCCGTCGCTGGCGACGGCTCTGGGACGCGGGCTCGTCCCGCAGGCCTGAGGGCACGAGGACGGTCCGGGTCAGAAGAGCCGTGACCCCACATCGTCGGTGCCGCGCATGGCGTCATAGTCGAGCACGACGCACGCGATCCCTCGGTCGGTCGCGAGGACGCGCGCCTGGGGCCTGATCTCCTGCGCCGCGAAGACACCGCGCACGGGCGCCAGGTGCGGGTCCCGGTTGAGCAGCTCGAGGTAGCGCGTGAGCTGCTCGACGCCGTCGATGTCGCCGCGCCGTTTGATCTCGATCGCGACGGTCGACCCGGTCGCGTCCCGCGCGAGCAGGTCGACCGGACCGATCGCGGTCGGGTACTCCCGCCGGACGAGGGTGTGCCCCGGCCCGAGCAGGTCGATCTGGGCGGCGAGCATCGCCTGGAGGTGCGCCTCGACGCCGTCCTTGATGAGCCCGGGGTCGACCCCGAGGTCGTGGGACGCGTCCTCGTGGACGGTGTGCAGCTCGATGACGAGCCGGTCGTCCGTCTTGGCGTGCTGGACGGTCCACACCTGCGTGACGCCACGTGCCGCCGCGTCCTCGTCGGGCACGCCGACCCGCAGCGTGCACGGTGGGCTCATCCAGTTGAGCGGCTTGTACGACCCGCCGTCCGAGTGCAGCAGGACGCTTCCGTCAGCCTTGACGATGAGGAGCCGGGTCGCGAGGGGCAGGTGCGCCGACAGCCGTCCCGTGTAGTGGGCCGAACACTGGGCGACGACGATCCGCACGCGAGCTCCTCATGGGTGACGTGGGTGATGGCGGGTACAGGACGCGGTCGCAGCCGGACCCGCACGGTCCGGTGCGCCGGGAGCAGCAGCTGGTCAGACGACGACGTTGCACTGGCTGGGGGGTGCGGCCTCGAGCCAGGATGCGAGCCCGGAGTACGCGCCCGAGGACATCGTCAGGTCGAACGACGTGTCGTCGTACCTGCACTGCACGAGGTAGAGGTCTGGCATCCCCGCCTGGTCGAGCGGCACGCGCCCCGTGACCTCGAACCGGTCCCGGAGCCATGCGTGCCGCGGCGCCCAGCTCAGCGACCACGTCCGCCACCACACGAGCCGGTCCTCCCCGTACACGGCGAACCCGCTCACCCACGGGTCGGAGAGGTCGGTCGTCGTCCGGCACCGCAAGGACGCCTCGAAGGAGCCCACCTGGTGCGTGAGAGCGCGAAGCCGTGAGTACCCCGCGACTGCCACTGCGACGACGACGACGATCGTCGCGACGAGTGACCACCCCAGGATTCCCACGGCTCTCAGCGCTCCACCACGTGCGTCAGCGCGACGCGGAGCCCGCGGGTCCGTCGAGCTCGGCGCTGTCGACGACGATCGTCACCGTGTCAGCGTCGACCGAGATGAACCCGCCGGACACCGTCGCGCTCACGACGCCGCCCGAGGCGTCCGTGATCCGGACCTTCCCGGCGCGCAGCACCGACAGCAGCGGGGAGTGGCCGACGAGGATGCCGATCTCCCCGTCCGCCGCCGGCGCGCTGACCTGCCTCGCGTCGCCGGACCAGAGCCTACGGTCCGCCGCGACGAGGTCGACTTCGAGCTGTGCCACGTGTACTCCTCGGAACTAGTTGCTGAGCCTGGATGGGTACGGACGTCCGTCAGACGCCGTACTCCTTCTGGATCCGGGCCCAGTTGCGCTCGAGGTCCTCGAGGCCACCGATGTTGAAGAACGCCTGCTCGGCCATGTGGTCGAACTCGCCGTCCGCGATCTTCGAGAAGGCCTCGATCGTCTCGGACATCGGGACGGTCGATCCCGGGACACCGGTGAACTGCTCGGCCATGTACGTGTTCTGCGAGAGGAACTGCTGGATGCGGCGGGCGCGCGAGACGACCGTCTTGTCCTCCTCCGACAGCTCGTCGACACCGAGGATCGCGATGATGTCCTGCAGCTCCTTGTTGCGCTGGAGGATCTGCTTGACGCGGGTCGCGGTGTCATAGTGCGCCTGACCCACGTAGCGCGGGTCGAGGATCCGCGACGTCGAGGCGAGCGGGTCGACGGCGGGGTAGAGACCACGCGAAGCGATCTCGCGCGAGAGCTCCGTCGTCGCGTCGAGGTGCGCGAACGTCGTCGCCGGGGCGGGGTCGGTGTAGTCGTCCGCAGGGACGTAGATCGCCTGGAGCGAGGTGATGGAGTGACCACGCGTGGACGTGATGCGCTCCTGGAGCTGGCCCATCTCGTCGGCGAGGTTGGGCTGGTAGCCCACCGCGGACGGCATGCGCCCGAGCAGGGTCGACACCTCGGAGCCGGCCTGCGTGAAGCGGAAGATGTTGTCGATGAAGAGCAGCACGTCCTGCTTCTGCACGTCGCGGAAGTACTCCGCCATCGTCAGCGCCGACAGCGCCACGCGCAGACGCGTGCCCGGCGGCTCGTCCATCTGGCCGAACACCAGGGCGGTCTGCTTGATGACGCCCGACTCGGTCATCTCCTCGATGAGGTCGTTGCCCTCACGGGTGCGCTCCCCCACTCCGGCGAAGACGGAGACACCGTTGTGGTTGTTGGCGACGCGGTAGATCATCTCCTGGATGAGCACGGTCTTGCCGACGCCGGCACCACCGAACAGGCCGATCTTTCCACCCTGCACGTACGGCGTGAGGAGGTCGATGACCTTGATGCCCGTCTCGAACATCGTCGTCTTCGACTCGAGCTGGTCGAACGCCGGGGGCTTGCGGTGGATGGGCCACCGCTCGGTGATCTCGATCTGCTCACCGGGCTTGGCGTTGAGCACCTCACCGGTGACGTCGAAGACGTGGCCCTTGGTCACGTCGCCCACGGGGACGCTGATCGGCGCACCCGTGTCCGTGACGACCGCACCACGGACGAGGCCGTCCGTGGGCTTGAGCGCGATGGCACGCACGAGGGAGTCCCCGAGGTGCTGAGCGACCTCGAGCGTCAGCGTGAAGGCCGTCTCGGCCTCACCCTGCGCGGTGAGGTCGATCGGGACCGTCAGCGCGTTGTAGATGTCGGGGATGGCATCGGCGGGAAACTCGATGTCGACGACGGGACCGATGACGCGGGCAACACGGCCCACGGCGGCCCCACCGGTGGGACCCACCGGTGCTTCGACGGAGGTGGCGGTCATTTCTGGCCTCGCTTCGCAGGGCCGGAGATCACTCCGGCGGAGTTGGTGCTGGGTGTGACAGCAGCTGTAGTCGTGTGGTGCCTGCGTCCCGCGATGGTGTCCGCGGTCGGCATGCTCCTGTTCAGGAGGCGGCGAGTGCGTCGGCGCCCGACACGATCTCGCTGATCTCCTGGGTGATCTCCGCCTGGCGAGCAGAGTTCGCGAGACGGGTGTACATCCGGATGAGGTCTTCCGCGTTCTCCGTGGCGGTGTGCATCGCTCGCTGCCGTGCAGCAAGCTCCGACGCGGCCGCTTCGAGGAGGCAGCTGAAGATCCTGTTCCGCACGTACATCGGGAGCAGTGCGTCGAGCACCGCCTCCGGTGACGGTTCGAAGTCGTAGAGCGGCAGCGGCGCGCTGCTGCCCGGTTCGGCGGCCTCGACCCCGTCGACGACCTCCAGCGGAAGCAGTCGGATCACTCTCGGGCGTTGCGTGACCATGTTGACGAAGTGCGTGTAGACGACGTGGAGCTCGGCCACCCCGCCGTCCTCGGCCTCCGCGAGGAACGCGCCGAGCAGGTCGCTCGCGATCTCCTCCGCCACGTCGGGCGTCGGCGCGTCGGACGCTCCGGTCCATGCCCGCGTGATCTCGCGTCCGCGGAACTGGTAGAAGCTCACCGCGCGGCGGCCGGCCAGGTAGAGGTCGACCTCCTTGCCCTCGCGGCCGAGGCGCTCGATGAGCTTCTCGGCCTCGCGGATGGCGCTCGCCGAGTAGGCGCCCGCCATCCCGCGGTCGGACGTGACGACGAGGACTGCGACACGGTTCGTGTCGCTCCGCTCCGACGTCAGCGGGTGCTGGACGTTGGAGTGGGTCGCCACGGCCGACACGGCGTGCGTGATGGCCCGCGAGTACGGACCCGCGGCCGACACCTTGGCGCGCGCCTTGCCGATGCGCGACGCCGCGATGAGCTCCATCGCGCGGAAGATCTTCTTCAGCGACTGTGTCGACTTGATGCGCGCCTTGTAGACGCGCTGGGTTCCGGCCATGGACTCAGGCCTTCTTCTGTCGGACGATCTGCTCCTGCTCGACCGGCGCGGCCTCGTCGTCAGCGACGTCGCCGCCGACGAGCGGCGTGCCGTCCCCCTTGAGGAAGCCGTTACGGAAGTCGTCGACAGCAGCGGTCAGCGCCGCCTCCGTCGCGTCCTCGAGCTTGCCCGTCGACGAGATCGTCGAGAGCACCTCGGTGTTGCGACGCAGGTGATCGAGCATCTCGGACTCGAACCGGCGGACGTCCTCGACAGGCACGTCGTCGAGCTTGCCCTTGGTCCCCGCCCAGATGGACGCGACCTGGTCCTCGACCGGGTACGGCGAGTACTGCGGCTGCTTGAGCAGCTCGAGGAGGCGCGCACCGCGGTTGAGCTGGGCGCGCGAGGCGGCGTCGAGGTCGGACGCGAACATCGCGAACGCCTCGAGCGAGCGGAACTGGGCCAGGTCGAGCTTGAGCGTCCCGGAGACCTTCTTCATCGCCTTGATCTGCGCAGATCCACCGACTCGCGAGACGGAGATCCCGACGTCGACCGCGGGCCGCTGGTCGGCGTTGAAGAGGTCCGACTGGAGGAAGATCTGGCCGTCGGTGATGGAGATGACGTTCGTGGGGATGTACGCCGAGACGTCGTTCGCCTTCGTCTCGATGAGCGGGAGGCCCGTCATCGATCCGGCACCGAGCTCGTCGGAGAGCTTGGCACAACGCTCGAGCAGACGGGAGTGCAGGTAGAACACGTCACCGGGGTACGCCTCACGGCCCGGCGGACGACGCAGCAGCAGCGACACGGCACGGTAGGCCTCGGCCTGCTTCGACAGATCGTCGAACACGATGAGGACGTGCTTGCCCTCGTACATCCAGTGCTGGCCGATGGCCGAGCCGGTGTACGGCGCGAGGTACTTGAAGCCCGCGGGGTCGGACGCAGGAGCTGCGACGATCGTCGTGTACTCGAGCGCGCCGGCCTCTTCGAGGGCGCCGCGGACGGCGGCGATCGTCGAGCCCTTCTGACCGATCGCGACGTAGATGCAGCGCACCTGCTTCTTCGGGTCGCCCGTCTCCCAGTTCGCCTTCTGGTTGATGATCGTGTCGATCGCGATGGCCGTCTTGCCGGTCTGGCGGTCACCGATGATGAGCTGGCGCTGGCCACGGCCGATCGGGATCATCGCGTCGATGGCCTTGAGCCCGGTCTGCAGCGGCTCGTGCACCGACTTGCGGGCCATGACGCCCGGCGCCTGGAGCTCGAGGGCTCGGCGACCGGACGTGGCGACCTCGCCGAGCCCGTCGATCGGCGTACCCAGCGGGTCCACGACGCGGCCGAGGTACCCGTCACCCACGGCGACGGACAGGACCTCGCCCGTGCGGCGCACGACCTGGCCCTCCTCGATGCCGGTGAACTCACCAAGGACGACGACACCGATCTCCCGGACGTCGAGGTTGAGGGCGAGCCCGAGCGTGCCGTCCTCGAAACGCAACAGCTCGTTGGCCATTGCCCCCGGAAGTCCCTCGACCTGGGCGATGCCGTCGCCGGCCAGGGTGACCCGGCCCACCTCTTCGGTGACGACGCTCTCAGGCGTGTAGGACTTCACGAAGCTGTCCAGCGCGGCCCGAATCTCGTCGGGCCGGATCGTCAGCTCAGCCATTGCATATCTCCTGTCGTGGCCGCATGTCGCGGTCGAACGTTCTGTCATGGGTGCCGACGAGCGCGTCGGCGTACGTGCGGGTCGGTCAGCTCGCCAGCCGCCGGCGTGCCTCGGCGAGCCGTGACAGCACCGTCGAGTCGACGACGTCCGAGCCCACCTGGACGCGCAGACCGCCGAGGACCGCCGGGTCGACCGTGACGTGCAGCTGCACCTGCGAGCCGTAGGCGTCCGCGAGGAGCGCCTCGAGACGGCTGCGCTGGGCTGCTGAGAGATCCGCGCCCACGGTGACTGCGGCGACGAGCCGTTGGCGACGGGCCGCAGCGATGTCACCGATGCGACCGAGCGCGGGGACGAAGCGCTCACCACGCGGATGTGCTGTCGCGCGGCGGCACAGGGCGATCGTCACCTCGTCCGCCTTGCCGACGAGCAGCTGGTCGACGACCGCGACCCGACGGGCCGCGTCGGTCGAGCTGTCCGAGAGCGCCTGCCGCAGAGCCTGGTGACCCACGAGCGCACGGGTCAGCGCGAACAGCTCGCCCTCGACCTCTTCGAGCGCACCACGCGCCTGCGCCGACGCGAGGTAGGCGTCGATCGCGAGCAGATCGATCGCGTCGACGAGATCCCGCTCGGACGACCAGCGCGACCGCACGAGACCTTCGACCGTCTCGACGGCGCGCGGGTCGAACCCGCCAGCGAGGACTGCACGCACGAGCTGCGCCTTGTCCTCCCCGGACCGCGACGGATCAGCGAGGGACCGGCGCAGGGCGCCCGACGCATCCAGCGCGTCGACGACCAGGAACAGCTGGTCGCCGACGGCGTACGCCTGCTGGCCGAGAGCACCCAGGACCGGCTCGAACCGTTCCTGTGCGGCTTCGAGAGACGCCTGGCTGGTCCCGCGCATCACTTCCCCTTCGCTGCTGCTGTCATGGCCGACGCCTCGAGCTCATCGAGGAAGCGGTCGACCACGCGCGACTGACGGGCAGAGTCCTCGAGGGACTCCCCGACGATCTTCGACGCGAGCTGCGTCGCCAGGGCACCCACGTCGTTGCGCAGCGAGATCGCTGCCTGCTGACGCTCCGCCTCGATCTGACGCTGGGACGTCTCGAAGATCCGTCCCGCCTCGTCCGTGGCCTTCGCACGTGCCTCGGCGACGATCTGTGTCGCCTCCGCGCGCGCGTCCTCACGGATCCGGGCAGCCTCAGATCGCGCCTCGGTGAGCTGCTGCTTGTACTCCACGAGCAGCGCGTCGGCCTCGGCCTGCGCCGCCTCCGCCTTGTTGAGCCCGCCCTCGATCTTCTCGGTCCGCTCGTCGAGGATCCGCGTGAACGTCGGAAGGACGAGCTTGTAGAACATCAGAGCGATGGCGACGAGGACGACCGTCGACCAGACGATGTCGTAGGTCGCGGGGATGAACAGGTTGATGCCCTCTACCTCGTCGCCCTCGGAAGCGGCCAGAACGATCCCGGCTGCGTTCAGGGCTGACATCAGCTGGCGGCCGGGAAGAGGAAGCCGGCGACGATCCCGAGGAGGGCGAGGAGCTCGACGAACGCCACACCGATGAACATCGTGGTCCGGAGCTGGCCGGCGACCTCGGGCTGGCGGGCCATGCCCTCGACGGTCTTGCCGATGAGGATACCGAGGCCGATGCCCGGGCCGAGCGTACCGAGACCGTAACCGATCGTGTTGATGTTACCGGTGAGCTCGGCGAGAGTGGTCGTGGTGTCCACTGGGGTGATCCTTCCGTTGGGCGCCCCGTCGGGGCGTCGTGTGAGACGTGCTATGCGTGGTTGGGGCGCACGCTGGGGACGGCGGCGAGGCGAGCGGGAGCCGAGCGGCTCAGTGCTCCTCCTCCACCGCCATGGAGATGTAGACCGCGGCGAGCAGGGTGAAGACGTAGGCCTGCAGGACCGCGACGAGGATTTCGAAGAGCGTGAACCCGAGGCCTGCGACGAGGGAGACGACTCCCATCGCCTTGAGCGCACCTGCAGCCTCGAAGAAGAAGAAGTGCGTCGCGCCGAAGCACAGGACGAGCAGCAGGTGCCCGGCGATCATGTTGGCCGTGAGTCGCAGCGCGAGCGTCGCCGGCCGGAAGACGAAGACCTGAAGGATCTCGATCGGCGTGATGAGGAAGTAGAGGAACCACGGGACCCCGGGGGGGAACAGGTTCGCCTTGAGGTATCCGCCCAGCCCGAACTTCTGGACGCCGGAGGCGAGGTACACGACGTACACCCACAGCGCCATCATGATCGGGAGCCCGAACAGCGACGTGCTGGCGATGTTGAGGAAGGGCACGACACCTGTGATGTTGAACGCGAGGATCGCGAAGAAGAGCGTCGTGAGCATGGGCACGTAGCGCCGCGCGTTGTCGCCGAGGATCTCCTTGGCGATGCTCACGCGGACGAAGTCGAGCCCCATCTCCGCCATGTTCTGGCCGCGCCCGGGGACGAGCTTGGCCTTGCGCGCCGCGAGGACGAACAGCCAGATGAGCACGACGGCCGCGATGACGCGGACGAGCATGATCCGGTTGAACTCGAGGATCGTGCCGTCGAAGAGGATGGGCGCCGGAAAGAACTCGGAGATCGACGGAGGATGGAATCCGCCGTCCTCACCGGCGGCGGCGAGCTGGGTCATCGTCGCGTTGGTGGACAGAGCAAACTCCCGGTCGTCGTGGTCGTGTATGCGGACGCTGCTTCGCGTGCTCGCCTGCGGTGGACCTGTCCGTCATGGATCGCATGAATCCTAACCCATGCGAGGGCGTGGTCGGGCCTGTAGACCACCGTGGAGCCAGCGCCCAGAGGCCCCGGAGCGGCGGGTCAGACCGCCCTCGTGTAGGGCTCCCGACCCTTCGCGACGGCGTACATGTCGAGTGCCGCGGACCCCACGACGCCGACGAGCACGATGATGGCGAAGACAGGGCGGTGGAAGAAGTCCATCTGGCCCACGGTCGCGAGGATCGCGATGAGCACGACCATCTTGGCGAGCCACGCCCCCATGACGACCGCCATCGTCGTCGACGGGCTCTTGTCCGCCGTGTAGAGCATCGACCAGATGGTCGTCCCGGAGAACAGGAGCGTGATCCCCACGCCCATGAGGGCGCCCCACACCCCAGCGGTCCCCGCGACGAGATAGCCGACGCCGACACCGACGACGGCGACGACCACGAGGAGGAGGAGGGTCGCTCGCAGCGCGGAACGGAAGATCTCCTTCGTCACGTGCGGGGGGACGACGGGCAGGGCGGGGAGGTCGTCGGGGGCGCCGGTGGGCACACGGTCGTCGGGCGAGGTCATCGGTTCTGTCCTTGAGGTTGGTGGGCGGCCTTCCTGGTGCGTCCACGCAGGGGGCCGAGGGTGAGCAGGAGCGCGACGAGCACCGCGACGGCCAGACCGACGACGACGTCCCGCCACGCGGCCACGACGAGCGCCGCGGCGCCGAACGCGAAGACGGCGCTCCACAGGTACATGATGATCACGGCGCGGGTGTGGGAGTGCCCGAGCTCGAGCAGCCGGTGGTGCAGGTGCATCCGGTCGGGATGGAACGGTGACTTGCCCGCCAGGAGGCGCCGGACCACCGCCAGGCCCATGTCGAGCAGCGGGAGGAGCAGCACGGCGGTCGGCAGGAGGATCGGGATGAACGCTGGCAGCCGCTGCCCGCTCGACGCGTTCTCGGGGTCGATCTGGCCCGTCACGACGATGGACGCTGCCGCGAGGGTCAGCCCGATGAACATCGAGCCCGAGTCCCCCATGAAGATCCGCGAGGGATGGAGGTTGTGCGGGAGGAACCCGATGCACGCTCCCACGAGCGCCGCGATGATCACTGCCGCCAGGCTCGAGTAGTCGGCGGGCCCCGAGTCGGCGCGGGTGAGCAGGTACGTATAGACGAAGAACGCGGTGCCTCCGATCGCGATCATCCCTGCGGCCAGGCCGTCCAGACCGTCGACGAAGTTCACGGCGTTCATCGCGACGACGACGACGAGCACCGTCGCGAAGAGCGACAACCGGCTCGAGCCGATCGTCAGGCCGCCGACCGGCAACGTGATGAGCTGGACACCCTGCCAGGCCATGAGGCCCGCGGCGAGCACCTGCCCCACGAGCTTGGTCATCCAGTCGAGGTCCCAGATGTCGTCGGCGACGCCGAGCAGACAGACGAGGGCTCCCGCGCCCAGCACCACCCAGACGGTGTCGGACGCGGCGAAGACGCCGTCGAGGAACGGCGTCCGCGATGCGAAGACGAGCGCGACCGCGAACCCCAGGAGCATGGCGACACCACCGAGCCGCGGGGTCGGGATGACGTGGACGTCGCGCGCCCGCACTGCCGTCACGGCGCCGGTCCGGATCGCCAACCAGCGCGCGAACGGCGTGAGCAGGAAGGTCACCGCCGCGGCCACGAGCATGACGAGGAGGTAGACCCTCACCGGGCCGCTCCCCCCGGTGGCGGCGCGGTCTGCGGTGGCTGGACGTCGGCCACCTCGCGGAGCTCCTCGAGGCTCAGGGCGCCCGCCCGTACGAGCCGCAGCTCCGGGCCGGTGGCGTCGACGATCGACGACGCCACACCACCCGGTGCCTCACCAGCGTCGAGGAACACGCGCACGGCTCCGCCGAGCTGCTCGTGGGCGTCCGCTGCCGTCGTCGCGGCGGGGCGTCCCGTGCGGTTCGCGCTGGAGACCGCGAGCGGGCCGGTGCGCGCGAGCAGCGCGAGCGCGACCGGGTGGTCCGGCATGCGCAGGGCCACGGTGCCGAAGGTCTCACCGAGGTCCCAGGCGAGGGACGGCTGCGAGCGCAGGATGATCGTCAGGGCACCTGGCCAGAAGCGTTCGGCCAGCGCCCGTGCCGCGTCCGGGACGTCCGTGGCCAGGGCGTCGAGGGTCGCCGGAGATCCGACGAGGACGGGCGGCGGCATCTGCCGGCCGCGTCCCTTCGCCGCCAGCAGGGCGGTGACCGCGTCGGGCCGGAAGGCGTCCGCACCGATGCCGTACACCGTGTCGGTCGGCAGGACGACGAGACCGCCCTGCGTCAGGACGTGGACGGCCTCATCGAGGGCCGGGCCCCAGGTTGCCGGGTCGAGTGCGGGTCGGATGCTGGACGTGCTCACGTCATCGAGTCTTCCACGGTTGCGGGCGGGGTCCGACGGGCGACGACCATGCGCGGCCTGCCCGTGAGGTCGAGAAGCGTGGTCGGCGGCCCGAACATGCCCGACGCCGTGACCATGCGGCGGGCGGGTTCCGCCTGCGACTCCGCATGCTCCATGACGTAGAGACCGCCCCCACGCAGGAGCCGTCCGGCCGCTGCCGTCACGCCGCGGGGGACCTCGAGCCCGTCGGGACCGAGCCCGTACAGCGCGACCGCGGGGTCGTGCTCGGCCACCTCGGGATCGCGCGGGACCGCGCCGGGCGGGACGTAGGGCGGGTTCGACACGACGACGTCGCACGTGCCGGCGAGGGCCGGCAGCGCGGTCCGGGCGTCCCCGCGAACGAGCTCCACCGCTCCCCCGTGGGCGGCGACGTTGCGCTCCGCCCAGGCGTGCGCCGCCGCATCGAGCTCGACGGCGTGGACACGCGCGCCGGGCACCTCGGTCGCGACGGCCAGGGCGATGGCGGCGGAGCCGGTGCAGAGGTCGACGACGACCGGCGCCGTCCCGGCGGCGCGCAACCGGGCGGCCTCGTCGATCGCCACCTGTGCCACCGCCTCGGTCTCCGGGCGCGGGACGAACACGCCAGGCCCGACGACCAGGTCGAGGTGGCGGAAGGCTGCGCGCCCGGTGAGGTGCTGCAACGGTTCGCGGGCCGCGCGCCGGGCGACGAGCTCCCGATACCGCTGGACGTCGGGCGGGGAGAGGAGCTCACGCCCGAGCAGCGCGCGACGGACCACCTCGGCCCGGTCGGTCCCCGCGACGTGCGCGAGGAGCAGCTCTGCGTCGACCCGGGCGGACTCGATCCCGGCGGTCGAGAGCTGCCGCGCAGCGGCGGTAAGCAGGTCCATCGACCGTCAGCTCCCGGCGGCGGCGAGACGCGCCGCCTCGTCCGCCTCGATCGCCGACCGGACGACCGGCTCGAGGTCGCCGTCGAGGACCTGGTCGAGGTTGTAGGACTTGTAGCCGGTCCGGTGGTCGGCGATGCGGTTCTCGGGGTAGTTGTACGTGCGGATCCGCTCTGACCTGTCCACCGTGCGCACCTGTGAGCGGCGGATGTCGTTGGCCGCTGCCGCCTCCGCCTCCTGCCGCGCCGCGAGCAGCCGTGCGCGCAGCACGCGCATCGCCTGCTCGCGGTTCTGCAGCTGGGACTTCTCGTTCTGCATCGACACGACGATCCCGGAGGGCAGGTGGGTGATGCGCACCGCGGAGTCGGTCGTGTTCACGGACTGGCCGCCGGGCCCCGAGGAGCGGTACACGTCGATGCGCAGGTCGTTCTGGTCGATCTCGAGCTCCCCCGCGTCCTCGACCTCGGGGTAGACGAGAACGCCCACCGCGGAGGTGTGGATCCGGCCCTGGGACTCGGTGACGGGAACGCGCTGGACACGGTGGACGCCGCCCTCGTACTTGAGGTTGGCCCAGGCGCCGTCCTCGGGCGCCACGGTCCCCCGCGCCTTGACCGCGACCTGGACGTCCTTGTACCCGCCGAGGTCCGACTCCGTCGCCGCGATGATCTCGGTCTTCCAGCCTCGCCGTTCGGCATACCGCAGGTACATCCGCAGGAGGTCGCCCGCGAAGAGCGCCGACTCGTCGCCACCCTCCCCCGCCTTGATCTCGAGGATGACGTCGCGCCCGTCGTCCGGGTCGCGCGGCACGAGCACACGACGCAACTTCTCGGCAGCCGCGTCCGCCGCCGCGCGCAGCTCGGGCAGCTCGGCCGCGAACGACGCGTCCTCCGCCGCGAGCTCGGCCGCGGCGCCGGCGTCGTCGACGCTCTCCCGCCAGCCCCGGTACGCCGCGACCACCTGTCCGAGCTCCGCGTACCGCCGGCCGAGCGCCCGCGCTCGCGCCGGGTCCGCGTGGATGGCGGGGTCGGCGAGCTGCGCTTCGATCTCCGCGTGCTCGGCGAGGAGCGGCTCGACCGCCGCGAATGACTCACTCATGGCGTGGTCAGCTTCCTGGTTCGGGTGCGCCGCGGGCTGGGCGCCCGGCGGTAGGACGACGACAGCGCCGGCGGGCCGCACGTCGGCTGCCCCTGGAGAGGTTGTCGACGTACGCCCACCGGCGCTGCTGAGGTACTAGTTGCTCGCGGCCTTCTTGCCGTAGCGAGCCTCGAACCGGGCGACGCGGCCACCGGTGTCGAGGATCTTCTGCTTGCCCGTGTAGAACGGGTGGCAGGCACTGCAGACGTCGGACGAGATACGCCCGGAGGTCTGCGTGCTGCGGGTGACGAACGAGTTGCCACAGGTGCAGGTCACGGTCGTCTCGACGTACTCGGGGTGGATCTCAGCCTTCACGGTGCTTCTCCTTGGGATATGGCCTGGGTCGGGGACGGACAGTCCCCGTGAACCAGAAGCCGACGGGACAGTATGCCAGAACACCGAGGAGGGCAGGTAACTTCCCGCCCCCTCCGACGTCCGGTCGAGCGGGTCAGACGGTGCGGCCGGCGTTCTCGTCGTCGACGAGTCCGTTCGGCGTGGTCTTCTGGACCTGCATGAGGAACTCGGCGTTGGACTTGGTCTGCTTGAGCTTGCCGAGCAGCAGCTCGATCGCCTGCTGCTGGTCGAGCGCACCCATGACCCGGCGGAGCTTGTAGGTCACGCGGAGCTCGTCCTGGCCCATGAGGATCTCCTCGCGGCGCGTGCCCGACGCGTTGACGTCGACCGCCGGGAAGATGCGCTTGTCCGCGAGGGAGCGGGCGAGCCGCAGCTCCATGTTGCCCGTCCCCTTGAACTCCTCGAAGATCACCTCGTCCATCTTCGAGCCGGTCTCGACGAGCGCCGAGGCGAGGATGGTCAACGACCCGCCGTTCTCGATGTTGCGCGCTGCACCGAAGAACCTCTTCGGTGGGTAGAGCGCGGACGCGTCCACACCACCGGAGAGGATGCGCCCGGACGCGGGGGCCGCGAGGTTGTAGGCCCGCGAGAGGCGGGTGAGCGAGTCGAGCAGCACGACGACGTCCTGACCGAGCTCGACGAGCCGCTTCGCACGCTCGATGGCGAGCTCGGCGACGATCGTGTGGTCGGACGCGGGGCGGTCGAACGTCGAGGCGATGACCTCGCCCTTGACGGTCCGCTCCATGTCCGTGACCTCCTCGGGGCGCTCGTCCACGAGCACGACCATGAGGTGCACCTCGGGGTTGTTGGCCGTGATCGCGTTGGCGATCTGCTGCATGATGATCGTCTTGCCCGCCTTGGGCGGGGCGACGATGAGACCACGCTGGCCCTTGCCGATCGGGGCGACGATGTCGATGACGCGGGGCGTGAGGCGGGTGGCCTCCGGGGTCTCCAGGCGCAGGCGCTCCTGGGGGTACAGGGGCGTGAGCTTCGAGAAGTCGGCGCGGCCACGTGCCTCGTCAGGAGCCATGCCGTTGATCGTGTCGAGCCGCACGAGCGCGTTGTACTTCTGGCGGTTCGCCGTGGCCTGACCACTCGTGTCGCCGTCCCGGAGCTGGCGGACGACTCCCGTCACGGCGTCGCCCCGTCGCAGACCGGACTTCTTCACCTGGTTGAGGGAGACGTACACGTCGTTGGCCCCGGGCAGGTACCCGCTCGTGCGGACGAACGCGTAGTTGTCGAGGATGTCGAGGATCCCCGCGACGGGGAGCAGGACGTCGTCCTCGCGCACCTCGATGTCCTCGAAGCTTGCAGCGTCGCTCGCGCTCGACCGGTTGCGCCCGCGCTTGCGCTCGTTGACGCGCTCGGCGCCCGGGCGCTCGCTGGCCCGGTCGCGGTAGCGGTCGCGGCCCCGGCGACGCCGGCCCCCACGCTCGTCGTCGTCGTCGGGCCGCTCGTTCTGACGCGGCTCGCCCGCCGGACGCTCGTTCTGACGCGGCTCGCCGCCCGAACGCTCGCTCTGACGCTGCTCGTTGCGCTGGCGGCGCGACTCCCGCTGCTCACCGGACGGGTGGGCCGACGCGTCGGCAGTGTCGCCCGCACCCTGCGGAGCGTCGTCGGCGGCGCCACGTGCCGGGCGTCCCTGCTCGACGGCGACGTCGGGAACGATCCCGGCCACGAGGTCCTGCGGCGCGCCGGCGCCCCGGGCCGCGCGACGGGACCCGCGCTCACGCTGCGAGCGCTGGTCCGGGAGGGTGACGTCGACGACGGCTGCCGCCGCACGGGCGGCACGCTCGTCCGCCGTCTCACCCGCTGCGAGACGGATGTCGCGGCGCCCGCGCTCCCGGCGCGCGGCACCGTCGCCGCGCTCGGGAGTCTCGGGCTGCTGCTCCGGCGCACCGTCGGTGCGGCCGTTCGTCGTCGATGCGACGGGCGCGCTGGTGGTGGTGGATCCGCTGTCAGCGGGCTCCGAGACGCGCGGGGCCCGGGCGGAGCGGGTCGCCCGCCGACCGCCCTCGGACGCGCCGACGGCACCGTCGACGATGACGGCTGCAGCGGGTCGGCTTCCCGCTCCCTGGGTGCTCTTGATCGCGTCGACGAGGTCACTCTTGCGCATCTTCGACGTGCCCTTGACCCCGAGCTGCGAGGCGAGCGCCTGGAGCTCCGGGAGGCGCAGCGCGGAGATCGCACCGGCCCGGGCTGAGCCACCGGCAGCGGAGCTGTTCGACGTGGTCTCGATGGTTTCTGTCACGAAGGACCCTTCCCCCTCGTCATGGCCTCACGTCGGGAACGACGGGCCACGGGCGGTCGACGTCCGGCACTGAGGCGGCCGGGACGCAGTACGAACGCGCCACGTCGAGGAGAGATGACGTCAGCTGACGCGGTTCGGATGGAAACTCGCATCGCCTGCCCAGACCGCATCCCCCGTGTCCGCGATCAGATCGATCGACGACGAACGGTGGGTCGGTTCTTCACGGCTGTCAGAGGCGCGCTGTCGGCCGGCGACAGCCGGCCCTGCGAGAAACTCTCGCCACTATAGCACCGCGGGCTTCTCCGGAAGAGTCCCCGAGCCGGGAAGATCAGAGCCGCTCGACGAACCCGCCGCGCTGCTCCACGCCTGGGCGCAGGGCCCGCCAGGCGCCTGAGCCACCGATGAGCTCGTCGACCGCCGCGTCCTCGACGGCACGCGCGCC
Source organism: Sanguibacter sp. Z6_81 (assembly GCF_057180625.1). Classification (NCBI taxonomy): domain Bacteria; kingdom Bacillati; phylum Actinomycetota; class Actinomycetes; order Micrococcales; family Sanguibacteraceae; genus Sanguibacter; species Sanguibacter sp. Z6_81. The sequence continues at coordinate 77,819 of NZ_JBXUFV010000006.1, read as the reverse complement.
GGTGCGCCCGAGCACGAGGACCGTCGGTCCGGCACCGGAGACGGCAGCGGCCAGCCCGTGCGACCGCAACCCCTGCACGAGCTCCCAGGACGCGGACATGACCGCCGACCGCTGCTCCTGGTGGAGACGGTCCTCGGTCGCGTCGAACAGCAGCGCCGGCTCGTGCGCCAGGGCATGGACGAGCAGCGCGGCACGCCCGGCGTTGAACGCCGCGTCCGCGTGCGGCACCGTCGCGGGCAGCACGCCCCGCGCTGCGTGCGTCGACAGCCTGGCGGTGGGTACCACGAGCAGGGGCACGACCTCGTCGTGGACCTGCAGGCGAGCGGCCCGCGGCCGGCCTTCCGTCCAGGCGACCGTCGCACCGCCGAGGATGGCTGGGGCCGCGTTGTCCGGGTGCCCCTCGAGCTCCGTGGCCAGGGCGAGGACCGTCTCGTCGTCGAGAGCCGCGGGGTCCGCGACGAGCCCACGTGCGGCGAGGAGCCCGGCGACCGCCGCGGCCGCCGACGACCCCATGCCGCGCCCGTGCGGGATGGCGTTGGTGCACGTCAGGCGCAGCCCGGTGATCGGCGCTCCGACATGGTCGAGCGCCATCCGCAGCGCGCGGACGACGAGGTGCCCCTCGTCGTCGGGCACCTCCCCCGCGCCCTCGCCGACGACCTCGACGCGGACGCGGTCGTCGGCGACCGCGCGCACCTCGACGACGTCGTGGTGCGCGAGCGCGAGACCGAGGGCGTCGAAGCCCGGGCCGAGGTTGGCGCTCGTCGCCGGAACGTGCACGCGGACGTGGTCCGCTCCCAGCTGCACGGGACGCCCGGTCAGACGAGCTCGAGGGCGTCAGCGATCGAGACGACGTCCGCCGTCACACGCTGCGGGACCACCTCGATGCCGTCCGCGCCCTTGAGCGCCCACTGCGGGTCCTTGAGACCGTGACCTGTCACCGTGACGACGATGCGGGCACCGGCGGGCACGAGGCCCCGCCGCGCACGCGAGAGGATCCCGGCGACACCTGCCGCCGACGCCGGTTCGACGAACACCCCGACCTGGGACGACAGGAGGCGGTGGGCCGCAAGGATCTCCTCGTCGGTGACCGCCTCGATGACACCGCCCGAGGTGTCCCGCGCCTCCTCGGCCTGCGACCACGAGGCCGGGTTGCCGATGCGGATCGCCGTCGCGATCGTCTCCGGCTCCGTGATCGGGTGCCCGGCGACGATCGGGGCAGCACCGGCGGCCTGGAACCCCCACATCTGGGGCAGTCGCGTCGAGACGCCAGCGGCCAGGTATTCCGTGTACCCCTTCCAGTACGCCGTGATGTTGCCGGCGTTGCCCACGGGCAGCGCGTGGATCGTCGGAGCATCGCCCAGGACGTCGACGACCTCGAAGGACCCGGTCTTCTGTCCCTCGATGCGGTCGGGGTTGACGGAGTTGACGAGCTCCACCGGGTAGGAGTCCGCGAGCTTGCGGGCGGCCACGAGGCAGTCGTCGAAGTTGCCGTCGACCTGGAGGAGCTTGGCGCCGTGCGCGATGGCCTGGCTGAGCTTGCCGAGCGCGATCTTGCCGTCCGGGACGAGCACGGCGCACGTCATACCCGCTGCGGTCGCGTACGCCGCGGCGGATGCGGAGGTGTTGCCCGTCGACGCGCAGACGACGACCTTGGCGCCCTTGTGCGCCGCCGCCGAGATGGCGGTCGTCATGCCGCGGTCCTTGAACGACCCGGTCGGGTTCATTCCCTCGACCTTGAGGAAGACGTCAGCACCCGTGAGCGCGCTGAGCGCGGGAGCCGGGACGAGGGGTGTGCCGCCCTCGCCGAGGGTCACGACGTGGGTCTTGAGGTGTGCGGGCAGCAGCGCTGCATACTCGCGGATGATTCCCTGCCACACGTGGGCCATCAGGCTCCCTCGACTCTCAGAACGGACGTGACGTCCTGGACGGCGTCCAGGACGGCGATCGCGGCCACGGTCGCGACGAGCGCAGCCTCCGGCGCGCTGTGGGTCGTGATGACCAGGTGTGCCGTCCCGTCGCTCCCGGGCGCCGCGGGCTGCGGCGCCTGGCGGACGGCCTCGATGGACACGCCGTGCTCGGCGACGACCCGCGCCACCTGCGCGAGCACGCCGGGCCGGTCGGCGACAGCGATCCGCACCTGGTAGCGGGTGGTCGCCGACGCGGCCGGTGCGATCGCGAGCTCCGCGTAGCTGGACTCGGCGGGACCCTTGCTGCCCAGCACGCGGTGCCGCGCGACGGACACGACGTCTCCGAGGACCGCGGACGCCGTCGGCGCGCCACCGGCGCCGCGCCCGTAGAACATGAGCTCCCCGGCAGCCTCGGCCTCGATGAAGACGGCGTTGAACGCCCCGTGCACGCCGGCGAGCGGGTGGCTGAGCGGTACGAGCGCGGGGTGGACGCGTGCGGACACCCCCTCGGCCGTGACCTCGCAGATCGCGAGGAGCTTGATGACGTGGCCGGTGCTCGTCGCCCAGCTGACGTCGTCGGCGGTGATCGCCGTGATGCCCTCGCGGCTCACGTCGTCGAGGGTCACCCGCGTGTGGAAGGCCAGCGACGCGAGGATCGCTGCCTTCGCCGCGGCGTCGAAGCCCTCCACGTCGGCCGTGGGGTCGGCTTCCGCGTACCCGAGCTCCTGGGCCTGGCGCACGGCCGTGTCGAGGTCGAGACCGAGCGTCGTCATCTGGTCGAGGACGTAGTTCGTCGTGCCGTTGACGATGCCCAGCACCCGCTGCACACGGTCACCCGCGAGGGACTCACGGACCGGGCGGACGATCGGGATCGCACCCGCGACCGCCGCCTCGTAGTACACGTCGACCCCGGCCTCGTCGGCCGCCCGGTAGAGGGTGGGCCCGTCCTCGGCGAGCAGCGCCTTGTTCGCGGTCACCACCGACGCCCCGGCAGCGATCGCGCGCAGGATCAGCGAGCGCGCCGGCTCGATGCCGCCCATGACCTCGATGACGATGTCCGCACGGGCCACCAGGTCCTCGGCGTCCTGCGTGAGGAGCGTGCGGTCGACGACCGCGTCACGCTCCGACGCGACGTCGCGCACCGCGATCCCCACGAGCTCGAGCCGCGCGCCGACGCGCGCCGCGAGGTCGTCGGCCTGCTCCACGAGCAGGCGCACGACCTCCGTCCCGACGACACCGCATCCGAGCAGTGCGACACGAAGCACTGTTGGTGCAGGCACAGGTTGGCCACCCTTCGATCGATTCGAGCTGGGTCAGGAGTCGTCCCAGGATACGCAGCCGCGAGCCGGTCCCCGGACGTCAGCCCACGTCGAGCGCGAGCAGGTCGTCCTCGGTCTCCCGGCGCACGATCACGCGTGCCGAACCGTCGCGCAGCGCCACCACGGGCGGGCGCAGGACGTGGTTGTAGTTCGAGGCCATGGAACGCCCGTAGGCACCGGTGGCGGGCACGGCGAGCAGGTCACCGGGGGCCACGTCCGCAGGGAGCTGCACGTCGCCGATGACGATGTCGCCGCTCTCGCAGTGCTTGCCGACGACCCGTGCCCGGACCGTCTCGGCGGAACCCGGTCGGTTGACGAGGCGGGCGGTGTACTGCGCGCCGTAGAGAGCGGGCCGGATGTTGTCGCTCATGCCGCCGTCCACCGCGACGTACGTACGCACGCTCCCGTCGTCGAGCGTCACCGGCTTGACGACGCCGACCGTGTAGAGGGTGACGGTCGTCGGGCCGACGATCGCGCGGCCGGGCTCGATCGAGACACGCGGCGCGGTCGTGCCGAGCTCGGCGCACACGTCCGCCATGACGGCCGCGAGCTGGCGGGCGAGCAGGGGGACGTCGATGGGGATCTCACCCGGGACGTACGCGATGCCGTACCCGCCACCGAGGTCGAGCTCGGGCAGGAGGTACCCCGTCGCGGCACGCAGGTCCTCCCGCAGGACGAGCATGACCCGCGTGTTGACCTCGAACGCCGCCGGGTCCTGGATCTGCGACCCGATGTGCGTGTGCGCGCCGAGCAGCTCCAGCTCAGGGTGGTCCAGCACGGCCGACAGGGCCTCGAGGGCCTTGCCGCCGGCGAGCGAGATGCCGAACTTCTGGTCCTCGTGAGCCGTCGAGATGAACTCGTGGCCGCCTGCGTGGATACCGGTGGTGACCCGCACCATGACCGGCACGCGGTCCGCCGCGGACCGGCCGGCCGCGCGTGCGAGCTCCGCGACCCGGTCGATCTCTGCGAAGGAGTCGACGACGATCCGCCCCACGCGGTGCTCGATGGCGCGCGCCAGCTCGTCGTCGGACTTGTTGTTCCCGTGCAGCCCGATCGCCGGCCCGGGGACGCCTGCGCGCAGGGCGACGGCGAGCTCCCCGCCGGTGCACGTGTCGACGCGCAGCCCGTCCTCGTGCGCCCACCGGGCGACGGCGACGGACAGGAACGACTTCCCCGCGTAGTAGACGTCGACCTCGCTGCCGATGGCACCGAACGCCTCGCCGAAGGCGTCCTGGAACATCCGGGCGCGCTCGTGGAACGCCTGCTCGTCGAGGAGGAACGCCGGGGTGCCGTGCTCGGCGGCAACCTCTCGGACGTCGACGCCGGCGAGCTGGAGCGCGCCGTCGTGGATCGCGGCCGTGAGCGGCCAGACGGACGCGTCGAGGTCGGTCGGGCCGGCCGCGGGCATGCTCTGCTGCGTCACCTGCCGCTCACATCCGCTCAGGTGCACTGACGCCCAGGAGGCTCAGGCCGTTGGCGAGCACCTGACGCGTCGCGTCGTTGAGCCACAGACGAGCCCGGTGGGTGTCGGTGACGTCCTCGTCGCCCACGGGCGTCACGCGGCACGCGCCGTACCACTTGTGGTAGTCACCGGCGAGCGCCTCGAGGTACCGCGCGACCCGGTGCGGCTCACGCAGCTCCGCGGCCTGCGCGATCACGCGGGGGAACTCGGTGAGCGCCCCGAGGAGCGCGGCCTCCGTGGGGTCGACGAGCAGCGACGGGTCGAAGGCGTCCGTGCCGTCAGCGGCCGTGCGTGCGACGCCGTGGTCCGCGGCGTTGCGCGCGACGTTCGCGGTGCGCGCGTGGGCGTACTGCACGTAGAAGACCGGGTTGTCGTTCGTGGCACGCGCCAGGAGGTCGAGGTCGATGTCGAGGCTCGAGTCCGTGGACGAGCGCACGAGGGAGTACCGCGCGGCGTCGACGCCGACGGCCTCGACGAGGTCCTCGAGCGTGACGACGGTGCCCGCCCGCTTGCTCATGCGCAGCGGCTGGCCGTCCTTGAGCAGGTTGACCATCTGCCCGATGAGGATCTGCAGGTGCTCACCGGGGGTGTCGCCGAACGCCGCGCACACGGCCATGAGCCGTGCGACGTACCCGTGGTGGTCGGCGCCGAGCATCATGATGACGTCCGTCGCCCCACGCTCGCGCTTGTCGAGGTAGTAGGCGATGTCCGCCGCGATGTACGCGGCCTCGCCGTCGGACTTGATGACGACGCGGTCCTTGTCGTCGCCGAAGTCCGTCGTGCGCAACCACGTGGCGCCGTCCTTCTCGTAGATGTGGCCCGCCTCGCGCAGCCGGGCGACGGCGCGCTCGACAGCGCCGGACTCGTGGAGCGAGTCCTCGTGGAAGTAGACGTCGAAGTCGACACCGAAGCCGTGCAGCGCGGCCTTGATCTCGCCGAACATGCGCTCGACGCCGATCGACCGGAACACCTCCTGGGCCTCCGCCTCCGGGAGCGTCAGCGGGTCCGGGCCACCGTCGGCTGCCACCTGGGCGAGCACCGCGTCGGCGATGTCCTGGATGTACTGCCCGCCGTAGCCGTCCTCGGGGGCGTCCTCGCCCTTCGCGCGGGCGAGGAGCGACCGGGCGAACCTGTCGATCTGCGCGCCGTGGTCGTTGAAGTAGTACTCGCGGGTCACCTCGGCGCCCGCCGCCTGGAGCACGCGCGCGAGGGAGTCGCCGACCGCGGCCCAGCGGACACCACCGATGTGGATGGGGCCGGTCGGGTTCGCCGAGACGAACTCGAGGTTCACCCGCTTGCCGGCCTCCGCGTCGCCGCGCCCGTACCGTTCTCCCTGCTCGACGATCGTCCGAGCGAGCTCACCCGCGGCAGCGGCGTCGAGCGTGATGTTGAGGAAGCCGGGACCCGCGACCTCGACGGAACGGATCCCGTCGCTGCCCGCGAGGCGCGCGGCGAGGTTCTCGGCGACCTGACGCGGCGGGACGCCCGCCTTCTTGGCGAGCTGCAGGGCGACGTTCGTCGCCCAGTCACCGTGCTCGCGCTGACGCGGTCGCTCCACCCGGACCTCGGTGGGAAGGTCGGCGGGATCGAGCGCGAGGGTGCCGTCCGCGACAGCGGCGGCGAGGGCAGCGCTCAGTACGGTGGAGAGCTCGTTGGGGGTCACTCCCCGAGTCTAGCGACAGGCGCATCGACGTCCGGCCCGGTGCGGGCCGCGACCGCTGCGCGCACCACCGGGGCGTCCCGCGTGAACACGGTCCCGAGGTGCTGGTAATGTGCTCCATGCCTGACCGGTCATGGGTCCCCGACCCCGCCGGCACGGTCCCCGCCCTCGTAGCTCAGGGGATAGAGCGTCTGCCTCCGGAGCAGAAGGTCGTAGGTTCGAATCCTATCGAGGGCACCACACGTCGTGGATGCACGCACCGTGGCCCACCGGCCTGGTGGGCCACCTCCCCCACTCCCTCGTCGAGCGCTGGATGATCCGGCGCACCCCTCAGTGAGACGACGTCGGCCTGTCGCTCGTGCCGGACGGGCCTGCGCTCACGGTCGTCGGTCCGCCTGCCTCGCGCGTGCCGCTCGCAGCTGCCGCGGCCGACCGACGTGCGCCGACGAGGTTGAGGACCACCCCGACGGCCACCCACACGGCGAGCGTCGCGGCAGGCGCGAGGCCACCGTGGCCGCCGAAGTACGCGGCCGAGCGGACGAGCGCACCCGTCGCTCCGGGCGGGAGCAGCTGTCCGACGGCGCCGAGGCCGGCCGGCAGCCACGCGCCGGTCGTCGCGATGCCGGCGAGCGGGTTGCCGAGGAACATCATCGCCATGGCCCCCAGGGTGAAGCCCTTGCCACCGAAGAGCTGCTGCAGGCCGGCGAGCGGGAGCGCGAGGGCGGCGATGCCGAGCGCCATGGAGCCGGCGACGGGCCAGAACGCGGACACGATGCTGCCGAACCAGACCTGGAGCACCGCGGCGACGACGGATCCGCCGATCGCGGAGAAGACGAGGAGCCCGGCGACGCGCCACGCCTGGCTGCGGGGGAAGACGGACCGGAAGGCGACTGCGGGGACGATGCCGCCGAAGACGAGCGGGAACGCGAGCCCACCGATCCCGATGCCGGTGGGGTCCGTGTCGGGCAACGGGACGACGTCGGTCACGACGACCGGGACGTCGAGGGCTGCGGCCATCTGGGTGGCGGTGGCGGTGAGCACCCCGGAGATCGCCGTGGACCCGGCGCTCGCGACGAGGACGTGCACCTCGTCGTCGACGACGAGGCCTCCGACGACGTCGCGCTCCTCGATGGCCGTCCGGAGCGCGTCGTCGGACGCGAAGGACTGCGGGGCGTAGGCGCCCGGTGCGAGCGTCGCGAGGGACTCCTGCGCCTGCGCGACCGCGGCCGGGCTGCCGACGAGGCCGGTCGGCAAGTCCCGTGCCCCGCTCTTGAGCGAGGGAAGGATGAACAGCGCGAGGAGAGCGACGAGGATCGCACCCAGCCCCACGGTCATCCCCGCGAGCGAGACCGCCGGGTGAGGTGCGCGCCTGCCGCGCTGGCCGGTGTCCCGCCCGTCGGGCGCCACGTAGGGGGTGTCGGTGGGCGCGTCGGTGAGGGCGGTCGTCGCCATGGGGTGCTGTCCGATCTGTAGTGGAGGAAGATCCTCCACTTTAGCGGAGGATCTTCCTCCCCGTAGGATGGGTGCGCAGGAGATCCGTCACAGCGCCACGCCCGCCATCCCCCGAGCATGCGAGCCTCAGAAGCTGGAGCAGGCCATGCGAGCAGACGCCGCCCGACGACGGGCCGCCCTCGTCCGGGAGGCGCGCCGGCTCTTCGCCGAAGCAGGCAGCGACGTCGCGCTCGAGGCGGTCGCCGACAGCGCGGGCGTGGGTATCGCGACGCTCTACCGCAACTTCGCCTCACGCGCCGAGATCGTCGACGAGGTCGCCCTCGCGATCCTCGACGACATCCGTGCAGCGACGGACGAGGCCGCCGGCGAGCTCACACACGGACCCGAGGCCGCCTGGCGCACCTACGTCGACCGACTCGTCGAGCTCGACCTCGGCGCACTCACCGCAGCCCTGTCGCAGCACCTGGGCGACCGTCTCGACGGCCCCGTCCGCACCGCCCAGGACACGGCCCTGGCAGCCGTCGACGCGCTGCTCATCGACGTCCGCAGCGCCGGCCTCGTCCCGGACGACCTCGGTGCGCTCGACCTCGTCGTGGCCGTCGCCATCCTCACGCGCCCCCAGCCGGCCCTCGTCCGGCACGCCACGCCCGACCTCGTCGACCGCCTGGTCTCGACCCTGGTCGACGGTCTCCGGGCCAGGGCACGCCGCCCCTCGGAGCCGACCACGGACAGCCGCGCGGCGACCTGATCCCGTCGCCGGTCCTGCCGATCGCCCCTGGCGAACCGGGCACGTGGGACCTTCGACGCATGTGCCGGCCCCCTCGGCGACCTAGCGTGATGCGTAGACCCACTCACCCCAGGTAGCCACGAAGAGGACACCATGACACTCACGGACACCCCGGTCACCGGATCGGTCGCGCAGCACATCGACCAGCTCGTCGAGGCCGCGCAGGGCGCGCTGGCCGACTACGCGTCCTTCACCCAGGAGCAGATCGACCACATCGTCAAGAAGGCCTCGGTCGCCGCGCTCAACCACCACGGCGAGCTCGCCGTCCAGGCCGTGCGCGAGACAGGGCGCGGGGTGTTCGAGGACAAGGCCGTGAAGAACATCTTCGCGTGCGAGCACGTCACCAACTCGATGGTCGGTCTCAAGACCGTCGGCGTGATCAGCCGCGACGAGCTCACGGGGATCACCGAGATCGCCGAACCCGTCGGCGTCATCTGCGGGGTCACCCCCGTGACGAACCCGACCTCCACCGCGATCTTCAAGGCCCTCATCGCCCTCAAGACCCGGAACCCGATCGTGTTCGGCTTCCACCCGTCCGCACAGGGATGCTCGGTCTCCGCAGCGAAGGTCGTGCGTGACGCGGCCGTCGCGGCCGGCGCCCCCGAGAACTGCATCCAGTGGATCGCGACCCCGTCGCTCGAGGCCACGAGCCTCCTCATGAACCACCCCGGTGTCTCCCTCATCCTCGCGACCGGCGGCAACGCGATGGTGCGCGCGGCGTACTCGTGCGGCAAGCCCGCGCTCGGCGTCGGCGCCGGGAACGTCCCGGCGTTCATCGAGCGGTCCGCCAAGCTCAAGCGCGCCGTCAACGACGTGGTGCTGTCCAAGGCGTTCGACAACGGCATGATCTGCGCGTCGGAGCAGGCCGTCATCCTCGACGCACCCATCTACGACGACGCGATGGCAGAGTTCGCGACCCTGCACGCCTACCGGGCGGACGCGGCCGAGAAGGCGATGCTCGAGGAGTACATCTTCGGCGTCCAGGCCGGCTCCACGAACTGCGGCGAGGCGAAGCTCAACGCCAAGGTCGTCGGCCAGTCGCCCGTGTGGATCGCCCAGCAGGCCGGGTTCACCGTCCCGGAGGACACCTCCATCATCCTCGCGGAGGTCTCCGGCGTCGGGCCCCACGAGCCCCTCACCCGCGAGAAGCTCGCGCCGGTGCTCGCCGTGCTCCGGGCCGACGGTGCCGAAGAAGGCATCTCGCTGTCCGAGCAGATGGTGGAGTTCGACGGCCTCGGTCACTCGGGCGCCATCCACAGCGAGGACGCAGCCGTCATCGAGGAGTTCGGGTCCCGCGTCAAGGCGGTCCGCATCATCACCAACGCCCCGAGCTCGCTCGGCGGCATCGGCGACATCTACAACGCCTTCATCCCCTCGCTGACGCTCGGGTGCGGCTCCTACGGCCACAACTCCGTCTCCAACAACGTCTCCGCGGTGAACCTCGTCAACATCAAGCGCATCGGTCGGAGGAACAACAACTTGCAGTGGTTCAAGGTCCCCGCGAAGACGTACTTCGAGCCCAACGCCATCCGTTACCTCGCGGACATGCGTGGCATCAGCCGGGTGACGATCGTCACCGACTCGACCATGACGAAGCTCGGCTTCGTCGACAAGATCCTCGACGTGCTCAACCGGCGCGGCGACCGCATCGCCTTGCAGATCATCGACGACATCCTGCCCGAGCCCACGGTCGACTCCGTGCAGAAGGGCGCCGAGCAGATGCGGCACTTCAACCCCGACACGATCATCGCGCTCGGGGGCGGCTCGCCGATGGACGCCGCGAAGGTCATGTGGCTGCTCTACGAGCACCCCGAGATCGAGTTCGCCGACATGAAGGAGAAGTTCTTCGACGTCCGCAAGCGCGCCTTCAAGTTCCCCGACCTCGGCGAGAAGGCCAGCCTCGTGTGCATCCCGACGACGTCGGGTACCGGCTCCGAGATGACGCCGTTCGCGGTGATCAGCGACCCGGTGTCGGGGAAGAAGTACCCGCTCGCCGACTACGCGCTCACCCCCACGGTCGCGATCGTGGACCCGGTGCTCACCGCGATGATGCCGTCCTTCCTCGCCGCCGACTCCGGGTTCGACGCCCTGACGCACGCGACCGAGGCGTACGTGTCGGTCTACGCGAACGACTTCACCGACGGGCTGTGCCTCCACGCGATCAAGCTCATCTTCGAGAACATCGAGGCGTCGGTCGTCGGTGGGCCCGGCAGCACGGAGGAGACCGTGGTCAAGGCGCGCGAGAAGCTGCACAACGCGGCCTCCATCGCCGGCATGGCGTTCGGGAACGCGTTCCTCGGGATCGTCCACGCCATGGCCCACGTCACGGGTGCGCAGTTCCACCTCATCCACGGACGCACGAACGCGACGTACCTGCCGCACGTCATCCGGTACAACGGCACGGTCCCGACCAAGCTCACGAGCTGGCCCAAGTACGAGCACTACGTCGCTCCGGAGCGCTTCCAGCAGATCGCCCAGCACCTCGGGCTCCCTGCTGCGACACCGGAGGAGGGCGTCGAGTCCTACGCCCGTGCCGTCGAGAAGCTCCGCGACGCCGTGGGCATGCCCCGGTCGTTCCAGGACCAGGGCGTCCCGGAGGCCGACTTCATCGGCCAGCTCGACACCCTCGCCATGGGCGCCTACGAGGACCAGTGCGCTCCCGCGAACCCGCGGATGCCGATGCTCGAGGACATGAAGACGCTCATGGAGGCGGCCTACTACGGCACGTCCTTCGCGGAGGTCCGGGCCCGCCGGGCCGCGGCGTCGGAGACTTCCGCGGCGTCCGAGAGCCCTGCGGCATCGGAGAACCCCGCGGCATCGTGACGGTCACCTGACCGTCCGCCCAGCTCCCGTTCGGTAGCCGCGACGCAGAAGGACCCCGTACCACCGGTACGGGGTCCTTCTGCGTGCGGGCACTCGCCGCGGCCTGTCTCCGGGCGGGCCGCCGGGGTGCTCAGCCGTTCAGCGGGAAGTCTTCTGGGCCTCGACACCGGACGTGTACTCCCAGTGCCACGGCTCGTACGCACCGGAGCCGCCCTTGCGCGCCCACGGGGGGTTGTCCCAGCCGTACAGCGGAGCGTTGGTGTTGAGCCAGTCCCACTTGTCCGAGCCCTTGTAGCTCTCGCTGCAGATGTCGACCGCGAGGCCCCAGCCGTGCTGCGACGTCCCGGGCCGTGCGGCGAACCCACCCTTCTGGCTCTTGAGCGTGTACTGCGACGCGAGCGTCCGGTAGGAGTCGGTGATGCACATGTTCACGCCGAACTCGGCCACGTACGCGTCGTTGAGGGCGGTGAGCGCCACCGCGGCTTCCGCCTGCAGCATCTGCCCGGTCCCCCACAGCTTGCACAGCGTGCTCGTGTCGAGGTTCCCGTTCGTGCCGATCGCTTCCGTGCTCGCATCGCACCCGGAGGTCCCGGTGCGCTCCGCGGAGCGGCTCGCTGCCTGGACGGTGCGCTGGTCCTCGGGGACGACCTGGGCGATGCTCGGCGGCGGCGTCGCGTCGACGGTGGCGTTACCGACGACCTCGAGCGTGCTGGGTCCGTCGACGCCGTCAGCCGGGAGAGCTGCGGCGACCGCCGTGCCAGCACCCGAGGAGGACGCCCCGGTACCAGCTCCGCCGTCGGCCCCTGCGGTGAGCGGCACAGCGATCGTCGCGATCGCGAGTCCCGTGAGGACTGCTGCGCGAGGGATCCACCGCGCCCGGGGAGCGAACGAGGCACCCCGCTCGGTTCCCCGCCGGGGAGTCTCCGTGCGCTTCTCCGGCCGCTTCGCGGCCGGTCCGGCCACCGTCTGAGCCGTCGTCGACGCCACGAGCGCGGGGCGAGGGGACGCCGCAGGCTGCACGGTCGGGCGGGTCAGCCTCGGACGCCGCGAGTTCTGCGCGGCCGCGGCCTCGGCCGCCTCCCGAAGGGCTCGCCTCGAGAGAGGCGCTTCGCCTGACGGCATGTTGCTCTGCTGCACGACACCTCGCTGTAGTCACAACCCGCGCCGAACGCCGGTCGCACGAAGCGGTCCCACTCCTCACCGCACGTCTCCGCCGCAGGGCGAACCGGGCGAAGGAACCGGGAGGAGCAAGACCGCAAGTACTGTTACGGAAGAGTAACGAACGATACCGGTCCAGCCAACCCCCTCCACGTCACAGTCGGCGCGGCCACGGGAATCCGGATGCACCGCGCCCCACGCGAGGTGTGGGATTGTGGTCGTATGTCAGCACCTTCACCATCGGCCGGGAGCAGCCCCGGCGCCACGATCCTCGTCGTCGAGGACGAGCCCGCGATCGCGACCGCGATCGCTCAGCGCCTCGCGGCCGAAGGGTGGCGTACCGAGGTCGCCCGCGACGGGCTGACCGGCGTCGAGGCTGCGGCACGGCTGCAGCCGGACGCGGTCGTGCTCGACGTCATGCTGCCCGGGATCGACGGCCTCGAGGTGTGCCGTCGCATCCAGGCCGACCGCCCGGTACCGATCCTCATGCTCACGGCGCGCGACGACGAGACCGACATGCTCGTCGGCCTCGGTGTCGGCGCCGACGACTACATGACGAAACCGTTCTCCATGCGGGAGCTCGTCGCACGGCTCAAGGCGCTCCTGCGGCGCGTCGATCGTGCGGCCCGGGCGAGCGCGGCGGATCCGTCCGAGCCCCCGATCATCGTCGGCGACGTGCACATCGACCGTGCGCAGCGTCGGGTGCACCGCGCGGGAGCCGACATCCACCTCACGCCCACCGAGTTCGAGCTTCTCGTCATGCTCGCGTCCTCCCCCCGTACCGTCCAGACCCGGGAGCGCCTGCTCGCCGAGGTGTGGGACTGGGCCGACGCCAGCGGGACCCGCACGGTGGACTCGCACATCAAGGCCCTGCGCCGCAAGCTCGGGCCCGACCTCATCCGGACCGTGCACGGCGTCGGATACGCGTTCGAACCGCCCACCTCCGACTGAGAGTCCTCGCGCATGAGCAGCCCTCGGCATCCGCGGCCCCTGCGCCCCCACCTGCCCGACGTCCGCCCGCTCGACCGCTTCCGTTCCCTCAAGACCAAGCTCGCCGTCCTCGTCGCGGCGAGCGTGACGGTCGCCGCGTTCATCACGTGGATCGGACTGCGCAACACGACGGGCCCGACGTACACGTTCCCGCTCGCGTTCTGCGTCTCCATGCTCTTCACGATGATCCTCGCCCGCGGCATGACCTCACCCCTGCGGGAGATGACTGCGGCTGCCCGGTCGATGTCCGAGGGCGACTACTCGCGCCGGGTCCGCGCCACGAGCCACGACGAGGTCGGCCAGCTGGCGATGGCGTTCAACGTCATGGCCGAGGACCTCGCGTCGTCCGACCAGGTGCGCCGGGAGCTCATCGCGAACGTCTCCCACGAGCTGCGGACCCCCGTCGCGGCCCTGCAGGCACAGCTGGAGAACCTCGTGGACGGCGTGGTCGAACCGACGCCCGCGACGCTCCAGACCGCGCTCACCCAGACGGAGCGCCTCACCCGGCTCATCACCTACCTGCTCGACCTGTCCCGCATCGAGGCGGGCGCCGCCGACCTCAGGATGACGGAGCTCGACGCGCACTCCTTCCTCCAGGAGACGGTCGACTCCATGTCCACCATCGAGGCGGGCAAGCACCTCGAGCTCGTCGTCGACGTCGAACCGGAGGGGCTCTCGCTCACCGCCGATCCTGAGCGCCTGCGACAGATCATCGTCAACCTCGTGCAGAATGCCATCCGGCACTCGCCCTTCGGGGAGGTGGTGACCGTGAGCGCGCGCCGCGCCGGAAGCTCGGTGGTCATCGACGTGAGCGACCGGGGGCCCGGCATCGCCAAGGAGGACCGTCAACGCATCTTCGAGCGCTTCGCCCGCGGCTCCGGCGGCCAGACCGGCCCGACGACCTCGGGCGGGACGGGGATCGGCCTCGCCATCGTGCGGTGGGCCGTCGATCTCCACGGAGGCACGATCGAGGTGGCGGACACCCCGAGCGGGGCGACGTTGCGCATCACCCTCCCGCAGGACGGCACGCCGTACGACCCCGGGCCCGACGACGGGCCCGACCAGCTGTTCGAGACGAGGGAGAACTGACGTCGTGAGCGTGACCTCCGCAGCACCCGAGCCAGGGAGGATCCGGGTGCGTGGCCTGTCCAAGCACTTCGGTGCCGTCCGGGCCGTGGACGACCTGTCCTTCGACGTCGAGCCCGGGCGTGTCACCGGCTTCCTCGGCCCGAACGGGTCCGGCAAGACCACCACGCTCCGGATGCTCCTCGGGCTCACCCGACCCACGTCGGGGACCGCCACCATCTCGGGCATGACGTACCAGCAGCTCCCCCATCCGCTGCGCGAGGTGGGTGCGGCGCTCGAGGCGACGAGCTTCCACCCGGGACGGTCGGGGATCGACCACCTGCGCGTCTACGCACCGCTCGCCGGGGCGAGCGACGCCCGCTGCCGCGATCTCCTCGACCAGGTGGGCCTCGCGGCCGCCGCCCGCCGACCGGCGAGCGGATACTCCCTCGGGATGCGCCAGCGGCTCGCGCTGGCGACCACCCTGCTCGGCGACCCGCGGGTCCTGCTCCTCGACGAGCCGTCGAACGGCCTCGACCCGGAGGGCATCCGCTGGTTGCGCGGATTCCTGCGCTTCCTCGCCAGCGAGGGGCGTACCGTCCTCGTCTCCAGCCACATGCTCTCCGAGGTGCAGCAGTCGGTCGACGACGTCATCGTCATCGCCCGCGGGCGCCTGCTCCACGCGTCACCGATCGACACGCTCGACACCCTGTCCGTCCCCCGCGTGCGGATCTCCTCACCGGATCCCGCTGGGCTCGCGAAGCTCCTCGTCGCGCAGGGCTGGGAGCCGAGCGCCACCTGGGACGAGGGGCGCACCGTCGAGGTCGAGCACATCACGACGGCCCGGGCCGGCGCCGCGGCGCACGCCGCCGGGCTCGAGCTGCACGGGCTCACCGACCGCTCGGAGAGCCTCGAGGAGATCTTCCTGCGGATGATCGGCGAGCCGCTCCCGGTCACCCCGACCACCACGCCCGGAGGAACTGCGTCATGAGAGCGTCGTTGGTCAGCGAGTACCGCAAGTTCGTGACGACACGGCTGTGGTGGATCCTCCTGCTCGCCCTGGGCGGCTACATGGCGTTCCTCGGAGCGATCCTCGCCTTCAGCCTGTCCGAGGGCGCCCAGAGCGGGCCCGATGCGCCCGTCATCACCCCGGAGATGGTCCGCACCTCCGTCTACGGCGTCGCCGCCGCGTTCGGCTATGTGTTCCCCGTGACGATCGGCGCACTGTCCGTCACCGGGGAGTACCGGCACCGGACGATCATCCCCACGTACCTCGCGGACCCGAACCGCGTCCGCGTGCTCGGCGCCAAGGTCCTCGCCGCCGTTCCCGTCGGACTCATCTTCGGCATCGTCGGGACCCTCGCGACGATCGTCGCCGGGGCGGCGGTACTGGCCGCGACGGGGAACCCGACCCAGCTCCTGGCGCCCGAGACGTGGACGCTCGCGCTGCGTTCCGTCCTCGTGCTGGCCGTCTGGGCGTGCGTCGGCGTCGGGATCGGTTCGCTGATCACCAACCAGGTGCTCGCCGTGATCGTCATCCTCATCTACACCCAGTTCGTCGAGGCCGTGCTGAGGCTGGTGCTCGGCACCCTGGGTGGCGCCCTCGGCGAGGCCGCGAAGTTCCTGCCCGGTGCGGCCGGGGAGGCCGCGACGGGGGGCAGCGTCTTCTCGGCGATGGGCCTGGGGGACATGCTCCCGTGGGGGGCGGGTCTCGCGGTGCTGCTCGCCTACGCGCTCGTCCTCGCGGCGGCCGGCGCTGCGACGTCCCTGCGCCGGGACGTGCCCTGACGCAGGTCGCCGCTGTGCGGCTCCCGGCGCTCTTACCCCACTGTGCCCTGGGCAGCACCGTCTTTGGACGAACACCGCGGACCCGTTGCCGCGCGTTTACCTGCGAGTGAACCGCCTCACGAATCACACAAGTCGTTGGGTGATTCCGCCCACTTTCGGTCTCGACCGACAGCGTGGAGGCTCTAGGGTGGAGTGGTCTCGCGCCGCACTCCGAGCGGTGACGAACCGTGGTGAAAGTGGGCGATCCCAGCGTGTCCTCGAATGCTGACTCAGAGCCGATCAGCGATGTGAGCGCCGTCTTCGGCGCCAACGAATGGCTTGTCGACGAGCTGTACGAGCAGTACCTCCAGGACAAGGACTCGGTCGATCCCGCCTGGTGGGAGTTCTTCGAGCGGTACAGCCCCTCGCAGCCGTCCGACAGCGCGCACGGCGCCGACCCGTCGAGTGCCGCACCCGCACGGCCCGCACCTGCCACAGCCAGCCCGACGCCGGCGAGGAGCACCACCCCTGCTCCCCAGACCGTGCAGGACTCGACCCCCACGAAGGACGCAGACACCGTGAAGGACGCGAAGCCCGCTTCGGCCCCGCAGCCCTCGAACCCCTCGACCGCGCCCGGGCACGGCGCACAGGCCGCCCAGCAGGCGCAGGCCGTCCAGAGCGCCGCGGTCGCGCAGTCGTCGCCCACGCAGGCCGACGCCGAGCCCGCTCCTCCCGTCGCCACGGCGCAGCCCGCCACGGCCCCCTACGCCCAGGTGCCCGAGACCCGCGCGAAGGACCGAGCCCCGGTTGCGGACCCCCAGGTCACGAAGCTCCGTGGCCCAGCCGCACGTGTCGTGACGAACATGGAGTCGAGCCTCGAGGTCCCGACCGCGACGTCGGTGCGGGCGATCCCTGCCAAGCTCATGGTCGACAACCGCATCGTCATCAACAACCACCTCGTCCGTGGCCGCGGTGGCAAGATCTCCTTCACGCACATCATCGGGTTCGCGCTCGTCGAGGCTCTTGCCGAGATGCCCGCCATGAACGCCGGGTACACCTTGCTCGACGGCAAGCCCGCCGTCATCACCCCCGCGCACGTCAACCTCGGTCTCGCCATCGACCTCGCGAAGCCGGACGGGACCCGCCAGCTGCTGGTGCCGAGCATCAAGTCCGCGGACACGATGGACTTCGCGCAGTTCTGGTCCGCCTACGAGGATGTCGTGCGCCGTGCCCGCGGCAACAAGCTCACCGTCGAGGACTTCCAGGGCACGACGATCTCGCTCACCAACCCCGGCACCATCGGGACCGTGCACTCGGTGCCGCGCCTCATGCAGGGGCAGGGCACGATCATCGGTGTCGGTGCGATGGACTACCCCGCCGAGTTCGCGGGCGCGTCGCTCGAGCAGCTGTCCCGGATGGCGATCTCCAAGGTCCTGACGATCACCTCGACGTACGACCACCGGATCATCCAGGGCGCCCAGTCGGGCGACTTCCTGCGCATCCTCGGCACCAAGCTCCTGGGCGAGGACGGGTTCTACGACCGGATCTTCGCGTCCCTGCGCGTTCCCTACGAGCCCGTGCGCTGGGTGCGTGACAACACGATCGACGCCGACGCGGAGGCTGCGAAGCCCGCGCGCATCGCCGAGCTCATCCACTCCTACCGGTCCCGCGGGCACCTCATGGCGGACACCGACCCGCTCGCGTACCGCCAGCGCAAGCACCCGGACCTCGACGTCCAGACGCACGGCCTCACGCTGTGGGACCTCGACCGGGTCTTCCCGACGAGCGGGTTCGGGTCGACGCCCAAGGCGACCCTCCGCGACATCCTCGGACTGCTGCGTGACTCCTACTGCCGGTCCATCGGCGCCGAGTACATGCACCTCGCCGACCGCACGCAGCGCAAGTGGCTCCAGGCCCGTCTCGAGGCCGGGTACGAGCGCACGCCCCGCGAGGAGCAGCTGCGGATCCTGCGTCGCCTCAACTCCGCCGAAGCCTTCGAGACCTTCCTCCAGACGAAGTTCGTCGGGCAGAAGCGCTTCTCCCTCGAGGGTGGCGAGTCCGTCATCGCCCTTCTCGACGCCGTGCTCTCCCGCGCCGCGGAGTCGAGCCTCGACGAGGTCTGCATCGGCATGGCTCACCGTGGGCGTCTCAACGTCCTGGCGAACATCGCCGGCAAGAGCTACGCGCAGATCTTCAAGGAGTTCGAGGGCAACCAGGACCCCAAGAGCGTCCAGGGATCCGGCGACGTGAAGTACCACCTGGGCACGGAGGGGACCTTCACGTCCGAGTCGGGCGCCCGCACCAAGGTGTACCTCGCGGCCAACCCGTCCCACCTCGAGGCCGTCGACCCCGTCCTCGAGGGCGTCGCCCGGGCGAAGCAGGACCGCATCGACCTCGGTGGGGACGGCTTCTCCGTGCTGCCGATCCTCATCCACGGCGACGCGGCGTTCGCGGGGCAGGGCGTCGTCACCGAGGTGCTCAACCTGTCCCAGCTGCGCGGCTACCGCACGGGCGGGACGATCCACGTCATCATCAACAACCAGGTCGGGTTCACCACCGGCCCGTCGTCGTCACGCTCGACGCTCTACTGCACGGACGTGGCGAAGGGCCTGCAGGTTCCGATCTTCCACGTCAACGGGGACGACCCCGAGGCGGTCGTCCGCGTCGCACGGCTCGCCTTCGAGTTCCGCGAGCAGTTCGACCGTGACGTGATCATCGACATGATCTGCTACCGCCGCCGCGGCCACAACGAGGGCGACGACCCCTCGATGACGCAGCCGCTCATGTACAACCTCATCGAGGCCAAGCGCTCCGTCCGCACGCTGTACACGGAGAACCTCGTCGCGCGCGGCGACATCAGCCTCGACGAGGCCGAGCAGGTCCTCCAGGACTACCAGGCGCAGCTCGAGCGCGTGTTCACCGAGACGCGGGACGGTGACTACACGCCGAACTCCGACGCCGACCCGATCGCCGGCCTCGAGCGTCCCGAGTCCCAGCGTGAGGACGCGGGCACCATGGTGGGGTGGAAGACCGCGACCGACCAGAGCGTGCTCGACCGGATCGGGCACGCGCACGTGACGCCCCCGGAGGGCTTCACCGTCCACCCCAAGCTCGGCCAGCTCCTCGAGAAGCGCGCGAAGATGTCCCGCGAGGGAGGCATCGACTGGGGTTACGGCGAGATCCTCGCCTTCGGTTCGCTGCTCATGGAGGGCACGCCGGTGCGCCTGGCCGGACAGGACTCGCGGCGCGGGACGTTCGTCCAGCGGCACGCGGTCATGCACGACCGCGAGACCGGAGCGGAGTGGACCCCGCTGCTCTACCTCGCGGCCGACCAGGCGAAGTTCTGGGTCTACGACTCGTCCCTCAGCGAGTACGCGGCCCTCGGGTTCGAGTACGGCTACTCGGTCGAGCGCCCCGACGCCCTCGTGCTCTGGGAGGCCCAGTTCGGTGACTTCGTCAACGGTGCGCAGATCATCATCGACGAGTTCATCTCCTCCGCCGAGCAGAAGTGGGGTCAGAACTCCTCCGTCGTGCTCCTGCTGCCGCACGGCTACGAGGGACAAGGTCCGGACCACTCGTCGGCCCGTCTCGAGCGGTTCCTGCAGATGTGCGCGGAGGACAACCTCACGGTCGCGTTCCCGAGCACCCCGGCGTCGTACTTCCACCTGCTGCGGCGCCAGGCGTACGCCCGGCCCCGCCGCCCGCTCGTCGTCATGACGCCGAAGTCGATGCTCAGGCTCAAGGCCGCAGCCTCGGCGCCCGAGGACTTCACGTCGGGCACCTTCCGCGAGGTCATCGGGGACGATGCCGCCGAGCGTCGGGTCGCGGACGGGTCGCCGGTCGACCGCGTGCTCCTGTGCTCGGGGAAGGTCTACTACGACCTCCTCGCCCACCAGGCCAAGAACGAGGACACGCGCACGGCCATCGTCCGGATCGAGCAGCTCTACCCGCTCGAGCCCGCGGCGGTCACCGAGGCGCTCGCCCCGTTCGGCGACGCTGAGCTCGTGTGGGTGCAGGACGAGCCGGAGAACCAGGGTGCCTGGCCGTTCATCGCGCTCAACCTCCCGTCGGCCATCGGTCGCCCGCTCCGCGTCGTCTCGCGCTCGGCGTCCGCGTCGCCCGCGGCGGGGTCCGCGAAGAAGCACCAGGTGGAGCAGGCCGAGCTCATCGCGCGGGCGTTCGAGCGCTGATCGGTCCGGTCCCCCCGCTGTCCGCCGCGGCAACCCGGCCGACGCCCGACACACCCACCGGTGTGCCGGGCGTCTGCCGTACGGGGGCGGACAATGGCACGACGCACCGTGCGCCCTTTCCACCCTCGACCCGAACGGGAGCCCCCTGTGACCTCGCCCGGCACTGACCAGCTGCGCATCTGCGTCGTCGGAGACGAGCTCGCTGCCGGGGTGGGAGACCCGAAAGGTCTCGGCTGGCTCGGGCGCGTGACCGCACGCACCCACTCCCCCGCGCTCACGATGGTCTTCCCCCTCGCGGTCCCCGGCGAGACGACCACGGCGCTCAGCGCACGCTGGGAGGCCGAGTTCAACCGGCGCGCGACAGGCGACCCCCGTGTCGACCACCGGCTCGTCATCGCGCTCGGCCGCGCGGACATCGCCGCCGGGCTCTCCGTCGCCCGCAGCAGGCTCAACCTCGCGAACATCCTCGACGTCGCGGACGACAGGAAGATCCCCACCTTCGTCGTCGGACCACCTCCGGGACCGGACGCGGAGCGCGACCGTCTCGGTGAGCTGTCGACGGCCTTCGGGGACGTCGCGAACCGCCGACGGGTGCCATACGTCGACACGTTCACCCCGCTCGTCAGCCACGAGCAGTGGTTGAGCGACCTCGCAGCGAACGGCACGCCCTATCCCGGGCAGGCGGGCTACGGCCTCATGGCGTGGCTCGTGCTGCACACCGGGTGGTACCGGTGGCTCGGGCTGCCCGACGACGCCGCCTGAGCCCGTCGGAGCTGTGCCGTCCGCCGGGTGCGGGTGTCTCGCTGCGGTCCGGGCGGGTCGGGAGGAAGTCTGTCACCTGCGGCCGGGAGATGGCCGTGGACGCGGTGCGCGAGCCTCCTGGAGACGGCAGAGTGGTGCCATGACGCTTCGCTGGTACTCCACGGTCATCGAGTCCACCGACCACCGCCACCTCGCGCGCTGGTGGTCCGAGGCCCTCGGATGGGAGGTGCTGCTCGAGTCCGACGACGAGGCGGTCGTCGTTCCACCCTGGGCCCGCGAGCTCGGGCGCACACTCGCCTTCGAGCAGGTACCACCCGGCCTCGTGTTCGTGCCCGTGGAGCATCGGAAGAAGGGGAAGAACCGCCTGCACCTCGACTTCGCCCCGCATACGGGCCAGGACCGCGAGGCCGAGATCGAGCGCTTGATCGGACTCGGGGCGCAGCGGACGGACGTCGGGCAGGGACCCGACGTGACCTGGGAGGTCCTGGCCGATCCCGACGGCAACGAGTTCTGCGTCCTGTCGTCGCGGGACTACTAGCCGTCGCGGGATCACCGGCGCAAGAACGCCTCGCCGGGAGCGGACAGGCCCCACTCATCACCGGCCCCTGCCCAGCGGCAGCGCACAACAGACCAGCGCGCCGGATCCCTCAGCCGCGGGAGACGATGACGTCGCCCGAGACGGTGCTCGTGGACAGGAAGGTCGTGGCGTCCGGCTCCGCCCGGTCGACGCCCGCCGGGCGCGCCCCGCGGGCCCGCAGGTCCACGCCGTCGAGCACGATCTTGCCCGAGACGCTCCGGGCGTGGAGGTCGATGCGGGTGCCCTCGGGGGCGCGCAGGACGATGTCCGAGGACACCGTCTTCGTCGTGATGACGCAGGCGCCGGGGTCGGTGGTGAGCGCGACGACCCCGGAGACGGTGCTGATGTCGGCCCGCGTCGGACGCCCGGAGAGGCCGATCGAACCCGTACCGGTCCGGACGTTCACGGGACCGCGGTGCTGCGCGACGTCCGCCGCGCCGGACACGGTCGACACCGTCGCGGAGCCGATGACGCCGTCGAGCTCGACCGGGCCGTCGACGGTGCTCACGGTCACCGCGCCTTCGACGCCCGCCACGTGCACGGACGCACGCACCGTGGACACCCGGACGGCCACGGCCGGCGGCACGTGCAGGACAACCTCGACGGAGTCCTTGTCCCGAAGCCCACGGATCCGGTCGACGACGCCGTCGATCCCCGTGAAGTCGTACGAGACCCGGAGCTCGTCCCCGGCGAGGCCGACGACGAGCGGTCGCGCCGAGATGGCGAGCACCTCGGTGCGGACGTCGAGGTGCTCGTGCGCGACGACCCGCACGGAGCCGGCATTGATCGACACGACGACCGTCGTCACGGGGCTCGGCAGGTCGAGCGCGAGGTGGGGCTCGGTGTCCTCGGGGTTCCCCGCGCGCGCGAGGAGCGCGGTCGAGACGGTACTCGGCTCGCTGATGGTCCAGGACTCGGTGCGCATGCTCTGTGAGGTCACACGCGCAACGGTAGCCCGGCGGCCTGGGTCGACCAAGCGGTGACGCGGGCTCAGGAGATGATGCCGGCGCCGCGCAGCTCGACGGTGAGGTCCTGCGGGTTCGTCGCCGCGCCGCACGCCTCGTCGTACGTGATGACGGCGTCCCGCACGAGGTCGAACAGGTGCTGGTCGAACGTCTGCATCTTGTAGTACTCGCCCTCCTTGATGAGGTCGAGGAGGGGCGGGTTGTCTGCGGGGTGGACGATCGCCTCCGCGGTGCGTCCGGTGTTCACGAGAACTTCCGACACGACACGTCGGCCGTTGCCGTCCGCGCGCCGCACGAGGCGCTGCGAGACGATCCCGCGCAGCGCCTGGGACAGCGCCGTACGGACCTGGACCTGCTCGTGGGGCGGGAAGAAGTCGACGATGCGGTTGACCGTCTCCTGCGCGTCGATCGTGTGCAGGGTCGACATGACGAAGTGCCCGGTCTCAGCGGCCTGCAGGGCTGCGCGCACCGTCTCGGCGTCGCGCATCTCGCCGACGAGGATGACGTCCGGGTCCTGGCGCATGGCCGCGCGGAGCGCTGACGTGAAGTCGGCGGTGTCCTGCCGGACCTCGCGCTGGGAGATGATCGCCTTCTTGTCCGTGTGGAGGACCTCGATGGGGTCCTCGATGGAGATGATGTTCACCTCGCGCAGCGTGTTGATGAGATCGACCATCGAGGCCAGCGTCGTCGTCTTCCCCGAGCCGGTGGGCCCGGTGACGAGGACGAGTCCTCGCGGCTCGAGCGCCAGCTCGCCGACGACCTCGGGGAGGCCCAGCTCGGAGATGGACAGGGTCCCCTCGGTGACCCGGCGGAACACGAGGCCGACGTGGCCACGGGCCTGGTACGCGTTGACGCGGAACCGGCCGACGCCGTCGAGCTGGAACGCGAAGTCAGCCTCGTGCGACCGCTCGAAGTCGTCGACGAACTGGCTCGGCAGCACCTCCGAGAGCATGAACATCGTGTCATCCTCGGTGAGCGGGGGTGTCTGCAGCCGGCGCAGACGGCCGTCGACACGCACGCGCGGCGACGACCCCACCTTGCAGTGGAGATCGGACGCACCGGTGCTCGCCAGTGCGTGCAGCAGCGGGATGACGGACTGGCTCTGTTCGCTCACGCATGGTCTATCGGCATCGTCGCGCCGCACTTGAGGGTCTCGGTGGGCGTGGGCCGCCACACCGGCGCGGCCCACCGGAGCGTCACGGGCCGTCCCCGGACGCCCCGTGCTGGTTCTCGGCGGCATGTGTGGGACGATAGGAAGAGGCACGTGCGGCCACACGCGCGGCTACCCCTTCCTTTCACTCTAGGAGACCATCATGAGCAAGCGCGGACGCAAGAAGCGTGACCGTAAGAAGAGCGCAGCCAACCACGGCAAGCGCCCCAACTCCTGACCTCACGTCGCACGGCCACCCGAGCATGCTCCGGAGGCCGTGACGGACGACGAAGGCCCGGCTGCCATGGCAGCCGGGCCTTCGTCGTTCCACCCGGCTCGCCAGCCGACGGGACGTCGCTCAGGGCGTCGGCGGCGGCCCGGCCGACGCGGTGTGCACAGCGATTGCAGCGCGGATCCGTGCTCGTAGCTCATCCGGAGCCTGCTCGGCGCACGACCGACGCACGAGACGCTTGACCATCTCCTCGACCCCGAGCTCGGCGAGGCACGGCGAGCAGCCCGCGACGTGCTCCTGCATCCGCTGCGCATCCTGGAGGGTCATCTCCGAGTCGAGGTACTCGTCGAGGTGGCGCATCACCTCGTCGCAGGACTCGAGGTGCCGCATCGCCTCGGTACAGTCGTCGGCCGTCATCGCACGTCCTCCTTACCACCGGCAGGAACAAGCCCTCGCTCGACCGCATAGTCCCCGAGCAGCTCCCGCAGCTGCGCGCGCCCACGGTGCAGCCGCGACATCACGGTGCCGATCGGCGTTCCCATGATCTCGGCGATCTCCTTGTAGGGGAAGCCCTCCACGTCGGCAAGATAGACGGCGATCCGCCGGTCCTCGGACAGCTCCTGGAGCGCACGCTTGACGTCGGAGTCCGGCAGCCGGTCCAACGCCTGTGCCTCGGCGGACGGCAGACCCGTCGAGGAGTGGGAGGCGGCCCGGGCGATCTGCCAGTCCTCGACGTCGTCCGCGGCGGACTGCAACGGCTGACGCTGCTTCTTGCGGTACGTGTTGATGAAGGTGTTCGTGAGGATCCGGTACAGCCACGCCTTGAGGTTCGTGTCGGGCCGGTACTGGTGGAAGGCGGCGTACGCCTTCGCGAACGTCTCCTGGACGAGGTCTTCGGCATCCGAGGGGTTGCGGGTCATCCGCATCGCCGCCGAGTACAGCTGGTCGAGGTGCGCGAGCGCGTCGCGCTCGAAGCGGGCCGTGCGCGCGGCGTCGCTCTCGGTCTCCGGGGAGCGGTTCAGGTCGTCGGTCATCACCGACGAGCCTAGTCGCCCGACGGCCCCCTCGCGCGGACGGTCGTCGACGGCGACGAACGTCCGCGGTCCGCTCGTCAGGTCCGCTGGTCGGCACTCCACAGCACAGGTCACGTGGGGCACAACGCCGCCCACCGCCCGGGCATTCCCATCGCGCTGCTCACCCACGCACCTGCTCGCAGCGCGGGGAGGGATGAGCGGTTCGAGCGGCCAGACCCCCACCCACGGGGATACGGTTCAGGTATGACGACCATCGCACCCGACTCCCAGTTCCTCACCCTGCTGCGCGAGCAGGTCGGCCACGAGCTCGACGCGCACCAGCAGTACATCGCCATCGCCGTGTGGTTCGACAGCGAGGACCTTCCCCAGCTCGCCGCGCACTTCTACCGCCAGGCGGTCGAGGAGCGCAACCACGCGATGATGATCGTCCAGTACATGCTCGACCGGGACCTGCCCGTGAGGATCCCCAGCGGGGGCCCGGTCCGCAACGACTTCTCGACGGTCGTCGAGCCCCTCCAGCTCGCGCTCGACCAGGAGCGCCAGGTCACCGCGCAGATCGAGGCGATCTTCCGTGCCGCGCGCACCGAGGGCGACGTCGTGGGTGAGCAGTTCCTCCTGTGGTTCCTCAAGGAGCAGGTCGAGGAGGTCGCCTCCGCGAACACCCTCCTGACGATCGCGCGGCGTGCGGGCGACAACCTCTTCGACATCGAGAACTACCTCGCGCGCGAGGTCGTCGGCGACAGCGGGGTCCACACAGACGCCCCGCCCGCCGCCGGCGGCGCGATCTGACCGGACCGTCACGCGCACCTCACCTCACCTCACCGCACAAGGAGAACCACATGCTCATCCGCCCCATCGCCCGTTCCCTGCTGTCCGCGTCCTTCATCCAGGAAGGGCTCGACGCCGTGCGTCACCCCGACCGCCACGTCGCTGCCGCGCGGGTCCCGGCCGACCGCATCGCCGGGCTCGTCGGGCCGGGCGTGCCGCTCACCGACCGCCAGCTGACCACGGCGGTGCGGACGCACGGTGCGCTCACCCTCGCCGCTGGCGCGGCTCTCGCCCTCGGCAAGGCACCACGGACGGCAGCGCTGCTCCTCGCGGTCCTCACGGTGCCGCTCGCGGTCGCCGACGAGCCGTTCAGCGGTGGCGACGACCGCCGCGAGCGCACGACGCTGTTCGCCCGTCGGCTCGGCGCGGTCGGTGCAGCCCTGCTCGCGGGCCTCGACCGCGAGGGACGGCCGGGGTTCGCGTGGCGCGTCGAGCACGCCCGCAAGAAGGTCAACCACTGACGTCCCTCCCCGAGCCGGGCAGGCCGGTGCCCTAGCCTGTGAGCATGACCGCGCCTGCCCCGCTCACCTCCCCGCCCGACGCCGATCTGTGGCCCGCGCCGACGCTCGCCCCCGCGCCCGGCAGGCTCGATGCGCTCGTCGACGTCCCCGGGTCGAAGTCACTCACGAACCGGTACCTCGTCCTCGCGGCGCTGGCCGACGGACCGGGCCGGCTGCGGGGCGCGCTCCGCAGCCGGGACACCGACCTCATGGTCGCTGCCCTGCGTGCCGTGGGTGTGGGCATCACTGAGGGCGGGGAGCCGGGCGAGTGGCGGATCGAGCCGGGCGCCCTCACCGGTGGGGCCTCCGTCGACTGCGGTCTCGCGGGGACGGTCATGCGCTTCTTCCCGGCGGTCGCCGCGCTCGCGGCCGGCAGTGTCGCGCTCGACGGTGACCCCGGCGCGCGGGTCCGCCCGATGGGGCCCGTCATCGACGGGTTGCGTGGGCTCGGCGTGCGCGTCGACGACGAGGGGCGGGGGCTGCTGCCGCTCGTCGTGCACGGGACCGGCCGCGTGCCGGGGGGACGGGTCAGCGTCGACGCGTCGGCGTCCAGCCAGTTCGTCTCGGGGCTGCTGCTCGCCGCCGCCCGGTTCGACAGCGGCCTCGTCCTCACCCACACCGGTGCGACCCTGCCGAGCGTGCCCCACATCGACATGACCGTCGACGTCCTGCGGGAAGCCGGCGTCGAGGTGGACACCTCGGAGCCGCTCACCTGGTCCGTGCGCCCGGGACCCATCCGCTCCAGGGACGTGCGGGTCGAGCCGGACCTGTCGAACGCCGGTCCCTTCCTCGCGGCTGCGCTCGTCGTCGGGGGCACCGTCCGGGTCCCGGGGTGGCCGACGAGCACCACGCAACCCGGCGCCATGATGCCGGACCTCCTCACCGCGATGGGTGCCAGCGCACGGCAGGACGGCGACGTGCTGTCCGTGACAGGCACCGGTGCGATCTCGGGGATCGACGTCGACCTCCACGAGGCGGGTGAGCTCGCACCCACGATCGCTGCGCTCGCCGCTCTCGCCGACTCCCCCAGCCGGCTGCGTGGGATCGCGCACCTGCGCGGCCACGAGACGGACCGGTTGGCCGCCCTGGCCGCGGAGATCTCCCGGCTGGGCGGTCGCGCCGAGGAGACGAGCGACGGGCTGACGATCACGCCCGCACCCCTGCACGGGGGCCGGGTGCGCACGTACCACGACCACCGCATGGCGACTGCGGGCGCGATCCTCGGACTGCGCGTGCCGGGGGTCCTCGTCGAGAACGTCGGCACGACCGCCAAGACCCTGCCGGGGTTCACGCAGATGTGGGACGCGATGCTCGGCAGCGCCGCTGCACCTGGGGCCCAGGTGGGTACAGACGGCGCGGCGACCGCAGGAACGGCGGGCTGACGGCCGTGGCAGGTCGCGCGAAGGACGAGTCGGACTTCCACCAGCGCCCGAGCAAGCGTGGCACACGACCCCGCACGAAGACGCGTCCCGAGCACGAGGACGCCGTCTCGGGGCTCGTCACGGGTGTCGATCGTGGCCGGTACACGCTCCTCGTCGACGAGGACGGCCCCGACGAGCACACGATCACCGCCATGAAGGCACGCGAGCTCACCCGCCAGCGTGTCGTGTGCGGGGACCGCGTGGACGTCGTCGGGGACACCTCGGGCGACGCCGGGACCCTCGCCCGCATCGTGCGGATCACCGAGCGCACCACCGTCCTGCGGCGCACGGCCGACGACACCGACCCGTTCGAACGCATCATCGTCGCCAACGCGGACCAGCTCGTCATCGTCACCGCGCTCGCCGACCCCGAGCCCCGCACCCGCATGATCGACCGGTGCGTCGTCGCCGCGTACGAGGCCGGGATGGACGTCCTGCTGTGCCTCACCAAGGCGGACCTCGCCTCGCCGGACGCCTTGCGGGCGCTCTACGAGCCGATCGGCGTCAGTGTCGTCACGACCCAGCAGGCGCCCGACGGGACGATCACGCCCCTCGAGACGGTCCGGGACGCGCTCGCCGGCCGGACCTCGGTGTTCGTGGGGCACTCGGGCGTGGGAAAGTCCACCCTCGTCAACGCGCTCGTACCCGGCGCACGCCGGTCGGTCGGCGTCGTCAACGACGTCACGGGACGCGGCCGCCAGACCTCGACCTCGGCCGTCGCGCTGCGCCTCCCCGAGCACGACGGGGAGCGCGGCTGGGTGATCGACACACCCGGTGTGCGCTCGTTCGGGCTCGCGCACGTCCAGATCGAGAACCTCCTCGCGGCGTTCGACGACCTCGACGAGGTCGCCGCCGCGTGCCCCCGCGGGTGCACGCACCTCGAAGGCTCCCCCGACTGCGCCCTCGACGACTGGGTCGCGGCCGTCGACGCCGCTCCCGAGCAGCAGTCGGCGCGGGCCGCACGCCTCGACTCGTTCCGCCGACTGCTCACCGCGCGTTCCTGACCGCCTCCGACGTGGAGCCCGGCCCCACCGATACGGTGAGTCCCATGAGCCCTCGATCGGTATACGACGACGACCTGCGACTCGCCCTCGTGCTGGCCGACCAGGTCGACTCCCTGACGATGTCCCGGTTCAAGGCCCTCGACCTGCACGTGGAGTCCAAGCCGGACGCGACCCCGGTGACCGACGCGGACCGCAGCGCGGAGGAGATCATCCGCGGGCAGCTCAGCCGCTCCCGGGGGCGGGACGCCATCGTCGGTGAGGAGTTCGGCACGACGGGCCACAGCTCCCGGCGCTGGATCATCGACCCCATTGACGGGACGAAGAACTTCGTCCGCGGCGTGCCGGTGTGGGCCACGCTCATCGCGCTGGCCGAGGGCGACGACGTCGTCGTCGGGGTGGTGAGCGCGCCGGCGCTCGGGCGACGCTGGTGGGCGGCGAAGGGCACGGGCGCCTGGACGGGGCGTTCGCTCGCGCACGCGACCCGGCTGCGGGTCTCCGGGGTCAGGGAGCTCGCTGACGCGTCGGTGTCCTACTCCAGCCTGTCCGGCTGGGAGGAGCGGGGCATGCTCCCGGGCTTCCTCGACGTCTCGCGCCAGGCCTGGCGCACCCGCGCCTACGGTGACTTCTGGTCGTACATGCTCGTCGCCGAGGGGGCGGTCGACGTCGCGATGGAGCCGGAGCTCGCCCTGTACGACATGGCGGCGCTCGTGCCGATCGTCACCGAGGCCGGCGGACGCTTCAGCTCGCTCGCGGGCGTCGACGGACCGCACGGCGGGGATGCGCTCGTCTCCAACGGCCTGCTGCACGACGAGGTGCGCGCCGTCCTGGGCGACCCCACTCCGTAGGGCGCGCCGCGTCCGCGGCTCACGCCCGGGGGATGCTGCCGAGCTCCGACGTGTCGTACCACAGCAGGTCCCGCTCGGTGAGGCGCTCCATCGCGGCCTCGTCCCCCGCCATGACCGCTTGGACGTCCGTCGCGGCCTCGGGCTCGTCGACGTGCGCGCACACGACGAGCACGTCGGCGACCGGCTCGCGGATCTCGACGGCGCTGAGCGGGACCTCGTCCTCCTCCGCGCCGGGGTCCTGCGCGGCGGGTCCCACGAGGGTGTCCGGCACGTCGACGGACAGCACGAGGCGCAGCCACGGGACCGACGGGTCGGCAGCGATGGCGAGGAGGGAGTCGTCTGCCGCGAACATCTGGGCGACGTACTCGACCTCCTCGAGGTCCTCGACGCCCTCCGCGGCGAGCGCCCGGACGAGGGCCGGCGTCGCGGCGTGGGCGCGACGGGGCTGCAGGTCGAGCCGTCCGCGGCGGAGGGCGTCGAGCTCGTCGAGCGTCGCGGGCAGGTAGAGGCGCATGGGCCTAGTCTGCCACCCGTCCGTCGCGGGCCGGGGCCGAGCGCGCTGACCGCTGACCTAGCGCGCCACGCGTCGATCGCCAGCCGGTGAGCGCCCGGCCGGGGCCAGCGCATCCGCGCCACCAGCCCCGTCGGCCGTCCCACCGGCGGCGGCGCGCACCCGGTCGGCGACCGCCTGCACCCCCTGCCGGACAGCGGAGCCCGGCGCGTGCTCGACGAGGGTGCGACCGGCGAGGACTGCGGCGTCGCACACCGCCTGGTCCTCCGGGACGAAGAGTGCGTCGTTGACGCTCGCATAGCGGTACAGCGCGTCCCGCACGAGCGCCGCCGGACGCGGACCGACCGCGGAGGCACGGAGCCTGTTGACGACGACCACCCGCTCGGTGAGATCTGCGACGCCGCAGTCCCGGAGGTCGTCGAGGGCGCGGACGAGGCGCTGGATGCCCACCGGACCCGCACTGCCGACCACGACGATCGTGTCCGCTGCCGACAGCGCAGCGAGGGTCGCGCCGTTGCGCTGCGGCGCGCGGGTGTCGTACGAGAGCATCTCGTCGCTCTCGATGCCGAAGCCGCAGTCGACGACGGTCCACCGGGCCAGTGACCGCGCAGCCTCCCAGAGCGCCTCGAGGGAGGCAGGGTGCACCTCCGGCCAGCGCGACGGGCGCGCGATGCCGGTGAGCACCCGCAGCCGCGTGGAGATCTCGGGGGCGAGGCGCGCAAGCAGCGCGACATCGAGACCGCCCTGGGCCGCGGCGCGGCTGGCTACGGCGATCCCCGCGGACTCGTCGAGCATCCCGCTCATCTGAGCGAGGGATCCGGAGTAGGTGTCGGCATCGACGAGCAGGGTCCGGTCACCGGTCGCTGCCGCGGCGCCGCCGCCTCTGCGCATCCGTGCTCGGGGACGCCCCGGGCCGGCCGCGAGCTCCGCGGCGAGGTTGAGGGCGACGGTTGATCGTCCAGGGGCTCCCGTCGGGCCCCACACGGCGACGACGCGGCCAGGGGCCTCGGTCGCAGGGTCCACCGTCCCGACCTGGTCCGCGTCGCGGACGGTGAACGACGGCCACGCGGTGTGCTCGAGGCTGTCCGCACCCGGTCGCGCGCCGTGGACCGCGCCTGTGGGTCCGGTCGTGGCAGGTCCGGCTGCAGCGAGCGCACGCACGGACTCCACGAGAGCGCTCTCGACGTCGGCAGCGACGAGCACAGCGTCGGCCCCGAGGGCCGCGAGCCGGCCCGGCGCAGCGTCGTCCGCTCCGTCGACGAGCCCGATCACCCGGAGACCGTCGGCGCGCAGCGCCGAGACGACGGGCCGGTCGAGTCCATCGAGGTCGGCGGAGACGACCGCGATCACGCCCAGCCCGGACGCTGCGGCGGCGAGCAGCTCGGGGACGTCGGCGCACCGACGCGTGACGTCGAGCCCGGCTCCTGGGTGCGCGAGCACACTCACGACGGTGCCCTCGAGGGCACCGCGCACGCAGCACAGGACGGTTGTCGGGGGCCGGACGGCCGAGGGCGTCATCCGTCGATCCCGGGCACCGGCATGACCGAGACGGATCCGTCGGACGACAGCGCGGAGAGCACGTCGGGGAGGTCGCGGGTGGGCACAAGGACGTGGATCGTCCGGGCCCCGCCCGCGACGAGCGACCCACCCCGTTCCTCCCCGAGCTCAGCCACGACGAGCGCTTCGGCAAGGAGCGCTGGTTCGAGCCCGGCGCCCGTCGCGCGGTCCGCCGCCGGGACGAACCACAGGTCGACGAGCGCCCCGGTGACGACGCTCGAGGAGAGCGCGCCACCGACCGGGACCGCCACGGCGCGCATCTCGAGGTCCGCCTGCCTGCCCACGGCGGACCGCGCGAGCAGCTCCCGCTCTCCGACGGTCCGCAGCGCGACGAGGTCGGCGGGCACGTCCTGTGCGGCGGTGTAGTAGAGGTCCGTCTGGTCGCCCAGCCGGACGTCGACGACGACGAGGTCCTCCGGTCGGACGGGCTCGCCCGGCACGATCGTTGCGTCGACGGCGTACACGGCCACCGTCCGCGCAGCGTCGGACACGGCCCAGGACCCCAGCGCGACGGAGCCCACGACGAGGAGGATGCCCACCCCGAGCCGGGGGTCTCGCCACCCGGGTCGTCGCAGGCGCGGTGCGACGGGCGCGGGGCGGTCGAGCAGGGCAGCGGCTCTCTCGGGCATGAACGAGATCCTGTCGTCAGGGAGCGGGCGCGACGCGCGGCAGGCGCCGGGCTGGGGCACATCCTGCCCGTTTTCCGCAGGTCGTGCACCTGCCTGTGGACACGCGGAACACCTGCGTGCGATCGTGCAAAACTGGGGGCATGGCTGCTCGATTCCTCACCCTTGCCGATGTCACGGAGGCACTCAACATCTCTGCGGCCCAGGCGTACGCGCTCGTGCGGAGCGGTGAGCTCCCCGCCATCCAGGTCGGCGGTCGCGGCCAGTGGCGCGTCGAGACCGTCGAGCTCGAGGCGTACATCCAGCGGATGTACGCCCAGACCCGAGCGAAGGTCGAAGCGAGCGGGTTCGACGAAGCCTGACGGGGCACCGCCCCACCGCAGGGCCTCGCGTCACCCCGTCGAGCTCACGCAGGTGATCGCGCTGAAGGCGATGACGTCCGCCTCGTCGACCGACGTCCGGACCCGGTCCTCCACGTGCGCGGGGGCGAGGTCGAGGTGATCGCGCCCCACCCGGTTGATCCGACCGAGGTACCTGCGCTCCGGCGTCCCCACCGAGACCACCCGCCGGTCGCGCGCGATCTCACGCAGCGCCCGGCCGAGCGTGACGTCCACGCTGCGCGACGTCGCCGCGTCGACGGGACGTGCTCGCGTTCCTAGCCCGCGCCACACCTCGCCCGCCGCGGTCGGCACGAGGACCTCCCGCCCGCCGGAGACGAGCAGCACCCAGTCCGCATGCACCTCACGGACCTGGCCGTGGATGTCCTGGCCCCCGCGCACGACCACCGACACCGGAGCGCCGAGCACGGCCCGGAGCCGGTCCCGGAGCGTGAGCGTCGCCCACTCCGCACGGGTGAGGTCGGCGACGACGGCGTCCCGCTCGGCGGCGTCGGCCGACTCGAGCTGGCCCGCAAGGTCCGCGAACAACGTCTCCCACCGCATGTCACCAGCGTCGCGTCCCGCACCGCTCGACCCCGAAGTCGTCCACAGGCTGGTACCGGGTGTAGACAGCACGACGCGCATCCAGTTGGATCAACACATGCCGACCGCTATCAAACAGCATCAAACAGCACCGAACGCAGCACGACCGCTCGCGGTCGCCGCGCTCGGGACAGTGACGTGCCTCCTCCTGTGCGGCGCGCTCGCGACGCGGCTCACGACGGGGTGGGCAGCACGCGAGACCCTCCTCTCCGGACGCCCGAGCAGCGGGGCGCTCGGCCAGATCGTCGAGCTCCCTCTGCTGGCGTTCGGCGTCGCGATCGCCGCCTGGTGGGCACTGAGCCTGCTTCTCGCGACGGTGACACTTGCCGCTCGGGCGACCGGGGCACGAGCCACCCTCCTGCTGCGGTGCGTGAGCACCTTCGCACCGCGCGCCGTGCAGCGTCTGGCCGTCGCCGGGCTCGGCGCAGGACTCGTGCTGCTCGTCGCCCCGGCCCAGGCCGCCGAGCCCCCGCCGGACCTCGGATGGGTCACGACACCGTCGACAGCCCCAGCCGCGACAGACGCTGCCGCCGACCGCACCACGCCCCAGGAGCCCGGCGGCCCCGCGGGACCGACTCCGGTCGACACCGCCGTCGAGCCCGGGACCACTCCTGCCCTCGCGAACAGTGTGACCGTCGGCGCCGGGGACACGCTGTGGTCCATCGCCCGCGACCACCTCGCAGCCGGTGCCGGCGACGACCAGATCGCCGCCGCATGGCCCGCCTGGTACGCCGCGAACACCGCCACGATCGGCGACGATCCCGACGTCATCCAGGTCGGCCAGATGCTCGTCACCCCGCCCGTCCACCACTGACCGCTCGTGCCCATACCCACCACCCTGCGACCAGGAGCACCGATGACCACGACGACGATGCGCACGCCCAGCCCCACGAGCGCCGGCACGACCCTCCGACCGGAACCCGCCGCGCGGAGCGTCCGGGCTCCACGACGCACCGACTTCGCGGCGGCGAGCGTCAGCCGCGCGCCCCGCCGTCCGCGCGCGAACGGACCACGCGAGTTCAGCCACCGTGCCGGCGGCCCCCTGCAGCCGCGCGACATCGACGCGCCGCGCGCACCCGTGGACCTCGGTGACCCCACCGCCCTGTGCTGTGCCGTCGCGCACGCCGCGATGGAGTCGCTGCGGGGCGTGCGCCCCCTGGCTCAGCTCGCCCGGTCCGTCTCCCCCGAGGTGTTCGACGCCCTGCACGCTCGCGCCCAGGTGAGAGAACAGGCTCGTCGGGCGAGCGGCTCGGACGCACCCGCGCTGCAGAGCAGCTCACGCGTCCGCCGAGCACGCGTCGTCCGCCTCGCACCGGGCGTCGCCGAGGCCGCCGTGGTCGTCGACGACGTCGACCGGGTCCGCGCTGCGGCGCTGCGGGTCGAGGAGCACCGGGGACGGTGGCGCGTCGTCGTGCTCGAGATCGGCTGAGGCGTGCCGCGACGACCGCGCACGCCCGGGCGCTCGCCGAGGCTTCGAGACACGAGAAGGGCGCCCCCACGAGCGGGAGGCGCCCTTCTCGAACCCCGCGGTGCGCCGCGGGACCGTGCTACTGCTTCTTCGTCTGCTTCGCGGCCCGCCGACGTGCCTCACGGTTGCCGGCGTCGCCAGCGGGGGCCGGCGTGCCGTTCTCGCCGGTCGTCTCGGCGATGTCGCCGCCGACCGGGCCGACGGCGTCCTCGCTCGGTGCCGTGTAGCTCAGCGGGACCTTGCGGTCCGGACCGTCGAGGCCCTTCGCGACGAGCACCGGCTCCGCCTCGGTCTGCGCCTGCGCAGCACCTGCGGACCCGAGGGCCGCGCCCGTGGCGCTCGTGGCGGCCGCCGCAGCGCCCGCCGCGGAGACGACGTTCGCCGCCGGCTCGACCTTCACCTCGAGGTTGAACAGGTACGCGACCGACTCCTCCTTGATGGCCTCGGTCATCGCCTGGAACAGGAGGAACCCCTCGCGCTGGTACTCCACGAGCGGGTCACGCTGCGCCATGGCACGCAGACCGATGCCCTCCTTGAGGTAGTCCATCTCGTAGAGGTGCTCGCGCCACTTGCGGTCCAGCACCGAGAGCACCACGCGACGCTCGAGCTGACGCATGTTCTTCTCGCCGAGCTCGGCCTCGCGCGCCTCGTAGGCGTGCTTCGCGTCGGAGAGGACCTCCGTGAGGATGAGGTCGTGCGTGAGCCGCTCGACGCCGCCCGCCTGCTCGACGACCTCGTCGACCTCGATGGACACCGGGTAGACCGCGCGCAGCGCGGTCCACAGGGCCTCGAGGTCCCACTGGTCCGGGTTCCCGGCCGCCGTCGCGCCCTCGACGTACGCCGTGAGGACGTCCGTGATGAAGTGCTGGATCTGCTCGGCCATGTCCTCGCCGCTGAGCACCCGGCGGCGCTCGTCGTAGATGACGGACCGCTGCCGGGACAGGACGTCGTCGTACTTGAGGACGTTCTTGCGGATCTCGAAGTTGCGGCTCTCCACCTGGCCCTGCGCGCTCGCGATCCCGCGCGTGACGATCTTCGACTCGAGCGGCATGTCGTCCGGGAACCCCGCACGCTGCATCATCGACTCGGCGAGGCCGGAACCGAACAGGCGCATGAGGTCGTCCTGCATCGACAGGTAGAACCGCGACTCCCCCGGGTCACCCTGACGGCCTGACCGACCACGCAGCTGGTTGTCGATGCGGCGCGACTCGTGCCGCTCGGTGCCCAGGACGTAGAGCCCACCGAGCTCAGCGACCTCGTCGTGCTCGTCGGACACGGCCTTCTTCGCGGCCTCGAGGGCCTCGGGCCACGCGGCCTCGTACTCCTCGGGCGACTCGGTGGCGTCCAGGCCCCGGGCCGTGAGCGTCTCGATCGCCATGAACTCGGCGTTGCCGCCGAGCATGATGTCCGTCCCACGACCAGCCATGTTCGTCGCGACCGTGACCGCGCCCTTGCGCCCGGCCTGCGCGACGATCGCCGCCTCACGAGCGTGCTGCTTCGCGTTGAGCACCTCGTGCGGGACACCCTGCTTCTTGAGCTTCGCCGACAACAGCTCCGACTTCTCGACGCTCGTCGTCCCGACGAGGACCGGCTGGCCCTTCGCGTGGCGCTCGACGATGTCCTCGACGACGGCGTTGAACTTCCCGTCCTCGTTCTTGTAGACGAGGTCGGGCTGGTCGATGCGCTGCATCGTGCGGTTCGTCGGGATCGGCACGACACCCAGCGAATAGGTGCCCTGGAACTCCGCAGCCTCGGTCTCGGCCGTACCGGTCATGCCGGCGAGCTTGGAGTACAGACGGAAGTAGTTCTGCAGCGTGATCGTGGCGAGGGTCTGGTTCTCGGCCTTGATGGCCACACCCTCCTTGGCCTCGATCGCCTGGTGCATGCCCTCGTTGTAGCGGCGACCGGCGAGGATGCGCCCGGTGTGCTCGTCGACGATGAGGACCTCGCCCTTGATGACGACGTAGTCCTTGTCCCGCTTGAACAGCTCCTTCGCCTTGATGGCGTTGTTGAGGAACCCGATGAGCGGGGTGTTGAGGGACTCGTAGAGGTTGTCGATGCCGAGGTAGTCCTCAACCTTCGCGATGCCGGGCTCGAGGACGCCGACGGTGCGCTTCTTCTCGTCGACCTCGTAGTCCTCCTCGGCGACGAGGCGACGCGCCACGCGCGCGAACTCGCCGTACCACTTGTTGATGTCACCCGAGGCAGGACCGGAGATGATGAGCGGAGTCCGCGCCTCGTCGATGAGGATCGAGTCGACCTCGTCGACGATCGCGAAGTGGTGACCGCGCTGGACGAGGTCGTCGGTCGACCACGCCATGTTGTCGCGGAGGTAGTCGAAGCCGAACTCGTTGTTCGTGCCGTAGGTGATGTCCTTGGCGTACTGCTCCCGGCGCTCGGCCGGGGTCTGACCGGAGAGGATGCACCCCGTGCTCATGCCGAGGAACCGGAACACCCGGCCCATGAGCTCGCTCTGGTAGCGGGCGAGGTAGTCGTTGACCGTGACGACGTGGACGCCCTCGCCGGTGAGCGCGTTGAGGTAGGCCGGCAACGTCGCCACGAGGGTCTTGCCCTCACCGGTCTTCATCTCGGCGATGTTGCCGAGGTGGAGCGCGGCACCGCCCATGAGCTGGACGTCGAAGTGGCGCTGGCCGAGAGTGCGTCGCGCCGCCTCCCGGACGGTGGCGAACGCCTCGGGCAGGAGGTCGTCGAGGCTGGCGCCGTCCGCGAGCCGCTCCTTGAAGCGTTCGGTCTCCTCACGCAGCTCGATGTCGGTGAGCGCCTCGAAGCTCTCCTCCAGCGCGTTGACCTGCTTCGCCAGTCCGGACAACTTCTTGACAATCCGGCCCTCGCCGAAGCGCAGGACCTTCTCGAGGATCGCAGCCACGCAGTACTCCCGATTCGAGTGTTTCGTTCATCGACCGAACCCGAGTGGCTCAGACGGCGTACATCGACCCATCGTAGGCGAGGCGGGGTGCTCCACGTCACGCCCGTCCAGGGCAAGGCCCACCGGACCCGCGAGGTCGCCGCGGCCACGCACGTCGATGCCGCCCAGCCCGAGCCATCCCGCCAGGACCGCGAGCTCCCGCGCGAGCAGTGCGGGGGTCAGCGGTGT
The DNA here is from genome assembly GCF_057180625.1 of Sanguibacter sp. Z6_81. Classification (NCBI taxonomy): domain Bacteria; kingdom Bacillati; phylum Actinomycetota; class Actinomycetes; order Micrococcales; family Sanguibacteraceae; genus Sanguibacter; species Sanguibacter sp. Z6_81. Next base: position 39,664 of record NZ_JBXUFV010000006.1, on the reverse strand, counting down.
CGCGAACTCCTCCCCGTACGCGGCGAGCACCTGCAGCACCCCCGCCGCACGGTCGGCCTTGAGGTCGACGCGCGCCGTGATGCGCTCCCCCTCGAGGAAGGGCAGGACGTAGTAGCCGAACCGGCGCTCGTGGGCCGGCACGTAGATCTCGATGCGGTAGTGCGTCCCGAAGAGCTCCGCGAGGCGGCGGCGCTCGAACACGAGGGGGTCGAACGGGCTGAGGAGGGTCGCTGCTCGAGCGGCCCGCGGCGTGCGCGCGTCGCGGTGCAGGAAGGTCTGACGGTCCCACCCACGCACCGCGACGGCCTCGATCACCCCGGCCTCGACGAGCTCGGCGAGGGCGGTGCGCGTCGCGGGCCCGCGCAGGCGGAAGTAGTCCGCGAAGCACCGCACCGTGCCGACGCCGTGGGCACGCGCACCGATCTCGAGCAGACCGCGCACGGCGTCCTCGTCTGACGGCTCGGGGGCATCGAGGAGGGGCGCCGGCAGGACGCGCTCGGCCAGGTCGTACCGGCGCTGGAACGCGGCGTCCCGCCCGGCCGAGGCGACCTCTCCGGTGAAGAAGAGGAGCTCGAGCGCGCGCTTGGCAACCGACCACCTCCACCCCCACGCCGTGCTGTCCCGCGCGTGGGAGGTCGTGAGGAGGCGCTCCACCTCGGACGCGGTGACGGGACCGAGGTCACGCACGATCGCGCGGACCTCGCGGACCTCTGCGCTGTGCGCGAGCTCCGTCCCGCTGATCGTCGCCCACGCCTGCGTCTGGTAGCGGCGGCGGCGCCAGACGAGGAGTGCGTACGTCTCGGGCGAGACGTACGAGGCCTCGTGGGCCCAGTACTCGACGAGCCGCCGAGGCGCGCTGCGCGTCGCCCGGTCGAGCAGACCGGTGTCGTACGGACCAAGTCGGGAGTACAGGGGCATGAGGTGAGCGCGTGCCAGGACGTTCACGGAGTCGATCTGCAGCACGCCGATGCGGTCGACCACCTGCTGCACGCCGCGCATCGTCACCCGGCCCGGGCGTCGGACCGTTGCCAGCCCCTGGGCCGCGAGCGCGGTGCGCCGCGCCTGCCCGGCCGTCAGGGTGCGTGAGGTCGGCACGGTGGTCCTCCGTCGTCGGTCCGGCACGGCACGGCGCACGGCCCGGGACCTGTGGTCCCGGGCCGTGCACGTCGGTCCTGCTGCTCACCCGTGCGCGGTGCGTGTATCGCCCCGCACGGGTCCGGCGGTCAGCTCGCGGCGGGCGAGGCGTCCCCGGTGGACGTCCCGCACGACGTGTCGAGCGCGATGACGCCGTAGGTCCAGCCGCGGCGGCGGTACGCCACCGACGGGCGGGAGGTCTCGGCGTCGATGAAGAGGAAGAAGTCGTGCCCGACCATCTCCATCTCGTACAGCGCGTCGTCGATCGACATCGCCTGGGCGCTGTGGAGCTTCTGACGGATCACGACGGGCGAGTCGCCCAACTGGATCTCGACCTCGTCCCCGGGCTCGACGGGAACCGTCGGCGGGGCGGGCACCGGCACCGGCTCCGGGACGTAGGGGCGCACGTCAGCGGTGTCGGCAGGGGTCGGGTTGCGGAACTTGTTCTTGCGGCGGTCCTGCGCTCGCCGGAGACGCTCGTTGAGCTTGTTCACAGCGAGGTCGAGCGCACCGAAGCGGTCGTCCGCGGCTGCCTCGGCGCGGATCACAGGTCCCTTGTCACGGACGGTCAGCTCGACGCGTTCGCGGATGCCGGACTGGCGGGGGTTGTTCTCGTGAGTGACCTCGACATCGACGCGCTGTGCCGTGGGGGCGAGGTGCTCGACCTTCGCGAGCTTGTCCTCCACGTGCTGGCGGAACCGGTCGGCCACCTCGGTGTGACGTCCGACGACAACAATCTCCATGTGATCCTCCTGGGGGGAGTGGGGGCGCTCACGCGCCCGACGGTCAGCTGGGCGGCACCCGCACGGGCGCCTGGGTCCGTACCACCTCCTCCGTCGTGAGATCTGTCTACAGGCTATCCCTCATCCGGTCTCCCGTGCAGGAGTTCACCGGGTGTTTGTGGTGGTCGTGGCGCTGTTCCGGGTGCGCGGCACGTCGCGGAGCCCCCGGGCGGCGGGGTGGCGGCCAGGACCAGGGCCGCCACGACGTGCCCACCCGACGCGGTGATCGCACGCGCGCACTCGGCGAGCGTGGCACCCGTGGTGAGCACGTCGTCCACGAGGACGCAGCCCGCACCGTCGAGCGACGCGCGCGCGGTGGGCCGGACCGTGCGCGAGACGTTGCGGGCGCGAGCCCGGGAGCCCAGACCCACCTGGTCGCGGACGGCGAGGAGCCCTGCCCGCTGAGCCAGACCCCGGGCGAACGGCAGGCCGGTGCCGTCAGCCACCGCGCGCGCCAGCTCCACCACGGGCTCACGTCCCCGCCGACGGCGGGCTGCACCGCTCGAGGGGACCGCCAGGACTCGCAGCCCACGGGTCCCGAGGTCTGCCGCGACGTCCTCGGCGACGCGCAGCATCACCGCGCGCAGGTGCCGCGAGAGGTCCGTACGGCCGTGATCCTTCCAGGCCACCACGACGTCGCGCACCGGACCCGTGTAGTCCGTGGCGGCCCAGACGGGCCACCGGGCGGCGCCATCCATCGCGTCGAGGCGCGCTGCACCGTGCTCCACGCGTCGCGGCGGCTCGGCGAACCGGCGACGGCAGCGCCCGCACAGGACGACGTCGTGCTCGCCGCACCCCGCGCACGCGAGCGGGACGACCACCCGCGCGAGCTCCCGCAGGACGTGGACCGGTGCGGGCGCGGGGGCGGCAGGGTGAGCAGGCAGGTGCATCCGGTGAGTCTTCCCGCGCCTCGACCGCAGGCGCGGGGCTGCGCAGGCACGGTGTGGATCCCGGGCTGCGCAGACGCACTGTGGAGGACTGGCACGGTCGACCGGCGGCCGCGGGTGTCAGCCGGGGTAGGCAGGCAGGCGCGCGCCGGTGACGACGGTCGACCATGTGGCACCTGTGCTCGACCGGCTGAGCAGCTCGTCGTCGGCCGTGGCGAGGTACACCGACCTCGTCCCGCGCCCCGCGGCGATCCACTCGGTCCCGGCCACGCTGGACAACGCTTCCGAGCGGCCGGCCAACGGCACGACGTGGACCGTGGGCATGCCGGACGTCGCGCCGCGTGCCAGGACCCCGACCGTCGACTCGTCGAGCCACACCACCTGGCGCGAGCCCAGGACGGGAGCGCCGATGGTCAGGGCCTCCGACAGGCGCAGGGGCAGCTGCGAGTCGTCGTCGCGCACGATCGCCGCGACGTCGATCTGCGTCGACCCGTCCACGGTCGAGATCACGGCCACCCGGGCACCGTCGTGCGAGACGCGCACGGCATCGACCGTCCGGTCCGTCAGCCAGTCACCCGTGACGTTCACCCGCTCGCCCTCGGGCGCGACGGCGACCAACCCCGCGCCACGTCCGGAGTCAGCCGTCCACACCCATCCGAAGCGGTCGACGGACGGGGCCGCGAGGTTCGTTCCCGTCACGAGCGTCGTCGAGGCTCTCGACGACGTGGGCAACGTCTTGATCGACCCGGTGCCCTCTCGGTACACACCCCCCGCACCGTCAGCCGAGACGGCCAGTGCCGTGACGTCGACGCCGGTGAGCGGGAGCATGTCCGGGACGGGCTCGAGCGCGCCCGACCTCACCTCGCTCACGACGCCGGCCTCGTCGAGCACCCAGGGCAGCCCGACGGGGATGGGATCGCGCTGGAGGGTCACCCGCTCCCCCAGCGCGAGCGGGACACCCCGTACGGTGATCTGCACGGCCCGTACACCTGGCAGCCGCAGGAGGACCGCCTCGAACTGCGCCTGGAGCAGGGAGCGCTTGGCTGGCAGGAGGGCGAGCACCTCCTGGGTGAGGTCGACGCTCGCCACCGCGTCGTTCACGGTCACCGAGTCGACGACGAGCTGCGTGCCCTTCGGGATGAACACGTCGACCGAGTCACGCAGCCACTCGGACGGGCCGCCCAGGAGCCCTTGGACGGCATAGGTCTCCGTCTTGCTCCCCGGGTACCAGCGGACCTCCGGCACGAGGATCTCGCCGTCCCGGGTCGGGAAGTACAGGGACGTCGCGCGATACGTCGACGTGAAGATCGGCGTCGAGACGAACGTGCCGTCCTCGACGGCGACGATGCGCCACTGGTCGGCCGCGTCCTGCTCGAGGCTGAACAGCAGATCTTGTGTCGCACCCGTCGGTGCCTCCGTGAACCGACCCTCACCGTCGATGGTGGACGTCACGCCCACCTGCCAGCTGATGACCGCGGTACGGACCGGCGCCCCGGCGTCCGGGCCGACAGACTCCTCCACCAGCTCCTCCGGGGGCGCGGCCGGGTCGTCCTCCGCAGGGCCCGAGACCTGGACGAGGTCCGGTGCATCCGCGTAGACGGTCGTGCGGGCCGAGGGGTCCCACGTCTGCGCGGTCTCGCTGGCGAGGAACTCCCGCGCGGTGCTCCAGTCCTCGTAGGGGCCGCCCGCCTGCGCGTTGAGGAACTCCTCGACGATGACGAGCGGGCTCGCGTCGAGGGTGGGCCCGTAGACCTGGGGGAAGATCGGGCCGACGACGCTCTCGGCGACCTCGCCGCGCTGGACGGGCCCGTCGAGCGGGATCTGCGCACAGCCTGCGACCACCCCCACGGCGAGGACCGCCGCCACCGCCCCGGCCACGACCCGGCGCACGCTGCCGCGCCGCGTCGGAGCGCCCCGCGCCGGCAGTCCGTGGAGCGGTCGGTCGAGTCTGCGCAGGACGGTCATGGGTGTGCCTCGGGCGGGGCGTCGGGGACGGTCGGGCGATCAGCGGGACGGGTCCGGGGGCCCGCCGCGACAGGGTCTGCGAGGCGGGACCCGTCCGCCGGGTCGTGGGGCAGGTCGTCGACGTTCGGGAGGGTGGAGGGGCCGTGCTCGTCCAGGTCGCCGCTCCGGGTCTCCGGGACGTCGGCCGACCGTTCCGGGACGAGCGGCAAGGGGGAACGGGTGAGCACGATGCCCGCCCTGCGCGGCAGCGTGAGGCGGAACGACGCACCCTGCCCCGGTCGTCCCCACGCCTCGAGCCACCCCCCGTGCAACAGGGCGTCCTCGAGGGAGATCGCGAGGCCGAGGCCCGTCCCGCCGCTCGTCCGGGCGCGAGCGGGGTCGGCACGCCAGAACCTGTCGAAGACGTGCTCCACCTGGTCCCGCGCCATCCCGATCCCGAAGTCGCGCACCCGGACGACGACCGCGGTCGCGTCCCCCGTGACCCGGACCTCGACGGGCCCGCCGTCAGCGTGCTCGATCGCGTTGACGAGGAGGTTGCGCACGATCCGCTCCACGCGCCGGGGGTCGATGTCCGCGGTCACCGGGCCGTCGTCCTGCTCGACGCTCAGCCAGACGCCCTTGCGCTCGGCCAGCGGCAGGGCATGGTCGAGCGCGGCGCCGACCACGTCCCGCAGGTCGCGGGCCTCCGCGTCGAGCACCGCGGCCCCCGCGTCGAAGCGACTGATCTCGAGCAGGTCGACGAGCAGGTCCTCGAAGCGGTCGAGCTGCGTGGCGAGCAGCTCCGCGGACCGCTTGGCCACGGGGTCGAGAGCCTCGCGGCTGGCGTAGATCATCTCGCTCGCCATCCGGACGGTCGTGAGCGGTGTGCGCAGCTCGTGCGAGACGTCGGAGACGAACCGTCGCTGCACGGTCGACAGCGCGTCGAGCCGCTCGATCTGGTCCTGCAGGCTGCCCGCCATCTCGTTGAACGACCGCGCGAGGGTCGCCATCTCGTCCTCGCCTCGGACGGGCAGACGCTCGTCCAGGTGTCCGTCCGCGAGCCGCTCGGCAACCTCGGCAGCCCGTTGCACGGGCTTGACCGCCTGCCGGGTGACCATCGCGGACAGCACGGCGAGGAGTGCGAGGAGCACAGCACCCGCGATGCCGAGCACGCCCTGCATGAACTCGAGGGTCTCCTGCTCCGGCTCCAGCGAGTACAGGTAGTACAGCTCGAAGGTCCCCGCTGCGGGCACGTCCACCGTGGAGCCCACGATGACCCCGGGCTCGGGGCCGTCCGAGGACGGGATCGCCACGGACTGCCACTGCTGCTCGACGCCCTCCTCCGTCGCACGGCGCAGGGCGGGGGTGATGAGGTCGCTGAGCTGCGGGGCGGTGCTGATGTCGAGGACGGACACGGGCGCCGTGTTCCCGGAGGCCCGCAGGAGGAAGATCTCGCGACCTGCCGACCCCCCGGCCTGGAGCGCGGGGATGACGTCGTTGAGCAGCTGCTGGACCTGTGGTGCGGTGGACGCGGTGGTGGAGTTGAAGTTCGCCTGCGCCTGCACCGTCGACCGCCTGCTCTCCTCGAGCACCCGGATGATCCGTTGCTCGAACAGCCCGTCACGGATCGTGCTGGACAAGGACACGCTGAGGAGCGCGACAGACACGATCCCGATGGCGAGCGTCGTGGAGATGACGCGCAGCTGGAGCGAGGACCGCCATGCGCGGGTGATCTGCCGGGTGCGTCGACGAACCCACGCCCATGCCCGCCGGGCGGCGCGCACGGGAGCAAGACGTCGACGGCTCATGAGGGTGCGGCACCAGCCTTGTATCCGACGCCACGGACCGTGAGCACGATCTCGGGGTTCTCGGGGTCGTGCTCGATCTTCGACCGCAGCCGCTGGACGTGGACGTTGACGAGGCGGGTGTCCGCCGCGTGACGGTACCCCCACACCTTCTCGAGGAGCACCTCGCGGGAGAAGACCTGCCAGGGCTTGCGGGCCAGTGCGACGAGGAGGTCGAACTCGAGCGGCGTGAGCGGGATGACGACGCCCTCGCGCAGGACCCGATGACCCGTCACGTCGATCTCCAGGTCCCCGATGGTCAGGCGTTCCGGCGCGGGCTCGTCCGTCCGCCGCAGCCGGGCACGGATCCGTGCGACGAGCTCCTTGGGCTTGAAAGGCTTCGAGATGTAGTCGTCGGCCCCGGACTCGAGCCCTTGCACGACGTCGACGGTGTCGCTGCGTGCCGTGAGCATGATCACGGGGACGACCGACTCGGCACGGATCTCCCGGCACACCTCGGTGCCGTCCTTGCCCGGCAGCATGAGGTCGAGCAGGACGATGTCCGGCGACGACGACCGGAACGCGGCCAGGGCGCTGTCGCCGTCGGCGCAGAAGAACGGCTCGAACCCCTCGCTGCGCAGGACGAGCCCGATCATCTCTGCGAGCGCCGTGTCGTCGTCAACCACCAGCACGCGTGACTTCATGCCGCTATCCTGCCACCTCCTCATCCGCGCAGCGGGTGCGCGTGGCACGATGGATGGGGCGCACGCCAAGATCACCCGAGGACCGGACGCGGGGCGCACCGCACGCCCCGCGACCCGCAGCACCCGCTCACGCTCCCAGCGAGCGCACCACGTACCTGAGGCACCGACAGCGAGAGGCCGCACCGATGACGACGCCCGAGGACCCCCAGGCCCCTGACCCGGCGCCGTTCACGCCGCCCTCGCCGGCACCGGGATACCCCGCAGGGACGAGCGGCGCACCGTCCTCCGGGGACGCCCCCGCCCCCGCCCCCGCCCAGCCTCGGTTCGGCCAGTACGCGCCGCCCGGAGGACCTCTGAGCGCCGAGAAGCCCGACAGCGGCTCCTACCCGCCCGCTCCGGCGAGCGGGTGGCAGTCGCAGCCGTCCCCGTACGGCGCGCCCGTGGGTTTCGGTGGCCCCGCCTTCCGTGCCCCCGCGGCCAAGCCCGGGATCATCCCGTTGCGCCCGCTCAGCCTCGGTGAGATCTACGACGGGGCGTTCGGTGCGATCCGGAGCAACCCCAAGGTCATGCTCGGGGTCGTGGCGCTCGCCATCGCCGTCGCGACGATCCTCGCGGCCCTCGCCGGGTACGCGGTCGCCCCCACCGTCAACGACTGGCTCGCAGGGGCCGTCGCCGACATCGATCCCGACGGTCTGCTCACGGTCGACGACTTCGGCCCTGGTCTGTCCGTCACGCTCCTGACGACCATCGCGGTGTACCTCGCATCCGTCGTCACCACCGGGCTGCTCATCGTCGCCATCGGACGGGCCGTCATCAACCGTCCCTACACCGCGGCCGACCTGTGGGCCGAGGTGCGCGGCAAGGTCGGCGGCCTGCTCGTCATCTCGATACTGCCCACCGTGGCGATCTCCGTCGTCGTGTTCGTGGTCGTCCTGCTCGTCGCGCTCGTGGGTGCCACCCTCGGCTCCGGGCCGGCCGCCGTGCTCATGCTGCTCGCCGTCGTCGGTCTCGTCGCCCTCGCGGTCTGGGTGGCGATGCGCGTCCTGCTGGCGCCCGCCGCGTACGTGCTCGAGAAGCAGGGTGTCGTCTCGGCGTTCAAGCGGGCCTGGACGCTGAGCCGCGGATCGTTCTGGCGGCTCCTGGGCATCTACGTGCTCTCGAACCTCATCGTCAACGTCGTCGTCGGGATCATCGCCGTGCCGGGCACGATCATCTCGAGCCTCGTGTTCGCGGACGGGGGCATCGGTGCCCTCGCGGTGAGCATCGCCTTCAACGTCGTCGCGTACACGATCACGACGGCGTTCCTCTCCGCGGTGGTCGCGCTTCTCTACATCGACGTGCGCATGCGGCGTGAGGGCCTGGACGTCGAGCTCGCTGCGGCGGCTGACGGGGTCTGATGCTGCTCCGGGACGTCCCCGTCGACCCGGACGCGCTGCGGGCACGGCACTGGTTGCTCGACGAGCTCGCGGACCCGGTGTACCACGAACCACCGAACCTCATGGATCTCGTGATCGACTGGTTCCTCGGGCTCTTCGCGGACGTCTCCGTGCTCGGCATCAGGGGGCCGTGGGCCGCTCTCGTCATCGTCCTCATCGTCCTGTGCGTCGGCGTCGTCGCGCTCCGGGTCGCAGGTCCGCTCCGCAGGACCACGTCGCTGCGCCGGGCGCCCGCCGTCCTCGACGGCGACGACCGGACGGCCGACGCCATGAGTGCGCACGCCGCCACCCTCGCCCAGCAGGGAGACATGCGCGCCGCGACCCTCGAGGTCTTCCGGGCCATCGTGCGTCGCTGCGAGGAGCGCGCACTGCTCGATCCCCGCCCGGGACGAACGGCGCACGAGGCTGCCGCGGCGCTGGGGGCGCTCCTGCCGGGGATCGCGGACCTGATGGCCGCCGCGGCGTCGACCTTCGACTCGCTGTTCTACGGGGACTCGAGCGCCGGGCCCCACGAGTACGCGCACATGCGGCGTGTCGAGAGTGCGGTCGCCTCCGCACGGCGCGCCGTGTCCGGGCACGAGACGGCCGGCGCCGGGACGGCACCGCGGTGACGGCCATGCCGACGACGAGCACCGACCACTCTCCCACCGGTGCTCCGACGACGACCGGGCAGGGAACGACGACGGGGGACGGGACGACCGCGAAGGGCCGTTTCCGCGCGCGCGCCCGGGCAGCGCGGTGGCCGCTCACGGCCGCGCTCGCACTCGCGCTCGCTGTCCTCGTGTCCGTCGTGGTGCGACCCGAGACGACGGCCGAGCCGTTCTCGCCCGACAGCGCCGACGACACGGGAGCGCGAGCGCTCGCCACCGTGCTCACCGACCAGGGCGTGCGCGTCGAGCACACGACGTCCGTCGCAGAGGCGATCGGTCTCGCCGGACCAGGGACGACGTTGCTCGTCGCGCTCGACTACGGGATGGACGCCGCCGTGGCGCAGTCTCTCGTGGAGACCGGGTCCACGCTGGTGCTCGTCGCCCCGGGCGCAGAGCTGCTCGCCGCCGCCGCCCCGGACCTCACCCTCGGGCAGCAGGACACAGGCTCTCCCCTCCCCGCTGACTGCTCCGACCCCGACGCACGGGCCGCCGGCTCGCTCGCGAGCCCCGGCCCCGGCCTGCGACGTGCCGGTGCATCTGAGGAGGCCGGCGCATCCGAGGAGGCCGGTGCATCCGACGGGGTCGGTGCATCCGTCCTGTGCTTCGGCGACGCCCCGGACACCGGCCACTACGCCGTGACGGGCGGGAACCCCGCCGTCCGCATCCTCGACGACCCCGCCCCGCTGACGAACGCACGCATCACCGAGAACGGTCAGGCTGCACTCGGTCTCCGCATGCTCGGGCACGAGGAACGCCTCGTGTGGCTGCTGCCCGAGGAACCGGCCCCGGGCGGCGTCGCCGTGCCCGGGTGGCTCGCCCTCGCCCTGCTCCACCTCCTCGTCGTGGCGGGCGTCCTCGCCCTGTGGCGGGGCAGGCGGCTCGGGCCGGTCGTCACGGAGGACCTGCCCGTCGTCGTGCAGGCCTCCGAGACGACCCGCGGCCGCGGCCGGCTCTACCGCCGCGCCGGCGCGCACGGGCACGCCGGCGCGGCGCTGCGTGCGGGAGCAGCCGACCGGATGGCAGCACGCCTCGGGCTCCCCCGGTCGGCCGGAGCACCGGCACTGGTCGACGCGGTCGCCCGGGCGTCCGGGCGCAGCCCGGCGGACGTCCACCGGCTGGTCTACGGCCCCCCACCCTCCAGCGACGTCGAGCTGACGCGTCTGGCCACCGAACTCGACGAGCTGGAGAGAGAGGTTCACCGCCCGTGAGCACACCCCCCGACCCCCACGAGACCCCGCCCGCCCCCGGCGCAGCGCCCGAGCCGGACCGCGCCCTGCGGACGCAGATCGCCCTGGTCCGCGACGAGGTCGCCAAGGCGGTCGTCGGCCAGGACGCTGCCGTCACCGGCCTGCTCATCGCGCTCCTGTGCCGCGGCCACGTGCTTCTCGAGGGCGTCCCCGGTGTCGCCAAGACGCTCCTCGTGCGCAGCCTCGCGGCATCGCTGGACCTGCGGACCACCCGCGTCCAGTTCACCCCGGACCTCATGCCCGGGGACGTCACCGGCTCGCTCGTGTACGACGCCCGCACAGCCGAGTTCAGCTTCCGCGAGGGACCCGTCTTCACGAACCTCATGCTCGCTGACGAGATCAACCGCACGCCCCCCAAGACCCAGGCGTCCCTCCTCGAGGCGATGGAGGAGCGTCAGGTGAGCGTCGACGGCCAGCCGCGCCCCCTGCCCGACCCGTTCCTCGTCATCGCGACGCAGAACCCCGTGGAGTACGAGGGCACCTACCCGTTGCCCGAGGCCCAGCTCGACCGCTTCCTGCTCAAGCTCGTCCTGCCGTTGCCCGAGCGCCACCAGGAGATCGAGGTGCTCGCCCGCCACGCAGCAGGCTTCAACCCGCGGGACCTCGCCGCGGCGGGCGTGCGTGCCACGACGAGCATCCCGGACCTCGACCGTGCTCGCACCGAGGTCGCCGGGGTGCACGTCTCGCCCGAGGTCCTCGGCTACATCGTCGACGTCTGCCGGGCCACGCGGCAGTCTCCCTCGTTGTCTCTCGGGGTCTCACCCCGCGGGGCGACGGCCCTCCTCGCGACCTCTCGGGCGTGGGCGTGGCTCTCTGGCCGTGGATTCGTCACGCCCGACGACGTCAAGGCGCTGGCGCACCCGACGCTGCGGCACCGGGTCCAGCTCAGGCCCGAGGCGGAGCTCGAGGGCGTGAGCGCGGAGAGCGTCCTCGAGACCGTCCTCGCGTCCGTGCCGGTCCCCCGCTGACGGGCCGGGCGAGATCGTCGTGGTCATCACCGGACGTGCCGTCGCGCTCACGGCGCTCGGTCTCGTCCCCGTCCTGTGGACGGGCAGCCGCGGCGTCCTCCTCCTGTGGGTGGTCGCCGTGGCGATCCTGTGCGCCGGGGACGCGGCGCTCGCCGCGTCCCCCCGGCGCGTGGCGGTCCAGCGGACCGTTGCACGTGCGGTACGCCTCACCGAGAGCGTGGCGTCGACCCTCGTCCTGACGAACGGCGCGGGCCGCGCACTGCGGGGCGTCGTGCGGGACGCGTGGCCACCCTCCGCCGGCGCGGAGGACAACCGCCATCTGGTCGACCTCCCGCCGGGAGAGGCTGGACGGTACGTCACCGTCCTCACCCCGGTCCGCCGGGGCGACCGGTACGCCGACCGCGTGACCCTGCGGACCTTGGGTCCGCTCGGTCTTGCCGGACGGCAGGCGTCGTTACCGGTGCCCGGCCGTCTGCGCGTGCTGCCCGAGTTCGCCTCGCGGCGGCACCTGCCGAGCAGGCTGGCGCGTCTGCGCGAGATGGACGGGAGCGCGGCCGTCCAGGTACGCGGCCAGGGCACCGAGTTCGACTCGCTGCGGGAGTACGTGCTCGGGGACGACGTCCGGTCCATCGACTGGCGGGCGTCCGCCCGCAGCCTCGGCATGGTCGTGCGGACGTGGCGTCCGGAACGCGACCGCCGGGTGCTGATCGTCGTCGACACCGCGCGGACCTCCGCCGCGCGGATCGGAGCACAGCCTCGTCTCGACGCGAGCATCGAGGCGGCCCTGCTCCTCGCGGCGCTCGCCTCTCGCGCGGGCGACCGGGTCGAGCTCATGGCCTACGACCGTGCCGTGCGGGCGCAGGTCGCGGGCCTGAGCGGCCCGCGGCTCCTGCCGGGCCTCGCCGACGCCCTCTCGACCCTCGACCCCCGGCTCGTCGAGACGGACTGGTCCGGACTCGTCGCGGCGGTGCGTGAACGCACCTCCCAGCGGTCGCTCGTCGTGCTGCTCACCACGCTCGAACCCGCCGCGATCGAGGCGGGACTGCTGCCGGTCGTCGAGCAGCTCACCGCCGCGCACCAGGTGGTCGTGGCGTCCGTCGCCGACCCGGACGTCGCTGCACTCCGCGCTGGCCGGGACAGCGCGGCCGACGTCTTCGACGCCGCTGCGGCGGAACGGGCCGAGCTCGAGCGACGAGCAGCGACAATGGTGTTGGCACGACGTGGGGTCGAGGTCGTCTCCGGTCTCCCGGACACGCTCGCACCACGGCTGGCCGACACGTACCTCTCACTCAAGGCAGCAGGAAGGCTCTAGATGCGACTCACACCGAACGGAACGTCAGCACGGGAGCGGCGCAACCGCCGCATCGCGCTGTCTGTCGTCGCGGCCATGATCCTCATCACCGCCGCGCCAGCGCTCGCCATGCTCTTCGGCTGAGGAGGCTCAGCCGGCCTCCGGCAGCACATAACCGGCTTCGTCCTGCGCGAGATCACCGGTCTCGCCGGCCCGGGCAGCGCGGCGGCCGAACCATAGGACGTATGTCCAGAAGGCCGCGAGCACGACCGCCCCGATCGCGATCTTCAGCCACCACGGAAGCTGCGAGCCGGTGACGAAGCCCTCCACCAGGCCGGAGACGGCGAGCACGCCGACGAGCCCGACAGCGACCGTGAAGAGCGAGCGCCCCTCCTCGGCGAGTGCACGTGACCGCGACCGTCGACCCGGGTCGACGAGCGTCCAGAAGAGCTTGAGGCCCGCTCCCCCGGCGACGAAGATCGCCGTGAGCTCCATGAGGCCGTGCGGGAGGATGAGCTGGAAGAAGACGTCCAGCCGGCCGTACTCGGCCATCATCCCGCCGATCGACCCGACCGCGACAGCGTTCTGGAACAGCACGAAGACCGGCCAGATGCCGCTGATGCCGAACCCGATGCACTGGGCGGCGATCCAGGCGTTGTTCGTCCACACGACGGCCGCGAACCCTCCCCCCGGGTCGTAGTACGACTCGAACGCCGTGTCGACGTAGTCCTGGCGGTAGTCGGGTGGCCCCACGGAGGCGAGTCCCTCGGGTGTCGTCGCGACCCAGACCCCCACCGCGAGCGCGAGGACGACGCACCCGATCGTCACTCCGTGCGTCCACCACCGGACCCGGTAGAGCGCTGCAGGGAGCGAGACGAGGACGAAGGTCCGCACGTCCCGCCACGCAGGCTCGTGCGCCCCGGCGATCGTCGTGCGTGCCCGCGAGAGGAGCTCCGAGAGCTGGGAGACGAGAGCCGGGTCGGGCGCGCTCGACCGCACGGTCGACAGGTGCGTCGCCACCGCCTGGTAGAGGCGGACGAGCTCGTCCGCCTCCGCGCCCGTGAGCCGACGGCGACGCGTGAGCGTCCTCAGTCGCGCCCACTCCTGGGCGTGCACGTCCGAGAAGGCGTCGAGGTCCACGGGCGCTACCCTGCCATAGAACGCCAGCGGCGGGACGGGCGCCCGTCCCGCGTCCGCACGACGACCGGAGGAAGCGTGAGCGACGGCATCGTCATCGGTGAGGGCGTGGTCCTCGACGCCCGGCCGGCATCGTTCGCGACGCGCATGCTCGCGAGCGTCATCGACCTCGCGGTCACTGTGGCCGTGCTCCTGCTGCTCCTCTGGGCGACGACGGGCTCGTTCGTCGTCTCCGGCGAGGACATCGCCCCGGCCCTGTTCATCGCGATCCTCGTCGTCGTGACGATCGTCCTGCCCACGACCGTCGAGACCCTCACCCGGGGTCGATCTCTCGGCAAGCTCGCGGCGGGCATCCGCATCGTCCGCGACGACGGCGGACCCGTCCGGCTGCGGCACGCGTTCGTCCGCGCCCTCGTGGGCCTCGGCGAGCTGTGGTTCACAGCGGGCTCCGTCGCGCTCATCGTGTCCCTGTCGAACACCAAGGGCCGTCGGGTCGGCGACATGCTCGCGGGGACGTACGCGATCAGGGTGCGCGGCGGACGGCCCACGCTCGTCCCGCTGGCGATGCCTGCCCGGCTGGCGCCATGGGCGGCGGCAGCCGACATGCGGCGCCTCCCGGACGGGCTGGCCCTGGCCTGCCGCCAGTTCCTCGGCCGGGCGGAACGCCTCGACGCGCCCTCCCGGGACCGGGTCGGGCGCGAGCTCGCAGCGAGCGTCAGCAGGTTCGTCGCCCCTGCGCCCCCGCCCGGGACGCACCCTGAGGCGTTCCTCATGGCGGTCCTCGCCGAGCGCAGCGACCGGGAGCGCCGCGCCGGTGCACGCGCGCACGCCCTCGCGCTCGAGCAGGCCGAGGTGGTCCACCGGCTCCCGTACGAGGTCCCCGACCCGGTGAGCTGACGCTTCATGGTGCGGGTGGCGCACGGTGCACGCGCACCACTGCCAGCGCGGATGCCCGCGAGCGGCGACCCGCTCCCCGCGGGGGGCGGAGGTCGGCCGTACCCGCCCGCGGGCGTTCCGTCCGTCAGTACCGGTAGTGCTCCGCCTTGAACGGGCCGGCGGCGTCGATGCCCAGGTAGTCGGCCTGCTCCTTCGACAGCTCGGTGAGCCGGACACCGAGGGCGTCGAGGTGCAGCCGTGCCACCTTCTCGTCGAGGATCTTCGGCAGGCGGTAGACCTGGCGCTCGTACTCCTCGTCGGTCCCCGCCTTCGTGAAGATCTCGAGCTGGGCGATGACCTGGTTGGCGAACGAGTTGCTCATGACGAACGAGGGGTGACCGGTCGCGTTGCCGAGGTTGAGCAGCCGACCCTCGGACAGGACGATGATCGAGGTCCCTCCGGGGAAGGTCCACTCGTGCACCTGGGGCTTGATCTCCGTGCGGACGATGCCCGGCACGGCCGCCAGGCCGGCCATGTCGATCTCGTTGTCGAAGTGCCCGATGTTCCCGACGATGGCCTTGTTCTTCATCCCCGCGAGGTGCTCGGCGGTGATGACGTCCTTGTTGCCCGTCGTCGTGATGAAGAAGTCCGCCTGGTCGAGGACGTCCTCGATCCGCGCCACCTGGTAGCCGTCCATCGCGGCCTGCAGTGCGCAGATGGGGTCGATCTCGCTGACGATCACGCGCGCGCCCTGGCCCCGGAACGCCTCGGCGGCACCCTTGCCCACGTCCCCGTAGCCCGCGACGAACGCCACCTTCCCGCCCATGAGGACGTCCGTCGCGCGGTTGATGCCGTCCGGGAGGGAGTGGCGGATCCCGTACTTGTTGTCGAACTTCGACTTCGTCACGGAGTCGTTGACGTTGATGGCCGAGAAGAGCAGCTGTCCGGCCTCGGCGAGCTGGTAGAGGCGCATGACGCCGGTCGTCGTCTCCTCCGTCACGCCGAGGATGTTCTCCGCGATGGAGGACCAGCGCAGCGGGTCCTCCTGGAGCACCCGGCGCAGGAGCGCGAGCACGACGTTCGACTCCTCGGAGTGGTGGGGCTCGCCGGGCCGCGTGTCGCTCGGCACCGCGCCGGCACGTTCGTAGGCGACACCCTGGTGGACGAGGAGCGTGGCGTCCCCGCCGTCGTCGAGGATCATGTTGGGTCCGGCGTAGTCGTCGCCCTCCCCCGGCCACACGAGGATCTGCTCGGTGCACTCCCAGTACTCCTCGAGCGTCTCGCCCTTCCAGGCGAAGACGGGCACGCCGCGGGGATCCTCCGGGGTGCCGTCGCGTCCGACGACGATCGCGGCGGCTGCCTCGTCCTGGGTCGAGAAGATGTTGCACGATGCCCAGCGCACCTCGGCACCCAGAGCAGTGAGGGTCTCGATGAGGACGGCCGTCTGCACGGTCATGTGCAGGGACCCGGCGATGCGCGCCCCCGCGAGCGGCTGAGCCTCGCCGTACTCCTCGCGGAGGGCCATGAGGCCGGGCATCTCGTGCTCGGCGAGGCGGATCTGGTGGCGCCCCGCCTCTGCGAGGGACAGGTCGCGGACCTTGTACATACCGGGGACTTCGCTGAAACCTCGCGTGGACATGACGCTCCGCAGATATCGGGTGCAGGTGGGGTTTCAGCCTACTCGCCCCGCCCCGGCGCGCCCCGGACCGTCCAGACGGGAGGGCGGGACGGCGGCGGGTGACAGGCGTACGGCACGGCGCCGGGCCTGCACCGTTTGTCGGTACCGGCAGTACCCAGACCATAACGATTCCATAACTCGCAGGATCCCCGAGATCATGCGCCTCGCAGGTAAAGGAATCCCCTCATTCTGGCCTCGCACGGTCTCCATCTGGGCCGCATTACCCCTGGATGAGGCACGCTGGTCATGGCCGACGTGCCCCACGTCGGCCGTCCTGCCCGCTGTCGCGGCGACCGGAACCCTCGCGGGACCGTGCGCGCCGAACGCGGCTGCTCCGAGCAGCGCGACTCGACCCGGCCGGACAGGCCCGCCCGGGCCCGGACGAGATCCACGGCGCCACTGCGCCGTGCCGTCCATGCCGACGCAAGCACCGAACGAGGTGACGTATGACCGCACTGCACGTCGAGAATGTCTACAAGGTGTTCGGACGACGACCCCAGGAAGCCGTCCGAGCACTCCAGGCCGGCGCCACCCGCGCCGAGGTCAAGAGCCACGGGACGGCGGCCGTCGTCGACGCGTCGTTCGACGTCGCGCCCGGAGAGATCTTCGTCGTCATGGGACTGTCGGGCTCCGGCAAGTCCACGCTCATCCGCATGCTCAACGGCCTCTGGCGCCCGACGAGCGGTCGCGTGCTGCTCGACGGCTCGGACCTCTCGGCGATCTCCGCCAAGGAGCTGCGCGCCGTGCGCCAGGCCAAGGTGAGCATGGTGTTCCAGCACTTCGCGCTCCTGCCCCACCGCACCGTTCTCGACAACGCGGCCTACCCCCTCGAGATCCAGGGGATCGACAAGGCCGAGCGGCGCGAGCGCGCGGCCAAGGCCCTCGCCCTCGTCGGGCTCGAGGGCTGGGAGGACCACCTGCCGTCCCAGCTCTCCGGCGGCATGCGCCAGCGCGTGGGCCTGGCCCGCGCCCTCGGGGCCGACACCGACATCCTCCTCATGGACGAGGCGTTCTCCGCGCTCGACCCCCTCATCCGACGAGAGATGCAGGAGCAGCTCGTCGAGCTCCAGCAGACCCTCAACAAGACGATCGTCTTCATCACCCACGACCTCAACGAAGCGATGTTCCTCGGCGACCGCATCGCCGTCATGCGCGACGGACGGATCGTCCAGATCGGCACGAGCGAGGAGATCCTCTCCGCTCCCGCTGACGACTACGTCGCCCAGTTCGTCGCCGACGTCGACCGGACCCGCGTGCTCACCGCCGCGAGCCTCGCCCAGCGCGCTCCCGCGGTCGTGCCCGTGAGCGGCGGACCCCGCCTCGCCCTGCGGATCATGCGCGAGGCACAGGTGTCCTCCGCCTATGTCGTGGACCGTGCACGCAAGCTCATCGGCGTCGTCCACGACCACGAGGCCGTCACCGCTCAGCGCGACGGCCTGAGCACGCTCGACGCGCTCGTCCGCACCGACGTCGCCTCGGTCGCCGAGGACACCCCGCTCTCCGAGATCTTCGCTCCGGCAGCCGAGTCCGCGCTGCCCGTCCCCGTCGTCGACAGCGCCGGACGGCTCGTCGGGGCCATCCCCCGCGTCGCGCTCCTCGAGGCCATGGTGCCGGCGAGCGCAGACGATATCTCCCCCGTCGAGGAAGGACCCGCCGCATGAGCCGCACCACCGCATCCTCGACCGGCGTCCCCCGCGTGGAGCTGGGCGACGTCGTCGACTCCGCCGTCGACTGGGTGACCGACACGTTCGACACCGTGTTCGACCAGCTCAAGGCGCTGCTCGTGTGGTGCTACGACCTGCTCGAGACCGTGCTGCAGTCGCCACCGTTCTGGGTCGTCGCCGTCGTCCTCGCGCTCGTCGCCCTCCTCGTCAAGGGCTGGCGGCTCGGCGCGGGATCCCTCCTCGGGTTCGTCGTCATCGCGGCCGTCGACCAGTGGGAGAACGCGATGAGCACGCTCGCTCTCGTCCTCCTCGCCAGCACCATCGCCCTCGCGATCAGCATCCCGCTCGGCATCTGGGCGTCCCGCAACCCGCACGTCTCGCGCACCGTGCGACCCGTCCTCGACTTCATGCAGACGATGCCCGCCTTCGTCTACCTCATCCCCACGGTCGTCGTGTTCCTCACCGGACCCGTCCCGGGGATCGTCGCCACGGTGATCTTCGCGCTCGCGCCCGGGGTCCGGTTCACCGAGCTGGGCATCCGCCAGGTCGACGCGGAGATCGTCGAGGCGGCGCAGGCGTTCGGAGCGACCGAGGGCCGCGTCCTGCGCCAGATCCGGCTGCCCCTCGCGCTGCCGACGATCATGGCCGGCGTCAACCAGGTCATCATGCTCTCCCTGTCGATGGTCGTCATCGCCGGCCTCGTCGGTGGCGGCGGACTGGGCGAGGACGTCGTCGGTGCCCTCACGCGCATCAACGTGTCCCTCGGCTTCGAGGCCGGCCTCTCCGTCGTCATCCTCGCGATGTTCCTCGACCGGGTCACCGCGGCCCTCGGCACCCGCACGCCGACCTCCCGCGCAGCCTCTGCGCGGGCCTGACCCGCGGCGGGCCCGCCCGCCGCACCCCTGCACCACCCACCAACCCCAGGGCGCTGGTCAACCGGACCGGCCGCCCGCAGGAAGGAACCATGTCCCACCGCACCACCCGCACCGCGCTCGTCGCGACCGGCCTCGCTCTCGCGCTCGGCCTCACCGCCTGCTCCTCCGACGAGGACTCCTCGTCGGAGGCCGGGACGACGGGCGGCTCCGCCGCGACGGTCCAGAACGGCGACCTCGCTGACCTGTCCATCGGCATCCACTCCGGCTGGGACGAAGGCATCGCCGTCTCCCACCTGTTCAAGGTCATCCTCGAGGAGGAGGGCTACGAGGTCACGACGCAGACCGCCGACGCGGGCGTCGTCTACACCGGCCTCACCGGCGGCGACTTCGACGTGAACTTCGACATGTGGCTGCCGAGCACCCACGCCGACTACCTCGAGCAGTACGGCGAGGAGATGGAGCAGCTGGGCGTCTGGTACGACGACGCGGTGCTCACGATCGCCGTGAACGAGGACGCGCCGATCACGTCGCTCGCCGAGCTCGCTGAGAACGCCGACCTCTTCGACAACCGGCTCGTCGGGATCGAGGCGGGCGCTGGCCTCACCCGCATCACCGAGGACGAGGCGATCCCCACCTACGGGCTCGAGGGCATGGACTTCGTCAAGTCCTCCACCCCCGCGATGCTCGCCGAGCTCAAGAGCAAGACCGACGCCGGAGAGAACGTCGCCGTCACGCTGTGGCGTCCGCACTGGGCCTACGACGAGTACCCCGTCCGCGACCTCGAGGACCCCGAGGGCGCGATGGGTGAGGCCGAGGAGATCCACACCGTCGGGCGGACCGGCTTCGCTGCCGACTACCCGACCCTCGCGTCCTGGATCGGGGCGTTCACGCTGACGGACGAGCAGCTGTTCAGCCTCGAGAACATCATGTTCAACGAGAACGAGGGCAACGACAACGATGCCTCCGCCACGCAGTGGCTCGAGGAGAACCCGACGTTCGTCGACGACCTCAAGGCTGCCGCCGAGCAGTGAGTCCGTGCGCCGGAGGCCGGGCACCCGTGACGGGGTGCCCGGCCTCCGGCGTCTCGTCGACCGGTCGGCGTCGGGTCAGTCGCGCAGGTCGGGCTCGAGGTAGACGCGGGTCGCGATCGGCACCGCGGCCCGGACCCGGGCCTCGGCCTCGTCGATCGCGTCCGCGATCTCCGCGGCGCTCTCCCGGGCGTCGACCTCGATCTTCGCGGCGACGAGGAGCTCCTCCGGCCCGAGGTGCAGCGTCCGCAGGTGGATGACGGACGGGACACCGGGCCCCACGAGGGCCGCGTCGATGGCGTCGACGTGCTCCGGCGTCGCCGACTCGCCGAGGAGCAGCGACTTGGTCTCGAGAGCGAGCACGACAGCGATGAGCACGAGCAGCACGCCGATGCTCGCGGTGCCCGCCGCGTCCCACCGTCCGTCGCCGGTGACGAGCGTGAGGCTCACGCCGAACAGCGCGAGGACGAGCCCGACGAGGGCGCCGAGGTCCTCGAGGAGCACCACGGGGAGCTCAGGCGCCTTGGCGGTGCGCACGAACTGCGGCCACGTCTGCGTGCCGCGCACGGCGTTGGACTCGACGATCGCGGTGTGGAAGGAGTAGCTCTCCATGGCGATCGCCGCGACGAGGACCGTCACGGGGACCCAGTGCCACGAGTCGATCGCGTGCGGTTCGGACCACTTGTGGTACGCCTCGTAGAGCGCGAAGAGCCCACCGACGCTGAACAGCACGATCGAGACGATGAACGCGTAGATGTACCGCTCGCGGCCGTAGCCGAACGGGTGCCGGGCGTCCGCCTGGCGACGCGCACGCCTGCCGCCGAGGAGGAGGAGCGCCTGGTTGCTCGAGTCGGCGAGGGAGTGCACGCCCTCCGCGAGCATGGACGACGACTGGGTGAGGAGGTACGCGACGAACTTCGTCACCGCGATGCCGAGGTTCGCGAAGAGGGCCGCGACGATGGCCTTCGTTCCGCCGTGTGCTGACATGGTGCTCCATGTGTCGAGGACGAGCGCTGCCGGACGGGCATCGATGCCCGCGGCATCCTATGCCCCGAACGTCCCGGCGGCGCGTCGACGGTCCTCGCAGCCCCTGGCCTCCCCGCGCCGGAACGAACCGGCCCGCCGCAGGGAGCGCGTCAGGAGCCGCAGGGCGGGAGGGACCTCAGAGCGGACGCGTGAGGAGCGGGCGCGCGTCGTCGACGAGGAGCACGGGGATGCCCTCCCGGACGGGGTACGCCAACGGGTTCTCCGCGGCCGTGGAGTGCAGCTCCGGCTCTCCGAGGGGTCCCGTGCCGTCGACGAGCTCGGCGCCTGTCGCCGGGCACCGCAGGATGTCGCGCACCCATCGGTCGAGCGGGAACGGCTGGTCCGTCGATGCACTCATGCGCCTGCCTCCGTGGCCTCGCGGACGAGCGCCAGGACGTCGTCGCGCACCTTGATCATGATGTCCTCGTCCGCGGCCTCGACGTTGAGGCGCAGCAGCGGCTCGGTGTTCGAGGCGCGGAGGTTGAACCACCACCGCGGGTGGGAGTCCCAGTGGGACACGGTGAGCCCGTCGAGCTCGTCGACCGTCACCGGCCCCGCCCCCTCCTGGGTGACGTACGCCTCGACGACTCGTGCGCGGGCGGCGGGGACGTCCTCCACCCGGGAGTTGAGCTCACCGCTGGAGACGTACGGCTCGTACATCTCCGCGAGGCTGGACAGCGGGTGCAGCTGCTCGCCGAGCGCGGCGAGCACGTGCAGCGCGGCGAGCATCCCGGTGTCCGCGAAGAAGAAGTCACGGAAGTAGTAGTGCGCGCTGTGCTCGCCGCCGAAGATGGCCTCGTGCGCTGCCATCTCGGCCTTGATGAACGAGTGGCCCACCCGGGTGCGCACGACCTGCGCGCCCGCCGCGACAAGGAGGTCCGGGACGGCCTGCGAGGTGATGAGGTTGTGGATGACGGTGGGCTGGCGCCCGGCCGCGATCTCCTTGGCGACCTCGCGCAGCCCCACGAGCGCGGTGACGGCCGACGGGCTCACGGGCTGCCCGAGCTCGTCGACGACGAAGCACCGGTCGGCGTCGCCGTCGAAGGCGAGACCGATGTCCGCGCCGTGCTCGACCACGGCCGCCTGGAGGTCCCGCAGGTTCTCGGGCTCGAGCGGGTTGGCCTCGTGGTTGGGGAACGTCCCGTCGAGCTCGAAGTACAGCGGCACGATCTCGAGCGGGAGAGCGGGCAGGCCCGCACCCGACCCGAGGACCGCGGGCACCGTGTACCCACCCATGCCGTTGCCCGCGTCCACCACGACCTTGAGCGGACGGATGCCCGAGATGTCGACGAGACCACGCAGGAACGCCGCGTAGTCAGCGAGCATGGACCGGTCCGTCACCTGGCCGAGCTGGGTGGCCGCACCCGGAAGGCCATGACCGAGGTACTGCTCGGCGAGCTCCCGCACGCGGCCCAGCCCGGTGTCCTGACCGACAGGGCGTGCCCCTGACCGGCACAGCTTGATCCCGTTGTACTCGGCAGGGTTGTGGCTCGCGGTGAACATCGCTCCCGGCACCCCGAGCACACCCGAGGCGTAGTAGAGCCCGTCCGTGGAGCACAGCCCGATCCGCACGACGTCGATGCCGGCGTCGGTCAGCCCGCGGGCGAAGGCCTCGACGAGCGCCGGTCCGGACTCGCGCATGTCGTGCCCGATGACGACCCGCGGCCGGGCCTGGACCCCGGTCGGCGGGGTCTCGAGCACCGCTGGCGTCGCGTCGGCGGCGTCTCCGGCATCAGGGATGACGACCGCCGTGGCGAACGCCGCACCGATCGCTTCCGCCACGTCCGTGCTGAACGGCTCCGGCACGATCCCGCGCACGTCGTACGACTTGATGAGTCCGGAGAGGTCATGGAGGGGGCGGCTTGCCGGGGCGGTCTGGTCCATGGCTGCAGCCTACTTGCCGGTCGCGAGCGCCCGGACGTCGTCGTCGGGGTCGACACCCAGGACGGTCGTGCGCGACACCTCACGCCCGTCGTCGGAGGCGAACCAGCCGGTGCGTTCGCAGTCGTGGCACGAGACGAACGTCGCGGCCACGCCCGCCGCGTTGGGCAGCGACAACCGCGTGAGCGACGACGAGCCGCAGTCCGGGCACCTCCGGGGTCCGGGCACGGCCGCGCTCGCCTGGCTGAGGGATCCCAGCGGGACCTCGAGCGCGGCCGGACGGCGCCCGCGACGACCGCCCGTCCCCGGAGCGGGAGTCACCCGTCGCCCTTGAGCACCCGCAGATGACCTCTCCGGGCCACCTCGCTGGTCTGGACGGGCTCCGGGTCGGCGAGGTGGCGGGGCCGCCCGACCTCCCGGACCGCGTCAGCGAGCGCGACGAGGTCGTCCGGGACGACGTCCGGGGTGACGTCGGGCGCGGTCGCGCCGACGTCCCGCGGATCCTGGTGATCCTGCGAGCCAGCCGGCGTCAGGCGGAGGACCTCCCAGCCGCGCGGGGCGGTGAGGCGGTCGGAGTGCACCTCGCACAGGTCGTAGCTGTGGGGCTCCGCCATGAGCGCGAGGGGCCCGAGGACCGCCGTCGAGTCGGAGTACACGTACGTCAGGGTCGCCACTGCGGCGCGCGCGCAGGCGGTTCGGGTGCATTGGCGGGCTGGACTCACAAGAGACGACGGTACCTCGCCGGGAGCGCTGCCCGGCACTCCCACGCCGGGTGCAATCGGCACGAACGGGCGAGTTCATCCGTCGCGGCCCCTCAGGGCTCCTGGCACCTAGAGTGGCCCCATGGATGCCCTCACACCGTCCTCCGGGCCGACGGTGCCACGTCACCGCCGCGACCGACGGGGTCGGGGCCTGCGCGGCCCTGTCCTGCCGATGTCGGTCCCTGGTCACCGCACGCGTGCCGAGCGCTTCGACGAGTGCGTGCTCGCGACCGTGCAGCACCTCGAGAGGGCCTGGGGCAAGGAGCTGTCCGGGACGGAGTTCGCCGTCGAGGACGTGCCGCCGTCCGACCCGGCGCCCTGGGAGCACGGCGGCGTGCCGCTGGGACGGTACTTCCCGGCAGAGTCGGGTCAACCGGGTCGGGTCCTCATCTACCGTCGACCGGTCGAGAACCGCGCTGCCGATGCACGCGACGTCGCGGAGCTCGTGCGTGACGTGGTCGTCGAGCAGGTGGCGCACCTGCTCTCCCGGCCGCCCGAGGAGATCGACCCGCAGTATCGCGATCCCGGCTGACCTGTGCGCGTGCGTCAGAGGTCCCCGCTGACGACCTCAGCCGCGCAGCCGCGTAGGTCCGTCCCAGCAGGGCGCGCTCGCCCCGCGTCGACCGGGCTGGGCCGACTCAGCCGTCGGGCAGCCCGACGCGGGGAGACCGCAGGACGAGCACCTCGTCCTGCGTCGACGGTGGGACCGTGGGGACGACGACCGCCGTCGAGCCGGTGACGCCGTCCGCAGCGAGAGCAAGCACCCAGTCGAGCGTGACAGCATCCTCGCTGACCTCCGCCGCAGGCTCGGCCGGGACGAGCGCGACCGACGTGACCTGCGCGCCACCGCCGAGCTCCGAGAGGTCGAGCGACATCGTCTGCCCGAGCGCGAGGTCGACGGGTGCGCTGCCCAGGAGCTCCCCGTCGGTTCCGTAGGCCCGGAGCTCTCCGCGGGTGGCCGGCGCCCACGCCTGGGTGAGCGGGTCGACGAGCGGCTGACCGTCCGCTCCGGTCTGCCCGTCGTAGACGACAGGGACCTGGGCGGCGAACGCGTGCGCGCCGTCGAGCGCCGCCGGCAGGGCGGTGACGACGACGGCAGCGGTGGTGCTCGCCGGGACCGCCACGAACGAGTCGACACCGGCCGGCAGGTGCTGGCTCGGGATCCACGCACGGTCCCGCGGGGCTGTCGTGCCGAGCTGCCCCTCGTCGATCTCGCCGGTCAGCGCGGACTCGACACCTGCCACGACCGGCACGTCCGCCTGCACGACGACCGTGTACCGGCCCGCGGGCATCCCCGCGAGGCTCACGTCGATCACCTCCCCAGGCACGAGGGACACGCTCTCCGCCCCCCGCAGCACGTGCTTGCCGTCGGCCCCGAGCATCGTGAGGACGGCCGTCCCGGCGTCCTCACCGGGGGTCAGCATCCGGACCGACGCGACGTCCTCGTCCCCGATCTCGGAGGTGGCCAGCGTGACTCCCGCCACGACCTGGGCCGTGGCGGGGCCGGACCCAGGAACAACGAGGTCCACGCCGTGCGGCGTGACGCCCTCGAGGACGTTGTGCTGGAGGTACGACGTGACGAGCGCTCCCGAGGAGCTCACGTGCACAGCGATGCGTCGCTGCTCGGCAGCCAGCCCCTCGAGGAGGGTGCTCACCTGGCTGCCGGGCGGGACGAGGTACGTCGAGGGTCCGGCCAGGTCGAGGCGACCCCCCGCCCCCCACACGGAGACGGTGACGGTCGCGGGCGTCCGGCTCGGGTTCTGCAGCACCAGCCGGGAGCTCGTCCCGAGCTCGGTGCTGCCCCCCACGAGCCACTGCTCGATCCCCGGCTGCTGGCAGGCCGCGGCCGCGAGCCCACGCAGGTCACCGGCAGCCGTCGCCGAGGCCACGGCACCCGCCTGCAGCGCCGGCTGCCCTGCTGCCGCCTCTCCGCGCAGGACGAGTGCCGTGTCCACCGGCTCGACGGACGCCTGGCCGCTCGGATTCGCGCCCTCGAGGGTACGGACCGCCTCCGCCGGCTCGTCGTCGGCACCCGCTGGCGCACCGTCGTCGGTGCTGCTTCCCGCGCTGCTGCCCGCGCTGGTGCTCTGCTCGTCGCGCAGCGCCTCGAAGGTCACGACGTCGACCGTGGTCCCTGCGCCCAGCACTGCCGCGCGCAGGGACGTCACAGTGTCGACGGGTGTCGGGCTGAAGCCCTCGTCGTCGGTGGAGTCCGGGTCCGGGAGCGACACCGGGGCGGGGCACACGCTCGTCGTCGACCGCGCACCGAGCGTCACCGGCGTGCCGACGTCACCCGCGGGTCCCGGGCGCACGACGTCGTCACCGACCACAGCGAGGGTGGCCATGACACCGACGGCGAGGACGGCAGAGGCGATCCCCGCGACGCGGGAGCGTCGGCGGGCACGGCGCTCCACCGACTCCGTGGACCGGACACTCATGACGTCACCGTCCGACGACGGCGGACCGGGAGGGCAAGGAGGCTGAACACGATGAGCACTGCTCCTTGGAGGATGACCCACGGGGTCCGGCTGGCACGGTCGTACCCGACCGTGAGGTGACCGCCGTCGGCGCCGAGCAGGAACGACTGGCGCTCGTCGTCCTCGAGGGTGCGCAGCGGCTCACCGTCCAGCTCTGCGTGCCACCCCGGTGCGGGCGTCTCGGCGAGAACGAGGACGCGGTCCTCAGCACCGGCCGGCACGTCGGCGTCCACCCGGAGCCCGGCGGACGCGAGCGCCTGCTCGACGACCGGCACGCCGTCGTCGCCCGGTGCCTGCACGCGTGCCCAGGACGGCTGGTCGTCGAGGCCCGGTCCGGGAGCGACACGCCAGATCGTGCCCGACGCGTTCTCCGTGATCCGCTGGAGCCCCGCCACCGTGTCGATGCGCCCGACGAGCTGGGCGCGGCCGAGCTCTGCCGCCGGGGGCACGAGGACCGCACCGACGCCGAGGTCGCTCAGCGCCCGCGCCTGCCCACGGTCGTCCCCTGCCGCGAGCGCAGCGACGAGCTCGGCGCGGTCGTCGGACGCGCTGCTCAGACGTCCCACCCGCACGACGGCAGACGAGTCGACGAGCTGAGGGCCGTCCCCGTGCAGGAGCTGGTACCGCAGATCCCCGTCGGCCTCCTGCTCGAGGACGAGCACCCGTGCCTGCCGGTCTGAGGTCTGCATGCGTTGTCCGACCGCGGGCACGATCGCGCGCTCCAGCGGCGCGATCGCCACCGTCGACCCGTCTGTGCGTGCACCGACCACCCAGGAACCGAGCACGAGGAGGGGCACCGCGCCGACGACGAGCGCCAGCGCGCCGATACCGACCTGCCGCCAGCCGAACGTGTGCTGCAACGCCTTGGAGCCGAGCCCGTCGATCCCGAGGACGGCGGCCCCGAGCAGCGCGAGGAGCATGAGCGACGACCCGGCGCCGGGCCAGCCCGTGACGGGCACGCCGTCTCCCCCGGCGACTGTCGTCGCCGCAGAGAGCAGGGCGGTTGCCAACCCGATCGCCGCGATCCACCACAACGTCCGGGCTGCCACGCCGCGCCCGCCCGACCGCACGAGCCCGACGAGCGCTCCCGCCAGGACGACGCCTCCCAGGACCAGGGCACCCTGCTCGACGACGAGCGCCCAGGCCCCCGAGGCACCGGACGTGACAACCACCGGGAGGGCGAGGAGCTGTTGCCAGGCCGGGGCGGGGTCGGACGCGAGCGGCAGGCCCGGGTCACCCAGGAGGATGCGCCACCCCCCTGACGACCACGTCGCGACCGCCCGCACGACGAGCGGGCCCACGACCACGAGCGCAGGCAGCGGCACGAACGCGATGTATCTGCGGTTGCGCGGGACCTGCGCCGCCACGACGAGGAGGGAGAGCAGGCCGGGGACGAGGAGCGACGGAGCACCCGCCACGACGACCGCGAACGCGAGGCCAGCGGCCCCGAGGGCAGCGACCGAACCTCGCTGCGGGGTCGTCGACGGGCTCGCGGCCGCCACGGGACCCGGGCTCGTCGTCCCGTCGACGACGGCCCCCGGGCCAGCCGGTCCGCCCTCGTCGGAGGGACGCCCGGCGGCCGTCGCACCCGAGGAGCGCGCGGCAGCCTGCTCACGGATCTTCTCCCGCAGACGCTGCTCCGCGCGCTCCTGGGAACGCATCCGCAACGTTCCCCACACGTCGACCCGTTGGATGCCCACCGCACGAACCACCGCGAGCGCCAGCCACGGGAGCGCGACGTGCGCGAGCACCGCACCCAGGCGGCCCTGACCCACGGCCACGACGAGGGCAGGGGCAGCGGCCCACACCGTCGCTGCCCAGAACCGGAGCGGAACCGACCGTGTGGCCGCACCCGCGGCGAACCAGGCGCCGACGGCAGCCAGGACGAGCGACGACACGACGAGGAGGTTGACCGCCGACTGCAGGTCCCCGCGGGCCACCGCGACGACGGGCAGCAGCGCGGTGAGCAGCGGGTCCGCCGGAGCGGATGCTCCGAGGCCCTCACGCACCCAACCGCTCGAGATCGCGTCCGTGAGCCCCGCCCACCCACCTTGGGCCGGCAGCAGCGCACCGCCGACGACACGGCCACCGTCGACAGCGGCCGCGACGACAGACCCGAGCGCCGCAACCGTTGCACCTGCCACGAGGAGGACGAGGACAGCGAGGGCGGCCCGGCGACGGCGTGCGGATGCCGCGATCTCGGCGCGGTCGAGCTCGTCCGGGCCGTGCGCCGCCCGACGGCGCGCCGCACGCGCGAGCCGCCGGTCCCGGTGCTCGCCCAGCACGTCGCGCGTCGTCGCCATGAGCGGGGTGAGCACTGATCGGGGCACGACGCTCACGCGCGCGATGGCACGCCGGGCACGCACCACCCGCCGGATGCGCGCAAGGAGCCAGACCGGCGCCCAGAGCTCCTGGACCGCGTGACCGGGCTGCTTGAGCGCCACCCGGTAGAGGGACCGCACGGGTGCGGCGACGACAGCCGCGACGAGGAACAGCGGCAGGACCCAGCCGGGGAGGCTCGTGGCAAGGAAGTAGAGCTGGGACCGCAAGCGAGGCCCGAAGGTTGCGTCGGCCGCAACCACGGGGTCGACCGGGTGCTCCGTGCGCAACCCGCGCAGGCCCGCCTGCGCGTGCAGCACGAGGGCGGACGGCACGACGATCACGCGGTGCCCGGCGAGACGCGCACGACGCGACAGGTCCAGACCGTCACCGAAGATGCCGTACGTCGCGTCCGTCCCGCACAGGTCCGACCACACGCTCGTCCGCACGAGCGCTCCCGCGAGTCCGACCGCGAGGACATCCTCACGCGCATCGTGCTGGCCCTGGTTGAGCTCACCGGGCTCGACACCCGTCATCCGGCGACCGCTGCGCGAGACGGTGAGCCCCACCTCGACGAGCTCGTCCGGCTCGTCCCACTGGACCTGCTTCACGCCAGCGATCGCCACCGACGACGCG
The DNA here is from genome assembly GCF_057180625.1 of Sanguibacter sp. Z6_81. Classification (NCBI taxonomy): domain Bacteria; kingdom Bacillati; phylum Actinomycetota; class Actinomycetes; order Micrococcales; family Sanguibacteraceae; genus Sanguibacter; species Sanguibacter sp. Z6_81. The sequence continues at coordinate 10,479 of NZ_JBXUFV010000006.1, read as the reverse complement.
TGCTCGACGGCCCGCAGGAGATGCGCCAGGGCGTCCGGCTCCGGAGCGGAGTCATCGTGGAAGAGCCACAACCAGCGTGTCGAGATGCCCCCGGGCGCCTCCCGGAGCGCCACGTCGACGCCCGCGCCGAAGCTTCGGGCGCCAGGTGCACGCACGACGTCGACACCCGCCGGGAGCCCGTCGAGACCAGGGGCACCGGCAGGCGATGCATCGACGACCACGAGCCGGGCCGGGCCGGGCTCCGCCGCAAGGATCGCTCCCACCGCGTGGGGGAGGTAGGCGGACGAGCCGTGCGTCACGAGGACGGCGGTGACGCCTGCCTCTCGGGCGCGTCCCGCCGCGGCATCAGCCGGGAGAGTGTGGTCGGGGGAAGTCATACGGCGTCCATAGTGCCTCACGAGCGTGCTGGCTCCGGGCAGGGCGGCGCCGGGCGTGGCGGGGCCGGCGGCGGAGTGCGCTCAGCGTCAGATGGCGCGCCGCTTGAGCTTGCGCCGCTCCCGCTCGGACAGCCCACCCCAGATGCCGAACCGCTCGTCGTTCTCCAGCGCGTACTCGAGGCACTCGCTGCGGACCTCGCAGCCGACGCAGACCTTCTTGGCCTCACGCGTCGAGCCGCCCTTCTCGGGGAAGAACGCCTCGGGGTCGGTCTGGGCGCACAGCGCGCGCTCCTGCCACCCCATCGCCGGGTCGTCGTCGACGCTCCCGAAGAGCGGGAGCACCGTCGCGCCCTCCTGCGGTCCGGGACCGGTGAAGCCCTCGACCAGCCGTACGGCGTCAGACGGGAAAGGCCCGTCCTCGTCGAGCAGGTTCCACATGCTGTACCCCTCCGCGGGTGTCCCGGATCGTGCGTGACGTGGCGACGTACGGCGGCCCTGACGAGCGCACCGGCCCCTCGCGGAGACGACCTCGTCGAAGCAGCGGGTGTACACAACCGACACGTGAAATTACACGCGTGTCATCTACCTCAGTCAAGCCGCGCTGTGCTAAAAGCGCCACCTGAGCGGGTGAATTTTGGGTGGCGCACCCCACACCGGGCGCTCGTTAGGCTGTCCCGCATGGCAGACACCGTCACCTCCCTGCTCCGCGTGCTCACCGCCGACCCCGGGCGCCCGCGCCTGACGTGGTACGGCCCCGACGGCGAGCGCATCGAGCTCTCCGGAGCCGTGCTGGCCAACTGGGTGACGAAGACCACCAACCTCCTCGTGGAGGAGTTCGACGCCGGCCCCGGCACGGTCGTCCACCTCGACCTGCCACCGCACTGGCGCACGCTCGTGTGGGCGTTGGCGACGTGGCAGGCAGGGGCGTGCGTCCGCGTGGGGGGCAACGGCGACGACCGTGCATCCGGCGCCGCAGCAGCAGCAGCACCCGACGACGTCCTCGTGACGAGCGATCCCGCGAGCGTCGCCGCAACCGGCCTGCTCTCGGCTCGTCCCGAGGTCGTCGTCGTCGCCCTGCCAGCGCTGGCGCGCCGGTTCGACGGAGACCTGCCCCCCGGCGCCGTCGACGCCGCGGCCGCCGTGATGACCTACGGCGACCAGCTGGGGTATGTCGCTCCGACAGAGCCCCGTGCGCTGGCGCTCGTCGACGCGACCGACGACTCGACACCCGACGTGCGTCACGAGGACCTGCTCGTGTGGTCCTCGGTCACGGCACACGGCCCGGGCGTCCGCCGGCTCGTCCGCGCCGCAGACGGAGCCCCCGGGGCGCTCTCCCTCGTCCGCGCGAGCCTCCAGGCATGGGCGGAGGACGGGTCCGTCGTCGTCCTCGACCCGCAGACGTCACGCTCGCTCGACGCCGATCCCGCGCGTCTCGCGCGGCTGCTGGAGACCGAGCGCGTCAGCGTCGCGTAGGTCCGCAGCTCACGCGAGCGCTCTCGCGAACGACGCCAGCGTCCCTTCCGCGACCTTCTCCCACGAGTACAGCGCCGCACGTGCGCGCCCACGCTCAGCCAGCGTGGCGAGCGTCGCGGGCTCGGTGACGGCCGTCGTGATCGCTGCAGCGATGGAGGCGGTGCTGTGCGGATCGAAGTACAGGGCCGCATCACCACCGACCTCGCGAAGCACCGGGATGTCCGACATGAGGACGGGGAGCCCGACCATCATCGCCTCGAGCGGCGGCAGCCCGAAGCCCTCGCAGAACGTCGGCATCGCGAGCGCAGTCGCTCGGGAATACAGATCCTCGAGCTCTGCGGGGGTCACCCATCCGCGCAGGTCGACCCAGCCCTCGAGACCGAGCTCCCGGACGATCGGGAGCAACGGATCGTCTCCGCGACTCCCTGTCACGACGAGGCGGGGCCGGACTCCCGGGTCGACCTCGGCCATCGCACGGACGAGGCCCTCATAGTTCTTGTGCGGGCGCCGGTTGCCCATCGCGATGATGAGGTCGGGCTCCCGGGGCACCTCACCCTCGAGCGTCCGAGGAGCAGTGCCCGCCAGCGGCACGACGTCGATCCGCGCAGGGTCGACGCCGAGATACTTCTGGATCTCGCGTGCCGACACCTCGCTGATCGTGAGGATCCGGGCGGCGTTGCGCGCAGCCTGCTTCTCCATCCACATGACCGGCTTCGTGTAGAACGGCGTCGACATGAGGTCGGGATGGCTCCAGTAGAGCATGTCGTGCATCGTCACGACCGTCGGCATGGTCGAGCGACGCGGTCCCAGCGTGGCCGGAGCGTGGACGAGGCCCGCCCCGACCTTCGAGGCTGCGCGCGACACCGCGAACAGCTCGCCATACGCCCAGTGGAAGCGGTTCTCACCGGAGATCCCCGAAGGGATGATCTCGCCCGGGAACCACTCGTGGTCACAGGTGAGGAACTCCTTGGAGGCGTACCCGATGTACTCGTAGCCGGCTTCCACCCGTCCGAGCTCACGATAGAGCTCGCGGGTGTACGTCTCCATCCCGCCCTTGGTGCCGGTGTAGGACAGGAGATCTACGAGTACGCGCGTCACAAGGACCGACCCTAACAGGCGAGCCGCGGCGCCGATGCGGTCCCCCGGCGGGGCCGCGTGGCGCACACCCGGGCCGACGCTTGCGGCAGAATGGTCGTCCATGCACCGGAACTTCCCCGCAGGAACACCTCGATGACCGCCACGACGGCCGTGGCTCTCGACGCAGCCCCGGGACGTACCACTCGCGCATCTCGCCTGGACTCGCGCAACAACGCTCTCAACCTCTTCCGGCTGATCCTGGCCACGGCGGTCTTCATCTCGCACGCCTACTCGATCACCGCCGCCGGTCCCGAACCGAGCTGGGCGGGCGAGTCGCTCGGCGGGTGGTCCGTCATCGGCTTCTTCGTCATCAGCGGCTACCTCATCACCGCGAGCCGCATGCGGTCCGACGTCGGGACGTACCTCGTCCAACGCATCGCGAGGATCTTCCCGGCATTCCTCGTGTGCATGATCGTCACTGCGGCGGTGTTCGCCCCGATCGCGTACGTCGTCCAGAACGGCTCGCTCGGTGGTTTCCTCACAACGCCGAACACACCGGTCAACTACGTGTTCGCCAATGCAGGCTTGAAGATCTCCGACTACTCCATCGCTGGCACCCTCGCCTCCGTGCCGTACCCGTACGCGTGGAACGGTCCGTTATGGACCCTCTACTTCGAGTTCCTCGCGTACCTCGTGGTCGGCTTCGCGATGATCTTCGCCGTCGCCAAGCGGACCCCGTGGATCATGGTCGCACTGTTCGTCGGATCGGTCGTCGTGCGCGCCAACCTCGATCTGCTCGGTCGGATCACGGGAGGCAACGCCGACACCGTCCTGCTGTCGAAGCTGCTCCCGTACTTCCTCGGCGGTGCCGTCGTCTACATGCTCCGTGACCGGATTCCCCTGCGCTGGTGGGTGGCCCTGCCCAGCCTCGCTGTCGGCCTGCTGACCGCCAGCACCTGGAACACCTGGGGCGGCCAGGCCGCCGCGCCGCTGTTCGCCATAGCGGTCCTCTGGCTTGCCTCCTGGGTGCCGTCGCCGGACTTCATCAAGAAGAACGACGTGTCCTACGGCCTCTACATCTATGCGTGGCCCGTCCAGCAGCTCCTGGCGCTGGGCGACGTGCACGACCGCGGCCTTCTCGTCTACAACCTCGCCACCGCGGCCGGAGCACTGGCCCTCGCGTCCGCCAGCTGGTTCCTCCTGGAGCGGCCGGTCATGCGTCGCGTGCGCGAGTCACTGCGCCGCGGGAAGCCCACGCCGCCCCCGTCCGGAGAAGCCGCGGAGGTCGTGGCCACCACCTCGTCGTCGGCTCCCGGGGCGCCGTCCGCCCCCGGTGACAGCAAGGGGTCGAGCGCCGGACGCCCCACGGACCGCGAGGGTGTGTGACCTTTCGCGATCCGTAGGCGTTCCGGGTCAGCGGCCGGCTGCCTGCTCCGCGTCGATCCACCGGGCGAGCGCGTGGATGCCGTCCCGCAGCGAGACGCGGGGCTCCCACCCGAGCACCTCCTTGGCGGCAGTGACGTCTGCCCATGCGTGCCGGACGTCACCGTTGCGGAACTGGCCGGTCACGTGCGGTGCGGGCGCGCCGTAGTACTCGGCGATGATCGCCGCTGCGGTGGCGATCGTCTGCATCTCGCCGGAACCGATGTCGACCGGGACGGGGCTGATCGTCTCGCTGAAGGTCGCCGCGAGGACGGCACGCGCGACGTCATCTATGATGATGAAGTCCCGCCGGACCTCACCGTCCTCGTACAACGGGATCGACGTGCCCGCCTTCGCGAGCCGGCAGAACAGCGACATGATGCCCGTGTAGGGGTTGATGAGCGACTGGCCGGGGCCATAGACGTTCTGCAGGCGTACGACCGATGCCTCGACCCCGTAGGACAGCGCCCACGCCCGCAGGATGTCCTCCTGGGTGAGCTTTGTCGCTCCGTAGACGCTCACCGGCGCGGGGAAGACCACCCCGGCACGCATGGCGGTCGGTTCTGCACCTTCGAAGTCCCACTCCCCCCGCTCGAGCTGGGCGAGCGACCGCTGGCCGGGATAGAGGATTTCCCCCGACCCGTCGGTCCGCCTCCACGCACCTTCGCCATAGACGGCTCGGCTCGACGTGAGCACGATCCGGCGGGGCAGCTTCCCGTGGCGGTTGAGTGCGTCGAGCATCTGGGTCGTGCCCACGACGTTGACGAGGGCGTGGCGCGTGGACTCCTCGAGCGACTGGCCCGTGCCCGTCTCGGCGGCGAGGTGCACGACGACGTCCGGTGTGACGTCTGTGAGGAGCCGGTCCCACGCGGCGGCATCGGTGATGTCCGCCTCGAACAGCTCGACGCGGCTGTCCAGCGTGTCCGGGCGCGCCCGCGTCGCGTGGATCTGCGGGTGCAGGTTGTCGAACGCGATGACGCGCGAGAACTTCTCCGCGAGCCCCGCAGCGATGGCGGTGCCGATGAAGCCCGCCCCGCCGGTGACGACGACCGTTCCGGCGCTCGAGGCGGCCGCTTGAGATTCAGCCATGAGAAAGTGAACTCCCTGTTCGTCGTGGGCCTGGGCAGCACGGTCGCCGCCCCAGGCACCTGCACCATCGTCTAGTGGTTGGTAAAGATGTGGCCCGCGAGCACCCTTGCGCCAGCCGTGTTCCGCCCCAGGAGGGCCTTCGGGAGCAGCGTGAGCGCATGCGCGCGAGAGGTCAGCTGGACGTGGGCGGCCCGGCGTGCACGGCGCCAGCCGAGCTCCGCCATCTGCTCCGCGGCGGAGTCGAAGTACTCGCGCTCCCCCACGAACCGCGACCCGTCTCCCAGCTTCGCCGAGGACGCGCTCGCGGAGTGGCGCCGGTAGGAGAAGCAGAGCGTGGGCTCGATGAGGAGGGAGCTCCCGGAGGCGATGAGGTCGATCGCGAGGGCGAGGTCCTGGATGATCGGGAAGCCCTCACGGAAGTCGACCTCGAGGAGACGCTCGCGCTTGAACGCGAGCGACGGCCAGTAGAGCCAGTCGGCGCGCAGGAGGCTCGTAGCGAGGGTCTCGCCAGAGAGCACGCGCGGGGACGTCGCCCGCGGCATGGTCAGCTTCTGCTTGACCACGTCGACGAGGGTGGTGACCACGGCGCCCTGCTCGTCGATGATCTGGACGCCAGGCTGGATGATGTCGACCTGCGGGTAGTGCGCATGGGCACGCAGGATGACGTCGACGTAGTTCGGCAGCAAGACGTCATCGCACCCGAGGATCACCATGACGTCCTGCGTCGCCATCCGCACGCAGGTCCGATAGTTCTCGGTGATGCCCTTGTTCGTCTTGTTGCGGAGGTACGACACCCGAGGGTCTGTCAGCGCGTCGAAGTACTCGCGGACGGACTCGTCGGGGTACGCGTCGTCGACCACCGTCAGCAGCCAGTCCTCGTTCGTCTGCGACAGCACGCTCTCCACGGTCTCGCGGAGCATCGCGGGATCCCCCCAGAAGGGAACGAAAATATCCAGGGGCAAGGCGTGCCACCTTTCGCGGTAGTGTCGCGACGCGCCAGAGGGACGTTCCACGCCGCGGATTCAGTCCTTCACCCTAGCCTAGGCACGGGTGCCGCCCTGGACTCCGGCCGCCTCGGGCTGGCCACACACCACCGGGAGAGTCATGTCAGCAGGTCCACCACCCACGATCGATTCCCGCGGCGCGACGAGCGTCGGTGTCGCCTCCGTCGTCGCCGGGGTGTCCGGGCTCCTCGTCATCCTCGTCATCCCTCGCGCCCTGGGCGGGGCCGACTCAGCAGACACCGCGACCTTCCTCACGTTCTGGTCCTTGCTCTTCGCGATGTTCGGGGTCCTGGCAGGCGTCCAGAACGAGATGACGAGAGCGGTCCGGAGCGCTCGCTCTCTGCGCGAGGACTCGAGCACCCCGCACACGCTGTCGACTGCCCTGCTCATCGGCGTGGGCATGGCCGCGCTCCTCGCAGCCCTCTCCCCCGTGTGGTCCGTCGCGCTCTTCGACAGCTACCGCCCCGGGCTCGTGGTGGCGCTCTGCCTCGGGGTCGTGGCATTCGCGGGGCACAGCGCGATCGCTGGCGCCCTCAGCGGCCTGGGACTCTGGGGGAGCTACTCGGTCCTCGTGGGCAGCGAGGCACTCGGGCGGCTCGTGCTCGTCGGGGGAGCGGCTGGGCTCGGGTGGGGCCTGTTCGGGATGGAGGCGGCAGCTACGATCGCTGCGGCGACCTGGGTCACCCTGCTGGTCTTCCTCCCGCGGTCACGCGCAGCGGCCGTGGCACGCGCGGACGTCGGGCGCGCACAACTGCTCGGCCAGACCGGTCACTCGATGATCGCGGCGGCCTCGAGCGCGACGATCGTCGTCGGCTTCCCGGTCGCGCTGCGCCTGACGACGGAGACGAGCGTCTACAACTCATCGGCCGCCCTCATCCTCGCGATCTCCCTCACGCGGGCGCCGCTCCTCATGCCACTCAACGCCTACCAGGGCGTCGCGATCACCCACTTCCTCGACAACCCTGACCGAAGGACAGCAGTCCTCGTCCGGCTGGGCGCGATCATCGTCGCGCTCGCCGCCGTCGGTGCGGGCATGGCCGCGCTCGTCGGACCGTGGCTCATGCGACTCGTGGTCGGGGCCTCGGTGTCGTCCGCCGTGCTCGCCGGACTCGTGGCGGCGGCCGGCGCCCTCGCCCTCGTAACGCTCACCGGCGCCGCCGTGCTCGCGCTGGGCAGGCACGCAGCGTTCTCGACGGGGTGGTTCGTGGCCAGCGCGGTGACGATCGCGGTGCTGTTCCTCCCTCTCGGCGTCGAGACGCGGACGATCCTCAGCCTCGTCGTCGGGCCTGTCGTCGGTGTCGCCCTCCACGTCGCTGCGGTCACCCGAGTCTCTCGGGCGAGCCGGTAGGCTCGCAGTCATGCCCAGAGAGACCGACGAGCGCCTGCTCATCATCATCCCTGCGTGGAACGAGCAGGTGACCCTGCCGGGCGTCATCGCCGAGATCCGTGCCGCCATGCCGCAAGCAGACGTCCTCGTGGTGAACGACGGATCGACCGACATGACTGCTGCGGTCGCCGCGCACCACGGTGCGCGGGTCCTCGACCTCCCGCTCAACCTCGGCGTCGGCGGGGCCATGCGCGCCGGGTACAAGTACGCGCTGCGCAACGGTTACCGTCAGTCCGTGCAGCTGGACGCTGACGGTCAGCACGACCCGAAGGACGTCCAGGTCCTCATCGAGCGGCTCAACGCCGGTATCTCGGACGTCGTCATCGGGGCGCGTTTCGCCGGGACTGGGAGCTACACGGCGAGCGGTCCGCGCTGGTGGAGCATGAAGCTGCTGTCGTTCGTCCTGTCGCGGGTGTCCAAGACGCGGCTGACCGACACGACCTCAGGGTTCAAGGCATGCAACCGCAAGGCCATCCGCCTCTTCGCGTCGAACTATCCTGCCGAGTACCTCGGTGACACGGTCGAGGCCCTCGTCATCGCCGCGCGCGCCGGCGTGAGTGTCTCGCAGGTCGGGGTCGAGATGCGTCCACGAGCGGGTGGCACGGCGTCGCACAGCCCGATCAAGGCCGCCGTCTTCCTCCTGCGAGCGTTCCTCGCACTCACCATCGCCCTGTCCCGTCCGAGCGAGCCCCTCGAGCCCGAGGTTTCCCTGTGAGCGGCTACATCTTCGCGATCGCCCTCTCGGTGATCGTCGTTGTCTTCCTCTTCGTGCTCCTGCGCCGCCGACGCATCCGGGAGAAGTACGCCGCCATCTGGATCTGTCTCGGGATCGCAGTCGCGATCCTCGGCGCCTTCCCGAAGGTCGCGTTCTGGCTGGCAGGCGTGGTCGGCGTCGAGACACCGGTCAACCTGCTCTTCGCCGGCGGGTTCGTCATCCTTCTCGCGGTGTGCATCCAGCTGAGCGCGTCCCTGACGAGCATCGAGGAGCAGACACGCACCCTCACCGAGGAGCTCGCTCTCCTCAAGCTCGAGGTCTCCGATCGTCACGCCAGCACCCAGGACACCTCGCCGCACGAGACGAGCGGGCACGACGGGGTTCCTTCCTGACGACGCGCGCGACCACGTCCACCCGGCGCTTTGCTCCTTATGTTCTACTGACAGACCATGCCTAGCCCCACCCCGCCCGCAGGGAGCACCATGCCTCGAACACGACGCCGTGGTGCGACCGCGCTCGTCAGCCTTCTTCTCCTGACGAGCATCGCCGCGTGCGGGTCGCAGGAGTCAGACGCGCCGGTCCCGCCCCCGCCGGTGTCGACGCTCCCGTCGGAGCCGCCGGTCGACACACCCACCCCGGACGCGACAGCGCCGGCCGGGTCGACCGACCCCGACGACGACGCCCCGTCCGACCCCGCGACCGATCCGCCGCAACCGACGCCGTCCAGCTCGGCCGGCACGCGCACGGTCTCCGTCACGGTGAGCTACTGGGGGTTCGACCCCGATCAGGGGTCCGCGTTCATTAATGGCTATGCCGACGGAGTCGATGAGGGTGGCGAGTGCACGGCCACGCTCACCCAGGGTTCCCTCACGAGCAGCGCCTCCGTCGACGCCACCGCAGACGCCACGACCACCTCCTGCGGTGAGATCCTCCTACCCGGCTCCTCGCTCGCTCCTGGATCCTGGCAAGCAGTGCTCACCTACGCCTCACCGTCCAGCTCCGGGCAGTCAGCCCCTGTCGAGATCGTGGTCCCATGACGTACAACACCCTGCGGCACCTCGTCGTCTCGAGCGTCACCGCCTTGGCGCTGGCGCTGTCGATGGCGATCGCTCCGGCCGTGCTGCCGATCACCGCAGCCCCGGCACAGGCGGCGAACTTCAGTGGCTTCGATCCCGGCAACCTCATCTCCGACGCCGTGTTCTTCAACGGTACGGACATGTCCGCCCCGGACATCCAAGCGTTCCTCGACGCCAAGGGCGCCACCTGCACCCCGTCGAAGGCGGGCCAGCCCTGTCTCAAGGACTTCCGCCAGGACACGTACACCCGTCCTGCGGACTCGCGCTGCGCTGGCGCGTACATCGGCGGGACCAACGAGTCCGCCGCGACGATCATCGCCAAGGTCGCCCAGGCCTGCGGGATCAGCGCGCGCGCGCTGCTCGTCCTCGTGCAGAAGGAGCAGGGCCTCGTCCTCGCCAAGGGCGAGTCCCTCACCGCTCGGAAGTACCAGATCGCCACAGGCTTCGGCTGTCCCGACACCGCCGCGTGCGACTCCCAGTTCTACGGGTTCTACAACCAGGTCTACAAGGCAGCGTGGCAGTTCCGTTCGTACGCCGTGAACCCACGGAACTTCAACCACAAGGCGAACGCCTGGAACAACATCCGTCTCCACCCGAACGCCTCCTGCGGATCGACAGCTGTGTACATCGCCAACCAGGCGACGGCAGGTCTCTACAACTACACGCCGTACCAGCCGAACCAGGCTGCCCTCAACGCCGGGTACGGCACGGGCGACAGCTGCTCGTCGTACGGCAACCGCAACTTCTACGCCTACTTCCAAGACTGGTTCTCCGCCTCGAGCTTCGTCACGGTGGGTGCGATCGATGCGTGGTATCGCAGTGGTGGTGCGGGGATCGTGGGGCCGCCGACGGCGAACCA
>NZ_JBXUFV010000005.1:0-199207 GCF_057180625.1 Sanguibacter sp. Z6_81 | reverse complement strand
GGGAGAGTAGGACGCCGCCGGACAACCATTGTCGAAGGCCCACCCCTCAAGGGGTGGGCCTTCGTCGTACCCAGACACTTTCCGCCACCCGCCTGGTGACAGGCACCGCATGCCGTGCGCGCGACGCGCGTCCTGGCGCGCGGCGCGCGGCGCCTGGCGCCTGGCGCCCGGCGCGCGGCGCCCGGCGCGCGGCGCCCGGCGCGCGGTGCGTGCCGCGTGCCGCCTGCCGCCTGCGGTTCGGCCCTGTGAGCGCCGGCGGGTTGCTCACGCTCCTCACGAGCGCGGGGACACAGAAGAGCCCTTGGCCGGGATGGGCCAAGGGCTCTTCTGTGTCCCCGTGGGAGTCTGTGTCCCCGTGAGAGGAAGCGCCGTGAGCGGGGTCAGTGCATGTTGAGCTGGCGGACCGTCTCCAGGGCCCACGGAAGAGCCGTGAGGTACGCCTCTGCGACCTGCGCCGGCGTCCACGCGGTGTCGACGATCGTCCGCTCGTCTCCCTGCTCGTGGGCGATGACAGCACGCAGCGCGATCCCCAGGTCGCCCGTGTGCGCCGTGAGCGCGGAGCCGACCTCAGCCGACACCATCGTCTTCTCGATGATCGTGGAGACGCTGATCCCGGTCTCCTCAGCGAACGCCGAGAGGAGACCCACGGTGTACCCGGTGTCGTTCCCGATGAGCTCGCGGCACGCCGCCGCGCGCGCCAGGAGGAACCACAGGGCGTCCATCTGGCGCACCCGAGAGTTGATGAGCGAGGCCATGACGAGCGTCGTCAGGCGCGTCGGGCCGAGCATGACGATCGCCCGGTGCAGCGAGTCGATGCGCTGGGGCATGCCCACCGCCGCGGAGTTCACGAGGTGCAGCACGCGCATCGTCATCTCGGGGTCGCTGCTGAGGACCTCGGCGATGCGGCCCGTGTCGACGTCGTCCTGCGAGAGGAGCCGGACGACCTCGAGGCACTGGATCTCCCCAGGGGCGAGGTCCCGGTTCACCGGGGGGATGTCCTGCTGGTAGATCGATCCCATGATGTAGTCGACGCCGAGGGACCACGCGCGTGCGGGTGCGGCGCTGCCGTGCACGTTCTCCGCGATGACGGTCACCCCGGCGTTCTGGGCGATCCGGGTGAGCTCCTGGAGGTCGAGCGTCGGGTCGGAGATGTCGATCATCACGTGGGACACGAACGGGAGCAGCGCGCGCTGGCCCGGGAGGTCGGTGAACTTCACGAGGATCGTCGGGACCTTGCGGAGCGACAGGGCGATGATCTTCTCCGCACCGTCGGCGGGCCGCGTCGCATCGGGGTGCAGGAGCAGGCCTACCCCGCCCGCGCTCGGGGGCAACGGCATGCTGCCGTCGAGCATCTCCGCCGTCGCCCAGATGAAGGCTGGACGGTCCGCGATGTAGCGCTGGAGCTCGAGCGTGCGGTACGCCTCGTTGAGCGGGCCGTTGAGCTCGGCCGGTCCCCGGTCGAGCGGGTTGACGATGGGCAGCGCGTACGCGAGGACGTCCCGGTGGCGGTCGACGATCGCGAGGCGGGCAAAGATCGGCGGCGTCGCGGCCACGGCCGCCGTGGGGCGCGCGGGGCGTGCCGCGGGGCCGCGCTCTGCCCATGTCGTGTCGCTCTGCGGCTGGGGACGGACCGCGTGCTGCGTGTCGGCGTGCCCGGGTGTCATCGATCGCTGGTGGTCCATGGGTGGTCCTCGGTGTGTGCGCGGTGACGGAGTGTGGTGTCGACGGGTGAGGGAGGTCAGGCGGCGACGAGTGGCGCGCGCAGCGGCCACGGGGCACCGTCGAGGATGACCTGGAGTGCGTCACCGGTCTCGGTGTTGAGCACGAGCGGTGCGAGGAGGTTCGCCGTCGTCGGCGTCCCGTCCGTGCCGGGGGTGACGATGACGAGCACCGCGCGCCGGTCGTCGTCGTCGGTGAGGTGGAGTGCCTCGAGGGCATCGGTGCCGATCGTCGGCTCGTAGTCCGCGAAGTACGGGCCGGGCTGCACGGCGAACAACCTCGTCGTCCCACCGGGTCCGCCGCGGAGGCTGAAGAGCAGGCCCTGGTCGTCGAGGCACGTGAGTGCGAAGTCGGAACCGGGGCTCAGACCGGGCAGGGCCTCGAGGAAGTGCACGTCGGTGATCACTTGAGGTAGTCCATGAGGCTCGGCTGCAGGACGCGCGACGTCGCACCGAGGGCGGCCTGGTAGGCGACCTCCTGCATCTGCAGCTCGATGATCGTCTGCGCGAGGTCGATGTCCTCGACGCCCGACAGGTCGCTGCGGAGCGTGAGGGACTGGTTGGAGAGCATCGCCTGGGCCGCCGTGAGCTGGTTGGTGCGTGCGCCGACGCTCGAGGCCTGCGTGAGCATGGCGCCGAGGTGGCTGTCGATGGTGTCGATCATGGGCGCCACCGTCCCGCCTGCTCGCAGGGTCGCGGCGGCGTCGGTGAGCGTCGCGAAGGCGGAGGTCGCGCCGGTGCCGAACGTCGCCGCGCCGTCAGCGTCCACGCGGACGGTCTGCGAACCGCTGATGCGCCGCTCCACGGGTCCGTTGCTCGCTGCGTGGACGACCTCGCCGTCCTGCATGCTGAACGCCGGGCCGTTCGTCGTGCCGGCGAAGACGGGCCGGCCGAGGTAGGTGGTGTTGGCCTGGGCGAGCAGTGCGTCGCGGATGCCCTCGAGCTCGACGGCGATCGCCTCGCGGCCCTCACGGTTGAGCGCCCCGGAGTTCGCACCCTGGACGGTGAGGTCGCGGGCACGCTGCATGAGGTCCACCGAGGAGCCGATGGCGGAGTCGATCGTCGTGAGCCAGCTGACGCCGTCCTGGGCGTTGCGGGCGTACTGCTCGACGGCGCGCTGCTCCTTGCGCAGGGCCATCGCCTCGGCGGCCTTCGCGGGGTCGTCGGAGGGCTTGTTGATGATCTTCCCGCTCGAGGCCTGGGCCTGGAGGTTCGACATCTTCGTGAGGTTCGCCTGGAGGTTCGCCAGCGACGTGCGCTGAGCGGTCTGGTGCGTGACTCGTGTGATCATCGGCCGACGACCCCCGTCCGGTTGATGAGCTGGTCGAGCATCTCGTCGATCGCGGTCATGACGCGAGACGCTCCCTGGTAGGCGCGCTGGAAGGCGAGCATGTTCACCGACTCCTCGTCGAGGTCGACGCTCGTCTGGGCGAGCTGCAGGTTCGCTGCGGTGGAGCGCGCCACCTCGGCGACGGTCGCGCTCTGCGCGGTCGACTTCGCGCGCACCCCGATGGAGACGACGAACGCCGACCACTGAGTGTCGGGCGACCCGGCGGCGGAGCCGAGCTGGGAGATCGCGTCGGCGATCGACCCGTCGGTGCCGCCGGTGCCTGCGGCGATCTGCGTGGGGCTGGTGAGGGCGACGGACAGGGCGAGCGCCGCCGGTCCGGTCCCGCTGAAGCTGAAGACCGCTCCTGCGGGCCGCTGGACGGTGCTGCCGTCCGCGGCCGGCTCGTGGACGACGCCGCGCTGATGGATCTCGTTGACGCTCGAGGCGAGGGTGCGTGCGAGCGAGTTGTAGGACTCCGCGGCCTGCGCGAGCAGTCCGCCCGTGCCGTCGGTCTCCGCCGGGGCGAGGACGCTGAGCACTCCCGCCAGCTGGCCGCCGTCGAGCGTCGCGGGGCTGGACGGGGTGCGGTCCCACTGGACACGCACGGGGTCGGCTGCGGCCCCGGCGAGCTCGGGGCTGCCGGTGACGACGAGGCGCTGGGCGCGGTCACCCGAGACGAGCGGGTTGCCGCCGATACTCACGTCGACCATGCCGTCGTCGCGCAGCCGGACCGTGGCGCCGGAGAGCGCGGCGAGGGAGGTCGTGAGGAGGTCGCGCTGGTCCTTGAGCTCGTTGGCGGTCCCGCCGGAGCCCTCGATCTGGCGGATCTTGTCGTTGAGCTCCGCCACGGATGCCGCGGTGGTGTTGATCTCGGAGACGAGCGACTCGGCCTTGCCGCGCGTCTGGTCCCACTGGGTCGCGACGGCGTCGTAGCCGGTCGCGATGGCGCGCTGGACGGCGTTCGCACCCTCGATGAGCACCTGTCCGGCGCCGTCGCTCGACGCGTTCCCGGCGTTGTTCGACACGTCCTGCCAGCTCGCCCAGAAGTCGTCGAGCTGGCGGGCGATGCCGTTGGCGCCGGGCTCGGCGATCGTGGACTCGAGGCGCGTGTACGCCTCGGTGCGCTCGGCGAGGTAGGCGGCCGACGAGGTGGTCGTGCGGACGCGGGCGTCGAGGAAGAGGTCACCGAGGCGGGAGATCCCGGTGGCCTGGACACCGTTGCCGATGCCGTCGCCGCGGGCGAACATCGTCGCGGTCTGGGCGGACCCGATCGACTGCAGCTCTGCGCGCTGGCGCGTGTAGCCCACCGTGTTGGCGTTGGCGATGTTCTGGCCCGCGACCTCGAGCGCCTGGCGCTGGGCCGTGAGGGAGCTGAGTGCGGTGGACAGTCCGGAGAAGGTGCTCATGGTGGGTGTGCCCTCAGAAGTTCTGGTCGAGGAGGCGCGCAGCGACCTCGCGGTTCGCTGTCGAGCCCTTCGCGTCATAGGTGTGCGCGTCGTACTGGAGGTTCGCCAGGGCCTCCTGCGTCGCGCGGTGGGAGGTGGCGAGCAGCTCGCGGTTCCCGGCGGCCAGCGCGTCGATCTGGGAGGTCAGCTCGAGGAACGCCTGCCGGTGCGCCCGGAGGAGCTCGTCCCACGGTTCGGGGGCGTGCTCGGCGAGCTCGTGGAGACTGCGACCGGGCTCGAGACCCAGGAGGCGGGCGACGGTGTCGGACTCGACGGACCGACCGAGCTCGACCTCGCGGATCTGCTCGAGGACGTTCTCGACCTCGCGGGTCGCGTGGCTGAGCCACCGCGTCCTGCCGGTGGTGAGGAGCAGCTGTTCTTCTTCCAGCTTGAAGAGCAGGAGCTCGAGGAGCTGGCGCTCGCGCCACAGCACGCTGGTCAGGGCCTGCAGGCTCATCAGTGCCTACTCCTTCGTGGTCCGTCGTCTGGAATCGTTCAAGGCTCCCATCGGGTGCCGGACGTCCTCTATGAGGGTTCCCCCGGCAGATCTCACCCGGTGTCGCCGTCTCACCCACAGTACGACGGGTCTCCCCATCCCGGCAGGGGGTGCGTGGCAAGCGTTTTCGCAGGTGAGAGAGGGGGTGAAGGAAAGCGGTTGCACGCAGATGGGGACCCCATGGGGAGTTCTCCCCATTGCCGGGTGAGACAGGTTGTGATCGGGACCGGGTGAAAGACTGGTTGAAGCCTTGAGTTCCAGCGTTCAGCGAATGATTCTTAAGCCATGCAAACCATGGACGCGGGCCAGACACAGCTGGTCACGGACAACCTCCCGCTGATCGGGTACCACGTCAGCGAGATGTTGATGCGAGTGCCGAGCCACGTGTCCCGCGACGACCTGGCCTCCGCCGGCGCCGTCGCCCTCGTCCAGGCCGCCCGGGCCTACGACGCGACCACCGGGGTCCCGTTCAACCGGTACGCCGCCATCCGCATCCGCGGGGCCATGGTCGACGAGCTCCGCTCCATGGACTGGGTCTCCCGCGGAGCCCGCCAGCGTGCCCGCAAGGTCACGACGGTCGCCGACGAGCTCACCGCCGAGCTCGGCCGGACCCCGAACCGCGAGGAGATCGCCGCCTCGCTCGGCATCGAGGTCGCCGAGGTCGACACGGCCCGCGAGCACGCCGCGACCCGCGTCCTCAGCCTCGAGGGGTACGACGGCGCTCTCGCCGACGTCCTCCCCGCCCGCGAGGTCGGCCCCGAGGAGGCGCTCATGACGAGCGAGCGCCTCGTCTTCCTCCGCGCCGCGGTCGAGACCCTCCCGGAGCGCCTGCGCACCGTCGTCGAGCAGATCTTCTTCGAGGACCGGTCCGTCACCGACATCGCCAAGGACCTGGGCGTCACCCAGTCCCGCGTGAGCCAGCTGCGCTCCGAGGCCATGATCCTGCTGCGCGACGGCCTCAACACCCACCTCGACCCGTCGCACGTCGCGGCGCCTGCCCAGCCCGAGGGCGTGGCACAGCGTCGCCGCGAGAAGTACTTCGCGTCCATCGCCGAGCGCGCGGCGCGCAACGGTGCGTCCGTCGCGATCGCCGGTGCGTCCGTGGCGATGGCCGGCGCGGCCGCTACTGCCGCCGTGCGGCCGGTCGCGAGCGGACAGTCCCACGGCCTGGTGGCGGTCGGCTGACGCCAGCCTGCACGGTCAGAACACCCCGGTGCCCTGTGATGGCGCCGGGGTGTTCTGCTGTCCGCACCCGGGCGGTGGGGGCCGCCGGATGCTCGCGGAAAAACTCTTCGCAGAATCCTTAACACCGGGGGGTGCCCTCCGATAGGACGTGTGGCAGCCCACGGATGGGCGCCGCAGTCCGGCCCCCTTTCACGGAAGAAGATCATCATGGGTCTCTCGATCAACCAGAACATCGCGGCAGTCAACTCCTACCGCAACCTCTCCAACACGCAGAACGACCTGAGCAAGAGCCTCGAGAAGCTCTCCTCCGGCTTCCGCATCAACCGCGCTGCCGACGACGCTGCCGGTCTCGCGATCTCCGAGGGCCTGCGCTCGCAGGTCGGTGGCCTCAAGGTCGCTGCGCGTAACGCTCAGGACGGCATCTCGGTCGTGCAGACCGCTGAGGGCGCCCTGACCGAGACGCACGCGATCCTGCAGCGTCTGCGCGACCTTGGCGTCCAGGGTGCTAACGACTCCAACAACACGGAGGCGCGCGCGAACATCGCCACTGAGGCCACGAGCCTTGTGTCCGAGCTCGACCGCATCGCCGAGTCGACCAACTTCAACGGAACCGCGCTCCTCCAGGGCAACACCGGCTCGACCGTGACAGATGGCGTTCGCTCTGGCGGTATCGCCCTCAACTTCCAGGTCGGGGCCGATGGCGACGCCAACAGCCGGATCGCGGTCGACCTCAACTCCGCCAGCGTGAAGGACGTGGCAACTGCTCTCGCGGTCGCTGACGACGAGGCCGCGATGGGCGACCTCGCCGACAACAAGGCCGCGGGTATCAACTTCTCGACGCACGCGGCTGCACAGGCGTCGATCGAGCGTATCGACTCGCAGATCAAGAACGTCTCGACGGCTCGTGCGGAGCTCGGTGCGAACCAGAACCGTCTCGAGCACACGGTCAAGAACATCAACGTCTCGATCGAGAACCTGTCGGCATCTGAGAGCCGTATCCGCGACACGGACATGGCGCAGGAGATGGTGTCCTTCACCCGTGCGCAGATCCTCTCGCAGGCCGGCACGTCGATGCTCGCGCAGGCCAACCAGATCCCCCAGGGCGTTCTCTCGCTCCTGCGTTGATCCGGCTGGCTCTGACTGAGCAGCACCAGCAGTAGGCACCACAGCAGGACCGCAGTATCGACCGGCGGTGGGGGGACAACCGTCCCGCCACCGCCGGTCGGCATTTTCAGGCCCGCAGAGCGGGCCGTTCGCATCAACGCACGACAGGAGCACCTCATGGCAGGTATGGGCATCGACGGACTCGTCAGTGGTCTCGACACGACCGCGCTCATCTCCCAGCTCATGCAGGTCGAGGCCATGCCGCAGACCCTCCTCAAGCAGAAGGTCAGCGGCACACAGGCGTTCATCACGGCCATGCAGGGCCTCAACACCCGCGTGGCCTCTCTCGCCGACACCGCGAAGACCGCCGTCAAGCCGGAGTCCTGGAACGCCGTGTCGGCGTCGAGCACCACGAACACGGTGACCGCGACGACGTCGGCCGGCGCGCAGGCGTCCTCGCTGAGCTTCACCGTGGACCGCCTGGCGAGCGCACAGACCTCCGTGACGGGCAACGTCTCCAGCCTTGCCGGCCTCTTCGGTGGCACGGTCCCGACGAGCGTCACGCTCGCCACCGGCAGCGGTGACACCGCGAAGGCCACAGTCATCGACCTCACCGACGTCACGGATCTCGCCGGGTTCGCCGCCAAGCTCAACACCGCGGACGCAGGCATCACCGCGAGCGTCGTGAAGATCTCCGCCACCGAGTCCCGCCTCCAGCTCACCGCCAAGGGGACCGGCGAGGCCGCCGCGTTCGACCTCCACGCCGGCACCGTCGCGGAGGCTGACGTCCGGGCAGGCACCGCACCCACCGCGCTCATCGCGCGCGGGGACGCGATCGTCGCCGCCGGTGACGCGCAGATCACGCTCTGGGGCACGCAGCCGGTGACGTCCGCGACCAACACGTTCTCCGACGTGCTCACCGGTGTGAGCATCACCGCCACCGCCGTCGAGGACAAGCCCGTCACCGTCACGGTCGCCCGCGACGACGCGGCCCTCAAGAAGCTCGCGTCCGACATCGTCGGCGCTCTCGGCGTCGTGTTCTCCGAGATCACGTCCCGCACCGCGACGACCACCGCGACCACGGACGGTCGCACGGTCGTCACCGCCGGCGTCCTCGGTGGCGACAGTGCGACGCGGTCCCTCAACCAGTCGCTCGTCAGCGCAGCCTCCTACCCGGTCGACGGGTTCTCGCCGTCCGAGGTCGGCATCATCATCGGGCGCGACGGCACCTTCACGTTCGACGAGGCGAAGTTCACCGCGGCCATGGCCGCGGACCCCGCGAAGGTGCAGCGCATCGTCAGCGGCATCGCCGAGCGCGTGGCGGAGGTCGCGACGAAGGCGTCGGACAAGATCGACGGCAGCCTCACGCTGAAGATCCAGAACCAGGAGAGCTTCAGCAAGAACCTCACCCAGCAGGTCGAGGACTGGGACCGCCGCCTCGCCGTCCGCAAGGAAGGCCTGCAGAAGACGTACTCGGCGCTCGAGGTCACCCTCAGCAACCTCAACTCGCAGTCGTCGTGGCTCGCCGGGCAGCTGGCCTCGCTGTCCACGTCCGGCTAGCCCTCAGCCCTCCCGGCGAACACCACCCCCACCAGCCCTCACACCTCTCGTCCTCTCACCGATAGGCCGGATATGAGCCACCTGATGACCGCGGACGCGCGTCGCGCGCAGTTCCTCAACGACACCGTCCTCAGTGCGAGCCCCGCCAAGCTCCTGACGATGCTCTACGACCGGTTGGTCCTCGACCTCGACAGGGCGGAGAAGGCGCAGCTCGCCGGGGACATCCCCGAGGCGAACTCGCAGCTCACGCATGCGCAGGACATCATCACCGAGCTCATGGTCACGCTCGACGTGAAGGCCTGGGACGGCGCCCCCGGTCTCATGGCCCTCTACCAGCACCTGACGACGGAGCTCATCGAGGCCAACATCAGCAAGGACGCCGCCCGCACGGCGGGCGTGCGGGCCGCCGTCGAGCCGCTGCGCGCCGCCTGGCACGAGGCCGCCGCGCAGCTCGTCTCCGCTGCGCAGCCCTCCGCCCCGGCAGCGGGTGCGCGCGTCCTGGCGGGCAGCGGGTTCCTCGGTGTCGGCTGAGTCCACGCCGGTGGCGGACCGGACCCGCGGGCCGGCCGCGTCCTGGACGGACACCTGGAGCGACGCGCTCGACGTCTTCGACATGAGCCTCGCCGAGGCCACCGATCTCATCTCCACCGGCCACCTCATCGACTCCGCCTTCACGTCCTCCACCCTCGCGTGGCGGGCACCGGAGAACCTCGGGCCCCTGCCGGACTCGCTGCGCGGGCGCGCCAGCCGCATCCTCGAGCGTCAGCTCGACATCGCCGCCCAGCTCACGGCCGCGGCGCGCACGGCCCGCCAGCACCTCAAGGTCGTCGACGACCTCGGGCGCCGCGCGCCCTCCGTGCCGGTGTACATCGACGCGATCGGCTGAACCCGCCCACACCGCCACACACGGGTCGGGGGAGCGGGTGAAAGACCACCGCGGGGCAAGAAAGTCCGGGCGAGTTCCTCTCGTCACCCCAGGTCACGGCCGATAGGACCCCTGTCAGGGATTGCCAGGACGGCTCCCACATCAAGGCCATGGATCGGCCGCACCCACGCACTCCTTGGAGTCGGTCGTGTTCGATTCAGTGACCTTTGTCGCGCTCAACAGCGCGCTCGACGGGCTTGCCCTGCGCCAACGGGTGATCGCCAACAACGTGGCGAACATCAACACGCCCAACTACCTCGCCGGCCGCGTCTCCTTCGAGAACGAGCTGGCCTCCGCCGTTCGCGGCGGCAACGGCGCCGTCACCGCGACCACCGCGCGCTCGCTCGAGCCCACGCGGCTCGACGGCAACAACGTCAACCTCGACGCCGAGACGCTGCTCAACGTCGACACCAACCTGCGCTACCAGCTCGCGACCCAGGCGATCGACGGCACGTTCTCCTCCCTGCGCACCGCGATGCGGACGAGCTGATGACCACCTTCGGGGCGATCGGCATCGCCAGCACCGGCATGACCGTCAACCGCAAGTGGCTCGACGCGGTGAGCGACAACCTCGCGAACATGAACACCGTGACCCCGTCCGACGAGGCCGCCTTCCAGGCGCGCTACGTCGTGGCGACCGCCGTCGGGCAGCCGAGCGAGGGCCAGGGCGTGCAGGTCGCCGGCATCGAGCTCGGCAGCGCCGAGGGCCGCCTGGTCCACGAGCCCGACCACCCGCTGGCCGACGCCGAGGGCTACGTGCGCTACCCCGACATCGACATGTCCAGCCAGATGACCCAGATGATCATGGCGCAGCGTGGCTACCAGGCCAACGCCGCCGTGGTCGACCGCGCGAAGGCCACCTACGAGGCCGCCCTCCAGATCGGACGCAGCTGATGAGCATCCCCGCGATCGACGGGATCTCCGCACTGGGATCCCTCGGATCCCTCACCGGAACCGGCGCTGCCGGGTCCTCGACCTCCGTCGCCGGCACCGGCTACCTCGGAGCGGCGTCACCTACAGAGACCTCCGCGAGCTCGAGCGCCTTCGGCAGCACCCTCACCGGCGCGATCGAGAACCTCCAGGGCCTCCAGCAGACGTCCAACGACCTCGCCGTCAAGGCCGTCACCGGTGACCTCGACGACGTCCACGACTACACGATCGCGTCGTCGGAGGCGAAGCTCACCCTCGAGCTCACCGCCGCGATCCGCAACAAGGCCGTCGAGGCGTTCTCCGAGATCATGAGGATGCAGGCCTGATGCCTCAGCAGATCTCGTCCGCCCTCGGACGCCTCACGTCCTCCATCCGCGAGTTCACCGTCGCCCAGCGCACCCTCGCGCTCATCGGCGCCGCTGTCGTCGTGCTCGGCCTCGTCGCCCTGAGCACGTGGTTCAGCAAGCCCCAGTTCTCGCCGCTCTACACCGACCTCGCACCCGCCGACGCGAGTGCCGTCGTCGACCAGCTCACCACGGAGGGCGTCGCGTACGAGCTCACCAACGGGGGGACGACCGTCATGGTCCCCACGGAGTCCGTCTACGACATGCGCCTCAAGGTCGCCGCGAGCGGCATCACCCCGACGAGCGACGGCGGCTACGCGCTGCTCGACGAGATGGGCATGACCTCCTCGGAGTTCCAGCAGGACGTCACCTACAAGCGGGCGCTCGAGGGGGAGATCGCGAAGACGATCTCCGCGATGCAGGGCGTCGAGCTCGCGACGGTGAAGCTCGCGATGCCGGAGGAGAGCGTGTTCGTCTCCGAGACGGCCGACCCGACGGCATCCGTGTTCATCCAGACGTCCACCGGCAGCACCCTCACCGACGACCAGGTCCAGTCGATCGTCCACCTCGTCTCCGCGGGCGTCGAGGGCATGAAGACCACCGACGTCGCCGTCATCGACTCCACCGGCGCCGTGCTCTCCGCGATCGGCGGCCCCGGAGCCTCCGGCGGGACGAGCTCCAACAAGCAGACCCTCGAGTACGAGCAGCGCGTCGCCGCGTCCATCCAGTCGATGCTCGACCCGATCGTCGGACCCGGCAAGGCCGTCGTGTCGGTCACCGCAGAGCTCGACTACGACGCCACCGAGCGGACGCAGGAGACGTTCACGGCGGCCGACGGCGTCCCGCCGCTCACCGAGCGCAGCACCGTCGAGGAGTACACCGGTGCGGGTGGGGCAGCGACGGGCGTCCTCGGACCCGACAACATCGCGGTGCCGAACGGCGAGGGCGATGGCAGCTACCGCAACGAGTCCTCCGAGGCCAGCAACGCCGTCGACAAGCTCACCGAGCACACCGTCGCGGCGCCCGGCACCGTGCGCCGTCAGTCGGTGGCCGTGGCCGTGGACGCGGGCGCCGCCGGCGCCCTCGACATGGTGGCCCTGCAAGCCATGGTCTCCTCCGCGGCAGGCGTGAGCGCCGAGCGGGGCGACGTCGTCACCGTCTCCCGGATGGCCTTCGACACCACGGGCGCCGAAGCCGCGCAGCAAGCCCTCGAGTCGGCCGGCGCCGACGTCGCCGCGGCGGCGAAGGCCGACCAGCTGCGCCAGCTCATCATCACCGGCGCCGTGCTCCTCGTGCTCATCGTCCTGGCGATCGTCGTCGCCGTCGCCCGACGCCGGGGCCGCACGAGCGACCCCCGCGAGTCGCTCGACCTCGGCGAGCTCGCCCGGCTCGACACCCTCCGCCAGCTCGAGGCAGAGGCCTCGGCGGCCAAGGTGCTCGAGCTCCCCGAGGCACCCGCCCCCCCGGACCAGGCGCAGCTCGCCATCGAGCGGCAGCGCAGCGACGTCGCCGCGCTCGTCGACGAGCAACCGGAGCAGGTCGCTGAGCTGCTCCGCGGCTGGATGGAGACGGGGACCAAGGTATGAAGTCCGCGACACTGACCGGGACGCAGAAGGCGGCCCTCGTCCTCATGCAGGTGGGCCGCGACCGCGCGGCGAAGATCATGGCGCAGCTCGACGACACCGCCATCGAGGAGCTCACCGCCGAGATCCTGCGGATGGACCGCATCGACCGGGAGGTCGCGGACGAGGTCATCGGGGAGTTCCATGCCGTGAGCCACGGCGGCGCCTCGACGATCAGCAGCGGCGGGCTCGGGTACGCCCAGCAGCTGCTCGAGGCCTCGATGGGCGCCGAGAAGGCGCAGCACATGCTCGACCGCCTCGCGACGAGCATGGCCGGGCAGCCGTTCGAGTTCCTCCAGCAGGCTGATGCACGCCAGGTCCTCGCGCTCCTGTCCGGCGAGCACCCCCAGACCGTCGCCCTCGTGCTCGCGCACCTGCGCCCCGAGCACGCGTCCGCGATCCTCGCGGGACTCCCGGGGGGCACCCAGGCCGAGGTCGCGCACCGGATCGCCCTCATGGAGCGGGCGGCCCCCGACGTCGTCGCCGTCGTCGCCGACTCCCTGCACCGCAAGGCGTCCGCGGTGCTCACCCCGCGCGAGACGTCCGCCGTCGGCGGGGTCGCCCCGCTCGTCGAGATCATCAACCGCGCCGACCCCGGCACCGAGAAGCTCATCCTCGAAGGGCTCGAGGCCCGGGACAGTGCGCTCGCGGAAGAGGTCCGCAGCCGGATGTTCGTGTTCGCGGACATCGTCCTGCTCGAGGACCGCGCCCTGCAGCTCGTGCTGCGCGGCGTCGAGTCCGCGGCCCTCGCGCTCGCCCTCAAGGGCACCGTCGGCGGGGAGCGCGACGCGATCCTGCGCAACCTCTCCGAGCGGGCGAGCGAGAACCTCGTCGAGGAGATCGAGCTCCTCGGCTCCGTGCGCATGTCGCAGGTCGAGGAGGCCCGCGCGAGCATCGTCCAGGTCATCCGTCGCCTCGAGGAGAGCGGGCAGATCGTCATCCGCCGCGAGGGGGAGGACGAATATGTCTCCTGACACGACGTTCCCCGGCACGAGCGACGCGCCGACCCGCGGGTTCGGGTCCGCGCGCCTCACCGTCGTCACCGACGAGCGGCTCACCGGCACCCAGGAGCGCGCACGCGTCGCCGGGTACGCGGCCGGTTTCGCTGCCGGCAGCCGCGCCGCGGCCGAGAGCACCCGCGTGCTCCACGAGCGCCTGCGGCACGAGGCAGCGCAGCACGAGGCCCGTCGCGCCGCCGAGCACGCTGCCGCGCTCGGCGCCCTCCAGCGCGCGACGCACGCCGCCGCGCAGCGCGTGGTCCCGGTGCTCGACGACGCCCGTGGGCTCCTGCACACCCGCGCCTTCGAGCTGGCCCGGGCCGTCCTCGCGCACGAGCTCGGTGACGGCGCCACCTCCGCGCGAGCAGCGCTCGCCCGGGCCCTCGACGTCCCGCACGACCTGCGCATCCAGACCGTGCGCCTGCACCCCGACGACGTCGCGGCCCTGCGCGGGTCCGGCGAGGTCACCGACGTCGAGATCGTCGCCGACCCCTCCCTCGCACCCGGCGACGCCGTGAGCACCTTCGAGGGCGGGTTCCTCGACGCGACGATCGACACCGCGTTCGCGCGGGCCCTGACCGCCCTCGGGGAGGCCGACCTCCTGCGCTCCGACGTGCTCGGCGACGCCGCCCCCGTGCGTCCCACCGGAGGCGCACGATGAGCCAGCTCAGCGCCGACCCCGGCTGGGCCGGGGTGCTGCAGGCCGCCGCCCCCGAGCGGGTCGGCCGCGTCCAGGCAGCCGTCGGGCTCTCGCTCGACGTCGTCGGGCTCGACTGCGCGCTCGGCGACGTCGTGCGCGTCGGCGACGACGAGTCGATGCTCGCCGAGGTCGTCGCCGTCTCCGCCGGGACCGCCCGCTGCATGCCCCTCGGGGCGATGCGCGGCGTGCGACCCGGACTGCCCGCCCGGACGACGGGCGGCTCGTTGCGCGTCCCTGTCGGCACCGGGCTCCTCGGCCGGGTCATCGACGGCCTCGGCCGCCCGATCGACGGGAAGGGCCCGCTCGTCGGCGCCGCCATGGTCGAGCTCGAGGGGCGTGCCCCGCACCCGCTCGAGCGCCAGCGCGTCGCGCAGCCCCTCAACCTCGGCGTCCGGACGCTCGACACCCTGACGACCGTCGGACGCGGTCAGCGCATGGGGCTGTTCGCCGGCTCCGGCGTCGGCAAGTCGACCCTCCTGTCGATGATCGCCCGGGGCACGGATGCGGCCGTGAGCGTCATCGCGCTCGTCGGCGAGCGCGGGCGCGAGGTGCGTGAGTTCCTCGAGGACGACCTCGGGCCCGAAGGGCTCGCCCGGTCCGTCGTCGTCGTCGCGACGTCCGACGAGCCGGCGCTCGTGCGGCTGCGTTCCGCGTTCGTCGCCACCCGCATCGCGGAGCACTTCCGCGAGGACGGCCAGGACGTCGTGCTCATGATGGACTCGCTCACGCGCGTCGCCATGGCGCAGCGGGAGATCGGGTTGTCCGTCGGCGAGCCGCCGGCCACCCGCGGGTACCCGCCCTCCACCTTCTCGCTGCTCGCCGAGCTCCTCGAGCGCGCCGGCACCTCGGCCGTCGGGTCCGTGACCGGGATCTACACCGTCCTCGTCGACGGCGACGACCACAACGAACCCATCGCCGACGCGGCCCGGTCGATCCTCGACGGGCACGTCGTGCTCGACCGCAAGCTGGCCGTCGCGGGGCACTTCCCGAGCATCGACGCCCTCGGGTCCATCTCCCGCGTCGCCACCCGGGTGACCACCCCGCAGCAGCGCACCGACGCGACCGCGCTGCGCAAGGTCATGGCCGCGCGGCGCTCCGTGCAGGACCTCGTCGACGTCGGTGCGTACGTCCCCGGCAGCAACCCGCTCGTCGACGCGGCCCTCACCAACTCCGGGCCGATCGACCGGTTCCTCCAGCAGGGTGTCGACGAACCTGCACCCGCCGAGGAGTCCTGGGCTGGCCTGCGTGCGCTCGTCTCGCAGCTGGGGGTGGCCGCATGAGCGCCTTCCGGCTCGCCGGCCTCCTGAGGTTCCGCAAGCTCCAGGAGGAGCAGGCGGCTGCTGACCTCGCGAGGGCCAACGCCGCCCGCCGCCGCGCAGAGGTGATGAGCGAGACGGCCGACGGCGCCCTGCGCGCCCACGACTTCACGACGAGCACGGACACCGCGGCCTGGCGGTCCGCCGTGGCCACCCGCGTCGCCCTGCGCAGCATGGCCGTCGAGGCATCGGTCGCGGTCGAGGTCACGGCCATCGACGCGCAGCAGCGTGAGATGGCCTGGGCCGATGCCCGGACACGTTCGGTCTCGCTGGAGAAGCTCGAGGAGAAGCACCTCGTGCGCGCAGCGGCCGAGGACCTCCACACCGAACAGGTCGCGCTCGACGAGATCGCCGGCCGCGGGACCCCCGACCGCACCCCCGGAGGTGGAGCATGAGTGCACCGATCATCCAGCTGGCTCGTGCAGCGGTGGCACCAGGAGCGCCCTCCGGGCCGCGGGCGGGGACGTCCTCCGACGACTTCGGGCGCGCCCTCGAACGTGAGACCGCCCGTCCCGAGCCGGGGCAGCGCTCCAGCGCCGGCGCGACGCGCGCGTCCGACGCGCGAGCGCACGACGGCTCCGTGCTCCGCAGGACCATGCGCGGAGCGGAGAGCGACACGGGCTCCGACCGGTCCACCACGGGCTCCGCGGCCCTGGGGGCACACACCAGCCGCGCACCCGGCGGCGACGCGACCGCTGCGGCGGGGGAGGCGACGGCACTGGCCGACGGCACGGCAGCCGACGGCACGGCAGCCGACGGCACGACAGCGCTGCCCGGCGACGTGACGTTGTCGGCTGGCGGAGCCACCGTGCTCGCTGGCGACACGACCGACGCCGCGGCGATCGAGCTCGTGGCCGCGGCGGCGCTCGCCGCGCCCCCGGTCACGGCTCCTGCTCCGCTCGCTACCACGGTGCCGACGCTCACCGCCGCTGCGCTCGCAGCTCAGGCTCTGGCGACGTCTGCGGCGCCTGAGCAGACAGCACCTGGCGCGGCACCCGGCACGGCGGACGGCAGCCAGGCTCCGGGGACCGGAGCATCCGACGGGAGCGACATCCTCGTCGAGGGCACGCGCGTGCGGCTGTCGGGCAGCGACCACCTGCCCGGCGCCCGGACCGCCGACCAGGTGGGGGCTGCTGCGGGCAGGCCGGACCCGACGACCGGACCCCAGGTCGCCGCCGACACCTCGGCGGCCCAGGCGCGCTGGGCCGACGGTGCTGCTCCTGCGTCCGGTACCGGGGCCACCGCAGCAGCCGCACCGGCCGCTGCGGACACCGGAGCACCCACGAGCAGCGCCACCGGTGCACCAGCCCTCGCCGCGGTGACCGGGACGGACCGCACCACGGCCGCCCCTCCCACCCCGGCGGCGCCCCCCGCCAACGCGCCGACCCTCGCCGAGCAGGTGCGGGCGCCCCTCGTCGCGCTGCGCACCGCGGCCCCGGGCGAGCACCTCATGACGTTGCGTGTCGACCCCGACCACCTGGGCCCGGTCCAGGTCCGCGCGCACATCGGTGCGGACGGGATCCGCATCGAGCTCCTCGGCGCCACGGACGCAGCCCGGGAGGGCCTGCGGGCCCTGCTCACAGACCTGCGCCGCGACCTCGCCGGGAGCGGCATGAACGCCACGCTGAGCCTCGGCGCGGACCACGGACGGTCCGAGCAGGGGCGCGGCGACGGAGCGACCGGCGCGTCCGGCGGCGGACCCGACCGCGGGCCTGCTCAACGAGCGGACCGAGGCGGTGCGCCGCCGGGTCCCGCGGCGACGGTCCCCGCACCCGCACCCCCGACCTCCCGTCCTCACGGCGCTCCCGGCGTCGACGTCCTCGCCTAAGGAGCACCACCCATGACCATCGAGACCCCCGGTGTCACCGGTACCGGCCTGTACGCCGGTGCGAACGCGTCCCCGGCGAAGAAGGACCTGGACGGCGAGACCTTCCTCACCCTGCTCGTCGCGCAGCTCAAGTACCAGGACCCCAGCTCGCCCATGGACACCACGCAGATGATGGCCCAGACCACCCAGCTGGCGTCCATGGAACAGCTCACCGCCCTGTCGACGACGATGAGCGAGAGCTTCGCCCTCCAGATGCGGGTCGCCGCAGCCAGCCTCGTCGGCCAGCAGGTCACCTACACCGACGGGGCGGGCGAGACCATCACCGGCACCGCGTCCTCCGTCTCCTACAAGGGTTCGGTCCCCAGCGTCACGGTCGGCGACGAGGAGATCGCGCTCGACTCCGTCGCCTCCGTCACCCAACGGACCGCCCCGACGCCGGCCGCCTAGGCCGCCCCGCACCGCGCGCCCGCACCGGCGCACACCGATCTCACGACTCCGCAGCACGTCCCCGAAGGGAACCTCCCATGCTCCGCTCACTCTTCTCCGGCATCTCCGGCCTCCGCAGCCACCAGACCATGCTCGACGTCACCGGCAACAACATCGCCAACGTCAACACCACCGGCTTCAAGTCCTCGCAGACGCAGTTCAAGGACACCCTCAGCCAGGTCCTCACCAACGCCGGTGGCGCCCAGGCGGGCATCGGTGGCACGAACCCCGCGCAGGTCGGCCTCGGCGTCCAGGTCGCCGGCATCACGACGAACTTCACGCAGGGCGCCACCCAGGTGACCAACCGGAGCACCGACATGGCGATCTCCGGCGACGGCTTCTTCGTCGTGAGCAAGAACGGCGAGAACTTCTACACGCGCTCCGGGGCCTTCGACTTCGACGCCAACGGCAACCTCGTCACCGGCGAGGGTGCGCTCGTCCAGGGGTGGGGCGCCGTCAACGGCGTCGTCGACCCCAACGGACCGCTCACCGCGCTGCGCCTGCCGACGACCGCGCTCACCGCCGCGAGCGCCACCAGCGGACTGACGTTCAGCGGGAACCTCCCGTCCGACGCCGAGAACGGCACGGTGCTCACCCGCCCGGTCGAGGTGTTCGACACGCTCGGCAACGCCCGCATGGTCGACCTGACGTTCACGAAGGCAGCGGCCGGGTGGTCCGTCGCCGCGGGCGGGGCCACGCAGCCCGTGTCGTTCGACGCGAACGGCGCCCTCGTCGCGCCGCAGACCCTCGCGGTCGACGGCCTGCCCGTCGACCTGTCCACCGTCACCGGGTTCGCCAAGGTCACCACCATCAACGGGGACGCGGTGGACGGTCAGCAGGCCGGCACGCTCCAGTCCTTCACCATCAACGCCGACGGCACGATCATGGGCTCGTTCTCCAACGGTCTGAAGTCCCCGGTCGGACGTATCGCGCTCGGCACCTTCGCCAACCCCGTGGGTCTCGAGAAGGCAGGCGGGTCGCTCTACTCCACCACGGTCAACTCCGGCGCCCCCCAGATCGGCACCGCAGGGACCGGCGGTCGCGGTGGCCTCGTGGGCGGCGCGCTGGAGATGTCGAACGTAGACCTCTCGCAGGAGTTCACGAACCTCATCATCGCCCAGCGAGGATTCCAGGCGAACTCCCGCGTCATCACGACCTCCGACGAGATGCTCCAGGAGCTCGTCAACCTCAAGCGCTGACGCTCGCAGGCCCGTGGGCCGCCGGGTGCGCGGGCGATGCCCGCCCGCGCACCCGGCCAGCTGCCGCCGCGGGCTGCGACGCGGTCATTCTCACCTCGTACGCTCCCGGCGCAGGCCTCATATCCGGCACCGAGCGGCCGAATAGCCCCGTGACGGGTTCATGGACGGACCCGAGCACCACTCCAGGGATGGAACGAACACGTGATAGTCGTGACCCGCCTCAACGGCCCCCCCTTCGCGGTCAACCCTGACCTCGTGCAGCGCATCGACAGCGCACCGGACACGATCCTCACCCTCGTCGACGGCACCAAGTACATCGTCCAGGAGACGATGGACGAGGTCATCGACCTCGTCAACGAGCACCGTTCCCGCATGATCGCCCGGTCCCAGGAGATCCAGCGCGACGACGCCCGCCCGCCCAGCGGTGCGACACCCGTCGCCCGCACCCTGCGCAGCGCTCCCGCGCTCCCGGAGCACCCTGACGACTCCGACCTCGAGGAAGCCCTGCGGCTCGTGCGACGCGAGCGGCAGCCCGACCTCGCGCTCGTCCGGCCGTCCGTCGACGAGGAGCGCTGATGGATCCCGCGACCCTCATCGGGCTCGTCGTGGCGTTCGGCGCCATCCTCGTCGCCATCCTCCTCGAGGGCGCGAGCCCCATGTCCGTGCTGCTGCCCGCGCCGATGATCCTCGTGTTCGTCGCGACGTTCGGCGTCACGCTCGCCGGTGGCACCCTCAAGGACACCATCGGTGCGCTCAAGGCCGTGCCGGGTGCGTTCACCCGCAAGCCGCGCCCCGCGCACGAGTCCATCGAGACGATCGTCGGCCTCGCCGACCGTGCCCGTCGCGAAGGGCTCCTCGCGCTCGAGGACGCCGCGCGCGACATCGACGACGAGTTCCTGCAGTCCGGGCTGCGGTCCGCGATCGACGGCACCGACCCCGAGGACCTGCGCGCCATCCTCGAGGACCGCATCCACTCCAAGCGGCAGTCGGACAAGACGTCGTACAAGTTCTTCAACGACATGGGCGGCTACGCGCCGACGATCGGCATCGTCGGCACGGTCGTGTCCCTCGTGCACGTCCTCGAGAACCTCGCCGACCCGTCCGAGCTCGGGCACATGATCGCCGCGGCGTTCGTCGCGACCCTCTGGGGCATCATGTCCGCGAACGTCATGTGGCTCCCGATGGGCAACCGCCTCAAGCGGCTCTCCGAGCTCGAGTGCGCACAGATGGAGCTCGTCCTCGAGGGCCTGCTCTCCGTGCAGGCCGGCGCCAACCCCCGGCTCGTCGGCGAACGCCTGCGCAGCCTGCTGCCCGCGGACGAGCGCGTCAAGGACGCCGCATGAGCAGCGCCGGGCGCCGCGGAGGCCGCAAGGTCCTCGAGGAGGAGCACGTCAACCACGAGCGGTGGCTCGTGAGCTACGCGGACATGATGACCGTGCTCGTCGCCCTCTTCATCGTGCTCTACGCCATCAGCCAGGTGGACCAGGACAAGTTCGACTCGCTGCGCCAGTCCCTGGCCGCCGGGTTCGGTGCACCGCAGGTGTCGATCCTCACCGACGGCGCCGGCCCCCTGCCGGAGACGAGCAGCCAGGTGGTGGTCCCGACGATCGACGAGATCGTCCCCACCATCGACGAGACCGCGAAGCACGACCAGGCCTCCACCCCGACCGACGTCGACGCCATCGACCCGACGGACCTCGCCTCGGCGCGCGCCGAGTACCAGAGCCTCGAGAGCCTCGCAGCGCAGATCGAGGCCGCCCTCACCACCCAGGGCCTGCAGGGCGTGCTCCAGTTCAAGGTCGACGAACGTGGGCTCGTCATCGGCATGGTGACGGACGAGGTCTTCTTCGCCGCGGACAGCGCGGACCTCACGCAGACCGCCCAGATCGTCGTCGACACCATCTCCCCCTTCGTCGCGGCCCTGCCCAACGAGGTGTCCATCGAGGGGCACGCCAACGCCGTCCCCACGGCGCGCTACGCGACGAACTGGGAGCTGTCGTCCGACCGCGCGACCCAGGTGCTGCGGCGCATGGTGGAGTCCGGCCAGGTGCCCGGGGCACGCGTCGCCGCCGTAGGTTTCGGTGAGGCGCGGCCCCTGCTGCCCAACGAGTCCGCAGAAGGTCTGTCCGCCAACCGGCGCGTCGACCTCGTCGTCCTGAGCGACCAGCCGGAGCGCGTGCGCGAGCTCCTGCCCCTGGTCCCGACCCTCCCGGAGGGGTGAGCACCCGTGCCCATCGAGCAACGCATCGTCAACGCGCCCGTCAGGCCCACGGCCCGCGGTGCCGCGGCCGGCATCACCCCGCGCTCGGAGCAGCCCGCCGGCACCGAGGAGAACCCGCCGAAGAGCAAGAAGAAGCTCCTCGTCATCCTGGCCACCGTCCTCGTGGCCATCGGCGCCGGCGCCTACTTCTTCCTCTTCGCGGGCGGCGAGCCCGCGGAGGAACCCGCACCCGTCCCGGGTGAGGTGCTCACCGTCGAGGCCATGAGCATCAACCTCGCGGACGACCACTACCTGCGCCTGGGCCTCGGTCTGCAGCTCACCGAGGGCGCCCACGAGCTCAACTCCGCGAAGGCCCGCGACGCGGCCATCGCCCTGTTCTCGGGGAGGACGGTCGCCGAGATCGCCGACCCCGCCACGCGCGACGCCCTCAAGGCCGAGCTCGCGCACACCCTCCACGAGGCGTACGAGGGCGAGGTGATCGATGTCTACCTGACCGACTACGTCACGCAGTGAGCACACGCTCACGGTGACCCGTCACCCCCGTCATGACCGGCACGGATGCCGGTGAGTCGCCGGCGCCATGGAGGGCGCCGAACAACGCTGCGCGGCAGGATGCCACGCAGAGCACGACCCGTCGCGTGCACGGGCGAGGCCGTCACAGGCGCTTTCCCTCATACCAGGCACCCTCGCGCCGATGGTGGCATGCGTGACGGTTCAGGACATGGCGCGCGGCAGCGCCCGACGACAGCGCACGGGGAACCCCGAGGCGTACGACTTCCGTCGGCCCATGACACTCGTGCGTGAGCACGGTCGTGTGTTCGAGATGGCCTTCGAGACCTTCGCCCGGCAGCTCGGCACCCAGCTCACCTCCCGCCTGCGGGTCATGGTCACCGCGACTCTCGACAACGTCGGGATGGTGTCGTACGACGAGTACGTCCGCACGCTCCCCACGCACACGACGATGGTCCTGTGCGCCGTCGAGCAGAGCCGCTCCACCGCGGTCCTGCAGGTCCCGAGCGCGACCACGCTGCTGTGGATCGACTACGTGCTCGGCGGACCAGGCCTCGTCCGTGACGAGGAGCCGCGCGAGCTCACCGAGATCGAGACGACGCTCGTCACCGACATCCTCTCCAGCGCCACCGCCGACCTGCGCTACGCCTTCGCGGCCGTCGTGCCGCTCGACCTGCGGGTGCGGTCGATCCAGTACAGCCCCCAGTTCGTCCAGGCTGCCCCTGCCTCCGAGGCGGTCATCGTCGCGACCTTCGCGCTCGGGATCGCCGAGCACTCGACGTCGATGACGATCATGGTCCCCGCGGACGTCCTGCTCACCCCCCTCGTCGCGGGCGAGGGCGTCGAGGTCCGCACCGCCGAGGAGCAGCAGAGCAGGGCCGAGGCGAGCCACCGCCTGCACCAGTCCATCCAGACCGTCCCCGTCGACGTCTCGGTGCGCCTGTCACCCCGCACGATCCACCCGCGCGACGTCCTCGACCTCGCCGTCGGTGAGGTCGTGCGCCTCAACCACCCGGTCGCGCGCCCCCTCGACGTCGTCGTCGACGGCCGCGTCCTGGCCCGCGGCGTCGCCGGGAACAACGGACGCCAACTTGCCTGCAAGATCGTGGATGCTGAGGAGAACGACCGATGAACACTGCTCCTGCCGGACAGGACGCCGCCCGCCGGGCGGCCGACGCCCTGGCCCGCCTCGTCCCGTCCGACGTCCCGCTCGTCGCGGTCGCCCGGACCGACGGCTCGGGTCCGGCACCGGACGAGGTGAGCATCGCCGCGTCGTTCGTCGGCTCCCGGAGCGCGGAGCTCGTCGTCGTGGCGCGCGCCGCGGTCGAGGACGCGCTCGCGGGCGCGGGTCCCTCCGTGTCCGTCGCCGACGCCCTGCGGCCCGCGCTCGAGGCCGCCGCCGCGACGCTCGGCGAGGGCGTCCTCGACGACGCCCGGATGCACGACGCCGCGTCGGCGTTCCTGCCCGGCACCCACGTCTTCACGCTCGAGGCCGCCGGCGAGGTCCGCGGGTGGTTCGGGTTCCGTGAACGTGCCGAGCGCGCACCCTCCACCCCGGCCTCCACCGGGACGGGCAGCGGCGCGGCCGACCTGCGTCTGCTCTACGACGTGGAGATGACGCTCACCGCGGAGATCGGGCGCGCCAAGCTGCCCGTCCGGCAGGTCCTCGACCTCACGCCCGGCACCGTCATCGAGCTCGACCGCGTGGCCGGCAGCCCCGCAGACCTCATGGTCAACGGCCGCCTCATCGCACGCGGTGAGGTCGTCGTCATCGACGAGGACTACGGGCTGCGCATCACGGAGATCGTCGACCACTCGGAGGCGCAGTCCTGATGGACTATGCCGTCCTCGCGCTGCGGACCGTCCTGTCGTTGACGGCGGTCCTCGGTCTCATCTGGTACGCAGGCCGTCGCTTCAACGACGCCGCGAACGGCAACGGCGGGGACGGCCCTGTCGGACGACTGCTGGCCCGGCTCCAGGGCACCACACCGACCCGACGCCCGGGCACCGCGCGCCGCCCCCGGCGTGGGGGACCGGCCGTCGAGGTCACGGTCGTCGGACGCCAGGCCGTGGGCCCGAAGGCCACGGTGACCGTCGTCGACGTCGGTGGGCAGCGCCTCGTCCTGGGCGTGAGCGAGGCCGGCGTGACCGTGCTGAGCACCCTCGAGGTGCCGGACGCGTTCGACGCCGTCATCGAGGGAGCAGCGGCCGCTGAGGCCGCCCAGATGGAGAAGACGCCAGCTGCACCCGCACCGGTAGCACCCGCCGCGACCAGCGGCACGGACCCGCACGCCGAGGTCCGTGAGGAGATCGACGTCGCCGCCGTCCTCGCCGGAGCTCCGGCCCCGGGACGCGCCGGGGCGCTCGACAACTCGATCCTGTCGCCCTCGACGTGGCGCCAGGCCCTCGACGTCATGCAGGGGCGCACGGTCCGACGATGACGACGACACTCCAGGCATCGCCCGTCGTGGGACGGGGGGTGCGAGCCCTCCTGCTCGCACTGACCGTCGCGCTCATGGCGTTCGCCGGGGTCCTCGCCTCCACCACGGCCGCCCACGCCGCCCCCGGCGACCCGGACCCGGTCGTGACGATCGACCCGGTCGCACCGGTCGACGCCCCGGTCATCTCCGTCGACCTCGGTGGCGAGAACGGCACCCCGAGCAGCTCGATCGTCGTCCTCCTCGGCATCACGCTGCTGTCCGTGGTGCCGTCGGTGCTGCTCATGATGACGAGCTTCACGAAGATCTTCGTGGTCCTCGCCCTCACCCGCAACGCCCTCGGTCTCACCGGGGTCCCCCCCAACCAGGTCCTCGCAGGCCTCGCCCTCTTCCTCAGCCTGTTCATCATGGGACCGGTCCTCGGAGACGTGAACACCGCAGGCGTGCAGCCCTACCTGGACGGAGGCCTGGACTTCTCGGCGGCCGTCGAGGCCGGCTCGGCCCCGCTGCGGGAGTTCATGCTCGGCCAGACGCGGGAGGAGGACATCGCGCTCCTCACCCGCGCCGCCGACCTCGCCAACCCCGAGGACCCGGCGTCCGTGCCGATGCTCACGCTCATCCCGGCGTTCATGCTCTCCGAGCTGCGGGCCGCGTTCATCATCGGGTTCGTCATCTTCATCCCGTTCCTCATCATCGACCTCGTCGTCTCGGCCGCGCTCATGTCGATGGGCATGATGATGCTCCCGCCGGTGATGATCTCGCTGCCCTTCAAGATCCTCCTCTTCGTCCTCGTCGACGGGTGGGGACTGATCATCACAGCCCTCGTCGGCAGCTACCGGTAGGGGCACGCATGGACACCTCAGCAGTCCTCGACATCGGCGTGCAGGGCCTCATCGTCGCCGCGAAGCTCTGCGCCCCGGTGCTCGTCACCGCGCTCGTCGTCGGGTTCGCCGTCTCCCTCCTGCAGTCGATCACCCAGATCCAGGAGGTGACCCTGAGCTTCGTGCCCAAGGCCATCGCCGTGGCGCTCGCGCTGCTCGTCTGCGGGCACTGGATGATCGCCGAGATGGTGGCGTTCACCAACGAGCTGTTCGGGCGCATCCCGTCCCTTCTCGGCGGGTGAGCCGCATGACCCTGAGCATGTCCGTCGGCGCCCTCGAGTCCCTCATGCTCATCGGGGTGCGCATCGTCGCGTTCCTCGTCATCGCCCCGCCCTTCTCCCACCGGGGCATCCCCGCGACCGTCAAGGTCATGCTCGCGATGGGCCTCGCCCTCGCGGTCGCCCCCGCGGTCTCGGCACCCGCCTCGACGAGCACCGGCGCGTACGTCGGCGCCCTCGTCTGGCAGGTCGTCATCGGACTCGCGCTCGGGTTCCTCGTCTACCTCGTGTTCTCGGCGGTGCAGTCTGCCGGCAGCCTCATCGACCTCATGGGTGGCTTCTCCCTCGCCCAGGGGTTCGACCCGATGAGCCAGGTCAACGGGGCACAGTTCGCGCGCCTGTACCAGCTCACGGCGATCGTCCTGCTGTTCGTCTCCGACGGCTACCAGCTGGTGATCGGCGGCCTCGTCCGGACCTTCGACGCGCTGCCGCTCGACGCGGCGCTCGACCTCGGGCAGGTCGGTGGCGCCCTGACCACCGGCCTGACCGGCATGTTCCTCGCGACGCTGCAGATCGCCGGGCCGCTCGTCGTCGTCCTCTTCCTCGCCGACGTCGGCCTCGGCCTGCTCACCCGCGTCGCTCCCGCGCTCAACGCGTTCGCCCTCGGCTTCCCCCTGAAGATCTTCCTCACGCTCAGCCTGTCGTCGCTGACCTTCCTCGCCCTGCCCCGCATCGTCGAGGCACTCACCGGCACGGCTCTCGAGACGATGCTGGGGGTGACGCGATGAGCGACGGCGACTCCGGCGAGAAGACCGAGAACGCCACACCGAAGCGGATGAAGCAGGTCCGCAAGGAAGGCTCTCTCCAGAAGTCCCAGGACCTCAGCGCGTGGATCGGCATCGGCGGTGCTGTCATCACGATGCCGATGGTCCTCGACCGTGGCGCCGAGGCAGCCGTCGAGCAGCTCGCGGCGGTCCGGGTGACGATCGCGGACCCGGACCCCTCCCGCGTCGTCGACCTCCTCGGGTCCGGCATGGGCTCGATCCTCGTCTCGACCGCCCCGATGCTCGTCGTCGTCGTCCTCGCAGCGATCATCGGCAACGCCGCCCAGGGCGGCGTGCACATCGCGGGCAAGAAGCTCAAGCCGAGGTTCAACCAGTTCAACCTCGTCAAGGGCGTGAAGAACACGTTCGGTGGGCAGGCGATGTGGCAGGGTGTCAAGGCGCTCGCCAAGACCGCCGTCGTCGGCACCGTCCTCTACCTCGCGGTGCAGAAGCTCTTGCCGGTGCTCCTCACCGCCGGCGGACTCTCGATCGACGCGCTCCTGCAGACGGCCACGGGTGGCATCGGCACGCTCCTGTGGAGCGCCGTCGCCGCCGGCATCGCGCTGGCCATCGCCGACGTCGTGGTCGTCATGAAGCGCAACCGCAAGAAGACCCGGATGTCGATGTACGAGGTCAAGCAGGAGCACAAGCAGTCCGAGGGCGACCCCCAGCTCAAGGGCGCCATCCGCTCCAAGCAGATCGCGATGAGCCGCAACCGGATGATCGCGTCGGTCGCCGACGCCGACGTCGTGCTCGTCAACCCGACGCACGTCGCCGTCGCCCTGAAGTACGAGCCGGGGACGGGCGCTCCGCGGGTCGTCGCGAAGGGCGCCGGGCACGTCGCCGCGCGCATCCGCGAGCAGGCCACGCTCAAGCGGGTCCCGATGATCGAGGACGTGCCGCTCGCCCGTGCGCTGCACGGCGCGTGCGACGTCGGCCAGGAGATCCCCGCCGACCTCTACACCGCGGTCGCCCAGGTGCTGGCGTTCGTCATGGCGCTCAAGCGCCGCGGCGCGGCGAGCGGCGGGGCCCGGAAGATGCCGACCCCCACGACGGTGCCACCACGGGACACGACCGCGGCCGGTCATCGGGTGCCGGCGTGAGCCCGCCCCGCGGTCCCGCCGCCGCCCGCCCCGCCCGCACGCACCCGATCAGCGCACACCTCATCAGCACACACCCCCGCAGCACAGGCAGCAGCACCCACCAGAAGGAGGTCCGGTCCTCGTGAAGAACCGTGACGTGGCCAAGATGGCCGTCCCCGTCGGCGTCGTCGGGATCGTGCTCCTCCTCGTGGTGCCCCTGCCCGCCGGGATGCTCGACTTCCTCATCGTCGTGAACATCGTCATGTCGCTCGTCATCCTCCTCACGACGATGTACGTCAAGCGGCCGCTCGACTTCTCCGTGTTCCCCTCGCTCATCCTCGTCGCGACGCTGTTCCGGCTCGGCCTCAACGTCGCCTCGACGAGGCTCGTGCTGCGCGACGGCTACGCGGGCGAGGTCATCGGGGCGTTCGGCCACTTCGTCGTGGGCGGCTCGCTCATCATCGGCCTCGTCATCTTCCTCATCCTCGTGGTCATCCAGTTCGTCGTCATCACCAACGGTGCTGGCCGCGTCGCGGAGGTCGGCGCCCGGTTCACCCTCGACGCCATGCCCGGCAAGCAGATGGCCATCGACGCCGACCTCAACTCCGGGCTCATCACCGAGGAGCAGGCGCGCCAGCGGCGGGCGGACGTGGCGGCGGAGGCGGACTTCTACGGCGCGATGGACGGTGGGTCGAAGTTCGTCAAGGGCGACGCGATCGCCGGCATCATCATCACCGTCATCAACCTCGTCGGCGGCATCGCGATCGGCCTGCTGCAGCGCGGCATGGAGGTCGGCGAGGCCATCGAGACGTACAGCCTCCTGACCATCGGCGACGGCCTCGTCACGCAGATCCCGGCGCTCCTGCTGTCCGTCTCCACCGGCCTCATCGTCACCCGGGCGACCGCTGACGCGGACCTCGGCACCTCCACCAGCAAGCAGCTCTCGCAGTCGCGCACCTCGCTGTCGATCGCCGGAGGAGCCTCGATCGCGCTGGCCCTGCTGCCCGGCATGCCGAAGATGCCGTTCATGATCGTCGGCGTGCTGCTCCTCGTCGCTTCGCAGCGCGTCAAGGCGGGCGAGGCGCGGGCCGAGAAGGAGGCCGCGGTCAACGACGCCGTCGCGGTCGCGGGTCCCGCTCCGGACAGCCCGGAGCGGCTCATCGAGGAGATGCGGGTCTCCGCGCTGGAGATCCTCCTCGCACCCGACCTCGTCGACCTCGTCAACAGCGGGTCCGACGACGACCTCCTCGCCCGGATCCGCGGGTTGCGACGCAAGATCGCCCTGGAGCTCGGCGTCGTCGTGCCCCCCGTGCGCACCCGCGACTCCGTCGAGCTGCCCGCCTCGACCTACGTCCTGCGCATCTCCGGGGTGGAGGCGGCCCGCGGCGAGGTCCCGCCCGGGCGCGTGCTCGCGCTCGGCGACGACCTCGGGTCGCTCCCGGGGACGCAGGTGCACGAGCCCGTCTTCGGTCTCGCCGGCAAGTGGGTGCCCGCGGAGATGCGCTTCGCGGCCGAGATGACCGGCGCGACGGTCGTCGACCGCGTGTCGGTACTCATCACGCACTTGAGCAACGTCATCACGCAGAATGCCGACCGCCTGCTCAGCCGGGAGGACGTGCGTGTCCTCACCGAGGGGGTCAAGCAGGTCAGCCCGTCCGTCGTCGACGAGCTCGTCCCGGGTCTCCTGTCGCTCGGTGAGGTTCAGCGGGTGCTCCAGCGGCTGCTCGCCGAGCAGGTGCCCATCCGGGACCTCGGACGCATCTACGAGGCCCTCTCGCTGCGTGCGAAGGTGAGCACCGACCCCGAGGGGCTCGTGGAGGCCGTGCGGCTCACCCTCGCTCCTGCGCTCAGCGCACAGCACGCGCGCGACGGCGTCCTGCGCGTCATGACGATGGACCCCGCCCTCGAGCAGGCGCTGCTCGAGGGCCTGCGCCCGGGGGAGCAGGGCACCCAGATCCTCCTCGACCCCACGCGACTCGAAGGGATGCTGCGGTCCTTCGCGACGGGCCGCGCCGCGGTCGAGAACCAGGGGCACTCCGTCGTGCTCGTGTGCGCGCCGGCGCTGCGACCCGCACTGCACAACCTCATCGCGCTCCACCACGGGGAGGCCCCCGTACTCTCCTACTCTGAGGTCACCGGTTCGGGGCTGACGATCGAAGCCGTGGGAGTGGTCCGTGATGCCGAAGCGATTGCTGCTTGAGGGCGGGGACCTCCAGGAGCTCCTCCTGCGGGTCCGCGCCGAGA
Organism: Sanguibacter sp. Z6_81; assembly: GCF_057180625.1. Taxonomy (NCBI): domain Bacteria; kingdom Bacillati; phylum Actinomycetota; class Actinomycetes; order Micrococcales; family Sanguibacteraceae; genus Sanguibacter; species Sanguibacter sp. Z6_81. Next base: position 169,603 of record NZ_JBXUFV010000005.1, on the reverse strand, counting down.
TGGGTCCGGCCGCGAAGGTCATCAAGGCCGAGCGGGTGCGAACCGGGGGGATCGCCGGGTTCTTCGCCAAGGAGCACTTCGAGCTGACCGTCGAGGTGCCCGAGGCGGAGCGACCCGCGTCGTCCGTGCCGACGGGCGTTGCCCGCCCACCCGTCCCGTCCACGGCGCGAGGAGGCCCGGTGCCCGCGGCGTCCGGGTTGGACGCGCTCCTCGCCGCGGCCGACGCCGCCGACGTGCACGACGACGCCCCGGTGTCCACGGAGCAGGACACCTTCGCGTCCATCCTCGACTCCGTCCGTCAGCTCGCGACGCAGACGCGCGAGGACGCGCGGACGAACCGACAGCCGGCGGCCCCCGCGCCGAGCGCCGTCGTCGTCGACCCCACCCCCGGGGAGCCGGTCGTCATCGTCACGGCCGTTCCCGGGGCGTCCGACGTCGCAGCCACCGCGTCACCCGACGAGGCGGCCGTGCCCGACGAGGCACTCGGACCTGACGAGGCGGTCGTGCCCGACGGCGACACGGGCGCCCCGATCATCATCGGGAAGGACGCCCCCGGGGCCGAGTTCGTCGTCATGCGGCCTGCGGGTGCGACGCCCAGCGAGCTGCGCGACGTCGGCTTCCCCCCGGAGATCCTCGCCCAGCTGCCCCCGGGGCAGGGACGGTACGCGCTCTCCCAGGTCTTCTCGCACGTCCCACGCGCGCCGCGACTCGTCCGGGACCCGTCGGCGGTGGTGATCGTGGCGGGCCAGGGCGAGCGGGTCATCGAGTCGGCCGTCGCGCTCGCGCGCAGGCTGGGCCTGCCGGACTCGGGCATCGCCCTCGCCGGGCGCCTGCGACCGCAGCAGGCTTACGGTCCGTGGGTCCTCACCGGTATCTCGGCAAGGCGCCTGCGCGCCGCGACCGTGGAGAGCGAGTCGCCCCTCGTCGTCGCCCTCGGCGTCGGGACGGACGCCTCCGACTGGTCCGTCGCCTCAGGCCTCCTCGGCGCGTTCGACCCCGACCAGCTCTGGGCGGACGTCGAGGCGGACCGCAGCGCGCTCGACACCCGGCGGTGGCTGCGCGCCGTCGGCCACGCCCGACCCTTCGACGCGCTCGCGGTGCGGAACGTCGCCGCGAGCGCCGCTCCGGCCGCGGTGCTCGACCTCGGCGTCCCCGTCGGCACCATCGACGCGCTGCCCGCGACGGCCACCGTCTGGGCCGCCGCGGTGAGCGAACGCCTCGAGGACCCCGTCTGGGACTGAGCAGTCCGTCGCTGCGCCCCCGCGAGGTCGGCGGAGCGCTGGGGTAGTCTCGGTCACATGCTGGTGCTGAGTCGACGCGTGGGGGAGAAGCTCCTCATCGGGGACGACATCGTCATCACCATCATCGACACCCGTGGCGACGGGGTCCGGATCGGGATCGACGCGCCGAGGTCGATGCGTGTGCACCGCGCCGAGGTCCTCGAAGCCGTCCGGCACACGAACCTCGAGGCGGTGAGCTCCGGCGACGACGCCGAGGCCCTGCTTCGCAGCCTCGTCCTGCCCCCGGTGCGACGAGCGCCCTCCGTTCCCGCCACGGACGGTCCCACGGCCGGCGACAGGGACTCCGCGCCCTCCGCCTGACCGCTTTTCATCCCGCCACCGCCCGGGCGACCCCTCATATCGCGCGCCGTCCGACCGATTCCAGCACTGACAGGCGTCCCGTCTGTCGTGAGGCGGAGGGGAGCGTCGGTGGACGACATTGACGACATCGTTCGGGAGTTCCTGGTCGAGAGCTACGAGAACCTGGACCAGCTGGACCAGGACCTGGTCGCCCTCGAGGGCGCTCCGGGTTCCCGCGACCTGCTCTCCAGCGTGTTCCGCACGATCCACACGATCAAAGGGACGAGCGGCTTCCTCGCCTTCGGCGACCTCGAGCGGGTCGCGCACGTCGGCGAGTCCTTGCTCGTCGAGCTGCGCGACGGCCGCCGTGTCATGGACCAGCACACGACCGACGTGCTCCTCACGATGGTCGACACGATCCGCGAGCTCCTCACGAGCATCGAGGCGACCGGCGGGGAGAGCGGCGTCGAGGTGGGTCCCGCGATCCGCGTGATCCAGGCCTGCCTGGACACGCCACCGCAGCCTGCCGTGCCTGCGCCCGCGCCTGCCGCGCCCGTCACCACCGGGCCTGCCGCGCCCGTCACCACCGGGCCTGCCGCGCCCGACGGTGCGGTGGTCCTGTCCGGCTCGACGCCGCTCCCCGTCATCCCCCTGCTCGCCATCCCCGGCGCGCCCTCCCTGACCGCGCCGCCGTCATCACCCCCCGCGCAGCAGCAGGAGACCACCTCCCCGAGGAGCTCGGGCGACACGTCCATCCGCGTCGATGTCGACCTCCTCGACGCGCTCATGCGGCAGGTCGGCGAGCTCGTCCTCGTCCGCAACCAGATCGCGCAGCTCGCCGGCCTCGACTCGGCTCCCGAGCTCACCCGCTCCTCGCAGCGACTCAATCTCATCGCCTCGGAGCTGCAAGAGGGCGTCATGAAGACGCGGATGCAGCCGATCGAGCACATCTGGTCGAAGATGCCCCGCATCGTGCGCGACCTCGCGGCGTCCTGCGACGTCGACGTGCGCCTCGACATGGTGGGCGGCGACACGGAGCTGGACCGGAGCCTCCTCGAGTCCGTCAAGGATCCGCTCACCCACCTCGTGCGGAACGCGATCGACCACGGGATCGAGGACCGGGCGACCCGGCTACGGGCCGGGAAGCCGGCCGCTGGCGTGCTCACGCTGCGCGCGTACCACGCGGGCGGACAGGTCATGGTCGAGGTGCGGGACGACGGCGCGGGCATCGATCCGCAGCGCGTCGCCGCCAAGGCCGTCGAACGTGGGCTGCGCACGCCCGAGCAGCTCGACCTCATGTCACCCACAGAGGTGCTCAACCTCGTCTTCCTCCCCGGGTTCTCCACCGCGGCCGTCGTGACCAACGTGTCCGGCCGCGGCGTCGGCATGGACGTCGTGCGCAGCAACATCGAGGAGATCGGCGGGGCCGTCGAGGTCGAGAGCGAGGTCGGTCGCGGCACGACGTGGCGCCTACGGATCCCGTTGACCCTGGCGATCATGCCGGCTCTGACGGTCCGCAGCGGAGCGGAGATCTACGCCATCCCGCAGGTCAACCTCCAGGAGCTCGTCGCCCTCGACGCACAGAAGATGCGCGACGCCATCGAGCACGTCGGCAGCGCCGAGGTCTTCCGGCTGCGCGGCTCGCTCCTGCCGCTCGTGCGCCTCTGCGACGTCCTCGAACGCCCGGCGGGCTCCGCCGAGACGTCCGTGATCGCCGTGCTGCAGGCGGACAACCAACGTTTCGGTCTCATCGTCGACCGCGTCCTCAACAACGAGGAGATCGTCGTCAAGCCCCTCGCGGCGCAGCTGAAGTCCATCGGGATCTTCGCGGGCGCGACGCTCATGGGCGACGGGCAGGTCGCGCTCATCCTCGACGTCCAGGCCATCACCCGTCGCTGCTTCTCGGGAGAGAGCACGGAGGTCGACGACCGTCGGTCCGAGGTGGTCACGACCTCCGGCCGCGCCTCCGTCGAGCTTCTCGTCGTCGGCATCGGCCAGGGCCGCCGCGTGGCGATCCCCCTGTCCGCGGTGACCCGGCTCGAGATGATCTCGGCGGACCGCATCGAGCTCGTCGGTGGTCACGAGGTGCTGCAGTACCGGGAGTCCATCGTCCCCGTCACGCGACTGTCCCAGGTCCTCGGGGCGTTCCAGGACGACGGTGCGGAGCTGCCGCTCGTCGTGTTCACGCACGCCGGGCGCACCGTCGCCATGGTCGTCGCGGAGATCATCGAGATCCTCAACGACGAGGGCGCCGAGCGCAGTGCCGTCGACGACATCGGGTTGCTCGGCTCGATCGTCCTCTCCGGGCGGGTCACCGAGCTGCTCGACGTGCCGGCAGCGCTCACCCAGGTCGACCCGCTCTTCTACACGGGGGCCATCACCGGCGCCGGTGACCAGCAGGACGCGCGCGACGCAGAGATGGCAGGTGTGTGATGGCGACCCAGTACGTGACGTTCCGGATCGGTACGGCGTTCTACGGTGTCGAGGTCATGCGGATCTCCGAGACCCTCGGTCACCATCCGCGCACTCCGGTGCCGCTCGCACCGGCAGGGATCGCGGGCCTCGTCAACCTCCGGGGGCAGGTCGTCATGACGGTCGACCTGCGGTCGCGGCTCGGGCTGGAACCCCTCGGCCCGCAGGCGGAGTCGATGATGGTCGTCGTCGAGATCGCCGACGACTCCGTGAGCCTCCTCGTCGACGAGGTCGGTGAGGTCCTCACGCTCGACGACGCCCAGTTCGAATCCCCGCCGGACACTCTCCCGGCGGATGCCAGGGAGCTCATCAGCGGGGCATACAAGCTCGAGCACGGCCTGCTGCTCACTCTCGACGTCGACGCGGCTCTCGCAGCCTGACCAGCCGCCCTCGCGCGCGGTCGACCGCGCCACCCCCACGCCAGCACGTCGGACAGACGCCTCCAGCGCCCGTCGTCGGCACCTCAACCAACGGAAGCGTCATCATGCCCGTCAGTACCCCAGAGTCAGCCACCACGACCGTCCGGTTCGGGATCCGCGCGCGGATCCTCGCGATCGCCGCGATCTTCGTGATCGTGGTCCTTGTCGTGGGAGCGGTGGGAAGCATCGCGGCCGAGGACGGCGCGATCGACGCCGTGGCCATCGCCGACGCCGAGAACGACGTCGTCGGTCCGCTCAACGACCTGCACCAGGAGCAGGTCGAGGCCCAGCTGATCGTCGCCCAGATCGCTGCAGCCCCTGACACCGAGGACCACGAGCGGTGGCTGGACGAGCAGCGTGCCAACGATGTCGAGATCGACGAGCTGATCGACAGCCTCGACGCGGCGCTCGGTACGACCAGCTCCTCGTTCCCGGCCTTCCGCGAGAGCTTCGGAGCCTGGCGCGAGGTCCGCGACGCCGAGCTCGTCCCCGCCGCCATGTCCGACGACGGTCAGGAGTACGTGGACGTCATGGCAGCCACCTCCCAGCCGCTCATCGATGCCTACCTGGTGGACCTGGACGCGACGCACGACGACGTCCAGCAGAACCTCGACGACCTCGCCGAGACCGTCACGGCGGAAGCGACGAGTGCGTTCTTCCTCATCATCGCCGTGAGCATCCTCGGCATCCTCGCAGGCACGGCCGCAGGCCTGCTCGTGGCGACGTCGATCCGGCGGTCCGTGACGCAGGTCCGGACCGCGCTCGAGGCCCTCGCGAACGGAGACCTCACCGTCGCACCGCACGTGCGGAGCCGCGACGAGATCGGTGTCATGGCACGTGCGCTCGCCACGGCGCAGGTGAACCTCCGGGCGGCGCTCGACGGTGTCACCTCTGCGGCGCACGATGTCGACGACGCCTCACGGGACATGACGACGGACACCGCCCGCGTCACCGAGGGTTCCGTCGAGTCCGCCGCCCAGATCGGTGTAGCCGCGGCTGCTGCCGAGCAGGTGAGCCGCAACGTGCAAGCGGTCGCGGCCGGGGCCGAGCAGATGGGCGCATCGATCCGCGAGATCGCTCAGAACGCCAACGAGGCGGCCCGCGTCGCTGCGTCGGCGACGGCCGTGGCGGACGCCACCAACGAGTCTGTCGCACAGCTCGGAGCGTCCAGCCAGGAGATCGGCAAGGTGGTCAAGGTCATCACGAGCATCGCGGAGCAGACGAACCTCCTCGCGCTCAACGCGACGATCGAGGCGGCCCGCGCCGGCGAGGCCGGCAAGGGATTCGCGGTGGTCGCGGGCGAGGTCAAGGAGCTGGCACAGGAGACGGCGCGAGCGACGGAGGACATCGCCCGCCGCGTCGAGACGATCCAGGCGGACACAGGGTCTGCGGTCGCCGCCATCGCGGAGATCTCGGCGATCATCGCGAGCATCAACGACTACCAGCTGTCCATCGCCTCCGCGGTGGAGGAGCAGACCGCCACCACGACCGAGATGTCACGGACCGTGACGGAAGCGGCGACGGGGGTCGGAGAGATCGCGGCGAACATCGCGCAGGTCGCGCTCGGTGCGGAGGAGTCGACCGTCGTCGTCGCCGAGATGAGCGACCGGGTCTCCGGGCTCGCCGGCGTCGCGGCCGGACTGCGGACGAAGGTGTCCGCCTTCACGTTCTGACAGCCCGTCGCGGCCGCGTGCCGCCCCCAAGCCTCTCGATCAGCGTCGACCAAGGAGTGCACATGTCCACCTCGTCCATCATGGCGGCCCGCCCCGTCCCCGCCGTGCCCGCTGCGACTGCCGCGCGCACCGCACCCCCCGAGCCGTCCGTGCCGGTCACGCAGCACGTGAGGTTCGGCGTCCGGGCTCGGCTCGCGACGACCGTCGGCGTCGCCGCGGTCCTCCTCGCCGTCGTCGGCACGATGGCGGTCACGAGTGCGGACTCCTCGGTCACGCGCGTCGCGGCCATCGCCATGACCGTCCTCGGACTCGTCGCGCTCATGGCGGCGGCCCTGGTCGGCACCCACGTCCACCGGTCGCTGGGGTCGATCCGGTCGGCGGTGAGTGCCCTCGCTGACGGCGACCTCACCGTGCGGGCCGACGTGCGTTCGCACGACGACCTCGGCGCGACCGCGGCGGCCGTCGGCAGGGCACAGGACTCCCTCCGTGACTCGCTCACCGGCATGAGCGAGGTCGCGGGGCGCGTCGAGCAGAGCGTGGGCCACCTCAGCGGGAGCGCCGAGAGCGCCGCGCGCGGCACGACCGACTCAGGTGCACAGGTGGGGATCGTCGCCACGGCCGCCGAGCAGGTGAGCCGCAACGTGCAGACCGTCGCCGCAGGCGCCGAGGAGATGGGCGCCTCCATCCGGGAGATCGCGCAGAACGCCAACGAGGCCGCGGGCGTGGCATCACGCGCCACCGGTGTCGCCGAGTCGACCAACGAGACGGTGCTCAAGCTCGGTACCTCGAGCCAGGAGATCGGCAACGTCGTCAAGGTGATCACGAGCATCGCGGAGCAGACGAACCTCCTCGCGCTCAACGCCACGATCGAAGCGGCACGCGCGGGAGAGGCGGGCAAGGGCTTCGCGGTCGTCGCCGGCGAGGTCAAGGAACTCGCGCAGGAGACGGCGAAGGCCACGGAGGACATCGCCCGCCGCGTCGAGACGATCCAGGCCGACACCGGTTCCGCGGTCGCCGCGATCTCCGAGATCTCGGCGATCATCGCGAGCATCAACGACTACCAGCTGACCATCGCCTCGGCAGTCGAGGAGCAGACCGCGACCACGACCGAGATGTCACGCTCGGTCGCTGAGGCCGCCACGGGGTCGGGGGAGATCGCGTCGACGATCTCCGGCGTCGCTCGTGCCGTCGAGTCGTCGTCCGGGGCGGTGGGCGAGGTGTCCGCGCACGTCGTCGCACTCGAGGCCGTCGCTGCTGATCTGCGCCGGCGCGTCTCAGCCTTCCGGCTGTAAGGGGGCCACCGTGACCTCGACACGCGTCCACGCACCCGCCCGAGCAGTCCGTTCGGTCCTCGGGCGGATCCCCCGCGCGGCGCTCCGCCGCCGTCCGTCCGGCGCACCGTCCGCTGACAGCGCCCTCCTGGCGCACGAGGTCGTACCCGGTGAGAAGCTGGCCGACGTGACTGCCGATGCGTCCGCAGACGGCCAGGCGCCGAGCGGCACCGCGGGGCGGGGCACGCGCGCGGCGTGGGGGGACCGGTCGATCGTCACGAAGATCATGACCGCCGTGGGCGTCATGGCACTCGCAGCGATCGTGGCGGGGGCCGTGGGCGTCGTCGGGCTCACGGACGCGTCGCGCCAGAGCCAGCAGCTCTACGAGAGCAACGTCCGCCCGATGGAGATGATGTCTGAGTTCCAGAGCCTGTTCCAGGCCGACCGTGCACGGATCATCCAGTTCGGCATGGCACACCCGGACGTGCGCGAGGAGCTCAAGACCGAGCTCGCCGACAGCTACGAGCAGCTGGAGGCGATCCTCGAGGAGTACGCGCCGTACGCGATCAGCAGGAAGGATGCGAACACGCTGGCCTTCGGCGCCGACAACTACCACTCCACGGCACGGGAAGGACTCTTCCCCCTCATCAACGAACCCGACCTGCGGGCGTACGGCAACTACGTCCAGAACACGATCCGTCCGCTGAGCAACGCGGTCGTCGCGCCGCTCACCCGCGAGATGACCGGACAGTCCGCCCGCGTCGCCGAGCAGTCGGAGCACATCCGCGCCACCGCGACCCGCTCGACGCTGCTCATCGGTACCGCGACGGTGCTCGGTGCGCTCACGGCGTTCGCTCTCGCGTACCTCGTCGCACGCTCGGTCCGAGCACGCCTCACGGCCGTCGAGGGGGCGCTCGCCGCCGTGGGTGACGGTGACCTCACGGTCGACGCAGCCGTCGTCGGCGCGGACGAGGTCGGTCGCCTCGCGACGTCCCTCGCCGTCACCCAGGGCAACCTGCGGGGGCTGGTCGAGCGTGTCGCGAAGGCCTCGCGCAGCGTGAGCGGCTCGGCCGCCGGCCTCGCCGAGGCGAACGCCTCCGTGGCTGCCGGGTCCGAGGAGACGAGTGCACAGGCCGCGGTGGTGGCTGCCGCCGCGGACGAGGTGAGCCGGAACGTGCAGACGGTCGCATCCGGTGCGGAGCAGATGTCCGCGTCGATCCGTGAGATCGCGCAGAACGCGTACGCCGCCGCCGAGGTCGCCCGCGGGGCGACCGTCGTGGCGTCGTCGGCGCACAGCTCCGTGGGCAAGCTCAGCGAGTCGAGCGAGAAGATCAGCGACGTCGTCCACGCGATCACGAAGATCGCGGCGCAGACCAATCTCCTCGCGCTCAACGCGACGATCGAAGCGGCTCGCGCAGGTGATGCGGGCAAGGGCTTCGCGGTCGTCGCCGGCGAGGTCAAGGACCTCGCCGGCGCCACGGCACGGGCGACCGACGAGATCATCGCGCGTGTCGAGGCGATCCGCGCGGACACCGCCGCCGCGACCCAGGCCATCACCGAGATCACGAGCATCATCGCGACCATCGACACCTACCAGATGACGATCGCCTCGGCTGTCGAGGAACAGACGGCGACGACCACGGAGATGGGACGCAGCGTTGCTGAGGCCGCGACCGGCTCCGGTGAGATCGCCGCGAACATCACCGGGGTGGCGCTGGCTGCCGCGTCGGCCAGCGAGACCGTCCTCGGGATGGGCTCGACGGTCGAGCACCTCCGGGTGACGTCCAGCGAGCTGGACGCGCAGGTCGCTCGCTTCACGTACTGATCGCCCACGCGGACCTCACACATCCTCCGACCCGGCCGATAGGAACGCCGTGCCGGTACCCGTCCCGCCACCCGGCGCCGGACCACGCCCACTGCCAGGAGAGGCTCGACCATGACCATCCGCGTGCTCGTCGTCGACGACTCGGTGGTCATCCGACGCCTCGTCGTGCAGGCGCTCGAGACCGATCCCGGCATCGAGGTGGTGGCGACAGCCGCGAACGGACGGATCGCGATCGCGAAGGTCGCGCAGCTCGCGCCCGACGCGGTGACGATGGACATCGAGATGCCGGAGCTCAACGGCGTCGACGCCGTCCGGGAGCTGCGCAGGCTCGGGCACTCCGTGCCGATCGTCATGTTCTCCACCCTCACCGAGCGCGGTGCCACAGCGACCCTGGACGCGCTCGCGGCCGGCGCCTCGGACTACGTCGCCAAGCCCTCCAGCAGCGGCAGCCTCGGTGAGTCCCTCACGGCCGTCGCCGACCAGCTCATCCCGAAGATCCGTGCACTGGTCGCCCGGGCAGCACGGCGTTCGGTCCCCGCGCTGTCCTCCGCTGCGAGGGTTCGTCCGGTCCCGGCCCGTGCCGCGGTCGCCGTGCCCCGGGACGTCGTCCTGCGGGCCGATGCTCGCCGTCATCCCGTGCGAGCCGTCGTGCTCGGGTGCTCGACCGGCGGACCGGAGGCGCTGTCCCGCGTCGTCGAGCGCATCACGGAGCCGCTGCCCGTCCCGATGCTCGTCGTGCAGCACATGCCCGCCGTCTTCACACGTCAGCTCGCACAGCGCATCGACCGCCTCGGCCCGTCGACGGTCCAGGAGGCGGTGGACGACCAGCCGCTCCTGCCGGGCAACATCTACATCGCCCCCGGCGACACCCACCTGGAGGTCCGGGGCACCAGTGCGCGCATGCGCGCCCGGATCACCCACGACGCGCCGGTGAACTTCTGCCGACCGTCCGTCGACGTCCTCTTCCGCTCCGTGCTGGGACTCGTCGGCCCGGACCTCCTCGCCGTCGTGCTCACCGGCATGGGCGCGGACGGCAGGGCTGGTGCGGGAGCGATCGCCGAGGCCGGGGGCACCGTCGTCGTCCAGGACGAGGAGACGTCGGTGGTGTGGGGCATGCCCGGCGCCACGGTCGCCGCGGGATACGCCCACCGGGTGCTGCCGGTGCTCGAGATCGGTGGAGCCGTCTCGGCACTGACGAGGACCGGCGAGGGCGCGCGATGACGCTCACGTCCGAGACCTTCACGTTCGTCGCTGACCTCGTGCGCCGCCGCAGCGCCATCCAGCTGCCTCCCGGCAAGGAGTACCTCGTCGAGAGCCGGCTCACGCCGCTCGCCCGCCAGCAGGGCCTGTCCGTCGACGAGTACGTCGCTCGGCAGCGGACGTCGCCCAGCATCGTGTCCGCCGAGCGGATCGTCGAGGCGCTCACGACGAACGAGACGTCGTGGTTCCGCGACGCACTGCCCTTCCACACCCTCGCCGAGCACATCCTCCCGGACGTCGCCGCGACGCGAGCGCCCGGAGTGCCCGTGCGCATATGGTCGGCCGCGTGCTCCACCGGCCAGGAGCCGTACTCGATCGCGATGACCCTCCGGGACACGTTCGGGCCCGACGGCCTGCCCACCGAGATCACCGCGACAGACCTGTCGGTCGAGGTGCTCGAGCGCGCCACGCAAGGCTTCTACTCCCAGCTCGAGGTCAACCGAGGACTTCCCGCCCCGGCGCTCGTGCGCTACTTCACCCGGGTCGGTGCGCAGTGGCGCGTCGCCGAGGACCTGCGGTCCATGGTGCAGTTCCGCAAGCACAACCTCCTCGACCGGCCACCGGCGGGTGGACCGTTCGACATCGTCTTCATGCGCAACGTGCTCATCTACTTCGACGTGAGCGTCAAGCGCGACATCCTCCGCCGGCTGCGCACCACGGTGCGGCCCGGCGGCTATCTCGTCCTCGGCGCCGCCGAGACGACCGTCGGGATCGACGACACCTGGTCTCGGGTGCTCGTCGGTCGGAGCTCGATCTACCGGAACACACCAGGGAGCCACGGATGAGAGCCCTAGTCATCGACGACTCGAGGACGATGCGCCGCATCGTGTCCTCGGTCCTGCAGGACCTCGGCTACGAGATCGTGGAGGCCGGCGACGGCCAGGCCGCGCTCGACGTCCTCGCCGAGACGACGATCGACCTCGCGTGCATCGACTGGAACATGCCGGTCATGGATGGCCTGACGTTCGTCACCGAGGTCCGCAAGAACCGGGCCTGGCGGGACATCACGCTCATGATGATCACGACCGAGAGCGAGCACGGTCAGATCGTCCGCGCGCTCGCAGCGGGTGCCCACGAGTACCTCATCAAGCCGTTCACCCCGGACGCTCTGCGGAGCAAGCTCGAGCTCCTCGGCATGCTGCCCAGCAGGAAGATCGCATGAGAGCCGCGTTCGACGGCGTCAGCCGGGCGCAGATCCTCGAGATCGCGCAGGAGGTCTTCGCCGCCATGGTCGACGACGGCGAGCACTTCCTCGTGGAGCGAGCCGGGCCGGGGTCGGGCCTCACGGAGCCCGTCGCGGCCTGGGTGGACATGTCGGTACCGTCCCTCGGCCTCGTCGCCCGGGCCGTCGTGCGGACAGAGCGCGTCACGGCCGACGCACTCACCCGGGCGCTCCTCAAGCTGGACGACACCGCCCACGTCGGGAACGGTGAGATCGCCGACGCCTTCGGTGAGCTCGCGAACGTCGTGGGTGGCAACGTCAAGTCGTTGCTCGCCGCCCCCGCGTCGCTCAGCCTGCCGGACGTCGGGGATTCCGCGCCACACACCCCGGGCGAGCATGTCCAGGACATCACGCTCGACTGGTGCGGGCACGTCGTCGTCGTCGAGCTCTGGGCACTGGGCGCCGACGCGCTCGTGTGAGCCACCATCAGATCAGCCGTTCACGTACATCAGGGGGTAACCATGCTGGTCCTTGTAGCTGACGACAGTCGCGTCATGCGACAGATCGTCATCCGCACGCTGCGTCAGGCCGGCTACGACTGGCAGATCATCGAGGCAGCCGACGGCCAGGAAGCGTACGAGACGGCGCTGTCCGAGCAGCCGGACCTCATCCTGTCCGACTGGAACATGCCGAACGCCACGGGCATCGAGGCGCTCGAGGCGCTCCGTCAGGGCGGGTGCACGATCCCGTTCGGGTTCGTCACCTCCGAGGGGTCGAACGAGATGCGGGAGCAGGCCGAGGCCGCTGGCGCACTGTTCCTCATCGCGAAGCCGTTCACCGCCGAGTCGTTCCGCGCCGTCATCGACCCGGTGCTCGCATGAGCACCACGCCGCTGCCCGCGGCACTCGAGGTGCGGGAGGTGCTCAGCGGGCTCATCGGCCGGGACATCGAGGTACGCACGGGTGGCACGATGGTCGACCCGGGTGCGCCGGGAGGCGCGGTCGTCGCCGAGTACGTCTCGGACGCGCTGCAGCTCTCTGCGCTCGTCGTCATGGACCTCAGCCTCGCGGCGCGGGCGGGGGCCGCGATCGGCCTCGTCCCGTCCGCGGCGGCCGAGGCGGACGTCGAGGCGGGAGAGATCTCCGACGCGCTGCTCGAGAACGCGGGGGAGATCCTCAACGTGCTCGCGTCGCTGTTCAACGTCGAGGGCGCCCCGCACCAACGGCTGAACGCCGTGCACGCCCCTGGTGCGAGGCTCCCCGGTGACGTCGCACCCTGGGTGCTGGCCTACGTGCCACGGCTCGACCTCGAGTGCGACATCGCCGGGTACGGCCGAGGGGCGCTGTCGGTCCTCGTCGTGTGAACGCTCAGGCTGTGCGTGAGGACGGGTGGACGTCGTCGTCGACGACGTCGATCGTCTCCGCCACCGCACGGTACGACCGCCGGTGCGTGCGCTCCCAGACGAGCCCGAGGAGCCCGAGGGCGACGCCGGCCGCGCACACCCACAGCTGTTCGTGGGTGTCCGACCCGGTGGCGCCGAGGAGGGCGTAGGCGATCGCGGCAGCCGACCAGGCCGCAAGACCGGCGAGGACGACGCGGCGCAGATCCACCTGGAGGGGTGTGGTCCCGGGTCGGCGTCGCTCGGGGTGGAGGGCGAGTGCGAACATCGAGCGGAGCGTGGTCATGCGTTCACCCTAGGCCGCCGGGGGCCCCGAGCATTCTTCGAGCGGCAGGCGGTGGGACCGGGTGAAGTCCGACGATCTCGCGATCTGGTACGCGGGGTGCCGCCGACGAGGGTGCCGGGTGCGCCTGAGCTCGGAGACTCGGGCTGGCCGGCCGAGCGCTGATGTGTCACCGCAGGTCACAGGCCTGACATGAGCGCAGGACAGGTATCTGCCCTGGTCTCCACGACCGCGCAGAGGAGTCTCTCCTCTGCTCTTCGGGGCGGCTGCTGGGTGGCGCCGCAGAGTTTCCTGGGAAAATCCAGGGAAAACTCTTGCCTCGCGCGACGAGGCCCGGGATACTTAACCGAATTCCAGCAGGGCCTTGCCACGCGGTGGGGACCGGGGATAAAGAAAGTTTGGGCTTCGGTCCTTTCGTCACAAACAAGGGGAACAGCATGACTCGACGTATCTTTGCCGTAGCGACCGTGGGCCTCGCGCTCGCGCTCGCACCGGCCAGCGCCTTCGCCTACGAGGCCGAGGCATTCGACGGGGAGATCAGCATCGTCGCTGGCGACAACAGCGTCGTCTACTTCGTCAACGGGCCTGCGTACAACACCAGCATCACCGTGACGGTCACCTCGGTCCCGGCGTCCATCCCGAACTCAGCGATCTCCATCGCCGGTGTGCAGTCGCTCACCAAGGCGACGGACGCGAACGGTGACGCATCGTTCACCATCGCCGTCACCGAAGAGGGCACCTACAACGTCGTCGCGACGGACGCCCAGGGAGACGAGATCGACACGCAGGTGTTCAGCGCGGAGCTGGTCGACGGTGCGGTCGTCGGCGGAGTCGGCGCGGCTGGCGGAACCACGACGTCCCCTGTCGCGGGCGCGAGCTCGCTCCCGGTCACCGGTTCGTCCGTCCTTCCGCTCGCCCTCGGTGCCGGTGCTCTCGCCGCTGCCGGTGTCGGTGCTGTCGTCGTCGCCAACAAGCGTCGCGAAGGATCGCAGTCCTGATCACAGGTCCGATCGGCGGCGCGGTCCTCACCGCAGTCGTCTCCAGCGTGCTCCTGACCGCCTGCTCCACGGGCGGTCAGGAGCACGTTCCTGTGTCCGCTCCAGCCACCTCTGCTGCTCCCGCTCCCGCTCCCGCGGAGAGCCCGGTGCAGCCACCGCCCGAGGATCCCTACCCGGCCGACCCCGCGGCGTACGACATCGCCTCGCTGCCGCCGGTGGGCGTCTACGACGTCGTCCCGGAGCTCCCGGTGGACAGTGCGCCCACCGATCCTCCGCTCCCCGTGCTCGCGCACGCCGCAGGCGCCGCAGCGCCGGTCTTCACCGCTCCCGGAACTGCTCCCGTCGCGCAGATCCTCGCCGACCACGAGTACGGCGGGACGTCCGTCCCCGTCGTCGAGCAGCACGAGAACTGGCTCAAGGTGCTCCTCCCCGGCCGCGCCGGCCTGCCGTCCGCCGGGATCACCGGGCAGCTCACCGGGTGGGTCCGCGTCGCGGACGTCACCACCACGCCCATGACCCAGGCCGTGCAGGTGAGCCTGAGCAGCGGGCAGATCACGATCACGGACTCGGGCGAACCGACGTACTCCGCCACGGGGTTCGGGTACGGCGCGGACGCCACCCCCACCCCGATGGGACGCACGTTCGTCATGACGATCTTCACCGACCCCTCGGCCGCGTACACCCGCGGACTGCCGACGGTCGCCCTGGGAGCCCAGTCGCCGACCCTCGACGGGTTCGGCGGCGCAGACATCGCCGTCACGGCGTTCCACTACCACGACACACGGACGGGAGCCGTCTCGAACGGCTGCCTGCGGGTGGACGCCGCGACGATCACCCAGCTCGCTGCGCTCCCGCTCGGGACGCCCGTCCTCATCGCCGCGTGAGCCGCTCGACGCCCACGGGCCCCGCCGTCGTCGCAGCCCTCCTCCTCGCGGGGACCGTCGCGTCCTGCAGCCCCGACGGCCCCGCAGAGCCGCCACCCACGACCGCGACGATGTCCGTCGCGGTGGACATCGCTCAGTTCGGCACGCCCGAGGAGTACGCGACGGCGCTGTTCGAGGAGACGAACGCCGCCCGCGCGACCGAGGGCCTGCCTGTTCTCGAGCCCTCCGGCTGCGCCCAGGAGCAGGGCGCGGTCCGCGCCGCGGCGCTCGTCTCGTCAGGTGGGGAGCTCGTGCACGCACCGCTCCAGCCGGTGCACGACGCGTGCCTGGGCGGCATCCCTGACGGCGACGAGGCGGCCATCGCGGGGGAGAACCTCAGTCGGGCGGCGGCCAGCCCGGCGGACGTGGTCGACGCCTGGATGGGCTCGGCGGGACACCGCGCCAACATCCTGGGCGCGGAGTTCGCCGAGATGGGCATCTCGTGCGCCGTGATGGTGAGCACCGGACCTGACTCGCTGGACGAGATGCTCTGCTCGCAGGTCTTCCTGGGCGAGTAACGAGCACGGTCCCAGACGTGGGAGGATCTTCCGCGTGAATGTGAAGACTGCGGCGGCGGCCGAGCCCAAGAACGCACTGGACCGCTACTTCAAGATCAGCGAGCGGGGCTCGACGATCGGGGCCGAGGTTCGTGGCGGGCTCGTCACGTTCTTCACGATGAGCTACATCATCGTGCTCAACCCGATCATCCTC
This sequence comes from Sanguibacter sp. Z6_81, assembly GCF_057180625.1. Classification (NCBI taxonomy): domain Bacteria; kingdom Bacillati; phylum Actinomycetota; class Actinomycetes; order Micrococcales; family Sanguibacteraceae; genus Sanguibacter; species Sanguibacter sp. Z6_81. Next base: position 153,627 of record NZ_JBXUFV010000005.1, on the reverse strand, counting down.
AGCACCATCCCCGACGGCACCGGCAACTACCTCGGGGGAGGGAGCGAGCCGAACCTCGGCATGATCGCGGCGACCACCGCGCTCGTCGCAGGTGTCCTCACCATCCTCATGGGCGTCGTCGCGAACTTCCCGCTCGCCCTCGCCGCCGGTCTGGGCCTCAACGCCGTCGTGACGTTCTCGATCGCGAGCCTGCCGGACATGACGTGGGCCGACGCGATGGGCATCGTCGTCCTCGAGGGCCTCATCATCCTGCTGCTCGTGCTCACCGGGTTCCGGGAGGCCGTGTTCCGTGCGGTCCCGCCCGAGCTCAAGACGGCGATCAGCGTGGGCATCGGCCTCTTCATCGCGTTCATCGGGTTGGTGGACTCCGGGTTCGTGCGGATCCCCGCCAGCATGGCGACACCCGTCGAGCTCGGCATCAACGGCTCCGTCGCGGGGTGGCCGCTCCTCGTGTTCGTGTTCGGACTCGTCGTCGCGATCGTCCTCATGGTCCGCAAGGTGCACGGCGCGATCCTCATCGCGATCCTGTCGTCGACGGTCCTCGCCGTGATCATCGAGGCGGTCGCGAAGGTCGGGCCCCAGGGCGTCGACGGGAGCAACGCCACGGGGTGGGAGCTGACGACCCCGAAGCTGCCCGACGCCATCGTCTCGACCCCCGACTTCTCGCTCCTCGGCCAGTTCTCGCTGTTCGGCTCGTTCGACAAGATCGGGGCCGTCGCGGTCCTCCTCCTCGTGTTCACCCTGCTGCTCGCGGACTTCTTCGACACCATGGGCACGATGGTCGCCGTCGGGGGCGAGGCTGGCCTCCTCGACGACGAGGGCAACCCGCCCCGCATCCGCCAGATCCTCGTCGTCGACTCTGTCGCCGCGGCTGCCGGAGGGATGGGATCGGTCTCCTCGAACACGAGCTACATCGAGTCCGCCGCGGGCGTGGGCGACGGAGCCCGGACAGGGCTCGCCTCGGTCGTCACCGGTATCGCGTTCCTCCTCGCGACGTTCCTGTCCCCGCTCGTGGACATGGTCCCGTTCGAGGCGGCGACCCCGGCGCTCGTCGTCGTCGGCTTCCTCATGGTCATGCAGGTCTCCGGAATCGACTGGAAGAACTACGAGATCGCCATCCCGGCGTTCCTCATCATGATCCTCATGCCCTTCGCCTTCTCGATCACCGCAGGGATCGGCGCCGGGTTCATCGCGTTCGTCGTCATCAAGGTGGCGCTCGGGAAGGTTCGCCTCGTGCACCCGCTCATGTGGGTCGCGACGGTCATGTTCGTCGCGTACTTCCTCCGTGGGCCGATCGGCGACGCCGTCGGGGCATTCTGACCGCCCTCGCGGTGCACGGCCCCGCTCACGTAGGGTCGTGCACCGTGAGCCTCGTCTACCGCCTGACCGCACAGCTGCAGCGTTACGACTGGGGCTCGCCGTCGGCGATCCCTGACCTGTTGGGTCAGGTGCCCGACGGTGCGCCCGTCGCCGAGATGTGGCTCGGTGCGCACGCGTCGGCGCCGTCGCACTGCGTGCCACCCGGCGGCGGTCCGGCCAGCGCGGTGGCGCTTCCCGACCTCCTGCGCAGTGATCCTGACCGCCTGCTCGGCCGCGCCGTCGTGGAGGAGTACGGACCGCGCCTGCCGTACCTGCTCAAGGTCCTCGCGGCGGACCGCCCGCTCTCGCTGCAGGTGCATCCCCGCCCGCACGTCGCTCGCGCGGGCTTCTCCCGCGAGAACGCCGCAGGCATCCCGCTGGACTCGCCGGACCGCAACTTCAAGGACGACGAGCACAAGCCCGAGATGATCGTCGCGCTCACCGCCTTCGAAGGGTTGAGCGGGTTCCGGCGTCCCCGGCGGACGCTCCAGCTGCTCGAAGGTCTCGAGGGCGAGATCGTCGGGCGGATGCGCGACGCCCTGCGCGCGCAACCCGACGCCCGCGGCGTCCAGACGGCATTCGAGGTTGCGCTCGCCGCACGCTCGAGCGACTGCGGCGAGGACATCGCGCGGACCATCTCCTCGGTCCGAGCGATCGTCGCGCTCGGCGCGACGGCCTCGCGCGGGCACCGGACCGCGATCTCGCTCGCCGAGCACTTCCCCGGTGACCCGGGCGCGATCGTCTCCCTCATGCTCAACCGCTTCTCGTTGCAGCCGGGCGATGCGGTGTTCCTGGATCCGGGGGAGGTGCATGCCTATCTGTCGGGGGTGGGGATCGAGCTCATGGCGAGCTCCGACAACGTGCTGCGGGCTGGACTGACGTCCAAGCGCGTCGACGTGCCGGCCCTGCTCGGCTGTGCGAGCTATGCCCCGCGTGCGCCCGACCACCCGGTGCGCCGAGCCGCAGGCGGCGGGTTGACCACCTACCGGGCGCCGGTCGAGGAGTTCTCGCTCATGGCCGGCACGGTGCGCGGCGAGGCGCGGGTGAGTCACGCAGGTCCCCGGATCCTGCTCTGCCTCGAGGGGACTGCGGAGCTCCGCGGGGACGCCGGACCGCTCTGCCGGGTCTCGCGCGGTGAGTCCGTGTTCATCGCGCACGACGCAGGTCATGTCTCGCTGCACGGCGACGTGACGGTCGCTGTCGCGTACGTGCCGTAGCACGCACGGGCATCTGCGCTACGCCCTCGCACCCGTCCGGTCCACCCCCTCCCGGGCGGGACCCACTCCCATTTCATTACCTAAGGTAATGAGATACGGTGGAACCATGACCGAGACGGACGCCTGCACCCCCAGCACGCTGGGCGGACAGGTCCGCGTGGCCGTCGCGCGGATCGCCCGCCAGCTCCGTGCGCAACGCGGCGACGCCGAGCTGTCCGAGGCACAGCTCGCCGTCCTCACCTCGCTCGAGCGCCACGGGCCGATGACCCCCGGAACACTCGCGGAGCACGAGCGCATACGTCCGCCGTCGATGACGCGCACGGTGAATGCGCTCGTCGACCTGGGTCTCGTCACCAAGGTGGGGCACCCGGCCGACGGCCGCCTCGTCGTCGTCGACCTCACCGACGACGGGCGGACCGAGGTGACCGAGACGCGCCGGAGGCGCGACGCGTGGCTCACCCACGAGCTCGAGGCGCTCACCGAGGCCGAGCGTGCCGTCCTCGCCGAGGCGTGCACCCTCCTGACGAGGATCGCCAGCGCATGAGCCCGACCTTCTCCTCTCTCAAGTACTACAACTACCGGCTGTGGTTCGGCGCGGCGTTCGTGGCGAACGTCGGCACGTGGATGCAGCGCGTGGCACAGGACTGGCTCGTGCTCACCGTGCTGTCCGACGACTCCGGGATCGCGGTCGGGATCGTCACCGCGCTGCAGTTCGTCCCGACCCTCGTCCTGTCGGCGTGGGCAGGTGTGCTGGCGGACCGGCTCGACCGCCGCAAGCTGCTCATGGTGACGCAGGGAACCATGGGTCTCCTCGCGCTCGCGCTCGGAGCGCTCGTGCTGCTCGGCCACGCCGAGCTGTGGCACGTCTACATCTTCGCGACCCTGCTCGGGTGCGCGTCGGCGTTCGACGGACCCGCACGGCAGACGTTCGTGGCCGAGATGGTCCCGGCGGGCAAGCTCTCGAACGCGGTGGGTCTGAACTCCGCGTCCTTCAACGCGGCGCGCCTCGTCGGGCCCGGCGTCGCGGGGCTGCTCATCGCCGTGGTGGGGCCTGGCTGGGTCTTCATCATCAACGGCGTGACGTTCGCGGCGACCATCGTCGCCATGACAAGGATGCGCACGAGCGAGCTCCACGCGATGCCCGTGGCGTCACGCGCCAAGGGGCAGATCCGCGAGGGCATCCGGTACGTGCGGGGGCGCAGCGACATCATCGTCATCATGGTGGTGGTCGGTGTCGTCTCGACGTTCGGTCTGAACTTCCAGCTGACGTCGGCCGTCATGGCCCGTGAGGAGTTCGGCAAGGGCGCGGGGGAGTACGGGGTGCTCGGGTCGATCCTTGCGATCGGTTCCCTCACCGGGGCACTGCTCGCGGCGCGGCGTGAGCGCCCACGGGTGCGTCTGGTCATCGGTTCGGCGTTCGCGTTCGGGATCACGACCGCCGTGATGGCGCTCATGCCGACCTACGCCACGTTCGCCGTCGCGTGCATCCCGGTGGGGCTCGCGAGCCTCACCATGATGACGGCGGCGAACAGCACCATCCAGATGTCCGTCGACCCCGCGGTCCGTGGCCGGGTCATGGCGCTCTACATGATGGTGTTCCTCGGGGCGACCCCGATCGGTTCACCGATCGTCGGGTGGATCGCCGAGGAGTTCGGCCCGCGGTGGTCCATCGGGATCGGCTCCGTGAGCGCGTTGGTCGTCTCCGTCGCGGCGGCGGTGTGGACCTCCCGCAACTGGAACTACACCGTGCGGTACCAGGTCTTCCACCGCCCGCACCTCGCGGTGACGTATCCCGGGGCCGGAGAGGCCGGGCCCGGTGCTCCGGGTGCGCAGGCGCGACGAGACCTGGCCGACAGGCTCACGGCCCAGGAGGCGAAGGACGGTCAGTCCGGCGCCTGACAGCGGCGCGCGGCGGGACCTCGCTCAGGCGGTGTGCTCGACGAGATGGTCGATGCAGGCGGTCAGCGCCAGCACGTCGTCGGGCTCCACCGACGGGAACATCGCCACGCGCAGCTGGTTGCGGCCGAGCTTGCGGTAGGGGTCGACGTCCACGACGCCGTTGGCGCGCAGCGCCGCCGAGATCGCCGGGGCGTCGACGTCGTCCGCCAGGTCGATCGTGCCCACCACGGAGGAGCGCACAGCGGGGTCCGTCACGAACGGCGTGGCCCACGGCCGGCGTTCCGCCCAGGAGTAGAGGTGTGCGGCCGACTGGGCGGTGCGTGCGGTCGCCCACGGGAGGCCGCCCTGGCCGAGCATCCAGTCCAGCTGCTCCGCGAGCAGGAAGAGGGTGGCCACGGCGGGGGTGTTGAGCGTCTGGTCCGCGCGGGAGTTCGTCACGGCGTTGTGCAGCGAGAGGAACTCCGGGATCCACCGGCCGCTCGTGTGGATCTGCGCGACGCGCTCGATGGCGGCGGGCGACATCACGGCGAGCCACAGGCCGCCGTCCGACGCGAAGGACTTCTGCGGTGCGAAGTAGTAGACGTCGGTCTCCGTGATGTCGACGGGCAGCCCGCCGGCGCCGGACGTCGCGTCGATGACGGTGAGCGCCCCCTGGGTGCCCGGCACCCGCCGCACCGGTGCCATGGCTCCCGTCGAGGTCTCGTTGTGCGGCCATGCGAAGACGTCGGCGTCCGGCGTGGCGTCGGGCAGCACCATCGAACCGGGTGGGGCCGTCGTGACGTGCGACTCCTCGAGGAAGGGAGCCCCGGCGGTGACCGACGCGAACTTCTGCCCGAACTCCCCGAACACCGCGTGGGCCGCGCGGGTGCGCACGAGGCTGAACGCAGCAGCATCCCAGAACGCCGTCGACCCGCCGTTGCCGAGGACGACCTCGTACCCGTCAGGGATCTCGAACAGGTCCGCGACGGCGCTGCGCACCCGCGCCACGAGGTTCTTCACCGGCGGCTGTCGGTGCGAGGTCCCCATGAGCGTGTGCCCTGTCGCCACGAGGGCCTGGAGCTGGGCATCACGTACCTTGCCGGGGCCGCTGCCGAAGCGGCCGTCGCGGGGGAGAAGGTCGGCGGGGATCCGGGGCGCCTCAGGAGTCACGGCACCACCCTACGCGCCGCCGCGGGGGCGGCGTGCGTGGGTGTGCGGGGTCGCGGGCGACCCGCAGGGGCGCATGCCTGCGAGATAGGCTGTCCGGCAGAGACGGACCAAGCTGTGCGACGCACTGGAGGAACGCGTGAGCGACCTGATCGACACCACCGAGATGTACCTGCGGACGATCTACGAGCTCGCGGAGGAGGGGATCGTGCCGCTCCGCGCCAGGATCGCGGAGCGCCTCGGGCACTCGGGGCCGACGGTGTCGCAGACGGTGGCCCGGATGGAGCGCGCCGGCCTCGTGGTGGTCAGCGGAGACCGTCACCTGGAGCTCACCGAGCTCGGGTACGGCAAGGCGATGCGCGTCATGCGCAAGCACCGCCTCGCGGAACGCCTGCTCACCGACGTGATCGGTCTCGACTGGGAGTTCGTGCACGACGAGGCGTGCCGGTGGGAGCACGTCATGAGCGACCGCGTGGAGCGGCGCCTCGTGGACCTGCTGGGTCGCCCGCAGTACTCGCCGTACGGCAACCCCATCCCGGGGTTGGCCGAGCTGGGTGACGAGACCGAGGCGGTCGGGTTCCTCGAGGGCGTGACGTCCCTCAAGTCTCTCCTCGCGGTCAGGTCTGCGGCCGGAGGTGTGCCCGAGGGGGGCGCGTTCGAGGCGGTCGTCGCCCGGCTGGGAGAGCCGCTCCAGACGGACACCGAGCTCCTCGCCCGCCTCGCCTCCGCCGGCGTCACCCCGGGCGGGACGATCGCGGTGGGCCGGTCCGACGACGGCCGGAGCATCACCGTCACGTCCGAGGGCGCGCCCATCGTCCTCGACCTTCCCGACGAGGTCTCCCGGCACATCTTCGTTGAGTCGTAGATCACATTCCGGGCCTGACCTGGCGTCATGCCATGAGCGCCGTAAATCGGGCGTGATCGGAGCGTGACATACCGCGGGTATCTGATGTATCTTCAGATTGCTTCGAGGGCTGACGCTCTTGGAGAGCTTGAGCGGAACGCCTAACCCTGCCACCGCTCAAGGTTGCCTACGACCCGCTGGCAGGGACGGGGGACCCAAATTCGGGCGCTGTTCACAGCGTCCTTGGGGTGAAGCCGCACGGACCTCGCGTCCGGACGGCCGGGTGTTCTCCTACCCGAACCCGACAGCTGACCTCGCAGGCGTCTTGGAGAGAACGTGACCACTAGTACGACCCGTGCCCGCCACCGTGCGGCACAGCGGCCTATCACGCCGCTCACGATGCTTGCTTCTGCTGCATCAGAGAACGCTGCGACGGTTGGCCGTCGTACCGCTCTCGTCGCAGCATCGTCGGGTCTCCTCGTCTCGATGATGGGTGCAGCTCCTGCGTCCGCGTCGCCGGCGTCGAGCTCCGCCGCGAACAGCGTCGACATCAAGGCACTCACCACCGAGGCACGTTCCGCGCTGAGCACCGCTCCCGCGGTCACTGCCGCCGCGGACGTCGCCTGGACGGTCGAGCAGAGCGTCATCGCCGTGACGCCGGCGCCTGAGCCGGAGCCCGAGCCGGAGCCGGAGCCGGAGCCTGTTCGTCAGGCCCCCGCCGCCTCGCGGACCGCCGAGCGGGTCGCCGTCGACGCCTCGGCCGAGACTGCTCCTAGCACCGAGACTGCTGCGGCAGCCCCCAAGGCTGCTGCTGCCGAGGTTCCGGCATCCGCTGCCGGGAGCTCGATCATCGACATCGCCAGCCGTTACGTGGGTGTGCCGTACGTGTCGGGTGGATCGACGCCGGACGGCTTCGACTGCTCCGGGTTCACCGCGTACGTGTTCGCCCAGGCCGGCATCAGCCTGCCGCGGACGTCCGGCGCGCAGGGCCAGGCCGGAACCGTCATCTCACGCGACCAGGCGCAGCCCGGCGACCTCATCTGGACCCCCGGGCACATCGCGATCTACGCCGGTGGCAACACCCAGATCGACGCTCCTCGGCCGGGCAAGACCGTCCAGTTCCGTGAGATCTGGCAGTCCAACCCCACCTTCGTGCGGGTCGGCTGACCAACGCGCACCTGAGAGGCCCGAGCTGCTCACGCGGCTCGGGCCTCTTGTGCTGTCCGGAGCGACTGCCGGGGCGGAGCGCTCTGGACGTCGGCGAGCCGCGTGCGGGTAAGGTCGGAGCCTAGAGGGTCGATGACGGCGCCTCCGCCGTCATCTCCAACGAAGGAGGAGCGACGATGTCCCACAGTGGTCCCATCCTCGTCGGGATCGACGGCTCGGAGTCCAGCCTGCATGCGCTCGACTGGGCGGTCGCCCAGGGCGCTCGGGCGAGCCGCCCGTTGACGATCGTGTGCGCCTACTCGTTGCCGTCGTTCGCCGCGGCCTCGCTCGACGGCGGCTACGCCGCCCTGGACGACTCCGCGATCCAGGAGGGCGCCCGGGTCGTGCTCGAGGAGGCCCGCACGCGTGCGGAGCGAGCCGGTGTCACCGTGACGACACAGGTCGCCACGGGAGACGCCGCAGGTGTGCTCGTCGAGATGTCCAAGCAGGCGTCCATGGCCGTGGTCGGGACCCGCGGCCGGGGTGGCTTCGCAGAGCGTCTGCTCGGCACCGTCTCGTCCGCGCTGCCTGCCCACGGTCACTGTCCGACGGTCGTGGTGCCGCTCCGGGGCGGGGAGAGCGAGGCGGTCGTCAAGCCTGCCCGACGCATCGTCGTCGGCGTGGACGGGTCGCCGTGGGCGCACGGCGCGCTCCAGGCGGCGATCGACCAGGCGCGACTGTGGGACGCGGAGCTCGTGGCCGTGGCTGGCGTGCCCGTCGGGTCAGGTTCCGGGTTGCTCGCGTGGCTGCCCGCGGCCGTCGACCACGAGCAGGTGCTCGCGGACATCGCCGTGGGTATCAACCGGATCGTCGACGAGGCAGAGGCAGCAAACCCTGGCATGAGCATCCGACGGATCGTGCTCGACGGCACGGGCGCCGAGCTCCTCAGCGAGTTCTCGACGGCGAGCGACCTCGTCGTCGTCGGGTCGCGTGGCCGGGGCGGGTTCGCCGGCTTGCTCCTCGGTTCCACCAGCCAGGCTGTTCTGCACCACTCCGAGTGCCCGGTGATGGTCGTCAACAGGCACTGCAGCCAGGGCAAGCAGGCGCAGCAGGCCGTCTGACCCTGCATCGCGCACGCCGGGCGTCAGTTGCGCGTGCGGTACAGGTGCATCGTGATCGGCGCGAAGACGGCGGTCATCACGGCGGAGGCCACGAGCACCCCCACGACCGCGCCGTAGTCCGTCCCGCCGTTCATCAGGCCCCGGATCGCGGTGACGAGCCCTGAGACCGGGTTGAGGCCGACGACCGTGCGGAGTGCCGACGGCATGGTGTCGGGGTCGACGAAGATGTTCGACGCGAACGTCAGCGGCATGAGGATGAGCATCGAGACCCCCATGACGGCGTTGGGGGTGCGCATGACGAGCCCGAGGATCGTGAAGATCCAGCTGAGCGCGAACGCGAAGACCAGCAGCAGCACGACGGCCTGGAGGGTCCCCAGCACTCCGCCCTCCGGCCGGTAGCCGAGGATGAGGCCGAGCGCGACGACGACCGTGGACGCGAGCGTGTAGCGGACGGTGTCGCCGACGAGTGCACCGACGATCGGCGCGGGGCGCCAGATCGGTAGCGAGCGGAACCGGTCGAAGACTCCCTTGGTGATGTCGGTGTTCAGGGTGAAGCCCGTGTAGACGGTGATGATGAGGACCGTCTGGACGAGGATGCCGGGCAGCAGGTACTGCAGGTACGTCGCGGTGTCCCCGGCGATCGCGCCTCCGAAGAGGTAGGTGAACATGAGCGTGAAGATCACGGGCGTGAGCGTGACGTCGAACAGCTGCTCGGGAACGTGCTTGATCTTCAGCAGCGCTCGCCACGCGAAGGTGAGGGTCTGGGCGACCACGGACGGCCGCGGTGGGCGGACGTCGAGGGCGACCGCATCGCGGAGGGTGCTGGGGGTGGGCGGTGACGCGGTCACGGTGCGGCTCATGACGTGTTCTCCTCGGAGGCGGTGTCCGTGGCGGCCGGCTGGCCTGTGAGGGCGAGGAAGACCTCGTCGAGGCTCGGCTGGCCGAGCGAGAACTCCGGGACGTGGATTCCCGCGTCGTGCAGCCGGACGAGGATCCCGTGGGCCCGGGCGCGTCCCTCCGGGGAGCTGTCCACGCGCGCCGAGAACGCGTACGGGTCGGCTGCGACCGTGACGTCCTCGATGCCGACGGCTAGCACCTCGGCGACGATCGTCACGGCGGCCTCGCGGTGAGCAGAGTCGGCGAGGCGCAGGGAGACGGTTCCTGATCCCACCGAGCTCTTGAGCTCGGTGGCAGTTCCCTCGGCGATGACCTTTCCGCGGTCGATCACGGCGATACGGTCGGCGAGCTGGTCCGCCTCCTCGAGGTACTGGGTGGTGAGCAGCACGGTGGCGCCGTCGGCGACGAGCACCCGGACGATGTCCCACACGTCGTTGCGGCTGCGCGGGTCGAGCCCGGTGGTCGGCTCGTCGAGGAAGAGCACCACGGGGCTCATGACGAGGCTCGCGGCGAGGTCGATGCGTCGGCGCATGCCGCCCGAGAACGTCTTGACCTGCCTGCCGGCCGCCTCGCTCAGGTCGAAGGCGCTGAGGAGATCAGCGCTCCGTCGGCGCGCGGCGATCCGGCTGAACCCGTACAGGCGCGCGAGGATCATGAGGTTCTCGGTGGCTGTGAGGTCCTCGTCGACGGACGCGTACTGGCCCGTGAGGCCGACGCGTGTCCGCACAGCATCGGCGTCAGCGACGACGTCGTGCCCGAGGACGCGGGCGGTGCCCGCGTCCGGTCGCAGGAGCGTCGCGAGCATCCGGACAGCGGTCGTCTTTCCGGCTCCGTTGGGTCCGAGGACGCCGTAGACGGTTCCTGCGGGTACGCGCAGGTCGATCCCGTCGACGGCACGCGTGGTGCCGAAGTGCTTGACGAGCCCCTGGGCTTCGATAGCGAGGTCGGTCATCCTCCCATCGTGGTCCCGTCAGCGCGTCCTGACTACACCTTTTCGCCGGATTGTTCGTGCGGCTTGCTCAGACGCGGATCTCCAGGGTGCAGCACTTCGCGCCGCCGCCCCCGAGGAGGAGCTCCGAGGTGTCGACCCCGATCGGGTCGTATCCGCGGTCGGTGAGCTCGCCCACGAGGTTCGTCGCCCGCGGGTTGAGCACCACGTGGTGACCGTCGCTCACTCCGTTGAGGCCGAGGACGACGGCGTCGGCCTCGACGGCGCGCACGGCGTCGGGGTAGAGGTCGGCGAGGAGCTCCTGGCTGGTGGGGGAGAAGGCCGGGGGGTAGTAGGCCACCTGGCCCGCTCCCGTGCCGTCGCTGCCCTCGAGGACGATGAGCGCGGTGTCCAGGTGGTAGAAGCGCGGGTCGACGAGCTCGAGCGTGACGACCTCACGGCCCCACAGCGATGCCGCCTCGGCGTGGGCGGCGGGGTCGGTCCGGAACCCGGTGCCGGCAAGGATGTGCCGTCCCGCGACGAGGATGTCGCCCTCACCTTCGTTGCGCTGCACGGCGCCGTGCACGGTGAAGTCACGGTCGGCGAACCACTGCATGAAGGCGGGGCCCTCGGGCTGGCGCTCGGGGTAGGTGAAGCGGGCGCTGTAGACACGGCCGTCGACGACCGTCGCTCCGTTCGCGGCGTACACCATGTCCGGCAAGCCCTCGATCGGGTCGATGAGCTCGACCGTGTGCCCGAGGTCGAGGTAGGTGTCTCGCAGCCGCTCCCACTGGGCGACGGCCTTGGCGGTGTCGGTGGGGTGCGCCTTGTTCATCCACGGGTTGATCTCGTAGCTCACCGTGAAGAAGTCGGGGCGGCACATGAGGTAGCGGCGGGTCTGCTGCGTGGGCATGGGGTCTCCTGGGGGTGGTGGAGGGTGTGCGGTGAAGACTAACGGCGATGCCGGGCGAGGGGTGCGCTCCCGCCGTCAGCCGGGGTCTGCTCGGGTGATCTCGCGGGCGACGCGCCGCAACGCGTACGTGGTCATCGCGACGAGGAACGGTCCGACGAGCATGCGTGTCACTGCGGGGGGCACACGTCCGGCGAGGTGGACGTCCTCCCACCATGTCGCGCGGCTCGACCGGGCGGTGACCGGTTCCACGATGATCCCCGCGGTGCCGCGGAGCAGGGATCCGGTCTTGCGGAACGTCGTGCTCAGGGTCGGCCCGACCGCGTCGAGCGCCACGACGACCATCTCGTCCGTGATCATCGGTCGGGACCGCATGACGAACCGGGTCCCGACCGGGAGCGGCCCGTCGGGTGCCGGCGGGCAGCACGCTGTCGTCAGCGGGATCCACCGTGGATGGTGGCGGACGTCTGCGACGAGCCGGAACGCGTCGGGCGCGGGCAACGGGACGACGCGCGACGCGCGGAACCGCTGCTCGCGCACCGACGGGGTCATGCCTCGATGACGGCAGGCCGGACGAAGGTTCGCGGTGCGGGTCCGAACGCGGCGGTCGCCTGCTCGACGACCGTCCTGGCGAGCGTCCGTGCGCCGGCGATGCCGATGGCCGCACCGATGCCGAAGGGGATGACCCGGCCGAGGGCGAGGGAGCCCTGCTTCGCGAGCTGCCGCTTGATGAACCGCTTGGTCAGCGTCGAGTTCACCTGCTTGAGGGTGCTCGTCGGCATGGTCGTCACCAGCGCGGTACCCCAGGCTGCGGCGGACTTGCCGGACGCGTCCATGACGGTCTCGGCGCCGGCGTCGCCGAGCACCGTCGCGAGCAGCAGCGCCCGCCGCCGCTCGACGTCGGTGACCTCGATGCCGTGCACCTCCGCGACGGCCAGCGCGTACGCCGCCGACGCGGCGAAGAACGTCGCGATGTCACCCGAGCTGAGCGCGAGGCCGACCCCTGTCCCGATCCCGGGGACCGCGGCGGCGGCGCCGACCGCACCGCCCGCGCTCTGGAGCACGAGCCGGTACTCCCGGGTGAGCAGGTCGATGATCTGCTGCGGGCCGGCCTCGGGGTTGCGGCGGCGCAGCGAGTCGACGTGCGCGCGGATCGTCGTGGTGGGCATCGTCACGGCCCGGTCGAGAGCAGCGTCGATGTAGGGCGTGCGCGGCAGCGCGGTGGGCTTGCGGGGGGTGTGCGCCACGGATGGTCTCCTGGGGGATCAGCCGGCGGGCGGAGCCGACGGCACGGACTCGATGCTCAGCTCGACCGTAGTCCCCGTGGTCAGGGTCCGCCCGACGGTGCACGCCTGGTCGATCGCGCGGCGCACGACGGTGAGGAGCCGCTCACGTGCGCCGTCGTCGAGCCCCGAGAGGTCGACCTCGAGACGTTCGACGAGCGCGGGGTAGCGGTCCTCCTCGAGATCCTTGCGCCCGGCGACGTGGATGGTCGCGGCGTAGTCGTCGCCGAGCCGCCGCGCGAAGACAGCGTCCGAGGTCAGCCCTGAGCAACCGGCGAGGGCAACCTTGAGCAGCTCGCCGGGTGTGAACGTTCCTGGCGCCTCGGCGCCGCCGATCTCGACGACGCCGCCCCGCTCGGAGCGCCCGACGTAGCGTCGGGTGCCGGTTCGTTCGATCCACAGGGCGGGTTCGGGGGCGGAGGCGCCGTGCGGAGCCGCCGCGCTGGTCTCGGGTGTCGTCGACGAGTCGCTCATGCCGCGATTGTCGCAGGTGGACGGCCACGGATGCGCACCCTGCGGATCCTCGACCGGTCGTCCTCGCAGGTCAGTGGGGACTTCGCCCCATCGACCGTCGTGGAGGGGCCTCGCTACCGTCGCGCCATGGCCATCGGGGGGGATCCGGACGACATCCGGGACACGGCGCGCGCCCTGCGCGCATGGGCGCTGGACGTCCAGGTCACACGGGACACGGTCGCAGCCGGATCGGGCGTCCAGTGGGTCAGCACGGCAGCCGACCGCTACCGCGAGCGCCTCGCCGAGCATTCGCTCTCGATCGCTGGTGCGCGCGACGAGATGGATGCTGCTGCCGACGCTCTGGACGCGCTCGCGGACGCCCTCCAAGAGCGCCAGGAGTTCATCCAGCGTGCGATGAACGCGGTCAACGACGCCATCGACGGTGCGAGGTCGACGCTCGGGCGCCTGTGGGGGTGGGCGCGCGACGAGCTCACGGACGCCGAGAACGCCGCCAGGGATACCGCACAGGAGCTCGTCGACAAGGCCGCCTCGCTGCCTCCGGTGGGCAGCCCGGAGTGGGTCGACGTCGCCAAGGACGTCTTCGGCGAGATCAAGGACAAGGTCACATGAGCGCCGTCATCGCCCTGGAGGAGCAGGACGGTGCGCTGCGCCGAGCGATGAGCGAGTCGCAGTGGCGCGCGGTGCTCGATGCCTGCGGTGACGCGGCCACCGCGCAGTGGGCCCAGCCCGACGGACTCCTCGGCGAGGAGGACGAGGATGCGGACGTCCACATCGACGATGCCCTGCTCGAGGCCGTCCAGATGCGCGGCGCGTCGGTCCTCGAGATCGAGGTGGCTGCCGTCGCCGCAGACCGCGGCATCCTCTCGACCCTGTGGACCGACGGGCATGTCGCGTCGTCGATGGTTCGCGGGCTCGACGTGACCGCCGCGGGCGCGACCGGCGCCCGCGTGCGCGCGGGGGTCGAGGTGAGCGCCTTCCCGCTGTCCCGCCTCCTCGACGAGGTGCTGCGGCTCGTCCCGCCGGCGCCCGTCTCCATCGAGGCACCGGCTGCGGTCGTGCCTGAGGAGCTGACGATCGCCCTCGCCCGTGGCCTACGGACCAGGGACACGGTCCTTGTCGAGGCGATCTGTCGCGACCTCGGGATCGAGAGCGCCCCGCCCGTCGTCGAGGCGGCCGTGGCGACGATGGACGGGAGCCTCGTCATCAGCTCGCGCAGCGCGGGACGGGACAGCACGAGCGTGCTGTCCCTCGTGCGCTGCGCCGCAGGATGGGTGGAGCTCGCACGCGACCGCGACGGCATGGTGGTCCACACACCTCGCTCCCCGCAGGACATCGCTCGGATCGTCCTGTTCGACCTTGCAGGACGGCTCGACGCGATCATGCGAACGACAGGAGATGCAGCATGACGATCGAGGTCAGCGGTGGGGCCGGAGGCGTCGGAGCGACGTACGCGGACCTCCTGGCACAGGCGCGGGTCCTCGACACGGCCGGTGACGACGTGCGCGCATGGTCGGACGACGTCGCCAAGCTCCTCCTCGACCCCGACATCCTCGAAGCGGCGCTCCTGTGCCCCCTCGAGGTCGCTACCGCCGAGCTGGCGCTCGGGTCCGCAGCCACAGGTCCCAGCGGTCTTCTCCCGGTGAGCGTCCTCCTCGAAGGCTCCGCCCTCGTGCTCGAAGGCACTGTCCTGTCGTACGAGGTCATCGAGGCGACCCAGCAGGCTGTGTACCAGGGACTGCACGCCGTCGGTGGCTTCGCCCTCGGCCTCGCCCTGCCCGGGATGGCCGCCGGTGCCAGCGTCCTCCTCGCCGCCAACCCGATGCTCGCCCTCGCGCTCGGCGGGACCGCCTACCTCAACCGGGAGGCGATCGGCGAAGCGGCCCTCGAGACGCTCTTCGAGAACCCGTGGCTCATGGACCGCGCGATCACGAGCGCGCCGTGGCTGCTCCAGGGCGCAGCAGTCGGTGTCCTCGGCCCTGTCCTGCCGTTCGTGCTCTCCGGTGGGCGCTGGCCCTCGGGGGACTACGAGGACGCCGTCGGCGGGCTCGTCGCCGGGGGGCAGCTCTTCGGTGCGTTTCACGACGAGGGCGACTTCGCGCCGGTGCTCGTCACCGACCGGGACGCTGAAATGGAGGCCCCACGCTCGGTGGCGGACGTCTTCAGGCAGCAGGAGGATCTGGGCGAGCACGCCGCGCAGATCCAGATCACGACGACGACCAACCCCGACGGCTCCGTCTCGCACATCGTCCAGGTGCCGGGCACCCAGGAGCTCGGCGTCGTCCGCGGGGCGAACCCCGTCGACTTCTCCACCAACGTCAACCTCATGAGCGGCGAGGACACGGTGATGCGCGCGCAGATCGCCCAGGCGATGCGCGATGCCGGGATCAACCCCGGCGAGCCCGTCATGCTCACCGGACACAGCCAGGGCGGCATGGTCTGCGCTGCGATGGCCTCCGACCCCGCCCTCACGGCCGAGTTCAACGTCACGAGCATCGTCACCGGTGGGTCCCCCATCGCCCGTTTCGACATCCCCGACAACGTCTCGGTGCTCGCCCTCGAGCACGACCAGGACATCGTGCCGATGCTCGACGGCCGGGAGAACCCCGACCGGGCCAACTGGGTGACGGTCGAGCGGGACCTTGCGCCCGTCATGACGACGCATGATCCTCTCGCCACGCACGGAACCGATGTCTACAGGTCCACCGGGGCGCAGGTCGACAGATCCTCGGACCCGAGCATCGTCGCGTGGCAGGAGCGGAACGACCAGTTCTTCGACCCCGACGCGGAGTCGTCCGTGAACCGCTACGAGATCCGACCGACGCCATGAGCCGGCCAGGGATCGGCCCGGGGCCCCGCACGTCCATGGTGCTCGCCGCCGCGCTCGTCCTCGCCACAGTCGCCGCGTGTGACTCCAGCCGGGTCGACGGCGTCCCTGAGGGGCCGGTGCCTGACACCGAGCTCTTCGCCCAGATCGAGGCGATGGACCAGGTCGTCGAGTCCAACGTGTCCTACGTCGTCAACCTCACCGATGGTGACTACTACAGCGCCACCCTCACTGTGGAGGACAGCGCAGACCTCTTCTGCGTCTTCGATCGAGCCACCGCGATCCTCTGGATGGGCCGTGACACCGACATCCGTCTGAGGGTGCAGCGAACGGATGAGAACTTCAACGACGCGGCCACCAAGGAGGACGTCGGGCCGGAGAAGTGGTGGGCGGACCTCGAGGAGCGTTACGGCCCGCGGCCTGAGCCTGGCGCTGACCCCACCCCTGCGCCAGCTCCCGCGTGCGAATGACGCCTCGGCTCCTCCGGGGATCGTGGAGGCGCACAGCAGCGGGTGCGGACCTGGAGCTGTGCGGCGCCTGCTGGGTCACGAGGTGACGAGCCGGAACGGCTGGATCGTGCCGCCTTCTGACGTGTGCGCCCGGGCAGATTCGAACTGCCGACACCCGCTTTAGGAGAGCGGTGCTCTATCCCCTGAGCTACGGGCGCGTGAGCGGGTCCAGGCTACCTGACGGTGGCCGGAGAGCCGGTGACGAAGCCGTTGCGGCAGTCCTGGGTGCTGTGAGACCCGTGACGTGCTGGTGTTCCTGACGTCTGCGGGTCCGTGCTCATTGACTCCCGGTACGTGAACATGGACACTTTTCCACGACAGTGCGTGCCGCCTGCCCCCTGCGCGGCACGCACTGTTCTCGTACCGTCCGCAGGACCGCAGGCCGAGCCGCCGGACGGGCGGCGCGATCGGGCCGGGGCGCCCCGCCCGTCGCCCCCGCCGAAGGCCGCCGGTCGCCCCCGCCGAAGGCCGCCGGCCACCGTGCACGGAGCGCCCGGACGGTCCTCGTGCGGTGCCATTTCAGGTCTCGTCGGCGCGCCAATCGCCCGCGGGCACGACCAGCGGTTAGCGTGCCAGGGTGACTGCTCCCGAACGCGATCAGGCGCCGGGTACGCGACGTGCCGCGGTGACCCCGCACGCCACGAGTCCGCGAGACCACACCCAGTCGGAGGAACCCGCCGAGATGACCAGCGACACGATGGCGACCCGTTCGCCCGGCGACGACGCGGACACACCAGCGCCCGCTCCGGCGCCCACGGTCGTCCGGCCACCGAGCGCGGCGGAGCTCGTCCACCGAGCCGTCGAGGGGTGGCGCACCACGCTCGTCGCCCTGGCCGGCGGGTCGAGCCTTGCCGACGTCGGTCTCCTCGGTGACGCCGTCCTCGACCTCACGGCGGCGCACCCCTCCGGGATCGCGCAGCTCTTCGCCGGCCGGGGGACCCGCCTGGCGAACATCTTCCGCGAGGGTGGGTCGCTGCCCGTGGCGCGACGTCGTGCCCGCGCCGTGTCCCAGCGTTCGCAGGAGCAGGCGGAGCGGTACGGCGTCGCGCCCACCTACCTGGCGATTGGTGTCGCCACCTGGACCGAGTACACGGTCGACGAGGCCGCGGACGACATGGCTGCGCTCGCCCGTGCGACGGGCAGCGGCACGGTGAGCAGCCGCTCCGCCTACGACGACGCGGCGGCGCCCGCGACGACGACGTCCGGCCGGGGCGTCGGCCGGACGGTCCGAGCACCCGTGCTCCTGCGCCCGATCAGCATCCACGCCCGGGGCGGCGGCGAGACCGACTACGAGCTCACCCTCGAGCCGACGGCGGAGATCAACCCCGTGCTCTCCCGCGCGCTGCGCTCCCGCGGGGCGCTGCTCGACCCCGCCGCGCTGGCCCGCGGCGCCTTCACCGGCTCCGGGTTCGACCCCTCCACCGCGCTCGACCGCATCAACTCCCTCGGTGGCGCCGTCCTCAACGACTTCACGCTCGCCGACAAGCTGCTCGTCGGCACGTTCGTCCATCCCGGCCAGATGCTCGTCGATGATCTCGACGACCTGTCCGTCGGCCTCGAGCGGCACGAGATCATCGCTGCGCTCGCGGGGGACGGTCCCTCGGCCGACGCGCTCCGGCACCCGCTGCCGCCCGTCCGGGCGGAGGACGCCGAGCCCAACATGGAGCGTGGCGTGGGGGACCTCGACCCCTCGGGCCGGCGGGTGCTCGATGCGCTCGCCAGCGGCAGCCACCTGTTCGTCGACGCGCCCGTCGGCGCTGACTCGACGGGTGCGGTGGCAGCCGTCGTCGCGGAGGCGGCGGCCATCGGTCGGAGCGTGCTCTACGTGCCCGGTCACCGGCGGGCGGCCGACGCGCTGACCGTCCGGCTGGCCGAGCTGGGCCTCGACGACCTGCTGC
Source organism: Sanguibacter sp. Z6_81 (assembly GCF_057180625.1). Taxonomy (NCBI): domain Bacteria; kingdom Bacillati; phylum Actinomycetota; class Actinomycetes; order Micrococcales; family Sanguibacteraceae; genus Sanguibacter; species Sanguibacter sp. Z6_81. The sequence goes on along the minus strand of NZ_JBXUFV010000005.1, from coordinate 135,172 downwards.
TCGACGTCACGCCCAACCCGAGCTGGCGCACGGCCGTCTCGCGCCGTCTCCTCGGGGCGATGACGCTCGAGCCCCCACCGGTCGACGCCGCAGCCATCGCTGAGACACGCCTCCAGCTCGTGGAGACGCGCACCCGGTTGGCGCGGATGATCGACGCGCTCCACGAGGTCCGCCAGCCGTGGGGGATCTCCGCCTACGACGCGCTGCAGGCGCTCGCGCGCCTCACGGCCGAGCGGCCGGCGCCGTCCACGACCACGCGCCTGGACGCGGCGACGGTGAGCCGCGTGGCCGCCGTGCGCCCCACGGTCGGCGCCGACCTCGTGCGTCTCGCGGACCTCGACGGCTTCACGCTGCGACCAGCGTCCACGCCCTGGTACGGCGCGGACATCGAGACCGACGAGGTCGCGCAGGACGCCGTGACCCGCATCGAGCGGCTCCTCGACGTCACGCTGCGCGACCTGCGCACCCAGGTCGCTGCCGTCGCGGAGGACACCGGGCTCGTCACACCGCGCACGCTCGCCCAGTGGGGCGAGCAGCTACGGATGCTCGACGGGATGCGCTCCACGCTCGACGTCTTCCAGCCTCTCGTGTTCGAGCGGACGGCGGACGACCTCGTCGCCGCGACGGCCACCCGTCAGTGGCGCGCCGCCCAGGGGATCGAGATGCGACGCCTGCACCGCCGACGTCTCGTGCGGCGCGCCAAGGACATGCTGCGCCCCGGGACACGGGTGCCCGATCTCCACGCGGCCCTCCTGCAGGTGCAGAAGCAGCGCGACGCGTGGGCCGCGCACTCCCAGAGCGGTGGGTGGCCGCGGTTGCCCGAGCGCCTCGACACCATCGAGGCGACCTACGCGTCGGTGGTCGCCGACCTCGAGGTCCTCGGCACGGTGCTGGCTACCACGCCCGGCGCGGAGGACCTCACCACGGCGCCCCTCGGTGACCTCACCGAGCGCCTGCAGCGCCTGCTGGACGACAGGGGTGCTCTCGCCGAGCTGCCGGAGCGTACGCGCCTGCAGCGTCGGCTCGTCGGGCTCGGGCTCCGTGACCTGCTCGACGACCTCGCTGCCCGACGCGTGGACCTCGCGGTCGTCGAGGCCGAGCTCGACCTCGCGTGGTGGAGCTCGGTGTTCGAGCAGATCATCGCGGCGGACCCCGACCTCGCCGGCGTCGACGGCCACGGCATCGAGATGCTCGCCGAGCGGTTCCGACAGCTCGACCGCGCGCATGTCGAGTCCCTCGCCACCCCGATCCGCGCCGCAGCGGTCCACCAGCTGCACGGTGCACTGCGGGACAACCGTGACCAGGCTGAGGGCCTGTTCGCCCAGCTCGTCGAGGAGCGGCTCGCGAGCATCCGCACCGCCAACGACGACTTCGGCGACGTCATCCGCAAGCTGCGCCCCTGCCTCATCGCGACGCCGACGCTCGTCCCGCACCTGCTGCCGGCGCACCGGACCGTCGACCTCGTCATCCTCGACGCGGTGCAGCAGCTGCCCGTGGAGTCGGTCCTCTCGGCGATCGCCCGGGGGCGGCAGGTCGTCGTCGTCGGCGATGCGCGGTGCGCGTCGGGAGAAGCGGTGCGCAACCTCTCCCGGCTGCTTCCCACGGTCGCCCTCGCTGGTGACGCGTCACGGCGCGACCCCCTGCTCACCTCGTTCCTCATCGAGCACGGGTATGCCGGCGTGCTGCGGCCCATGCCCCTGCCATCGGCGGAACAGCTCGTGACGTTCGACGTCGTCGACGGGACCGGGATGCCCGACTCGTCGTCCGGCGCCGTCGAGTCCACCCAGGCCGAGGTCGACCGCGTCGTCGAGCTCGCCATCAACCACGCGCTGGACCGCCCCGAGGAATCCCTCGCGGTCGTCGCCGGGTCCCGGGTGCACGCGGACCGCATCCGCGACGCGCTGCTCGCACAGGTCCGGCAGAACGCCGCCCTCGGCACCTTCTTCGACCCGCGCCGACGCGAACCGGTGGTCGTCGCCGACCTCATGGGCGTCGCCGGACTCAGCCGCGACGCGGTGATCTTCTCGCTCGGGTTCGGGCGCACCCCGCACGGTCGCGTGCTCCACCGCTTCGGCGAGATCTCCGGCCCGACGGGCGACGCGTTGCTCCTCAACGCACTCGGCGCGACACGCCGCAGGCTCTCCGTCGTCGCGTGCTACGGCATGCAGGACCTCGACCCCGAGCGGCTGCGGGGCGACGGGGCGAAGCTGCTCGGCGCACTCCTGGAGTTCGCGGAGAACCGGCCGACCGACATCGGGGCCGAGGGCGTCGGCACCACGGCGCCCCGACCGCAGCCAGACCGGCTCCTCGTGGATCTTGCCGAGCGGCTCTGGCGCACCGGGCTCACCGTCGAGACCCAGCACGGTGCACCGGGTGGCGAGCACATCCCGCTCGTCGTCGGTCACCCTGACCTGCCCGGGGAGCTTCTCGTCGCCGTCCTCACCGACGACGACGCCTACATCGCCGAGCGAAGCATCCGGGTCCGCGACCGTCAGCGTGCCGAGCGTCTCGAGCGGCTGGGCTGGCACGTCGTCCAGGTGTGGTCCGTGGCGCTGTTCCTCGACCCGGAGCGCCAGGCCAACCGCATCCGCGAAGCCGTCTTCGAGATCGAGGCGCGACGCCGCGCGGCCCGGCAGCCCGTGACGGGAGCCCTGCCGATGGTGAGCAGCGTGACCGGGGAGGCGCTCGCCGAACTCGCCGCGGCGGACGACGGCTCAGGAGAGAGCGACCTCGTCGACCCGTCGGCCCCGGTCGTCCTCCCGGCAGCTGCCGACGAGGTCGGCGAGACAGGCGCCCGTGAGGCCGGCACCGTGGCGCCGTCGGCCCGCGGCCCTCGCCCCGACGTGGAGCCCGGTCTCCCGATCGCCGCGTACGGCGACGACCAGCTGGACGAGCTCGTCGAGTGGATCGTGTCCGACGGCGTGGAGCGCGACCACGAGCAGCTCGGGCTCGAGGTGCGGACCGAGCTCGGGGTGACGAGGCGCAGCGCGCGCGTCGACACCGCGGTCTCGAGCGCGGTCCGCCGGTACCACGGCTAGGACGGCCGGGTGAGCGCGCACGACCCCGGCGCCCCGGTCGATCCGGCCCCGATCGATCCGACGCCGGACGAGACGGCGCCGCGGCGCCGACGTGGCCACCGCCGGGTGGTCAGGGAGGGCGCCGAGGTCCCTGGTGCCGCAGACGGACCGGCGCCCTGGGACGCGTCGTCGGACGAGGAGTCCGCGCAGCGGGACGCGCGCGCCGACTCCAACGACGCACGCCTCGCCGAGGACGTTCCGCCGCACTGGTGAGGAACCGGGCCCGACGGGCCGCGCGAGCGAAGTGCCGGTCCGTCAGTACCCGGTCGGCTGCGCCGGGGGCGCAGGCGGCGTCCGCCCGGTGCCCTGGTCCGTCCCGGCCGTGCCCGGTCCGCTCGGACCCGTCCCGCGCTGGGCCGCGAGCAGGTCGCGGATCTCCTGGAGCAGGATGACATCTTCCGCGGGCGCCTCCGGCTCGTCGACGAGACCGCGCTTACGCAGGTTCTGCAGCTTGTTGAGGGGCAGCACGACGAAGAAGTAGAGCGCGGCAGCGACGATGAGGAAGTTGATGAGCTGGGTGAGGATCAGCCCGAAGCGGAAAACCGCCCCGTTGATCGTCAGCTCGAGCGATCCGTCGAGGCTCGGTTGGCCGAAGACGGCGGCGATGAGGGGCCCGATGAACCCGTCGACAAAACTCTCCACGAGCGACGCGAACGCCGCACCGATGACGATGCCGACGGCGAGGTCGATGACGTTGCCGCGCATGATGAACTCTTTGAACCCGTTGAGCACGTTCTTCATGGTTTCTCCCGTCTCCAGACATCGATCATTGCACGAGGACGGCGCTGATCGGCGTCCAGCCGGTGACGTTGGCCAGCAAGGTGGCCTCCTCCGCGGACACCGCCACGAGGAGCAGGTCCGACGGGGTGTCGTCAGCGGCCGCGCCACCGAGCGAGATCCCCGCGTTCTCGCCCGTGTCGGTGCTGGGGGACGGCACGGGGAGCACGAGCGCCCGCCGGGCGAGGTACGTCGCCGCGCCTGACGAGCCCCGGTCGTCGGGTGCGGCGACGCTCGGTGCGAGCAGGTCCACCCGCACCCCGGGTTCGAGCACCGCCCGCAGCGCCGGTTCGGCGAGCCGCACCGCGGCGATGACCGATCCTGCAGGGACCGAGGACGTGATGTCCGGCGCAGCGAGGACGGTCTCGCTGACGACGGTCCCCGGCGCGAGGGCAACAGTCGCGGTCCGCCCGACGGCTTCAGCAGCCGTACCGAGGGCGTCGCCGGGGACAGCGTCGGGTGCCACGCGGACCTCGCGGACGTCGCTGCGGGTGAGCACGTGACCGGCGGGTACACCTGCCGCGAGAGTGATCATCGGCTGGGTGTGCGGGGGCGGGGGCCGGAGCTGGTGCACGGTCACGGAGGCTGCGACGCCGAGCAGGCATGCCGCAAGGAGGAACCGCAGCTTCCACACCCAGGAGCGCCACCGGCGTCGGGCGCGTGGGAACGGCGAGGAGCGGGACGGGAGCGTCGTCATGCACGGGACGGTACGAGCGGCGCACCGCACCTCCGGCCCTGGCGCAGTGTGCTGTGGGTGCGTGGCCCGGGGTGCGCACCTGTGGGGGAGACGCTGTGAGGCGGACGCGCTGTGTGTGTGGGACTCCGTGCACGGAGTCCCACACGGTGGGGTCTAGGAGGAGGAGCCGGACGAGGCAGGAACCGACGCGCTGCTCGACCCTGACGAGCCACCGGACGCCGACGCGCTCGACGCCCCACCAGACGTCCCAGACGTCGAGGAGTCGCCGGACGTGGAGGTGCTCGACGAGGATCCCGCCGACGCCCCCGAGGTGCTCGACGTCGAGTCGGACGAGCCTGACCGTCCGGCACCGTCCCCCGAGCGCTTCGACTTCGCCTTGTTGTCCGTGCGGTAGAAGCCGGAGCCCTTGAAGACCACGCCGACGGGCGAGAACACCTTCCGCAGCCGACCGGCACACTCCGGGCAGACCGTGAGCGCGTCGTCGGCGAAGGACTGCTGGATGTCGAAGCTGTGACCGCACGCGGTGCACGTGTACGCGTAGAGGGGCACGGATTCTCCTCAGAGATGGCGCGGGCAGCGGCCCGCGAGAGGTGTTCGGACGCCGCGGGAGGGCTTGGCACTCGCAGCGGCTGAGTGCTAATGATACGCCGGTGCGCGACGAGGACGGACAGGTCTCGTGGCGAGGCGGGCCATGAGGGGACGCAGTAGTCTCGGGGCGTGTCCCGTCGCAACGTCTACCTCCGCCGTTCCCTCGTCGGGATCGCGGGGGCACTGTTCCTCGCCCTCCTCGCGGCCGTGGTCGCCGCCGTCGTCATCACGCGCGAGCCGCTCCCGCGGACGGACGGTGAGCTGACGGTCAGCGGCCTCACCGACCCCGTCCGGGTGGTGCGGGACGGGCAGGGTGTCCCGCACATCTACGCCACGACCTCCGCCGACCTCTTCATGGCACAGGGGTTCGTCCACGCCCAGGACCGCTTCTTCGAGATGGACTACCGGCGCCACGTCACGGCGGGCCGCGTCGCCGAGCTGGTCGGTGACGACGAGACCGCCATCGAGGCGGACACGATCATCCGCACCTTCGGCTGGCGCGACGTCGCAGAGCAGGAGTGGGAGCTCCTCGACCCGCAGACCAAGGCCTACCTGTCCGCGTACGCCGACGGCGTCAACAGCTACCTCGGCACCCGTGACGCGAACGACCTCGCGTTCGAGTACACCGTCCTCGGCGCGCGTGTGACGGTGACGGAGCCCGAGGAGTGGGACCCCGTCGACTCGCTCGCCTGGCTCAAGGCCATGGCATGGGACCTGCGGGGGAACTACGACGACGAGCTCGACCGGGCGCAGAGCTATCTGAGCATCGGTGACGTCGCCCGGGTGGAGGAGCTCTTCCCGGCCTATCCCGAGACGACCAACCCACCGATCCTCGACGGGCCCGCTGCCCAGGCGAACCTCGACGTCGCCACGGCCCAGGCCCTCGCGGAGGCCGCCGCGGCGGAAGGGCTCGCCGACGACTCCCAGGAGGATGCGCCCCCCGCCGCCGACGACCAGTGGTACGCCGACGACGCCGCCGTGGATGCCGCCATCACCTCCGCCGCGCGCGCCGTCGACGCCGTCCCCGTCCTCGTCGGCAGCGGTGAGGGCGTCGGGTCGAACTCGTGGGTGGTGTCGGGCCAGCACACCGAGACGGGTCTGCCCATGCTGGCCAACGACCCGCACCTCGCGCTCGCAGCCCCGGGGATCTGGTCCCAGGTGGGACTCCACTGCACGGAGGTGTCGGACGAGTGCCCCTTCGAGGTCGGCGGCTTCTCCTTCGCCGGGTTCCCGGGCGTGATCATCGGGCACAACTCCTCGCTCGCCTGGGGGATCACCAACCTCGGCGCGGACGTCACCGACTTCTTCGTCGAGCGTGTCGTGGACGACGGGTACGAGCGCGACGGCACGATCGTCCCGTTCACCACCCGCACGGAGACCATCAAGGTCAACGGCGGTACGGACGTCGAGATCGACGTGCGTTCGACCGTGCACGGGCCGATCATCTCCGACGTCCTCGAGGTGAGCGCCGTCGGCGGCGTGCCCACCGAAGAGACCGCGTCGAGCGGCCGTCCCGTCGCCGTGTCGCTCGGATGGACCGCACTGACGCCCGGCCGCACGGCAGAGGCGGTCTTCGCGCTCAATCTCGCCACGAGCGCGGCCGACATCGCGGCGGCGGCGGCGTTGTTCGAGGTCCCGTCGCAGAACATCGTCTTCGCGACCGTCGACGGACACATCGGGTACCAGGCGCCCGGCCGCATCCCCGTCCGTGCTGAGGTGCCGGGGGTGCTGCCCTCCGACGGAACATGGCCGCGACCCGGCTGGGACAGCCGGTACGACTGGCAGGGATACGTCGACAGTGCGGCGATGCCTGCGGTGCTCGACCCCCCCGAGGGCTTCATCGTCGCCGCCAACCAGGCCGTGGCGCCGGCGGGCGCGGGCCCGTTCCTCGCTCTCGACTGGGACCACGGCTTCCGGTCCGAGCGCATCCGTGAGCTCCTCGCGGCGGAGATCGAGGCTGGGCGACCGTTGACCACGCAGACCATGGCCGCGATCCAGAACGACGAGCACAACCCGTACGCCGAGATCCTCGTCCCGACGCTCCTCGAGCAGAAGATCCCCAACACGTTCGACCGGGCAGGGCAGGGCCTCCTCGTCGACTGGGACTACACCCAGGCCGCGGACTCTGCAGCGGCTGCCTATTTCTCCGCCGTCTGGGCAGAGCTCCTCGTCCTGACGTTCCACGACGAGCTGCCCGACTCCGCGCTCCCTGACGGCAGCAGCCGCTGGCTCGAGGTCGTCCGCCTGCGCCTCGACGACCCGACGAGCGCGTGGTGGGACGACCGCACGACGGTGAACGTCGTGGAGACCCGTGACGAGATCCTCACCCAGGCGCTCGTGACGGCCCGCGCCTCGCTCACGACGTCCCTCGGGAGCGAGGCCGAGGAGTGGGAGTGGGGTCGCCTGCACCGGCTGGCCCCGGAGCACCCCGTCCTCGGGGGCGGGTCCGTGCCGGCGCTGGTGCGCACGTTCGTCAACCCGTCTCCGGTCGACCTCGGCGGAGGCTCGTCGATCGTCAACGCCACGAGCTGGGATGCCTCCACCGGCACGTTCGACGTGACGTCGGGACCGTCGATGCGGATGGTCGTGGACCTCGACGACCTCGACGCGTCCACCTGGGTCGTCGTCACCGGAGTCTCAGGTCACCCGGCCAGCCCGCACTACGCGGACCAGCTCTCTGCGTGGGCGCAGGGGGAGTCGTACACCTGGGCGTTCTCGCCCGACGCGGTGGAGGAGGCGGCGCAGGACGAGCTCATGCTCGTCCCGTGACGGACGCAGCGTTCAGACCCGTCCAGGCACCCAGTCCCAGCCGGACGGGGTCGCGAACCCGTCGACGGGGCGGTCGTGGCGCTCGTGGGGCAGCGGACGCTCCGAAGCGTCGTAGACCTCCTCGGGGAAGACGAGAGCGATGACGCGGACACCCGGACGGACGTGGACGAGCGTCCGGTCGTACCACCCGCCGCCCATGCCGAGCCGCGTGCCGGCGGTGTCGACCGCGAGCGCCGGTGCGATGACGACGTCGGCCATCTCGAGCGCGGACATGCCCAGCGGCGGGGTGCTCGGCTCCGGCGGTCGGCCGGGCGCGCGTTGCAGGAGGTCGTCCAGCCCCGCGTACTCCGCCCAGTCCCGTTGCAGCCCGGCACCGAGGACCGGCAGGAGGATCCGCTTGCCGAGGTCGTCGAGCTCGTCCATGAGCGGCAGCGTCCCGGGCTCGTGGGTGCGTGAGGTGTACAACGCCACGACTCCGGCGTCCCGCACCTCGGGGATCGTCAGCACGGTCGCGGTGAGGAGCCGCGCGGCTTCGGCCCGCCGTCGTTCGCTGCGCGACTCGCGGGCTGCTCGGATCGCGCTCCGCAGTGCGCTCTTGGCGTCCTCTGCTTCGAGTGATCCGTTGATCGGGTAGGGCTGCACTGGACCGCTCATGCACACAGTGTCTCAAGGATTCTCGTGAAAATGGTGCAGATGGTGCCTCTGGGACCGCGGGCCGACCCCCCGGGCGTTCTCGACTAGCCTGTGCTGCATGACGAGCGGAGCGGCATGAGGAGCGTCCAGGACCAGCTCGCCGCGGTGCTCGCGGTCGCGAAGCCGGTCCCTGCGCTCGACGTCGTGCTCACCGACGCAGCCGGGTGCATCCTCGCGGCCGACATCGTCGTCACGGAGGATGTGCCGCCCCGTGCCACGGCCACCTGCGACGGGTACGCCGTGCGCTCGCAGGACCTCGGGACGGGCGCGGGCGAGGCTCCCGTGCTGCCCGTCGTGCACGACGTGTGGTCGGCGGCCGACGAGCCCTTCCGCCTCGCGCCGGGGCAGAGCGTCCGCGTGAGCTCTGGTGTGCCGATGCCCGTCGGTGCGGACACCCTCGTGCCCGTGTCGGCGACGGACCGCGGAGACGTCCGGGTGCGGATCTCGGGCACGTTCGGACCGGGGAGCAACGTCCGGGCGGCGGGCGCCGACGTGCGCGCGGGCGACGTCGCCCTGCGGGCCGGGACGCGGTTGGACGCGCGGCAGCTCGCGCTCGCGGCGAGCCTCGGGTACGCGAGGATCCGGGTCCACCCCGCGCCGCGGGTCGTCATCCTCCCCGTCGGCGACGAGCTCGTGCTCCCCGGGTCGAGCCGGCCCGGCGTGTTCGACGCCAACGGACCGTCGTTGCGCACCGCGGTGCAGGACACCGGTGCGGTCGCCATCCAGGTCCCGCCGGTGAGCGACGACCAGGGGAAGCTGCGGGACTCGATCGAGGACCAGCTCGTGCGTGCGGACCTGCTCCTGACGACCGGGGGCCTGAGCGAGGGAACCAACGACACGCTCAGGGGGGTGCTGGCGCAGCTCGGCGAGGTGCGGTTCGACCACGTGGCGATGCTCCCGGGCCGCAACCAGGGAGTCGGCACCGTCCGCGCCGGGATCGGTGGGTCCGACGGGGAGACCGTGCCGGTGTTCGCGCTGCCCGGCCACCCCGTCGCCGCCCAGGTGTCGTACGAGGTGTACGTCCGTCCGGCCCTGCGGGCCATGGCCGGCTACACCGAGATCTTCCGACCCTCCGTGGCCGCGCACGCGTCCGTGGGCTGGCGCAGCCCCGCCGGGATCAGGCAGTTCGTGCCGGCAACACTCGTCGGGACCCCGGAGGACGGCTATCACGTCACCCCGGTCGGTGATCCGACCCGTCTCGAGGAGCTCTCCGTCACGCACCTCGCCGCCGCGAACGCCCTCGCCGTCGTCCCGGAGGACGAGTCCGAGGTGCGTTTCGGCGACCGGGTGCACTGCCTCGTGCTCGAGGGGTGAGAGTGCGACTCTTCGGTCGGTCCCCCTACTGGCCCGTCATGCTCAGGGACGACTCGCTGGGCGAGCCCCCGGGCGGCTCTCTTCTCCTGCGCCCGTTGCGTCGCTCCGACGGCGAGCAGTGGTTGGCGCTACGAGGCGAGAACAGCGCGTGGCTGGATCCCTGGGAGGCGACGACTCCCGCGCCGACGGAGCGGCGCGGAGGTGCCCGGGACCGGCCACGGGGCGGGGCGGCCTACGGGCCGGGCCGACCCGGCAGGGATCGCCGACCCCCGACCTTCGCCGAGTACGCGGACCTCCTTGAGCGCGCGGCGCGGGACGGCACGACCCTGCCCTTCGCGGTGGAGTTCGACGGTGAGCTCGTCGGACAGCTCACCGTCTCCTCGATCACCTACGGATCCATGTGCTCCGCGAGCATCGGGTACTGGGTCGGTCGACACGTCGCTGGACGGGGCATCACCCCCACGGCGGTCGCCCTGGTCACGGACTACTGCTTCGCGGAGCTCGGCCTGCACCGGGTCGAGGTGAACATCCGACCGGAGAACGGTCCGAGCCTGCGTGTCGTCGAGAAGCTCGGGTTCCGGGACGAGGGCGTGCGGGTCGGGTACATCCACATCGGCGGGCAGTGGTGCGACCACCGGACCTTCGCGCTCACCGCGGAGGAGGTCGGTCCGCAAGGGCTTCTCGCTCGGTGGCGCCAGGGCTCCTGGCGGGGCCGCCCGCCGGATCTGCCGCCGACCCCAGACGTCGGGTGACGGGTCGACTCACACCCGTGTAACTTGTCGACACACCGGGGCGCGTCCGGCTGCGTCCTCGGGCGCTCGCCTACCGTCATGAGGTGGACTCACCGGCCGGCATCGTCGTCGTGGCGGTCGTCGTGCTCTGGCTCGCCTACCTCGTGCCACACCGGCTCAGGCAACGTCAGCAGCTGCTCGAGGCGCGTGTGGGGGACAGGTTCTCCGCGCGGCTCCGGGTGCTCGCGGTCGTGTCGGGGAATCCAGCTGATGCGGCTGCACGGGACATGGGGGCACGTGGCGTCATCGGCGACAGGCGGGGAGACTGCCCGGCGTCGAGCGGTTCGGCAACACTCTTGACACCGCCGTACGGGACCACCGTCCGGCCTGCACGGCATCATCCGGGAGGAGAGCAGGACATGGAACGACCACACCCCGAGACCGGTCCTGCCGAGAGCGACCAGGAGCGTCGTGCTGCTGCGGCCCGACGCCGCGCGGTGCTCGCCGCCACGCTCCTCCTGCTCCTCGTCGTCTCGATCCTGCTCGCTGCCGCCGGCGTCGTCTCAGCGTGGGTCGTCGTCGCTCCGGCGGCGCTGCTGCTCGCTGTCCTCGTCCTCGGCCGCCGCGCGGTCCGTGCTGCTCAGCGCCGGGACGTCGAGCGTGAGACGCGCCGACCGGCCTCGGCCGGAGGACGAGGCCCGGGCGGCCCGCGGCCGGGCGGGCGGGGTTCGGCCACCGGGCGCGCCGTGCACGGGTCGCAGTCGCACACCCAGCTCATCGCGCGCGTCGTGCCGCCGGATCGTCAGGACGGTTCGCCGCGTCCTTCGGCCGTCCTCGGCGACCGCGAGCGACCGGCCGACGGATCGCCGGCCGACCGGGCGGGCCGCGGCGCCCCCGCCCCGAAGGATGCCCGCCAGGAAGCGCCAGGGACGCAGGGGGTCCCTTCAGGCTCTGCTGCGCAGCGCAGCGGCGCACCTGACCCTGCCGGCGCCGTCGGGGACGGGAGCGATGCCGCCCCCGCCTGGGCGCCCGTCCCGGTACCGCGTCCCGTCTACACGATGAAGGCCGCGGCTCCTCGGTGGGAGCCCGCCCCGCTCACGGCAGAGCTCCAGCAGCTCACGGAGGCCCGCCGCGCTGAGATCGCCGCAGGTACGACGCTGCGTCCCGTGGCCGTCGTCGAGGAGACGGCCGACGAGCCGTCCCGCGACAGCCTCGGTGTCGACCTCGAGTCCGTGCTCGCACGGCGACGGGCTGCCGGTGCCTGAGACCGGGTAGTGAACACCACCTCTGCGGTGGTGCTAATCTAGTGAGCGCTTCGACGGAACCGGCCCCTGGTCGGCGACGCGGAGCGTGTGAGGGGCTATGGCGCAGTTGGTAGCGCGCTTCGTTCGCATCGAAGAGGTCAGGAGTTCGAATCTCCTTAGCTCCACCATCTCAGCACGATCGGGAAGCCCGTCCATCCGGACGGGCTTCTTTCGTCACCGGACGCTGTCGCGCTCCGGTGTTCGTCGAACCTCCGCATGACGTAGGTCCTTTGTCAGGACATCGTCGACCATCGGCACGTAGTCTTAGCGGCGACCGGCGTCGGGGCCCCGACGCGACCGACCGACGACTGGGATGTTATGACGGCTGAGAGCACTGTGATGGGACAGGACGAGACGGTGTCCGTCCGCGACCGCCAGGTCAGCGACTTCAGCGCTCTGACGCGCACCGTGCAGGAGACGGGTCTCATGCGGCGTCGTTACGGGCACTACTGGACACGGTTCGCCGTGCTCTGCGCGCTGCTCGCCGGTTGCGGCGTCGCGATGGTGATGATCGGCGACTCCTGGTGGCAGCTCGCCGTGGCCGGGGCACTCGGAGTGCTCTTCACGCAGTTCGCCTTCCTCGGGCACGACGCCGCGCACCGTCAGATCTTCAAGTCCGGCCAGTGGAACGACTGGGCGAGCCTCGTCATCGCGAACCTCTTCGGAGGGATGAGCTACGGATGGTGGTTGCACAAGCACTCCCGGCACCACGCGAAGCCGAACGTCCGCAACGTCGACCCCGACATCAACAACGGCGTGCTCGTCTGGGAGACAGACTCGCTCACCGAGACCAAGTCGGGTCTGCGCGCCTGGTTCGCCGCGAACCAGGGGTACCTGTTCTTCCCGCTCCTGCTCCTCGAAGGGCTCAACCTCCACGCGAGCGGCATCAAGACGATCTTCGGCCGCGAGCCGGTCAAGCGACGCTGGGTCGAGATGGCGTTCGTGACGTTCCGGCTCGTCGGGTTCGTCACCGCTGTCTTCCTCCTCATGCCTGTCGGCATCGGATTCGCCTTCCTCGCCGTGGAGCTCGGAGTGTTCGGGTTCCTCATGGGCGCGTCCTTCGCGCCGAACCACAAGGGCATGCCGATCGTCGCGCCGGACGTGAAGATCGACTTCCTGCGCCGTCAGGTCCTCATGTCCCGCAACATCGTCGGCGGCCGGTGGGTCGACGTCTTCATGGGCAGCCTCAACTTCCAGGTGGAGCACCACCTGTTCCCGAGCATGCCGAGCCCGGCCCTGCGCGAGGTCCGACCGATGGTCAAGGAGTTCTGCGCGCAGCGCGGCATCAAGTACACCGAGACGACCCTGGTCGAGTCCTACAAGATCGTCGTCCAGTACCTCAACCGCGTCGGGCTCGCCGCCCGGGACCCGTTCCAGTGCCCGCTCACGGCGCAGTACCGCTCGGCTCGCTGAGCGGTCTCGACGACGGCGGGGCCGGGTGCCCCGCGGTCACTTGATCCAGCTGGCGAACCACATGTGTGCTCGCCAGAACTCGATCGGCACCTCCATGGCCGTCCAGATCGGGTAGAAGAACCCGCTCGTGGCGACGAGGACCCCGAGCAGCACCGCGATGGCCCAGCGCCCCTGGCGCTGGGCCATCGGGCTCTCGCCGAGCCGCTCCCAGCCGACAGCGAGCGCCCAGGCCAGCGCGAGATACATCCACGGCGCGAACGCGATCGTGTAGAAGGTGAAGATCGTGCGGTCGGGAAAGAACAGCCACGGCACCCAGCCGGCGACGATGCCGGCCAGGACGGCGCCAGCACGCCAGTCCCGCCAGCGCAGGAGGCCGTAGACGGCGAGCAGGAGCGCGGCGGTCGCGAGCCACCAGACGAACGGGTTCCCGAGCGAGGTGATGGCCCGCACGCACACGTCCGCCCCGCAGTCACCGGCACCGTCGACCGTCTTGCGCCAGTAGAACGAGGTGGGTTGGAGCTGGAGCAGCCACCCCCACGGGTTCGACTCGTAGTCGTGCGGCGTCGAGAGCCCTCGGTGGAACTTGAGCATCGACGCGTGATACGCCCACAGCGAGCGCAGCGCGTCGACCGCACCCTCTAGGGCGTCGGGGAACCAGCCCGGGTACTCGCGGGGGTGGCTCGACGACCAGTCCCGGTCGTAGGACCGCGGTTGGGCGAACCACGCCCACCAGGATGCGAGGTACGTCAGGAGGACGACAGGGAGCATCGTCACTGCGGCGGGAATCGCGTCCCGCAGGACGGCGCCGAGCAGCCATCGTCGGATCCCCACGGTGCGTCGCGCCGCGGCGTCCCAGCCGACGGAGAGCAGGCACAGGACGGCGACGAAGTAGAGACCGGACCACTTCGTCCCGCACGCCAGACCGAGCGCCACCGCGGCAGCGATGCGCCACCACCGCCACCCGAGACCCGGCCCGAGCGCACCGGGATCCGTGCCGGCGTCGAGCAGGGCCGCCATGCGGTCCGCCAAGCGGCGCCGCGCCTGCGCGCGGTCGGCGACGAGGCAGGCGAAGGCGACGAGCACCCAGAACATGACGAAGCTGTCCAGCAGGCCCGTGCGGGCGTGCACGATGCCGACGCCGTCGATCGCGAACACGCCGCCGGCGATCACGCCGAAGGGGGTCGACCCCAGCACGCGTCGTGCGGTACGGGCGAGGATGAACACGGCGAGCACGCCCACGATCGCCGGGACGAGCCGCCACGCCCACGCGTTCTCCGGACCGGCGAGCCGCAGCCCGACCGCGATCATCCACTTGCCGACCGGCGGGTGCACCACGTAGTCCGCGCGCTCGAGGTAGACCTGCTGCACGCCGCGTTCGAAGTTCGCGTCCGGGTCCTCGGGCCAGTCGGCCTCGTACCCCTCCATGAGCAAGGAGTACGCGCCCTTGACGTAGTAGGTCTCGTCGAAGACGAGGGTGCTCGGACGTCCGAGGTCCACGAGGCGCAGGACCGCCGCGAGGAGCGCGACGGCAGCGGGGCCGGCCCACCCCCAGAAGCGGTCACGCGCCGTGGCACCCAGTGCCAGCTCACGCGCAGGGACGAGCATGCGCAGGAGCCGCTGGGCGGTGCCGTCCTCCCCGGTCGTCCCGGGCGACGGTCTGTCCTGCGCATCGGTCTCGCTCGTCACGCACGTCATCGTATGCGGGACCGCCACCGGTCCCTCCTCCGGGGCGTGGCAGGCTTGCCCCATGACAGGCCGCCTCGTTCTTGCCGCGACTCCCATCGGCGACGTGGAGGACGCCTCGCCGCGTCTGCGTCGGCTGCTCGTCGAGGCGGACGTCGTCGCTGCCGAGGACACCCGCCGCCTCCACGCGCTGGCAGGCCGCCTCGAGCTGCGCATCGGCGGACGCGTCGTGAGCTATCACGAGCACAACGAGTCAGCGCGGGCTGACGAGCTGCTCGACGTCGTCGCGCAGGGGGGCACGGTCCTCGTCGTCACCGACGCCGGGATGCCCAGCGTCTCGGACCCCGGTTTCCGCGTCGTCGGCGCAGCCATCGAGCGTGGGCTCCCGGTGACGACGGCCCCTGGTCCGAGCGCTGTCCTCGCGGCGCTCGCGGTGTCGGGGCTGCCGACGGACCGCTTCTGCTTCGAGGGGTTCCCCCCGCGCAAGCCGGGGGAGCGGGCGCGCGCGTTCCAGGTGCTCGCCGACGAGCGCCGCACGATGGTCTTCTTCGAGAGCCCGCACCGCGTCGACCAGACGCTGGCCGCGATGGCCGAGGCCTTCGGCGCGGACCGCCCGGCTGCCGTGTGCCGCGAGCTGACGAAGACGTACGAGGAGGTGCTGCGCGGCGGCCTCGGCGAGCTCGCGGAGCGTGCCGCTGCCGAGCAGCTGCGCGGGGAGATCTCGGTGGTGGTGGCGGGAGCGCCGGGGCGGGCGCCAGCCTCGACGGCCGACCTCGTCGCCGAGGTCCTCGCGCGTGTGGACTCCGGGGAGCGGCTCAAGGAGGCTGTCGCGGAGGTCGCGGCAGCGTCCGGCGTCGTCAAGCGCGACCTCTACGCGGCGGCGCTCGCCGCGAAGGCGCCGCGCACCCCCTGACACCCCGTCGACTCCGTCGGTCGGGGTGCAGACCTCGTCGGACCCGCCGGCACGACACCCGGGCCGGTCACGTCACACGGTGTCGCTCGTCGCGAGGTGCACGCCGGCGGCTGCGAGCTCGGTGCGGGCCGCGGCCCCGAGCTCCGGTGTCACCGGGACCGTGAGGTCGGTGAGGACGCGCGTCGCCAGGCCGAGGGCGTGCGCGTCGAGGGCCGTCGCCCGCACGCAGTGCGACTCGGCGATGCCCACGACGTCGACCCGGGTGACCTGCGCCTCGAGGAGGATGTCGGCCAGTGCGCGGCCCCCGGCGTCGCGTCCCTCGAAGCCGGAGTAGGCGGCCTGGTACTCGCCCTTCTTCACGCTCACCTCCGGCTCGAGCGTCGCGAGCGCGGGGTGCAGCTCGGCCTCGGCGGTGCCGGCGATGCCGTGCGGGGGCCACGTGTCGACGAAGTCCGGGGTGTCGCTGAAGTGCGGGCCCGGGTCGATGTGCCAGTCCTGGGTGGTGACGACGAGGTCGTACTCGGAGCGGTGCTCGGCGGCGTAGCGGGCGATGCCCTCCGCCACGGCGTCACCACCCGTCACAGCGAGGGCGCCGCCCTCGCAGAAGGTGGGTTGGACGTCGACGACGAGGAGTGCGCGGTGCGTGCGCTCGGGTGCTTCGGCCATCTGCCCAATGTAGCGGCGCCCCGCGTGAGCGGCCCGGGGTCGCGTGGCGGTCCGCTTGTATTCTCGGTGGTATGCCCCGTGACATCGAGTTCCGCCGGATTCCCGGACTGCCGCCGTACGTGTTCACGATCATCGACTCGCTCAAGCTCGCGGCACGCCGGGAGGGGCGGGACATCATCGACCTCGGGTTCGGCAACCCGGACCTGCCGAGCCCCCAGGTCGCGGTGGACAAGCTCGCCGAGGCTGCGCTCAACCAGCGCAACCACCGCTACTCGTCCTCGCGCGGGATCCCCAAGCTGCGCCAGGCCGTGGCCGACCTCTACCAGCGGCGGTTCGGGGTGGCGCTCGACCCCGAGACCCAGATCATCTCGACGATCGGTGCGAAGGAGGGCTTCAGCCACCTCATGTGGGTGCTGCTGCAGCCCGGGGACGCGGCGATCGTCCCGACGCCGAGCTACCCCATCCACATCTGGGGCCCGTACTTCGCGGGAGCCGACGCCCGGCAGGTCCCGATCGGTGACGGCACCGACGCCGCCGGGTTCATCGACCGGGTCATGGAGGCGTGGGAGCTCGGCTGGCCCAAGCCCCGCGTCGTCGTCCTGAGCTTCCCGCACAACCCGACGACGACCGTCGCGCAGCTGAGCGACCTGCAGCGCCTCGTCGACTGGGCGCGCGACCGCGACGTCGTGCTCGTCCACGACCTCGCCTACGCCGACATGACGTTCGACGGGTTCGAGCCGCCGTCGATCATGCAGTGCGAGGGTGCGACCGAGGTGGCCGTCGAGCTGTACTCCATGACGAAGTCGTACTCGATGGCCGGGTGGCGCGTCGCGTTCCTCGTCGGCCGGGCGGACGTCGTCGCGGCGCTCGCGAAGCTCAAGAGCTACCTCGACTACGGCACCTTCCAGCCCATCCAGATCGCGGCGACCGTGACGCTCAACGAGGCCGTCGACTTCCCGCGGGAGGTCTCGGACGTCTACGAGTCACGCCGCAACGCGCTGTGCGACGGGCTCGCGCGGATCGGGTGGGACGTGCACAAGCCCGGGGGCACGATGTTCGTGTGGGCGCGCATCCCCGAGGCGTACCGGGAGATGGGGTCCATCGAGTTCGCCACGCACGTCATCGCGGAGTGCGACGTCGCAGTCTCCCCGGGTGTCGGGTTCGGCGCGGGGGGCGACGAGTTCGTGCGGTTCGCGCTCATCGAGAACGAGCACCGCATCGGTCAGGCCGTGCGCGGGCTGAAGAAGGGGTTGACGCGGCTGTGAGGTCTGCTCGGGTGCGTGCCGTGACCGTGGGGACGGCGCTCGCCGTCGCGGCGCTCTCGGCGTGCGCGGGAGACCAGACGCCGAGCGCCCCGGACCCGACGCCGACGGCGTCTGCGTCACCGGAACAGGACCCGGCGCCCGAGCCCGAGCCCGACGAGGAGGGACCGCGCGCCCCGGTGGTGCCGCTCGTGGAGGCCCAGGTGACCGGCGCTGTCGCGACGGACCTCGCTGCGCCCTGGGGCCTCGCGGAGCTCCCTGACGGAGGCTGGCTCGTGAGCGAGCGCGACACGCGGTCGCTCCTGCTGGTGCGACCCGGCGCAGCGCCCGTGGTGATCTCGGGCGACGGCGCGCAGGACCTCCTCGAGGGGACGTCGGGCGACGGCGAGGGAGGTCTCCTCGGGGTGGCCGTCTCCCCGGACGTCGCGACAGACGGACGCGTGTACGTGTACCGGACCGCCGACGACGGCAACGAGGTGCTGCACGGCGAGCTCACCGGTACGGTGCTGGGTCCGCTGACCCCGGTGCTCTCCGGGATTCCCGCTGCGGGCAACCACAACGGGGGTCAGCTGGCGTTCGGGCCCGACGGGCACCTCTACGTCTCGACCGGGGACGCGGGCGTGCCGGACGCCGCCCAGGACCCGGACTCGCTCGCCGGGAAGATCCTGCGCATCACCGCCGACGGTGCGGTGCCCGCGGACAACCCGCTGCCCGGGTCGCCGCTGTGGAGCCTCGGCCACCGCAACGTGCAGGGGATGGGGTGGTCGGCGGACGGGCGCATGTTCGCCTCCGAGTTCGGGCAGTCGACCGTCGACGAGCTCAACCTCGTCGTCCCGGGGGGCAACTACGGCTGGCCCGACGTCGAGGGCGCGTCGGGTGCGCGGGATGACGGGGGCACCGACGCCGACGCTGAGGACGCGGACGGTGCCGAGGGGGCCGCGGGCACCACGCACGACGTGGAGGCCGCAGCCGGGGACGGTGCCGTCCCCGGGACGCTCGTCGGGCCCTCGGGATTCGTCGAGCCGCTCGTCACGTGGCCGACGTCGCAGGCGTCGCCGAGCGGGCTCGCCGTGACGGACGAGGGGGTGTATCTCGCCTGCCTGCGCGGGCAACAGCTGTGGCGCGTACCGCTGGCCGAGCAGGGCGTGGGAGAGCCGCAGGCGTTGCTCAGCGGGACGCACGGCCGGCTGCGCGCCGTGGTGGTTGCCACCGACGGCACGTTGCGCGTGCTCACCAACAACACCGACGGGCGGGGCGCGCCGCGCGAGGGTGACGACCAGCTCCTCGCCGTGACGATCACCCCGGGTCCCTCCTGACCGCGCCGGGCCGTCCGGCGCGCGACCTCCTCGACCGGCACCGGCACCTCGCGGAGCGCGCGCGGGCCGCCCTGGACGACGTCGACGGCGCCCGGCTCGAGGTCGCCGCACTCGTCGAGGAGGACCGCGAGGCGGCCGTGCGCCGCGAGCTCGCCCGCATCGGCGTGGACCGCCTGGGTGAGCTCACCGACAAGAACCTCCGGGTCCGCGCGCTCCTCGACGCGGGCTACGCGACGGCGCTCGACGTCTACCGGGCGGGCCCGGACGAGCTCGAGCAGCACGACGGTGTCGGTCCGCACACCGCCCGGGGGGTCGTCGCCGCGACCCACCAGCTGGCTGAGGTGGTGCGTGCCGGGGTCCGTACCCGGATCCGGTTCCGTCCGGCGCGGCACCTCCCGGACGAGCCGTCTGACCCCGGCGACGACGCACCCGGGACGGACCAGGGGCCGGGGACCGCTCTCCTGGGGGCCCTGCAGCGGGTGCTGCACCTCGGGCCGCTCGTCGAGCCGCACCGCCGGGATCTCGACGACTATGCGCGTGCGGTGACGGACCTGCGGCGTTCCGCGCATCCCGCGACGAACCGCCTGACGTGGCTCCTGCGAAGCCCGACGACGAAGGAGCGGGCACGCACGGCTCTCGCGACGCTGGCCGGGTGGGACGGGTGGCTCACCTCCACGGGACTCCCGGAGACGGTCGACGGCCTCACCGCGGAGCGGGAACGGCAGCGCCCGGGTCCGGTGGCGCTCTGGGACGACTTCGAGCGCAGGTCCGTGGAGTACTACACCGTGCTCGGCGAGATCGTGCCGACCGCCGACGTGGCCCTCGCGCACGGGATGCTCCCGACCGAGCTCGCTGAGCGTGTCGAGGCCCACCCGCTCGACCAGTCGCTCCTGCGCGTGCGCCTGCGGGGCTACCAGGCCTTCGGCGCGAGGTTCGCGCTCAACCAGGGCAGGGCGCTCCTCGGGGACGAGATGGGGCTCGGGAAGACCGTGCAGGCGATCGCTGCCCTCGCGCACCGGGCTGCCGCTGGTGACCGGCACCTGCTCGTCGTGTGCCCCGCGAGCGTCCTCGTCGGATGGCTGCGCGAGATCGCGACGCACTCGCACCTCGTCGCGCACCGCGTGCACGGCCCCGACCGGGAGGCGGCGGCCGCCGCATGGCTGGCGAGCGGCGGCGTCGCCGTGACGACGTTCGACGGGCTGCAGCACGTGCCCGAGCCCGGGCCGGACGACACCTGGGAGGTCGGCATGCTCGTCGTCGACGAGGCCCACCTCGTGAAGAACCCGGCCGCGCAGCGGTCCCAGGCTGTGGCGCGACGTGCCACGGCGTGCTGGCGGGTCCTGTTCCTCACCGGCACCCCCATGGAGAACCGGCTCGAGGAGTTCCTCGCGCTCGCGCGCTACCTCCAGCCCGGCCTCGTCGACCGGGTGCCGAGGCACCTCGCCCTCGTCGGCGCCGACCGGTTCCGTCAGGAGGTGGCACCGGTGTACCTGCGACGCAACGCCGAGGACGTCCTCGTGGAGCTCCCGGAGCTCGTGCGGGTGGACGAGTGGGAGGAGCTCACCGAGGTTCAGGAGGCGGCCTACCGGGCAGCGGTCGCCGGCGGGAACCTCATGGCGATGCGCCGCGCCGCCTACGCCGGGCACGGGGACCGCACGTCCGACGCAGCGACGTCTCCCGACGAGCCGTACGGCCCGGGGAAGCTCGGGCGGTTGCTCGAGATCGTCGCGGAGGCGCGCGACACCGGCCGCAAGACTCTCGTCTTCTCGTTCTTCCGTGACGTCGTCGACGTCGTGGCGGCTGCAGCCGCGGACGTGACGACCGTGCACGGCCCCCTCACGGGTTCTGTGCCGGCCGCACGACGGCAGGAGGTCGTCGATGCCTTCTCCGCGGCTCCGCCCGGCGCCGTGCTCGTCGCCCAGGTGCAGGCGGGCGGGGTCGGGCTCAACGTCCAGGCGGCCAGCGTCGTCGTCCTCTGCGAGCCGCAGCTCACCCCCACGACCGAGGCCCAGGCGGTCGCGCGCGCCCACCGGATGGGCCAGGTCCGCACCGTGCACGTCCACCGCCTGCTCGTCGAGGGCACCGTCGACGAGCGTCTCCTCGAGATCCTCGAGGAGAAGGAGCGGGTGTTCGACGAGTACGTGCGGGACTCCGACCTCGCGGCGAGCACCACCTCCGCGGTCGACGTGACCGAGGCGCAGCTCGCCCGCGAGGTCGTCGCTGCCGAGCAGGCACGCTGGGGATACGGCCCGGTCTGGGACGAGCTGCAGGCCTGAGCGCTCTACGATGGGGGCCATGGCCACCGCAGGAAACCCCGACTCCGCAGACCGGGGCGACGCCCCCAGCAGCCCCGCGTCGTTCTACCTGACGACCCCGATCTACTACGTCAACGACGCCCCGCACATCGGTCACGCGTACACGACCGTCGCGGCAGACGTCCTCACCCGGTGGCACCGGCAGCGCCAGGAGGACGTCTGGTTCCTCACCGGCACCGACGAGCACGGCCAGAAGGTCATGCGGACCGCCGAGGCGCACGGCGTGTCACCGCAGGAGTGGGCGGACCGGCTCGTCACGACGTCGTGGCAGCCCGTCCTCGGCACGCTCGACGTGCGCAACGACGACTTCATCCGCACGACGCAGGCGCGCCACACCACCCGGGTCCAGGCGTTCATCTCCGAGCTCTACGCCAAGGGCGAGATCTACGCGGGGTCCTACGAGGGTCCCTACTGCGTGGGCTGCGAGGAGTACAAGCTCCCCGGGGACCTCGTCGACGGCACCGGTGACCTCGCGGGGGAGAAGCTCTGCCCGGTCCACGGCCGTCCGGTCGAGATGCTCTCGGAGCAGAACTACTTCTTCCGCATGAGCGCCTACGCGGACCGCCTCCTGGCGCTCTACGAGGAGCACCCGGAGTTCGTGCAGCCCGCGAGCGCACGCAACGAGGTCATCGGGTTCGTCAAGCAAGGGCTGCAGGACCTGTCGATCTCCCGGTCGACGTTCGACTGGGGCATCCCGATCCCCTGGGACTCCGAGCACGTCCTGTACGTGTGGTTCGACGCTCTGCTCAACTACATGACGGCCGTCGGGCTCGGTGCGACGCCGGAGGACGACCCGGAGGCCGCTGCGCAGTTCGCCCGGCGCTGGCCCGCCGCGGTCCACCTCGTCGGCAAGGACATCCTGCGGTTCCACGCGGTCATCTGGCCGGCGATGCTCATGGCGGCGGGGCTGCCCCTGCCGGGCACGGTGTTCGCGCACGGCTGGCTGCTCGTGGGCGGCGAGAAGATGAGCAAGTCCAAGCTCACGGGTATCGCACCGAGCCAGATCATCGACCACTTCGGCTCCGACGCGTTCCGCTACTACTTCATGCGGGCGATCCCGTTCGGGTCGGACGGCTCGTTCTCGTGGGAGGACCTCTCCGCCCGGTACAACGCCGAGCTCGCCAACGGGTTCGGCAACCTCGCATCCCGCGTCGCGGCCATGATCGGCAAGAACTTCGGCGGGGTGCTGCCCACGGCTGGTCCGGCGACCCCCGCCGAGGAGGCGCTGCAGGCCGTCGCGGAGAAGGCCGTCGCCGACGCGGAGGCTGCCATCGACGCGATCTCGCCGAACGAGGCGATCAACGCCGTCTGGACGCTCGTCGACGCCACGAACATGTACCTCACGGAGACCGAGCCGTGGAAGGTCGCCAAGCAGCCCGGCGAGACGACGCCGGACGGCGGTGTCGACGGCGGGCGGCTCGCGACGATCCTCGTCACGGCTGCCGAGGCCCTGCGGGCGCTCGCGGTGCTCCTCAACCCGGTGGTGCCGCGCGCTGCGGAGCAGCTGTGGGTGCTGCTCGGCGCGGAGGAGCCGCTCGGCCCGCTCGGTGCTCAGCCCGTGGCGTCCGCGGCGCGGTTCGGGCTCCTGCCGCCGGGGACCCGGGTGACCAAGGGCGCTTCGCTCTTCCCGAGGCTCGAGGAGCCGGTGGACGCGACCGCACCTGCCGCGGACTGAGCGTGGGACGACGACGCGAGCGGGACCTCAGCTGGCCCCCGGCGCCCGACGCCCTGCCGCACCCGGTCGTCGACAACCACACCCACCTCGAGTCGATCAGCCACGTCCTGCCGGACACGGTGACCGCGCCGACGGTCGCGGAGCACGTCGCCGATGCGGCGGCCGTCGGGGTGACCCGCATGGTCCAGGTGGGGTGCGACCTGCCCTCGGCCCGGTGGACGGACGCGGTCGTCGGTGAGCACGGGGCGCTCCTGGGTGCCGTCGCGATCCACCCCAACGAGGCCCCGTTGCATGCTGGTGTCCGGGAGGTCGGCCCGGACGGGCTCGAGCCCGCGCCCGCCGAGCACCACACCACGGGGCTCGACGACGCGATCGCAGAGATCGCACGGATCGCTCGTGGCAACGATCGGGTGCGGGCGATCGGCGAGACGGGCATGGACCTGTTCCGTACGGGAGAGCGAGGTGCCCTGGTCCAGCGGGACGCCTTCCGTGCGCACATCGCCCTGGCGAAGGAGCTCGGACTGGCCCTGCAGATCCATGACCGCGAGGCCCACGCGGAGGTCCTCGACATCCTCGAGGCAGACGGAGCCCCCGAGCGGACCGTGTTCCACTGCTTCTCCGGCGACGCGCAGATGGCCGAGCACTGTGCCGCCCGCGGGTGGTACCTCTCCTTCGCGGGTCCCGTGACCTTCGCCTCGAACGACGGGCTGCGGGAGGCGCTGCGTCGCACGCCGCCCGGCCAGGTGCTCGTCGAGACCGATGCCCCGTACCTCACACCGCACCCGTTCCGGGGACGTCCGAACGCGCCCTATCTCGTCCCGCACACCGTGCGCACCGTGGCGGCCGTGCACGGCCGGCCCCTGCACGACGTGTGTGCGAGCCTGTGGCAGACCTCCCACGAGGTGTACGGCGAGTGGTGAGCCCTCCGCGGACCCCTCCGCAGGGCCCTGAGGGGGGAGCGTCGGGGGCGCTGTACCGGCTGGCCGGTCGTCGGTTACCTTAAAGTGCCGGCCGCACCCGCCGATGAACCGGTAGGCCCAGAGAGAAGAAAGGACACCAGCGCCCGTGAATCCGATGCGTCCTGCTCGACGCACCGTCGCCATCGCTACGCGGACGCTGGTGGTCGCAGCGCTCGTGTCGGGGACGGCAGCGTTCACCTCCCTGCACAAGGACATCATGATCGAGGTGGACGGCGAGGCTCGCACGGTGACGTCGTTCGGACGGACGGTCGACGACGTGCTCGCGAGCCACGACGTCCGGGTCGGGGAGCGGGACGAGGTGGTCCCGGCGCACGACGCCACCGTCGCGGACGGTGACGTCATCGTCGTCCGGACGGTGAAGGACATCTCGGTGGAGATCGACGGACGTTCCCAGACGATCGAATCGACGGCGCTCACGGTCGGTGAGGTGCTCGACGACCTCGGGCCGCGCGTCGAGGGCGCGAGCGTGTCAGCCTCCCGGTCGGACTCCGCCGGTCGCGAGCCCCTGAAGATCTCGACCGTCAAGAACGTCGTCGTGGCGGTGGACGGCCAGCAGATCCCGGTGACGAGCAGCGCGTCGACGGTCCGTGACATGCTCGCCGAGCTCGGGGTGGTGCTGGATCCGGGGGACACGGTGTCGAGCGACCTGGACAGCGTGCCCGTGGACGGCCAGACGGTGACGATCGGGCGTGCGGCCTTCGGCAGCACCTCCGTCACCGAGGTGATCCCCTTCGCCGTCGAGGAGGTCCAGGACCCCGAAGCCCTCGCCGGCACCCGCACCGTGACGCGCCCCGGCCGGGTCGGCCGCGCTGTGACGACCTACGACGTCACCGTCGTCGACGGCGTCGAGACCCAGCGCACGGTGACGGCGCAGAGCGTCATCGCGGAGCCCGTCAACGAGATCGTGGCCGTGGGCACGCTCGTCCTGCCGGACCCGGCGAGCGTCGTCGTCGACCCGGACTCGGCACGCCAGCTGGGCAGGTCCCTGGCGGCGGAGGCCGGCTGGGACGAGGCGCAGTTCCAGTGCCTCGACTCCTTGTGGACGAAGGAGAGCAACTGGCGCGTGACGGCGGACAACCCGTCGAGCAGCGCGTACGGGATCCCGCAGGCACTGCCGGGCAGCAAGATGGCGAGCGCCGGACCTGACTGGGAGACGAACGCCGCGACGCAGATCACGTGGGGCCTGGGGTACATCGAGTCGCGCTACGGCACGCCGTGCAGCGCGTGGGCACACTCGAAGGCCCACAACTGGTACTGAGGCGGGTGAAACCGCAGTGTGGTGAAGGCCACACCGCGGCGCCCGGGTGAGCAGAGGCGATCGGCGGTAGCGCTGTGGCCTGCACTGCTGGCCCGCACGACCGGTGCCTGCGCGCCGCCCGGACCCGCCCGTCGTGGTGCCGCCGGTGTGACCGGGACCGCTTCCCCCTTGGCTCATGGTCACAGATCGGTTACGGTCGATTGTCGGCCTGGCGCCCGTCTGTGCAGATCTGCAGAGCGGACGAGGGCGACACCGGTGTGGCCGCAGTCGCGGACGAGCACACCGCACGATGGCCGGATCAGGACTGTGGTGCCTCCGCCAGGAGGCCGCGGCGTGCCGCGACGACAGCCCTGTGCCCGGAAGGCTCCACGTCTGGACACCTGTGAAGAATCCTGTGAGCGCACTGCGCGCCAGTCTGACCCGCTCCACCCCCGCGCCCGCTGCAGGCGCGCCCGACGACGCGGACCTCGCGCCGGGCGCCACGCCGACCGCCGTTGCTGCGGCCGAGGACGCCGCGCTGCACGACGCGCCGTCCGGTGCCCACCGTCGTACCTCGCGCCGCGCCCTGCCCATCGTCCTCGGCGGCCTCGTCCTCGCGCTCGGCGCAGGCGGATCCGCCGTCTACGCGGACGCCCACAAGACCATCACGCTGGACGTCGACGGCCAGCTCACCACCGTGACGACGTTCGCCGGCTCCGTCGAGGGCATCCTCGACGAGCAGGGCGTCGCCGTGGACGACGGCGACGTCGTCGCACCGTCCCTCGACGCGGAGCTCACCGAGTCCTCGGACGTGGTGGTCCGGTACGCCCGTGACATCACGCTCCTCGAGGACGGCCAGCCCACGACCCTCACGACGACGGCCGTGGACGCCGACGAGCTCCTTGCCTCCTACAGCGGCCGCGGCACCGACGTGCGCCTCGTCGCCTCGCGGTCGGACGCCGCCGGTCGCACCGACCTCGGGCTGCGCCTGAGCGTCGATGGTCCTGTCAACCTCGACGTGGACGGCGAGACCCGCACGGTCGAGGACGGCTCCGTGGGGGTCGACACGATCCTCGAGGACGAGGGCATCGAGCTCGGCGAGCTCGACCGTGTCTCCGTCCAGCACCTGCCGACGCCTGAGGCGCTGCGCGCCCAGGAGCTCCTTGCCCAGCGTGAGGCGCAGGAGGCCGCCGCTGCGGCGGTGGACCCGGCCGCCCCTGCCGACCCCGCTGCGCCCGTCGACCCCGCCGCTCCTGTCGACCCCGCGACGCCCGCGGCCGACGAGCCCGCGGACGTCGTCGCCGACCCCCGCGTGAACGAGACCGCCCTGACGATCGTCGTCGACCGCGTCGCCGTCGTCGAGGAGGTCGTCACGACCCCGGTGCCGTTCGAGACGGTCACCCAGGAGGACCCGGAGCGGTTCAAGGACCTTCCGGTCGTCACTGCCACCGAGGGTGTCGAGGGCGTCCACACGACCGTCCACAGCGTGACGATGGTCGACGGGGTCGAGGAGTCCCGGACGCTCGTGTCCGATGCTCAGACGACGCCGCCCGTGGCCAAGGTCCTCGTGCAGGGCACCAAGGAGCGGCCGAAGCCCGCTCCCGCAACCCCGAAGCGCTCGACGACCAGTGACGCGACGACGGCTCCGTCGGGTGGCTCGTCCACCACGACCCCCACCCCGGCCGCTCCCGCCGAGCCTGCCCCGGTGAGCGGTGACGTGTGGTCGCAGCTCGCGCAGTGCGAGTCCGGTGGCCGCGCCGACGTCGTGAGCTCGAACGGCCTCTACCACGGCCTCTACCAGTTCTCGGTAGGCACGTGGAAGTCCGTCGGCGGCACGGGGCTGCCGTCCCAGGCGAGCGCTGCCGAGCAGACCCGCCTCGCCCAGGTCCTGCAGGCGCGTTCCGGCTGGGGCCAGTGGCCGCACTGCTCGTCGAAGCTCGGGCTGCGCTGACCCGCACCCCACGGTGATCGACGGGGGCATCGACCCTCTAGGCTCGTGACCATGAACGACACCCCAGGCGCCCTGCTCGGTCCGGTACAGATCCGCGACCTGGCAGGGCGTCTTGGCGTCCGACCCACGAAGACGCTGGGCCAGAACTTCGTGCACGACGCCGGGACGGTCCGCAAGATCGTGCGCTCCGCGGGGCTCCGGCCCGGCGAGCGCGTCGTCGAGGTGGGACCGGGACTGGGGTCGCTCACCCTCGGGCTCCTCGAGGCAGGAGCGAGCGTCGTCGCCGTCGAGATCGACCCGGTGCTGGCCGCCGAGCTGCCCACGACGGTCGCGCGCATGGCGCCTGCCGAGGCCGACCAGCTCACCGTCGTGCTGCAGGACGCGCTCACGGTGCGGGAGCTGCCCGGCCCGCCCCCGACCGCTCTCGTCGCGAACCTTCCCTACAACGTCGCCGTCCCGGTCCTGCTGACGTTCCTCGAGCACTTCACCTCGCTCGAGCGGGTTCTCGTCATGGTCCAGGCGGAGGTCGCGGACCGGCTGGCGGCCCCGCCCGGGAGCCGCACCTACGGCATCCCGTCGGTCAAGGCGGCGTGGTACGCATCCGCGCGGCGCACGTCGACGATCGGCCGCTCGGTGTTCTGGCCCGTGCCCAACGTCGACTCGGCGCTCGTGCTGCTCGAGGCACGACCGCACCCGACGACGACAGCCACGCGTGAGCAGGTGTTCCGCGTCGTCGACGCGGCGTTCGCCCAGCGGCGCAAGACGCTGCGCGGTGCGCTCGCGGGGATCGCGGGCTCGCCGGCGGCTGCCCAGGCCGCCCTCGAGGCGGCAGGCGTCGACCCGGGCGCCCGCGGAGAGCGACTGACGATCGAGGAGTTCGCCCGGGTGGCGGAGGCGCTGGCCGCCGCCGGGGCGCCCGCGACGGCCCGACCTGGCACAGTGGACCAGTGACCCCGCACCCGCACCTGACGAGCGTCGGGCCTCCGACGGTCCGGGTCCGCGCTCCCGGCAAGGTCAACCTCTCGCTCCACGTCGGATCGCCCGGGCCGGACGGGTACCACCCTCTGACGACCGTGTTCCAGGCGGTCTCGCTCTTCGAGGACGTCACGGTCGCCGAGGCGGACGACCTCACCGTGAGCGTCACGGGTCCCGGGGCGGACGACGTGCCGCTCGACGAGACGAACCTCGCGCTCCGCGCTGCTCGTGCGCTCCTCGAAGCGACGGGCGTCGAGCGTGGCGCCGCACTCGAGATCGTCAAGGGCGTGCCCGTCGCCGGGGGCATGGCAGGAGGCTCCGCGGACGCGGCCGCCACGCTCCTGGCGCTCGACGCGCTCTGGTCGACAGGTCTGGGGCGCGAGGAGCTCACCGAGATCGCCAGCACCCTCGGCGCGGACGTGCCGTTCGCGCTGCACGGGCACACCGCGGTGGGCACCGGTCGCGGCGACACGCTCACGGCGGCGATGGCCCGCGGCCAGTTCCACTGGGCGTTCGCCCTGCGCGCGCAGGGGCTGTCCACGCCCGAGGTGTTCCGGCACTTCGATGCGTCGGATCGCCGGCCCACGGAGCCGGACCCGAGCGCGGACACCGAGCTCATGGCGGCGTTGCGGGCAGGTGACGCCGTCCGGCTGGGGCTGGCCCTGTCCAACGATCTCCAGGAGTCCGCCGTGGATCTCGCACCCGACCTCGCCGACACGCTCGGCGTCGCACGCTCCGCCGGCGCGCTCGGTGCGATCGTCTCGGGCTCCGGCCCGACGGTCGCCGCTCTCGGGCGCACGAGGCAGCACGCGCTCGCCCTCGCGGCAGCCATGACCCTCGAGGGCGTCTGCGCGTCCGCGGTCTGTGCCGCGGGCCCCGTGCCGGGCGCCCGCATCCTCTGAACCGACCCATCCCCGCGCGCCTCCGGGCGCGCGCGACGAAAGAAGCACATGGCTCACCTCCTGGGCGCTGACGGCATCCGTGTCGTCGCGGGAACCCGCACCCTCCTCGACGACGTCAGCCTCGGTATCGACGACGGCGACCGCATCGGCGTCGTCGGACCCAACGGCGCGGGCAAGTCGACACTCATGCGGCTGCTCGCCGGCCACACGACACCCGATGCCGGCCGGGTCACCCAGGTCGGCGGGCTCAGCGTGGGCATGCTCGACCAGCGTGACGAGCTCGTCCCCGGCCGGTCGGTGCGTGACGTCGTGCACGGCGACGCGCCGGAGCACACCTGGGCGACGGACGCACGGATCCGCTCGGTGCACGCCGGTCTCCTCGCCGATCTCGACCTTGACCAGGACGCCGACGCCCTCTCCGGCGGCCAGCGCCGGCGCGTGGCGCTCGCGGCGCTGCTCGTCGCCGAGCACGACGTGATCTTCCTCGACGAGCCCACCAACCACCTCGACGTCGAGGGTGTGGCGTGGCTCGCCGAGCACCTGCGGGACCGGTTCTCGCGCCCCGGTGCTCGGGGCGCGCTCGTCGTCGTCACGCACGACCGCTGGTTCCTCGACGCCGTCTGCACGCGGATGTGGGAGGTCACCGGCGACGGGACCGGGGCCGTCGAGGGCTACGAGGGCGGATACGCGGCGTACGTGCTCACCCGGGCCGAGCGCGCCCGGGCGGCCGCGGTCACGGCCGACAAGCGCAACAACCTCCTGCGCAAGGAGCTGGCGTGGCTGCAGCGGGGTGCTCCGGCGCGGACGTCGAAGCCGAAGTTCCGCCTCGACGCCGCAGCGGCGCTCATCGCTGACGAGCCTGCTCCCCGGGATCCGCTCGAGCTCACCCGGATGGCCACGAAGCGCCTCGGCAAGGACGTCCTCGACCTCGAGGACGTCACTCTGCGCGTCCCGACCGCAGACGGGACGCCCGACCCGGACGGGCGGGTGCTGTTCGACCACGTCACGTGGCGCCTCGGACCGGGGGACCGGTACGGGATCGTCGGGGTCAACGGGGCCGGGAAGACGACTCTCCTCAAGCTCCTGTCCGGGCGGGCCGAGCCCGACGCGGGGCGCGTCAAGCGGGGCAAGACGATCGAGGTCGCCGAGCTCACGCAGGACGTCGACGAGCTCGACACGGTCGGCGGCATGCGGGTCCTCGAGGTCATCGAGAACGAGAAGCGGACCGTGGCTGTCGACGGCAAGGAGCTCACGGCTGCCCAGCTCGTCGAGCGCCTCGGCTTCACGCGGGACCGCGCATCGACCCTCGTCCGCGACCTCTCCGGTGGAGAGCGTCGACGACTCCAGCTCCTCCGGCTGCTGGTGGGGGAGCCCAACGTCCTGCTGCTCGACGAGCCGACGAACGACCTCGACACCGACACCCTCGCCTCGCTCGAGGACCTGCTCGACGGGTGGCCGGGCACCCTCATCGTCGTCTCCCACGACCGGTACCTGCTCGAGCGGGTGTGCGACCGGCAGGTCGCGCTCCTGGGTGACGGGACGATCCGGGACCTGCCGGGTGGCGTCGAGCAGTACCTCGAGCTGCGCCGCGGGGCGGCTCCGCGGGGTTCGGGCGGTCCGGGGAGCATGGGAGGCGCGTCCACCGGAGTCCCCGGTGCTGCGGCTCCGGCGTCCGGGGGCGGGGAGGGGACACCCGCGCCGGGTGGTGCCGAGGTGCGTGCGGCGAAGAAGGAGCTCAACCGGATCGAGCGCCGCCTGTCGAAGATCGCGGAGCTCGAGGCGAAGGTCCACGCGAAGATGGCTGCGCAGGCGACGGATCATGCCGCGGTAGCGGCGCTCGATGCGGAGCTGCGCACCCTCGCGGCGGAGAAGGACGACCTCGAGGCCGAATGGCTCGAGCACGCGGAGATCGCCGGCTGACCCTTCCGGGCGCCCGTGGGCGAGCGGTCAGCCGAGGGTGTCGAACTGGGCGACGAGGCGTCGCAGCAGGTCCGCGAGCGCGGGCTGGTCGCCGGGGGCCAGGGCGGCGAGGACCTGGTGCTCGACGTCGAGGAGGTCGCTCAGCGCGGCGTCGACCCGCTCGAGACCGCTGGGGGTCAGGCGGACGAGGACCCCGCGGCGGTCGTCCGGCGAGGGTTGACGCTCGACGAGCCCGCGGGCCTCGAGGCGGTCGATCCGGTTGGTCATGGTCCCGCTCGTCACCATCGTCTGGGTGACGAGGGCGCCGGGGGACAGGACGTGCGGGGGCCCCGTTCGTCGCAGCGCGGAGAGCACGTCGAACTCCCACGGCTCGAGCTGGTTGCCCGCGAAGGCGCCGCGGCGTGCGACGTCGAGGTGCCGGTCGAGGCGGCTCACCCGGGACAGGACGGCGAGCGGTGTGATGTCGAGGTCCGGGCGCACCCGTCCCCAGGCCGCGATGATGCGGTCGACCTCGTCCTCGTGCGTCGGCTCCATGGGTCGAGATTACTTGACGTCAAGACTCTTGATGGCCGATCCGGAGCGCGCGGCGCCCGCACCGTCAGCTGGCGCGCAGCGCATCCCGGATCGCGACCCTGCTCCCGGTGCGGAGCACGGCGTTGCCGTAGACGCGGCCGGCGAACCACACGAGCAGAGGGATCACCGCGACATTGACGGCGAGCACGGCGAGCACCTGCCAGCCCGGGACCGTGCCCGTCGCCACCCGGATCGGCATGATGAGGGGCGCGGTGAACGGCAGGCAGGAGAGCCACTCGACGAGGGGGTTGTCGGGGGCGTACGGCGCGATCGAGATGCCGACGATGTACGGCGCCATCATGAGGACCAGCACCGGCGAGGTCACGGCAGCCACCTCCTCCTGCCGGGAGACGAGCGCCCCGAGAGCCGCGTAGAGGAGCGCATACATCGTGAAGCCCACGACGAACCACGCGAGCGACCAGGCGGCCGTGGCGCCGAGGTGCACCTCGATGTCCTCCGCGAGGCCGAACCCGAGCACCCCCGCGAGGACTGCGCCGCCGAGGATGACGATCTGTGCGAGGCCGATCACGCCGATCCCGACGACCTTGCCAGCCATGAGCTGCCAGGGGCGGACGGTGGAGAGCAGCAGCTCCACGACCCGGCTCGTCTTCTCCTCGACCACACCCTGGGCGACCATCTGCCCGCAGATCTGGAGGGCGAGGAAGAGCAGGATCCCCGAGATCAGCCCGAACGCCGTCTGGGATCCGTCGACCTCGCGCGGGGGGTCGAGGCGCTCGACATCGAGCGCGACCGACGCCATCGCGGTCCCGACCGCGGTGGGGTCCCCGCCGAGCGCCTCGATCTCGTGCGCGAGAGCGGACTGCTGAGCGACCGCCGTCAGCACGGTCTCGAGGGACGGGTCGAGCTCGGAACGCGTGACCACGGTGACGTCCTCGGGGGTGCCGACGAGGAGCGCGTCGAGCTCCTCGTCGCTCACCATGTCCCGTCCCTCGTCCTCGGTCACGATCTCGGTCTTCACCGTGACCCCGAAGGCCTCCGCCGTGGACGTGAGCGCCTGGGTGAGCTCGCCGTCCTGGGTGACGCCGACCGCGAGGGTGTCCTCCGCGGACAGGATGAGCTTCGCCGCGAAGCTGCCGGCGAGGATGAGGGCGACGAGCACCACCGTCGTCCACAGGAGGGACTTCGTCCGGGCACGCTGGACGATCTCGCGCCCGGCGACGAGCCGGACCGAGGGCCACGCGTCGAGCGGGCGGCCTGCGCGGCTCATGAGCGGACCCCCTCGGTGGTGGTGTGCGCGGGACCTCCGGTGCTCACCACGTCGCGGTACAGCTCGGTCAGCCGGGGGCGCTGCCGGGAGAACTCCAGGACCGGGCCGGTCGCGAGGGCGCCGCGCAGCAGCACCTGCTCGGCGTGCGGGGCGGGCGCGACCTCCGCGACGGTACGGGAGCCGGTCTCGGACAGGACGGTCACGCCGGGCAGCGAGCGTGCCCAGCCGGCCTGCGCGCCGGGGGCGTCGACGACCCAGCGCGGTGCGCTCGTCGAGCGCAGCTCGTCGACGGAGCCGACCGCGACCATGGACCCGGCGGAGATGATCCCCACCCGGTCGCACAGGCGCTCCACGAGGTCGAGCTGGTGGGACGAGAAGATGACCGGCGCACCCGCGTCCGCGCGGCGCCGCAGGACCTCGCTCATGACGTCGACGGCGACGGGGTCCAGGCCGGAGAAGGGCTCGTCGAGGACGAGCACCTCGGGGTCGTGGACGAGGGCCGCGGCGAGCTGGACGCGCTGCTGGTTGCCGAGGGAGAGCTTCTGCACCTCGTCGTCGCGTCGGGCGGCGACGCCGAGCGTGTCGGTCCACGTCTCCATCGCTGACCGGGCCTGCGGCGCCCCCAGGCCGTGCAGGCGGGCGAGGTACACGAGCTGCTCGCCGACCTTCATCTTCGGGTAGAGACCCCGCTCCTCGGGCATGTACCCGACGCGCCGTCGTGCAGCGAGGTCGAGCGGCGTGCCGCCGAGCCGGACCTCGCCGGAGTCGGCTGCGAGGACCCCCAGGATGATGCGCATCGTCGTCGACTTGCCGGCGCCGTTGGAGCCGACGAAGCCGAAGATCTCCCCGGGAGCCACGGTGAAGGACACCGAGCGCAGGGCCTGCAGGGACCCGTAGGACTTCGTGACGCGGTCGACCTCGAGAGCGGGCACGGGCGTCCTCCCATCGGGGGTCGCTACAGAGCCAAGCGCACCGACGGGTCCCTGCGCAAGACCCTCCTCGGGGCGGGGCCGCGGGGTCAGCGCGTCGCGCCGGGCCGCAGGATGGGGTCGCGCTCGAGGCCGGCCAGCCCGTTCCAGGCGAGGTTGACGAGGTGCGCGGCGACCTCGGCCTTGTCCGGGCTGCGCGCGTCGAGCCAGTACTGACCTGTGAGCGCGACCATGCCTACGAGCATCTGTGCGTACAACGGCGCGATGCCGGGATCGAGGTCCCGTCGGTCGAACTGCTCGGCGAGCAGGTGCTCGACCTGGGTGGCGACGTCACCGATGAGGCTGGAGAAGGTTCCGGTGGCCTGGGCGACGGGGGAGTCACGGACGAGGATGCGGAACCCGTCCTCGGAGGACTCGATGTAGGCGAGCAGGGCGAGCGCGGTGCGCTCGACGAGCACCTTCGGGTGGCCCCCGGCGGTGAGCGCCCCGGTGAGCGCAGCCGTGAGCCCTTCGATCTCGCGGTCGACGATGACGGCGTAGATCCCTTCCTTGCCGCCGAAGTGCTCGTACACGACGGGCTTGGACACCTCGGCGCGAGCGGCGATCTCCTCGACGCTCGTCCCCTCGAAGCCCTTCATGGCGAACAGGGAGCGGCTGACGTCCAGCAGCTGTTCGCGGCGCTCCTTGGCTGTCATGCGGGCGCGGGGAGCGCGCTTGTTGTCCGGAGGCACGCATACATCATGCCGGACGTCGATCGATCCCGAGCGTTTGGACGGACCAAAAATCCTGGCAGAATGAGTGGCGGACCCTCGACGGGCGGTGCCCTCACGGCGTCCGGACCGCCACCTGATCGAAGGTCGTCCTTCCGCCTTGGTGTAATCGGCAGCACAAGGGTTTTTGGTGCCTTTAGTCCAGGTTCGAGTCCTGGGGGCGGAGCTGGCGTCGCGGTCGCGGCGCTTCCAGGCAGTTGATCTCGAGCACCCGGGAGTCCATTCGTGACCACCGCTCAACCGGCGGCAGTAGTCGTCCTCGCTGCAGGCGAAGGGACGCGGATGCGTTCCTCGATCCCCAAGGTCCTGCACACCCTCGGCGGCCGGAGCATGCTCGGCCACGCCCTCGCTGCCGCTCGCGGCCTCGACCCCGCCCGCGTCGCGGTCGTCGTCCGGCACGAGCGTGACGCCGTGGCCGAGCACGCCACCACGGTCGACCCGCAGGTCCTCGTCGTCGACCAGGACGACGTGCCCGGCACCGGCCGGGCCGTGCAGTGCGCGTTGAGCGTGCTCGACGCCGCCGCCCACGCGCAGGCTGCCCAGGCGGGAGTGCCTGAGGGGGCCGAGGGGCGCGGTCTCGGGGACGGCGTCGAGGGGCCGGTCGTCGTCATCGCGGGCGACATCCCGCTGCTCGACTCCGGCACGCTCGCGGAGCTGCTCGCCGCGCACGTCGCGGACGGCAACGCCGTCACCGTCCTGACGACCGAGGTCGACGACGCGACCGGGTACGGGCGCATCGTCCGCGACCCGCAGACCGGCGAGGTCCTGTCGATCGTCGAGCACCGGGACGCCAGCCCGGAGCAGCGCAGCATCCGTGAGATCAACTCGTCGATCTACGTCTTCGACGCGAAGGTCCTGCGCCACGGGCTCAGGGGCCTCGACCGGGACAACTCGCAGGGCGAGGTCTACCTCACCGACGTCCTCGCCATCGCCCGGGGCGAGGGCGGTGCGGTCCGCGCGGTCCGCACGGACGACCCGTTCGTCGTCGAAGGCGTCAACGACCGCGGACAGCTCGCCGTCCTGCGCGCCGAGCTCAACCGGCGTGTCCTCGCCGACTGGATGACGGCGGGTGTCACCGTCGTCGACCCCGGCACGACGTGGATCGACGTCGACGTCGAGCTCGAGCGTGACGTGACGATCCTGCCCGGCACCCAGCTGCTCGGCTCGACCGTCATCAGCGAGGGTGCGACCGTCGGACCCGACACGACCCTCACCGACGTCCGGGTGGGCGCCCACGCCACCGTCGTGCGCACCCACGCCACCGGCGCGGTCGTCGGTGACGACGCGAGCGTCGGCCCGTTCGCCTACCTGCGGCCGGGCACGGTGCTCGGGACGAGCGGCAAGATCGGCACCTTCGTGGAGACGAAGAACGCGACGATCGGCGACGGCTCCAAGGTCCCGCACCTGTCCTACGTCGGCGACGCGACCATCGGCGAGCACACGAACATCGGCGCGGCCACGATCTTCGTCAACTACGACGGCGTGAGCAAGCACCACTCGACCGTCGGGTCGTTCTCCCGGACGGGCGCGGACAACCTCTTCGTCGCCCCCGTACACATCGGCGACGGTGTCTACACGGCCGCCGGTTCGGTCATCCGCAACGACGTGCCCTCCGGGGCGCTCGCCGTCTCGGCCGGGACGCAGCGCAACATCGAGGGCTGGGTCGAGCGCCGTCGTCCCGGGACCGACGCTGCCCGGGCCGCGGAGCGCATGCGCGCCGAGATCGACGGTCCGGTCTCCGCCCTCGGAGCCCAGGCGCGCGCGGAGCGCGCCCAGGCGGACCACCAGGCGACCCTGCCCGTGCCCACCCCCCCGACCGCTACCCACGAGCAGGCGACGCCGTCGTCCGCGACCGGTGGCACCACAGAAGGACGCCGCGACTGATGGTCACCGGAATCACCTCTCCCGACGGCGAGAAGCGCCTCGTGTTCGTCTCCGGACGGGCCCACCTCGAGCTTGCCCAGGACGTCGCCCGCGAGCTCGGCACGGCGCTGCTCCCCACCACGGCCTACGACTTCGCGAACGGCGAGATCTACGTGCGGTTCGGCGAGAGCGTGCGCGGGGCGGACGCGTTCGTCCTGCAGTCGCACACAGCGCCGATCAACCAGTGGATCATGGAGCAGCTCATCATGGTCGACGCCCTCAAGCGGGCGTCCGCCAAGACCATCACCGTGGTGCAGCCCTTCTACGGCTATGCCCGCCAGGACAAGAAGCACCGTGGGCGCGAACCGATCTCGGCGCGACTCATGGCGGACCTGTTCAAGACGGCCGGGGCGGACCGGCTCATGAGCGTGGACCTGCACACCTCGCAGGCGCAGGGGTTCTTCGACGGCCCCGTCGACCACCTGTGGGCCATGCCGCTGCTCACCGACTACGTGCGCACCCGCGTCGATCTCGCGAACGTCGCGGTCGTGTCCCCGGATGCCGGACGCATCCGGGTGGCGGAGCAGTGGGCCGCGAAGCTCGGCGACGCCCCCCTCGCGTTCATCCACAAGACGCGCGACATCAACGTGCCGAACCAGTCCGCAGCGAACCGCGTCGTC
This sequence comes from Sanguibacter sp. Z6_81, assembly GCF_057180625.1. Lineage (NCBI taxonomy): Bacteria > Bacillati > Actinomycetota > Actinomycetes > Micrococcales > Sanguibacteraceae > Sanguibacter > Sanguibacter sp. Z6_81. Next base: position 97,971 of record NZ_JBXUFV010000005.1, on the reverse strand, counting down.
GGTGAGGTCGAGGGGCGCAGCTGCGTCCTCGTCGACGACCTCATCGACACCGGCGGAACCATCGCTGCTGCCGTGCGGGTCCTGCTCGACGCGGGCGCCAAGGACGTCATCGTCGCCGCGACCCACGGCGTGCTCTCGGACCCGGCCGCGCAGCGCCTGAGCGAGTGCGGCGCCCGCGAGGTCATCGTCACGGACACGCTGCCGATCACCCCGGACAAGCAGTTCGACAAGCTCACCGTCCTGTCGATCGCGCCCCTGCTGGCCCGTGCTATCCGCGAGGTCTTCGACGACGGGTCGGTCACGTCGCTGTTCGAGGGCAACGCCTGACAGCTGCTGCCACGTGCGGTGACGCCGCACCGTCCCGCGCCGGGCTGTCCCGCCCCGTCCCCCTGCCGTCCGGAGTTCGACGACGCAGGGGCGGGGCGGGTACAGTGATGCGGTTGCCTCGGCGAGGGACGTCTGACGGGCAGGTGCTGCGAGCACCGCCACTGTCAGGACGGTGACGGCTCGACCGTCACGGATTCCGTAATCGACTGGGCGGTCGCATCCTGCGCGTCCGTCATGTGTCCCGCGCCGATGCAGCCGCCCACCATCGAGGGGCCCGGCGAGGACGTCGCGCACCCGCCCCCGAGCACCTTCCCGCTGTCAGTCGACGACCCCCCACCGGTGGTCCGCCCGTCCCACACTTCTTGGAGTTCCTGTGTCAGAGATCAAGCTCGTCGCCGAGGCCCGCACCGAGTTCGGCAAGGGCGCTGCGCGCCGCGTCCGCCGCAACAACCAGGTCCCCGCCGTCCTGTACGGCCACGGCACCGCGCCCCTGCACGTCGCCCTGCCCGGCCACCAGACGATGCTCGCGCTCAAGCACGCGAACGCCCTGTTCGAGATCGAGCTCGACGGCGCGGTCGAGCTGGCCATCGTCAAGGACGTCCAGCGTGACCCGGTCAAGTCGGTCATCGAGCACGTCGACCTCCTCATCGTCAAGCAGGGCGAGAAGGTCAACGTCGAGATCGCCGTGAACATCGTCGGTGAGGCCGCTCCCGGCACCATCCACATCGTCGAGATCCAGACGCTCCTCGTCGAGGCGCTCGCCACGAACCTCCCGGAGTCCATCGACCTGTCGATCGACGGCCTCGCCGCAGGCGCGCGCGTCCGCGCAGGGGATGTCGCGCTGCCCGAGGGCGCGGTCCTCATCGGCGACCCCGAGCAGACGATCGTCACCGTCACGGCACCGCAGGACAACTCGGCCGACGACGAGGCCGCTGCCGAGGTCGCCGCGACCCAGGCCGCTGCCTCCGCCTCCGCTGCCGAGACCGCTGCCGGCCTCTGATGCCAGCGGGCTGCCGCTGACCCCCGGGTCCGCAGCAACCCACCGCGGGGCGCGAGCCCCGGGATGATGCGCCCGGTGCCGATGGTGCCGGGCGCATCGTCGTCCTTGACGAGTGACGCGGGAGCAAGAACATGTCGGATGAGCTGTGGCTCGTCGTCGGGCTGGGGAACCCCGGTCCGCAGTACGCGGGCAACCGGCACAACGTGGGCCAGATGGTCCTGGACGTCCTCGCGGAGCGGTACGGGGCGCGGTTCGCCGCCCACCGGGCGCGGGCGCTCGTGGCCGACGCCCGGCTCGGCACGCTGCCGGGCGGTGCGCCGGGACCACGAGTGATCCTCGCCAAGCCGAGCACGTACATGAACACCTCGGGCGGTCCGGTGGCTGGCCTCGCCCAGTACTTCGACGTCGCTCCGGCGAACGTCCTCGTCGTCCACGACGAGGTCGACATCGGGTTCGGTGACATCAAGTGCAAGGTCGGCGGCGGCGAGGGCGGCCACAACGGTCTGCGGGACATCACGAAAGCGCTCGGGACGCGCGACTACGTGCGGGTCCGCGCCGGGGTCGGGCGACCACCCGGGCGCATGGACACCGCGGACTTCGTCCTCAAGGACTTCTCCGCGGTCGAGCGCAAGGAGCTCCCGTTCCTCCTCGACGATGCGGCGGACGCGGTCGAGATGATCCTCACGCAGGGGTTGCTGGCCGCGCAGGGGAAGTTCCACACGAAGGCGTGATCGGACGCACGGGGCGGCTGCTCGGAACCGCCGTGGCGCGTTCCGTCCGGCGGTGAAACGGAGTCCCACCGACCGCGTGCTGCAGGTCGGTGACCGGACGTAGGCTTGGACGAGAGCCGGGATCGATCGAGATCCGGGCTTCTTCGCGTGCCCGGACCGTCTGTCGTCGACCACAAGGACATCATGAACCTCACGGGAATCCTGCCGGCTCTCCTCGCTGACCCCGGCGCGGCCGCCGCCGTCGAGCAGGTGCCGGCGCGGGGCTTCCTCGACGTCGTCGGACCGGTCGGGGTGCGCCCGCCGCTGCTTGCGGCGATGGCCGGGGCGAGGGCGAGCGACGGCCCGGTCCCGGCTGCCGGGGCGGCCGGGTCGCGGCCGCTCGTCGTCGTCACCGCCACGGGGCGGGAGGCGGACGACCTCGCCGCTGCTCTGCGGTGCTACCTCCCGTACGACGACGTCGCGGTGCTGCCCGCCTGGGAGACGCTCCCGCACGAGCGGCTCTCGCCGCGGTCGGACACCGTGGCCCGGCGGCTCGCGGTCTTCCGGCGGCTCGCCCACCCCTCGGCCGACGGCGGCATGACGGGGGCGATCCGCGTGCTCGTCATGCCTGTGCGTGCGCTGCTGCAGCCGGTCGTCGGTGGGCTGGGCGACCTCGAGCCGGTGCGCCTGGAGGTCCGGGACCGAGCGGACCTGTCCGAGGTCGCGGACCGGCTCTCCGCGGCCGCCTACGCGCGCGTGGACATGGTCGAGCGGCGCGGCGAGTTCGCCGTGCGCGGTGGCATCCTCGACGTCTTCCCGCCGATCGAGGACCACCCGCTGCGCATCGAGTTCTGGGGCGAGGACGTCGAGGAGATCCGCTGGTTCGCGGTCGCGGACCAGCGCAGCCTCGAGGTCGCCGACCACGGGCTGTGGGCCCCGCCCTGCCGGGAGATGCTGCTCACGGACGAGGTGCGGGACCGGGCGGCGGCGCTCGTCGAGCAGCTCCCGGGGGCGGAGGAGATGCTCACGAAGATGGCCGCGGGCATCGCCGTGGAGGGCATGGAGTCGCTCGCGCCGGTGCTCGTCGACTCGATGGTCCCCGTCCTCGATCTCGTGAGCGACGAGAGCCTCGTCGTGATCTCCGAGCCCGAGAAGGTCCGGCGCCGTGCGTTCGACCTCGTCTCGACGACCGAGGAGTTCCTCGCCGCGGCCTGGACGGGCGCGGCCGCGGGCGGCAGCTCGCCCATCAACCTCGGCGCGGCGTCGTTCGCGACCATCGAGCAGGTGCGGGACACCGCTGCCCGGCGCGGGTTCGGCTGGTGGACGCTCAGCGCGTTCGCACTCGACGACCCCTCGGCGCCGGACGTCTCGGACGGCGCGGACGACCTGCGGCCCGGCCTCCAGGACGGCGCGCAGACGCTCCGGATCGCCGCCCGGGACGTCGAGAGCTACCGCGGCGACGTGCAGCGCGCGCTCGACGACATCCGCGGGCTGCAGAGCGCCGGTTGGCGCCTCGTGCTCACGACCGAGGGCCACGGCCCCGCCAAGCGCATGGTCGAGCAGCTCAGCGGGGCGGACACACCGGCGCGCCTCGTCGGCGAGATCACGGCCGAGCCCGAGGGCGGCGTCGTGCTCGTCACGCCCGCCCCGGTCGGACCCGGTTTCGTCGCACCCGAGCAGCGGCTCGCCGTGTTCTCCGAGTCCGACCTCACGGGGCGCTCGGGGTCCTCGACGCGGGACATGCGCAAGATGCCCTCGAAGCGGCGCAACGTCGTCGACCCCTTGCAGCTGCGGCCGGGCGACTTCGTCGTCCACGAGCAGCACGGCGTCGGCCGGTTCGTGGAGCTCGTGCAGCGCACGCTCGGCGCTGGTGCGAACGCGGCCGTGCGCGAATATCTCGTCATCGAGTACGCGCCGTCGCGCAGGGGGCACCCGGGGGACCGCCTCTATGTGCCGACGGACCAGCTCGACCAGGTGACGAAGTACACCGGTGGCGAGTCGCCGTCCCTCAACAAGATGGGGGGCTCCGACTGGGCGAAGACGAAGGGCCGGGCGAAGAAGGCGATCAAGGAGATCGCGAGCGAGCTCATCCGCCTGTACTCCGCGCGCATGGCGACGAAGGGGCACCCCTTCTCCCCGGACACCCCCTGGCAGCGTGAGCTCGAGGACGCCTTCGCGTACATCGAGACCCCCGACCAGCTCGCGACGATCGACGAGGTCAAGGCGGACATGGAGAAGACGGTCCCGATGGACCGTCTCGTGTGCGGTGACGTCGGCTACGGCAAGACGGAGATCGCGGTGCGCGCGGCGTTCAAGGCGGTGCAGGACGGCAAGCAGGTCGCCGTCCTCGTGCCGACGACGCTCCTCGTCCAGCAGCACTACGACACGTTCTCCGAGCGGTACGCGGGCTTCCCGGTCGTCGTCAAGGGACTGTCCCGCTTCCAGACCGACAAGGAGGCCAAGGAGGTCATCGACGGCCTCGCGGAGGGCACGGTGGACGTCGTCATCGGCACCCACCGCCTGCTGTCCGGGGCCATCCGCTTCAAGGACCTCGGCCTCGTCGTCGTCGACGAGGAGCAGCGGTTCGGCGTCGAGCACAAGGAGAAGCTCAAGCAGCTGCGGACCAACGTCGACGTCCTTGCGATGAGCGCGACGCCGATCCCGCGCACGCTCGAGATGGCCGTGACGGGTATCCGGGAGATGTCCACCCTCGCGACGCCACCCGAGGAGCGCCACCCGATCCTCACGTACGTCGGCGCGTACGACGAGAAGCAGATCAGCGCGGCCATCCGCCGCGAGCTGCTGCGCGAGGGTCAGGTGTTCTACGTCCACAACAAGGTCGAGTCGATCGACCGGACGGCCGCGCGCCTCCACGAGCTCGTCCCGGAGGCCCGCATCGAGGTGGCGCACGGGAAGATGGGCGAGCACCAGCTCGAGCGCGTGATCATGGACTTCTGGGAGAAGAAGTTCGACGTGCTCGTCTGCACGACGATCATCGAGACCGGGCTGGACATCTCCAACGCCAACACCCTCATCCTCGAGCGCGCCGACATGCTCGGCCTGTCACAGCTGCACCAGCTGCGCGGACGCGTCGGGCGCGGTCGGGACCGCGCGTACGCGTACTTCCTCTACCCGCCCGAGCGGCCTCTCACGGAGACCGCGCACGACCGCCTCGCGACGATCGCCGCGAACACCGACCTCGGGTCGGGCATGGCCGTCGCGCTCAAGGACCTCGAGATCCGCGGCGCGGGGAACCTGCTCGGTGGTGAGCAGTCGGGGCACATCGCGGGGGTCGGGTTCGACCTCTACATCCGCATGGTGGGGGAGGCCGTCGCGTCCTTCCGCGGGGAGGTCGAGGAGGAGGCGCCGGAGGTGACGATCGAGCTGCCCGTCGATGCACACCTGCCGCACGACTACATCGCGCACGAGCGGCTCCGCCTCGAGGCGTACCGCAAGATCGCTGCCGCGCAGGACGACGCGGCGCTCGCGGACATCCGCGCGGAGCTCGTCGACCGATACGGACCGGTCCCGGAGATGGTGGGGAACCTGTTCGACGTCGCGGCGTTCCGCAACCATGCGCGCGCGGCGGGCCTCTCGGACGTCACGTCCCAGGGGAAGTTCGTGCGGTTCGCGCCGGTCGATCTCGCGGAGTCGGCGGAGCTGCGCCTCAAGCGCCTCTACCCGGGCGCGATGGTCAAGCCAGCGACCCGGACGATCCTCGTGCCCTTCCCGACGACGGCGCGGATCGGTGGGCGACCGTTGCGCGGGGCGGAGATCCTCACCTGGGCGACCGAGCTCATCGATGCCGTCATCGTCGGGAAGGTGGGTGCCGCTGCGGCCGTCGGCACGCGGTAAGGCGGCGATGAACGTCGAACTGTCCGGTATGTGGTAGCAGAATCGAAGCGAAACTTTCGGGTTCGTCACGGGAGGGTCACGCGCTCTTGCGGGGGAGTTTTCACCCCCGTAAGGTGCCCCGTGTCCCCTTTTGGGCATCGGACTCGCAAAGGAGCGTGTGATGATCTCGCCCGCACAGATCGAAACTTTCGGAAAGGGTAGAGCTGAGCCGCGACACGCACGCGCTCAAGCCTCCTCCGGAAGAAGCAGGATCGCGGCCCTCGTGGCTGCCGCAGTCGTAGCAGCGCCCCTCGCAATCCTTCCCATCACCTCGGCGCAGGCTGCTGACGTCGACATCCTCTCCAACGACTTCGAGACCACCTACGAGCCGTGGGCACCACGGGGTGCCGCGAAGCTGGCACTCTCACCCGAGGCGCACACGGGCAGCAGCAGCCTGCTCGTCACGGACCGCGCCGACACATGGCAGGGCACCGCTACCTCCCTCACCGGTCTGCTCGCGCCCGGCGAGGAGTACGACGTCTCCGCCTGGGTCCGGCTGCCGGCCGGCTCCACCGCGGACACGCTGAAGTTCACCGTCGAGGAGACCCCCTCGGACTACGTCACGGTGGCCGAGGCCACGAACGTCGGCGACTCGTGGGTCGAGCTCTCCGGCACCTACACGATGCCCGCCACAGCGACCGGCGCGCTGCTCTACCTCGAGGCGGGCAGTGCAGCCACGTCGTTCATGGTGGACGACGTCGTCATCAACGGCCCCGAGCGTCCCGCCGGCGGCGGCGAGGCTCCCGCCGAGCCCACGAGCCCTGTCGTCACCCCGGTGACCGCCGCACGGGGCTCGGGCAACGTGTCCGCCCTGACGTTCGACGACGGTCCCAACGGCCAGACCACGGCTGACCTCCTCGACTTCCTCGAGACGCAAGACATCCAGGCGACGTTCTGCGTCATCGGCGAGAACATCCAGAAGCCGGGCGGCGCGGAGCTGCTCCAGCGGATGGTCGACGAGGGCCACGTCCTGTGCAACCACACGACCGGCTACGCCGACCTCGGCAGCGCGTCCGAGGCCGACATCGAGGCCGACCTCCGGGAGAACCTCGACATCATCCGCGAGGCGCTCGGCGACCCGACGGCGCCCGTACCGTTCTTCAGGGCGCCCAACGGCAGCTGGGGTGCGACCCCGGCCGTCGCCGTGCGCCTCGGCATGCAGCCGCTCGAGGTCACGAACACGATCAGCGACTGGGAGACCCAGGACCTCGCCACGCTGACCGCGAACCTCCGCGCCAGCATGAGGGCGGGCGAGATCGTGCTCGTGCACGACGGTGGCGGCGACCGGAACAACAGCGTCGCCGCGGTGCGGACCGTCGTGGCGGAGCGTCTCGCTCAGGACTGGGAGTTCACCCTCCCCGTCGGAGCCGACGCGACCGGAATCCCGGCCGAGCCGGAGACTCCCGTGGCAGACCCCGGGCTCAGCAACGACTTCGAGACCGGGCTCGGTGCCTGGGGCGTGCGCGGTGAGGGCGGCGACGCCCAGGCCGTCGCTGCGCTCGACGACGACGGCCGCAACGGTGGGCAGGCAGCCCTCGTGTCCGGTCGCACGAACCCCTGGAACGGCCTCCAGGCAGACGTCGTCGACGTCCTTCAGCCCGGAGCCTCCTACAGGGTCTCCGCCTGGGTGAAGATGGCGGCGGGGGCCAGTGCCGCCGACGTCAACCTCAGCCAGCAACGCGGTCTCGCGGACGCCACGACCTACTCGCAGGTCGCTTCCGCGACCAACGTCCAGAGCGGCGCGTGGCAGCAGATCTCCGCCACGTACACGGCCCCCTCCACCGCCGACCAGCTGCTGCTCTACTTCGAGACGGCGGCAGGGACGTCTTCGTTCCTCGTCGACGACATCGTCGTCACCGCGATCAACCCCGGCGACGAGACTCCCGTGCAGACGGACATCCCGTCCCTGAACGACCTCGACGACCCGCTCCCGTGGCCCCTCGGCGTCGCGATCGACGCTCGCGAGACCGACGGGCAGGGCGAGGTCCTCGTCACGAAGCACTTCGACCAGATCACGGCCGAGAACGCGATGAAGCCTGAGGCGATCCAGCCCACCGAGGGTGAGTTCAACTTCGCTGGCGCAGACGCGCTGGTGGACTTCGCGGTCGAGAACGACATGCGCGTCTACGGGCACACGCTCGTGTGGCACAGCCAGACGCCTGAGTGGTTCTTCAACAACGCTGCCGGTGAGCCCCTGACCAACAGCGCAGCAGACCAGGCGATCCTCCGTGACCGCATGAAGACGCACATCGACACCGTGGCGGACCACTACCGCACGAAGTACGGGGAGTTCGGCTCCGCCACCAACCCGATCGTCGCGTTCGACGTCGTCAACGAGGCGATCGACGAGTCCCAGTCCGACGGCCTGCGCAAGAGCCGCTGGTTCCAGGTGCTCGGCGAGCAGTACCTCGACCTCGCGTTCGAGTACGCGAGCGACGCGTTCAACGGCGGCCAGGTGGGCGGACCCGTCACCCTGTTCATCAACGACTACAACACCGAGCTGCCCGGCAAGCGCCAGGCGATGGTCAACGTCGTGGAGCGCATGCTCGAGCGTGGCGCGCCCGTCGACGGCATGGGACACCAGTTCCACGTCAGCCTCGCGACGCCGATCGCCCAGATGAAGGCCAGCATCGACGCCTTCGCCGAGACCGGCCTCGTGCAGGTCGTCACCGAGCTCGACGTCGGGGTCAACGGCGAGGCGACCCCCGAGCGGCTCGTCCAGCAGGGGTACTACTACGCGGATCTGTTCGACATGCTCCGTGAGTACCCCGACCTGTTCTCCGTCACTCTCTGGGGACCGGACGACGCGCGCACCTGGCGCACCGGGGAAGCCCCCCTGGTGTTCGACGAGGAGCGCCAGGCCAAGCCCGCCTTCTGGGGCATCGCCGACCGCAGCGAGCTGCCGGCTCTGACCCGCCAGGTCACCACCCACCAGGCCGACCTCACGGTCGAGCCCGGCGTGGTCGACGACATCGAGTGGGCGCTGCTCCCGCTGACGGAGATCGAATCGAGCGACGCGGGGACCACCGGCTTCCAGCTGCGCTGGGACGAGGGTCGACTTCTGGCCTACGTCCAGGTGCAGGACCCCACGGACGACGGCGCCGCCGACACGGTGACGCTGTTCGCCGGTGACACCTCGCTCGAGGTCGCGCGTGACGGATCCACCGCCGGCACCCAGGTGGTCAGCACGGAGACCGGGTACACCGTCGTCGCCGAGCTCGCCGTCGACGGCATCACCCGTGACTCCACCGTGCCGTTCGACGTCCGCATCGCGGACGGTGGCACCGGTGAGCTCGTGTCGTGGAACGACCTCACGCACAACCAGGAGGACGGTTCCGCGCTCGGCACCGCCGTGCTCGTCGAGCCCGTCGGCTACGTGGCCATCCCGCGTGCCGAGGGCGACGTGACCATCGACGGTGAGATCGAGGAGGCCTGGGCCGGTGCCGCTGTCGTGAGCACCGACACCCAGGTCGAGGGCGAAGCAGAGGGTGGAGCGACCGCCACGGTCCGCACCCTGTGGACGGAGGGCGTGCTGCACCTCCTCTTCGAGGTCACCGACGACGAGCTCGACAAGTCGGCCATCGACGCCTACCTGCAGGACTCGGTCGAGTTCTTCGTCGACCCGACCAACGCGAAGTCCGGTCCGCTCAACCCGGCGGACGGCCACTACCGGGTCAACTTCGACAACGAGCAGTCGTTCGGCGGTGACCCCACCGTCATCGGCGACAACCTCCAGAGCGCGACGGCGATCACGGACACGGGGTACATCGTCGAGGCGTCCGTCCAGCTCACCGAGCCGGAGGAGGTCGCCCTCGCCGCAGCGGCGGAGGACGGCCCGTTCATCGGTGTCGAGTTCCAGGTCAACGACGCGACGCCCGGCAACACGGCGCGCACCTCGGTGCGGTCGTGGAGCGACCCGACGGGCAACTCCTACCAGGACACGAGCCGTTGGGGGGTGGGGCAGCTCGTCGAGACCCTCGACGTCGTGGTCCCGACCGACCCGACCGACCCGACCGACCCGGTCGTGCCGCCGGAGGACCCGACCGACCCGGGCACGGCCCCTGCGGCGGGTCCTGCCGGCCCCGGAGCTGGCGACGCGCCGCGCTCGGGTGGATCGCTCGCCCTCACCGGTGCCGAGCTCACCGGGGCGCTCCTCGCCCTGGCGCTGCTCGTCGGTGTCGGCGCTGCCCTCGTCCGGTACCGACGTCGGGGGCTTGACGGCGCGTAGGTGGTGACACCTGCCCTGACCGAGTGACACCGCGGGCCCTGACCTCATCCGAGGTCAGGGCCCGCGGTGCGTCCGGAGGAGGGCTGCCGCGGGAACCACGGGACGAACATCCCGACGCTCCCGGCTGCGATCCAAGTACGCTGGGAAGGTAAACCCCAAGTCCTTCCCAAGGAGCATCTGTGGCCAGCATCGAAGTTGTGTACGCACGCGAGATCCTCGACTCGCGCGGAAACCCCACCGTCGAGGTCGAGGTCGTCCTCGATGACGGTTCCTCCGCCCGCGCGGGCGTCCCCTCCGGTGCGTCGACGGGTGCCTTCGAGGCCGTGGAGCGCCGCGACGGCGACAAGGGCCGCTACCTCGGCAAGGGCGTCCAGCAGGCTGTGGACGCGGTCAACGAGGAGATCGCCCCCGAGCTCATCGGCCTCGAGGCCGAGGAGCAGCGCGAGATCGACGCGACGCTCATCGAGCTCGACGGCACGCCCAACAAGGGCAAGCTCGGCGCCAACGCGATCCTCGGTGTCTCGCTCGCCGTCGCGCAGGCCGCTGCCGAGTCGGCCGGCCTGGAGCTCTTCCGCTACGTCGGTGGCCCCAACGCCCACGTGCTGCCCGTCCCCATGATGAACATCCTCAACGGTGGGTCGCACGCCGACTCCAACGTCGACATCCAGGAGTTCATGGTCGCCCCCATCGGCGCCACGACGTTCCGTGAGGCCCTGCGCACCGGCGCGGAGGTCTACCACTCCCTGAAGTCCGTCCTCAAGAGCGAGGGCCTGTCCACCGGCCTCGGCGACGAGGGCGGCTTCGCCCCCAACCTCTCGAGCAACCGCGCTGCGCTCGACCTCATCCTCGTGGCGATCGAGAAGGCCGGCTTCACGCCCGGCGTCGACGTGGGCCTCGCGCTCGACGTCGCAGCGACCGAGTTCTTCAAGGACGGCGCCTACCAGTTCGAGGGTGCCGCGAAGACCCCGGCCGAGATGGTCGAGTACTACCGCCAGCTCGTCGCCGACTACCCGCTCGTGTCCATCGAGGACCCGCTGAGCGAGGACGAGTGGGACAGCTGGGCCGAGCTCGTCGCGACCACCGGCGACAAGGTGCAGATCGTCGGCGACGACCTGTTCGTCACCAACCCCGAGCGCCTCGCCAAGGGCATCGCGCTGCGCAGCGCGAACTCGCTGCTCGTCAAGCTCAACCAGATCGGTACGCTCACCGAGACCCTCGAGGCTGTCGAGATGGCGCAGCGCGCCGGCTTCACCGCGATGGTGTCGCACCGCTCGGGCGAGACCGAGGACACGACGATCGCGGACCTGTCCGTCGCGACGAACGCCGGCCAGATCAAGACCGGTGCGCCCGCCCGCGGCGAGCGCATCAACAAGTACAACCAGCTCCTGCGCATCGAGGAGAGCCTCGGCGACTCCGCGCGCTACGCCGGCGCTGCAGCGTTCCCCCGCTGGAACCGCTGACCCGCTCGACCTGAGCCGTCCCGCACCACGTGCGGGACGGCACGCCAGAGCTGCCCGGTGGTCCCCGCGACCGCCGGGCAGCTCTGTGTCGTCTCCCGGTACGGCGAGTCCGTGTGTGTCGGCACGGTGGAGGCGGCGCGTCGTGGTCGGCGGGACCTGCGTGCCCGGGGGAGAATCAGGGCGTGGCTCCCGCATCCCGTCCTCCCGTCCCACGCCCCTCCGGCGCTGGGACGACGGGGCGCGCCACGCCGCGCACCCCGGCCCGCCCCGCGCCGCGGCAGGCGCCGACGGTGAAGCCCGCCACACAACCCGACCCGCGCCCGCGCCCGCGCGCGTCGACCGCCACGCCACCCGGTGGGACACCCGGGACCACCGGACCTGCCGGACGCTCCTCGCGCCGACGCCCCTCCACCCGCACCGCGTCGCCGCGCGTGCGCCGCTCGGCGGTCCGGGGTTCTGCCCGGCTCGGAGCCACCCAGGGCCGCCCCTCGGGCTGGGTGCGGATCCTCACCGTCCGTTCCGTCGTTCTCGTCCTCACGGCGCTCACGGGGTTCGTCCTCATCACCCCGACAGCGTTGCCGTTCATGAGCCAGCAGGCGGCCAACGAGGAGCTGCGCACCCAGCTCGCAGCGACGCGCGCGGCGAACGAGGAGATGCAGAACGAGCTGAGCCGGTGGCAGGACGACAAGTACGTCATCGCGCAGGCGCGCGGCAGGTTGACGTTCGTGTTCCCCGGCGAGACGCCCTACCGGGTGCTCGACCCCGAGTCCGCGGTCGAGGTCATCGACCCGGAGGCCGGCGAGGAGGTCGCCGACGGCCCGGTGACGACGGGGCTCGATGCCGACCAGACGTGGTACTCCACCGTGTGGGACTCCGTGCAGATTGCGGGCAACGCTCCGCAGTGACGGCACAATGGTTGCCGCGACAGGTTCCCGGAGGAACCCGCCCCCACCCTGATTGGACTGCTTGTGACTGACCCGGCCCCCGCCGCCGACATCGACCCGCGCGCCGTAACCCCGGCCGACCTCGAGGTGCTCGCCGAGCAGCTCGGCCGTCCGCCCCGCGGGGTCGTCGGCATCGCGGCCCGGTGCGTGTGCGGTCGCCCCCTCGTCGTGCGGACCGCGCCCCGGCTCGACGACGGCACGCCCTTCCCGACGACGTTCTACCTCACGAGTCCCGGCGCGGTCGCGGGCGCGAGCACCCTCGAGGCGAACGGTGTCATGCGAGAGATGTCCCAGCGGCTGCTGGAGGACGAGGACCTCGCAGCCCGGTACGCCGCGGCGCACGAGCACTACCTCGCCGAGCGTGAGGCGCTCGGTCATGTCGAGGAGATCGCGGGCATCTCCGCGGGCGGGATGCCTGTGCGAGTGAAGTGCCTGCACGTCCTCGTCGGCCACGCCCTGGCGGCGGGCCCCGGGGTGAACCCGCTGGGAGACGAGGTGCTCGAGCGCATGCGGGACACGTGGCGGCCGGACCGCTGCACCTGCTGAGCCCGGTCCGCTCTGCGGATCCGAGCAGGGGTGGCAGTCTTGTCCCCATGACATCGGCACCCGCTCCCCGGCTCTCCGACGCTTTCCCCGACTCCGCCGACGAGACCGCCACCGTGCGGGTCGCGGCGATCGACTGCGGTACCAACTCGATCCGTCTGCTCGTGGCGGACATCGACCCGGTGGCCGGCACGCTCGTCGACGTCGACCGCCGGATGGAGGTCGTCCGTCTCGGTCAGGGTGTGGACCTCACGGGCCGCCTCGCCCCTGACGCTCTCGAGAGGACCCTCGACGCCACGACGAGGTACGCGCAGATCTGCCGGGACCTCGGTGCCGAGCACATCCGCTTCGTCGCGACGTCCGCGTCCCGCGACGCGGAGAACCGCCAGGACTTCGTCGACGGCGTCGTCGCGGCGCTCGGTGTCGAGCCGGAGGTCGTCTCGGGGGAGGAGGAGGCAGCTCTGTCGTTCCGCGGCGCCACGGGAGTGCTCGGGACGGCGCACCCCGCGCCGTACCTCGTCGTCGACCTCGGTGGCGGGTCCACCGAGCTGGTGCTCGGGGTCGAGCAGCCCGAGGCGTCCTTCTCCATGGACGTGGGATGCGTGCGCATGACGGAGCGGCACCTCGTGCAGGACCCCCCGACGTCCGAGCAGGCCGACCGCGCCCGCGCGGACGTGCGGGCAGCTCTCGACGTCGCGGCGCAGACGGTGCCGCTCGGCCGGGCGGCGACGCTCGTCGGGCTGGCGGGGTCCGTCACGACGGTCACCGCGCACGCGCTGGGGCTCGACGAGTACGACCGGGAGCGGATCAACGGCGCCGTGCTCGACGTCGACGCGACGCTGGCGGCGTGCGAGGACCTGCTGGCGCGGACAGGCGCCGAGCGCGCGGAGCTCGGGTTCATGCACCCGGGCAGGGTCGACGTCATCGGCGCGGGTGCACTCGTCTGGTCAGAGGTCGTCGCGCGGGTCCGGGACGAGGTGGCCGCAGCGGGCGGGGAGCTCGCGACCGTCGTCACGAGCGAGCACGACATCCTCGACGGCATCGCCTGGAGCCTCGTGCCGACGAGCTAGTCGATCGGTTCCGCCAGGCGACGCGAGCGCCCCGGAGCGTCGGACCCCCGTCGAGCAGCCGTCGACGGGGGTCCTTCTGTACCCGTCCGTCTCCCTCCGGGTAGTGCGGTCTAGCCGGTAGTGCGCTGTGCGTAGTACTGTGTGTGCTGCACCACCGACCGTCCGTCCCGGATGGTCAGGACCCGGCACGGAGGATCGATGGATACCACCCAGCTGCTCAAGGGCGTGCTCGACGCGGCGGTCCTCGCCGTGGTCGCGGAGGCGGACGGTTACGGCTACGACGTCGTCCGCCGGTTGCGCGCCGCCGGCCTCGAGGGCGTGGGCGACGCGTCCGTGTACGGGACGCTCCGGCGCCTCTACTCGGCCGGGATGCTCTCGAGCTACGTCGTGCCCTCCGACGAGGGACCGCACCGCAAGTACTACGGGATCAACCCCCAGGGCCGGGCGATGCTCGAGACCCAGCGCAAGGAATGGCACGAGTTCTCGGGGGCCATGACAGCCCTCCTCGCGAGCGAAGGAGCGGCATGATGGCCACGACGATCTTCCTCTACGACCACGTGAGCGAGTACGCGACGCAGGTGCGTTCCCATCTCGCCGACCTCACCCCGGAGCAGGTGGACGACCTCACCGACGGGCTCGAGGCGGACCTCATGGAGGCTGTCGAGGATCCCGCGTCCCCGTCGGGCCCGATCCCCGTCGTCGTCCCCGCCGCCCCGCACGACGGGCAGGAACCCGGTGCCGGAGTGCCGGTCCTCGACCTCACCACCCGCTTCGGAACTCCGGCGGACTACGCCCAGGAGCTGCGCGCCGCGGCGGGGCTGCCCATGCTCGTTCCTACTCCGTCGGCGAAGCACGTGGGGCCGACCGGAGCGTTCCGGGCCGTGGGGGAGGGTCTGCGTGAGACGGCAGCGGACGCCCGACGGGCCGTCCTGCAGCACCCGCGATGGCCGGCCGTCAAGGACTTCCTCCTCGTGCTCCGGCCGGTCTGGTGGGTCGCGCGCGCCTGGGTCCTGGCCAGCATTCTCGGGGGCATGTTCGGGGGTGCGACGTTCGTGCTCGCACTCGTCGCCCTGACCGTCGTCAGCGTCCAGTACGGGCGCGGCCGGTGGACGGTCCCCGACCGGTGGTCGTGGGCCCCGACCCTGCTCAGCGCGCTGGCGCTCGTGCTCTTCCTCCCGTTCGCCGCGGCTGCCACCGACGGTGAGGGAGGGTCGAGCATCACCTCCTCCTACGACGTCCCGCCCGAGGACGGCGTGTACGTCGACGGCGAGCTCGTCGGCAACCTCTTCGTGTACGGCCCCGACGGCACCTTCCTCGACGGGGCGCAGATCGTCGACGACGAGGGCCGGCCCGTCCGCATCGGGCGGAGCGACATCTACGACGCGGAGTCCGGCTCCTCCCGCTACTTCGCGCCGCGCGAGGACGAGTACGGCCGCGCCGTCGAGAACGCCTATCCCGTCCCGAGCTTCCTCGAGGGGGACGGCTACTGGGAGGACGGGGTCGGGCGCGTGCTCCCGGAGGGCGCTGCACCCGACGTGCCCGCCCCGCCCGTCGCGCAGCTCGCGCCGCTCGCGGGAACCGGGGAGGGGGAGGTTTCCGACCCGACCGCGCCAGGGACCGACGACGCACCGGTGACGCAGGACCCCGAGCCGGTGCCCGATGCCCCTGCGCAGGACGGTGCTGAGCCTGCGCCCGAATCCCCGCCCGCGCCGCAGGGATGAGCCGGGCGGGCGCACGGTCGGCGATCCCCGGCGCGCCTGCGCCCCGGTGTGCTGGGGATCACGTCTGATGTGCCCGGGATCACGCAGACGATTGCTCGCTGGCCAAAGGTCCCGGTAATACGATGGCCGTATGCCTGATACTGACCTCTCCACGGACACGACAGACCAGACGGGCGCTGCCGTCTCCGCGAAGCCCGCGGCGCCGCGCCCTCGCAAGGTTCCCCGCATCGTCGTCCTCGGAGGCGGGTCCGTCGGCCTCTACTCGGCGCGTCGGCTCCGGCACCGCCTGGGTCGCCAGGAGGCGGCGATCGTCGTCATCGACCCGCGCCCGTACATGACGTACGCGCCGTTCCTCCCCGAGGTCGCCGCAGGCTCCATCTCGGACCGCGACGTCGTCGCTCCGCACCTCCGCGCGCTCAAGAACATCGACACCCTGCAGGGCCGCGTGACGAACATCAACCACGGCGCCCGCAAGATCGAGGTCACGCCCGAGGAGGGCGAGCCCTACGAGATCACGTACGACCACCTCATCGTCGGTCTGGGTTCCGTCGCGCGCACGCTGCCCATCCCCGGCCTCGCGGACCAGGCCATCGGGTTCAAGAACGTCGAGGAAGCCGTCGCCGTCCGTAACCAGGTGCTCAACCGCATCAACCTCGCGACCTCCACCTGGGACCAGGACGTGCGCAAGCGCATGCTCACGTTCACGTTCGTCGGAGGTGGCTTCGCCGGCGTCGAGGCGCTCGCGGAGACCGAGGACATGGCTCGCGCCGCCGTGAAGAACCTGCCGGGCGTCGAGCAGTCCGACCTCCGCTTCGTCATGATCGAGGGCACCGACCGCATCCTTCCGGAGCTCACGCTCGAGATGGCTCTCTACGCCCTCGAGCAGCTGAAGAAGCGGGGGATCGAATTCCACCTCTCCACGTTCCTCAGCTCCTGCGTCGACGGTCACGTCGTGACCTCGACGGGCGTCGAGTTCGACTCCGACACGATCGTGTGGACCGCAGGAGTCAAGGCGAACCCCGTGCTCGGTACGTCGGACCTGCCGCTCGACAAGATGGGCCGCCTCATGGTGCTCCCGACCCTCCAGGTCGCCGACGCCGACGGCAACGTCGTGCCGGACGCCTGGGGAGCGGGCGACTGCGCCGCCGTCCCGGACCTCTACAACGAGGGCAAGTTCTGCCCGCCCAACGCGCAGCACGCCATCCGCGAGGCGAAGGTCCTGGCGGACAACCTCTTCGCGGTGCTGCGCAGCGGCGAGGTCAAGGAGTACAAGCACAAGAACGTCGGGACCGTCGCGTCCCTCGGGCTGCACAAGGGCGTCGCGATCCTCTTCGGCAAGATCAAGCTCCGTGGGATGCCCGCATGGCTCATGCACCGGGCGTACCACGTCTCCGCGATGCCGACCATCAGCCGCAAGGTCCGGATCACCACCGGGTGGGTGGGTGCCTACCTGTTCCGTCGTGAGCTCGTCTCGGTCGGGGCGATCCACGACCCGCGCGCCGAGTTCCGTGCGGCGTCCGCCCCGCCCAAGCAGGCGAAGAAGCCCGAGCACGACGGATCGGCGGCCGGCGGGCCGCAGGACTCCGCGGTCCTCCCCGGCGGCAAGCCCTCCGAGGTCGCGGGCTGATCGTCCTGCGATGACGTGACGAAGGAGACGTACCCTGTGGGTGCGTCTCCTTCGTCGTTCCCGGGTCCGCCGTGGGTCCGTGCTCGCGTCGCAGGTCAACGCCGCCCCCGTAGCCCAATTGGCAGAGGCAGCCGACTTAAAATCGGCACAGTCAGGGTTCGAGTCCCTGCGGGGGCACGCTCGGTCGACCAGACCGCAGGACATGCCGCCACCGTCGGCGCACCTCGTCCAGAGATCACAGGAGATCACCATGACGACCGCCCCCACCCGTCACCCGTCGCCCGTCGTCATCGACGGCGAGACACCAGAAGCAACGGCGCTCCGGCACGTGTGGAGCTACTGCGCCGGTGCCGGACGGGCGAACGAGGCCCTCCGTGCCGACTGGCAGGGCCAGTTCCGGGAGGCCGTCGACCGGCTCGGGTTCCAGTTCGTCCGGTTCCACGGCGTGTTCCACGACGACATGTTCGTCTACCGCGGTTCCTACGGCGGCGGCTTCGGGCCGGACGTCCCCCTCGACACGCCTCAGTACACCTACTCCTACGTCGACAAGGTCTTCGACTTCCTCCTCGATCTCGGGGTGCGACCGTTCGTCGAGCTCGGGTTCATGCCCCGGGAGCTCGCCACCCAGACCGAGACCGTGTTCTGGTGGGGCGCCCACTGCAGCCCGCCCAAGGACATGGACCGGTGGGTCGAGCTCGTCGTCCGCACCGTGGAGCACTGGATCGAGCGGTACGGGCTCGAAGAGGTGCGTGAGTGGCGCTTCGAGGTGTGGAACGAGCCGAACCTCGTCCCGCACTTCTGGACCGGCACGAAGACGGAGTACTTCGAGCTCTACGCCCGCACCGTGACCGCGATCAAGGCGATCGACGCCGGGCTCAAGGTGGGTGGACCCTCGACGAGCGTGTTCGTCCCCGACGCGCGGTACGCGGGCGAGACGGAGGACCGCGCCGCAGAGGCCGCCACAGCGGCAGCGGAAGACATCGACGCCCTGGACTGGCGGCCGGTGTGGATCGAGGAGTTCCTCGTCTGGTGCGCGGAGCGCGAACTGCCCGTGGACTTCGTCACGACCCACCTCTACCCGACCGACTTCGCGTTCGACTCCAACGGGCAGGGCGTGCACCTGAGCAGGCACGCGGACGCCACGGCCGACGACCTCACCCTTCTGCGGGACCTCATCGGTGCCAGCGCCTACCCGGACGCGGAGGTCCACATCACCGAGTGGTCGAGCTCGCCCTCGAGCCGCGACCGCATGCACGACACGGTGTACGCAGCCACGTACATCACGCGCAGCTACCTGCGCTGCACTGAGCTCGCGGACTCCATCTCCTACTGGACCTTCACCGACATCTTCGAGGAGGGGGGCGCGGGTCTCGGCCCGTTCCACGGGGGATTCGGCCTCGTCAACGAGCAGGGGATCCACAAGCCGACGTTCCACGCGTTCTCGATGCTCGCGCGCCTCGGCGACCGCCTGCTCGTGGCGACCCCGCACGGGGTCATCTCCCAGGACTCGGCGACGTCGCGCGTCGCGGCGGTCTTCTACAACTACCCGGAGGAGATGGGGACGCGGTCGGTGGGATCGCGCAACTCGTTCCGCGAGACCCGGGACCTCGCGGAGCTGGGACCCGAGCGCCGTGTCCGGCACACGATCGGCGGCCTGACACCTGGCGCCGTGTTCGCGATCGAGGTGCTCGACGCCGACCACGGGAACGTCGCCGAGGCGTGGGACGCCATGGGGGCGCCGCTCAACCTCACGCGGGAGCAGACCCGGTTCCTCAGCGAGCACGCCGACGCGCTCCTGCGCCGCACGGCCGTCGTCGGCCAGGACGGCGTCCTCGACCTCGATCTCACGCTCGCCCCCTGGGCGGTGGCGTCCGTCGTCGAGCTGTGACGTGCCCTGGCGCAGGCCGACAGGACCGAGAATCGGGTGGGAACAAGCGCATGTGCTCGTCCGTTGACTACTGTGAGCACGTGTGATGATCCGGCCAGCGAGATCCCCTCGGCCGGCGTCGCAGACGTCGGACCGGAACCGCGACCAGGAGGCAGGAATGGGAAGCCCAGTATTTTCGAAGAGCGACGCGTTCAGTGCGAACGCGCGCCCCGCGCAGTATGCCGGTGCACAGCAGTACGGCCAGCCCCAGCAGTACGGGCAGCCGCAGTTCGGTCAGTACGGCGCGGCCCAGGCGGGCATGGACGCGGCGACGATGAACTCGATGTACAACGCCCCGTCCGCGACGCCGGTCCAGACGGGCCGGCTGACGTACGACGACGTCATCATCAAGACGTCGGGCCTCCTCGCGATCATCGTCGTCGTCGGTGCCATCACCTGGGTCACGGTTCCCCAACTCTTCTTCGTCGGGGCGATCGTCGGCCTCGTGCTCGGTCTCGTCAACGCCTTCAAGCGCGAGCCCAGCCCGGCCCTCATCGTCGCGTACGCGGTCGCCGAGGGTGTCTTTCTCGGGGGGATCAGCAAGTTCTTCGAGAACCAGTGGAACGGCATCGTGCTGCAGGCCGTCGTCGCGACAGTCGCAACCTTCGCCGCCTGCCTCTTCCTCTTCCGCTCGGGTCGCGTGCGGGTGACGCCGCGGTTCACGCGGTGGTTGCTGTTCTCGATGGTCGGGTACCTCGCGTTCTCGCTCATCAACCTCGTCGTCGTCCTCGCCGGTGGTGGCGGTGACTTCGGGCTGCGCAGCGGTCCGCTGGGGATCATCGTCGGCCTCATCGCCGTCGGCCTCGCGTCCGCGTCGCTCATCGTCGACTTCGACGCCGTGCAGCGGGGCGTCCGCAACGGCGTCCCGGCGAAGTTCGCGTGGACCGCGGCGTTCGGTCTCGTCGTCACCCTCGTGTGGCTGTACCTCGAGTTCCTGCGCCTCATCGCGATCTTCCAGAGCGAGTGACCGCCCGCTAGACACGGCACGGCCACGAGGGCCACGTACGTCCGACGGACGTACGTGGCCCTCGTCGCGTCCTCGCCCTAGGGTGAAGGTTCCCCACCAACACACGAGAGGTCTCTCCATGACGAACGAGCTTCCCCAGGCATCCGGCGGATTCGGCGACAAGCCGACGCTGACCTTCCCCGACACCGCAGCCCCCGAGGGCCTGCAGGTCAAGGTCCTCGTCCAGGGCAGCGGCGACGAGGTGTCCGCCGGCGACACCATCGTCGTGCACTACCTCGGACAGTCGTGGAACGGCGGGGTGTTCGACAACTCCTACGACCGCGGCGCGACCATCGACTTCCCCATCGGCGTGGGTGCTGTCATCGGCGGCTGGGACCAGGGGCTCGTCGGGCAGCTCGTCGGCTCCCGCGTCCTGCTGTCCATCCCGCCGGAGCTCGGCTACGGCCAGCGAGGCGTCCCCCAGGCGGGCATCGAGGGCGGCGCGACCCTCGTGTTCGTCGTGGACGTCGTCGGAGTCTCCTGACCGCATCCCACGATGCGACGCTCCCGCGCTGCCCGCTGCCGACGGCCGCTCCCCACGGGGTGCGGCCGTCGGCGCGTCTCCACCCATCGGAGGAGCGACCGGGACATATCTCCGCCCCCGGACGGATGTCGAGGTCACCTACTGCGGGCCACGCTTGGAGGGTGACCAACCTTCGCGCACGGAGCATGTGGCTGGCAGCAGCAGCCCTCACCAGCCTGCTGGCGGCGTGCTCGTCGGCGACCTACGCGATCCTCCCGAGCGTCGATGGAGCGGACGACGACGTGGCCGTGGCCCAGGCGGAGCGCCTCGTCACGCTCATCGAGCAGGTCGAGCTCCGGTATGCCGTCGACCCACCGCCGCGCGCTGACGTCGTGCTGCCACCCGGGCTCGCCGTCGCCGACGTCGCAGGCCGGCTGTCCGAGCACCTGTACCTGTCGAACCAGTCGCGCGCCTATGCCACCGCGCACGCCGCGTACCTCGTCGAGCAGTGGACCGGCGTGGAACGTCCCGCAGACGTGTCGGTGACGGCGTCGGACGTCTCCGTCGTGGGTCGCACGTCGAGCGACGACCCTGTCGTCGGCGTGACGATCGACGTCACCTACGAGCGCGCGGACGGCGTCGACACGTCGGTGAGCACCCGGTACGCGACGACCTGGATGCAGACGGACGAGCCTGGCGTCGACGCGGAGGGCAGGGCGGTGACCGGCGAGAACTTCGACGGCGTCCGCATGCTCGAGGTCTACCCGCTCTACGACGAGGACGGCAGGCCGGCGCTCGACAGCGGCAACGGCTCACGGTCTCCCAGCGGCGTCGTCACCGAGTACCTCCGCGCGGTCGCGACCGGGAGGGCGAGCACCGTCGATCGGCTCGAGGGGTCGATCCACACGTCCGACGAGGTCCGCTCGGCCCTCCGGTCGCTCCTCCAGCGGTTCCCGAGGTACACGCTCATCGAGATCCCCTCGGCCAGGCTCGGGGACCAGCACACCCTCTACGCGGTGCAGGAGGGGGGCGATGCGGTCCGGGGTTTCGACGTCCGCGTCGGACCCGACGGCCCGGTGGTCACCCCCCGGCTCTGAGGTGGTGGCTACAGTGTGCAGGACGACGACGAGCTGGAGCAGAGCATGACGCAGCCCACAGCCCTTCCCACCCCTGAGCCGACGGTGACGACGGCGGGTGCACGCACGAGCGTGACCGGCCGCGCCCTCCCGCGCGTGGCGATCACCTACTGCACGCAGTGCCGATGGCTCATGCGGGCCGCGTGGATGGCCCAGGAGATCCTCACGACGTTCCAGGACGACGTGGGTGAGGTGGCTCTTGTCCCGGCCACCGGTGGGATCTTCCGTGTCGCGGTCGACGGCGAGACGATCTGGAACCGCAAGGTCGACGGTGGGTTCCCGGAGATCACCGAGCTCAAGCGCCGGGTCCGGGACCGGGTGGCTCCGGGCCGTTCGCTCGGCCACGCGGACGCCGGCGCCCCCGCGTCCTGACGAGCGGTCAGTCGCGTCGTTCGTTCTTCTGCGCGAGCTTCTCGTCACGCGCGCGGATGCGGTCCTCCTCGGCTCGCACCTGCGCCTGGACCGCGCGCTCACGGACGAGCCACTCCGGCTCCTCCTCGCGCAGCTCGTTGATCTGCTCCGTGGTGAGAGCCTCGGTGATGCCCCCGCGAGCCAGGCCGGCGATCGAGACACCGAGCCGGGCCGCCACCGTCGGTCGGGGGTGCGGGCCGTTGCGGCGCAGCTCGACGAGCCACTCCGGCGGATTCGTCTGCAGGGCATCGAGCTCGTCACGGGTGATCGACGAGTGCTGGAACTCCTCGGGTGCGGCAGGCAGGTACACGCCGAGCTTCTTCGCCGCGGTCGCGGGCTTCATGGACTGGGGCGTCTTCGGCGGGGTCATGGACCAAGGATATCGGCCGCGCGACCGGTAGCCTGACTGACGTGAACAACGAGACGCCGCCCGACGGGCCAGCGGAGCCAGACCTTCCGGCGCCGCCGACCTTCCGTCTCGGCTACGTCCCCGGCGTCACTCCGGCGAAGTGGGTCGGAGTGTGGCGGGACCGCCTGCCACAGGTGCGTCTCGAGCTCGTTCCCCTGCCCGTCCTCGAGGCCCGGGGAGCAGTTCGCTCCGGTGACGTGGACGCAGCGCTCCTGCGCCTGCCGGTGGACACGACCGAGCTCAGCGCCATCGGGCTCTACAGCGAGGTTCCCGTCGTCCTCGTCCCCACCGACCACGTCGTCAGTGCCGTGGACGAGGTGCGCGCGGACGATCTCGCCGACGAGACCGTGCTCCACCCGCTCGACGACCTCCTCGAGTGGGAGACCCGTCCGGGAGTTCCCGCGCGCGAGCGCCCGGAGACCATCGCCGACGCCGTCGAGCTCGTCGCCGCCGGTGCCGGGCTCCTCGTCGTCCCGCAGTCCCTGGCACGGCTCCACCACCGCAGGGACGTCGTGTACCGACCGGTCAGTGACGGTCCGACGTCCTCGGTCGCCCTGGCGTGGCACGTGGACCGCACGACGGAGCTCGTCGAGGAGTTCATCGGGATCGTGCGGGGCCGCACGGCGAACAGCTCCCGAGGGCGCGGCGCCGCTTCTCAGGCCGCCGTTCCGCAAGCCGGGGCTTCGGCGGAGCCCGTCGTCTCGAAGGCGACCGCGGCGAAGCGGGCTGCGGCGCGGGCGGCCGCGGATCGGAAGGCGGCTGCCGAGCGGAAGGCCGCCGCGAGGGGCGGGGTTCGCTCTAGCGGCCGGAAGCCCGGGAAGTCCGGGGGAAAGCGCGGGCACCGCTGACGCCACGCAGCGTGAGCGCGGCGACGAGCAGGACCCCTACCGCGGCGCCTGCTGTGTTGAGCACGACGTCCTGGACGGTGGACACCCGCCCGGGCAGGATGCGCTGGACCGTCTCGACGGCTGCGGAGAAGCATCCCGCTCCGGCGACGACGAGCGTCGCCGTCCGGGTCGTCGGGCGGCCGCCCCCAGCACCCCGACGATCGTCGCTGCCTCCCGTCGGCGCATGCCGCGCCTCGCCCCCGGTGGGGCGCACGAGCAGCAGCACGAGGACACCGAACGGCACGAACATGACGACGTTCCCCAGCGCCTCGGCGGCGTCGAACGTCAGCGGGACGCCACGCGCAGCGCACCAGGCCAGCGCGGTCTCGATCCACCGGGGGGCGGCGGACTGCTCAGGTGACGGCCAGCACGTGACGACGAGGACGAGCCCGAGATAGAGGGCGGTGACGATCCGCAGGGCGTGTCGCACGGTCCGAGCCTACCGACCGGACCACCACGTCTCAGACGGGGACGGGGCAGGAGACGCCCGTGGAGTGCACCGGGCAGTAGCCCGCGGGGTTCTTGTGCAGGTACTGCTGGTGGTAGCCCTCGGCGTAGTAGAACGTCCCGGCCTCCTCCGCCGGGCGCAGGTCGGTCGTGATCTCACCGAAGCCCCGCTCCGACAGGCTCGTCTGGAAGGCCTCGAGCGTGGACCGGGTGATCTGCTCCTGCTCGGGCGTGGTCCAGTACACGGCCGACCGGTACTGCGTCCCGACGTCGTTGCCCTGGCGGAAGCCCTGCGTCGGGTCGTGCGACTCCCAGAACGTCTTGAGCAGCTGTGCGTCGCTGAGCACGGTCGGGTCGTACGCGACCATGACCGCCTCGGTGTGCCCGGTCATCGCGGTGCACACCTCCTCGTAGGTGGGGTTCGGCGTGAAGCCACCCTGGTAGCCCGCTGCTGTCGTCACGACGCCCGGGAGCTGCCAGAACTCCTTCTCGGCACCCCAGAAGCACCCGAGCCCGAGGTAGATGACACGCGTCCCCTCCGGCCACGGTCCGGCGAGCGGCGTGCCGAGCACCGCGTGGAGTGCGGGCACCGTGTACGTCGGGAGGGGGCGGCCCGCGAGTGCGCGGTCGGCAGTGACCATCGTCGTCGTGCGGGGCGACCCGAACAGTGATCCGAACATGTGACCTCCTGGATGGTCCGCCCGGGTGCGGACGGGGATGATTCTCTCCGGCGTCAACACACGGGGGGTCCGCGCTGTTCCCGGTCCGCGCCCCGTAACCTAGCGGCAGCGCCGCACGACACACCGGGCGGCAGCGCCGCACGACACACCGGGCGGCAGCACCGCACGACAACCTAACGGCAGCACCGCACGACAACCTGCCACGACGAGAGGGCAGCACGTATGAGCACGGAACCGGGTGCGCGCACCCCGCAGGCTGACCGCCCCGCGGCGGTCGAGGGCCACGCGGTCCGCGTGAGCAGCGAGACGTTGGGCACGGCTGCGCACGCCAAGGCGCGCCCCGTCGGGGCCGAGAGCGTCGCGCCGAGCGTGCAGACCGCCGCGGCCTGGTCGTGGCGGCTCGTCGCCATCGCGCTCGGCGTGGCGCTGCTCTTCTACGTCGTGGCGTACCTCAAGGTCATCGTCATCCCCGTCGCCGTCGCCCTCCTGCTCACGGTGCTCCTCCAGCCGCTCGCGCGGTTCCTGCGCACCCGCCTGCGGTTCTCCAACGCGCTCGCGGCTGCGACGTCCGTCCTCGCGCTCGTCGCCGCCGTCGTCGCGCTCGCGGTCGTGGCGGGACGGGAGATCGCCAGCGGTCTCAGCGAGCTGAGCGACCAGGCGGTCAAGGGGTTCGAGCAGCTGCTCGGATGGCTCTCGGACGGCCCGCTGCACATCGAGAGCGCGAGCCTCGAGGTCTACTGGGACGAGCTCGTCGCGACGGCGCAGACGAACTCCTCGACGCTGGTCTCGGGGGCACTGTCGGTGACGACGACGGTCGGGCAGGTGCTCGCCGGGACGGTCATCGCGTTGTTCTGCACGTTGTTCTTCCTCATCGACGGACGTCGGATCTGGACGTGGAGCGTGGGGCTCCTGCCGCGGCACACCCGCGAGCGCACGCACCAGGCGGGCCGTCGGGGGCTCGTCACTCTTGCGTCGTACGCGCGGACGCAGATCCTCGTGGCGTTCATCGACGCGGTGGGCATCAGCGTCGGTGCCGCGATCATCGGTGTGCCGTTGGCGCTGCCGCTCGGGGTGCTCGTGTTCATCGGCTCGTTCATCCCGTTCGTCGGGGCGATCATCACGGGGTCGATCGCGATCCTCGTGGCGCTCGTCGCGAACGGGTGGGTGGCCGCGCTCATCATGCTCGGCGTCGTCCTGCTCGTCCAGCAGATCGAGGGCAACGTCCTGCAGCCCTGGCTCATGGGGCACGCCGTCTCCCTGCACCCCGTGGCCGTCCTCCTCGTCGTCACGGGCGGGACCCTCGTGGCGGGCATCGTCGGTGCGTTGTTCGCCGTGCCCATCGTCGCCGTGCTCAACACCGTGGTGCTGTACTTCCACGGTCACGACAAGTTCCCCGAGCTCGGGTTCGAGGACCACATCACGATGCGACCCAACGCCCGGCGGGCGATCATGATCACGAGCGCCGAACGCCACATCGGGGACGACAAGGGCTGGCAGCCGCAGGACCGTACGCCGGACGAGGCCGGCCAGCCACCGCAGCTGCTCACGTCGACGGCCGAGGCTGGCCGCGCCGCCCTCGAGAAGCTCCGCGCGCGACGCAACCGTGCGCGCGAGAACGGCACGGACGAGAAGGGCACGGGCGCGTGAGTGCCACGCTCGCGGACGCGTCGGCACACGGGGTCGACCTCGCCGCGATCCGCGCTGCGGCGGCGATGCTCGACGGGGTGGCCCAGGTGACACCGGTCGAGTCGAGCCGTGCGCTCAGCGAGCTCGCCGGCACCCGGGTGCTGCTCAAGTGCGAGAACCTCCAGCGCTCGGGGTCGTTCAAGATCCGGGGTGCATACGTGCGCATGGCCCGCCTGTCGCCCGAGGAGAAGGTCCGGGGCGTCGTGGCGGCGAGCGCGGGCAACCACGCCCAGGGCGTGGCCCTCGGCGCTCATCTCCTCGGTCTGCGTTCCGTCGTGTACATGCCGACGGACGCCGCGCTGCCGAAGATCGCGGCGACCCGGGAGTACGGTGCCGAGGTCCGGCTCGTGGGGACGAGCGTCGACGACGTCCTCGCCGCGGCACGCGAGGAGTCCGCCCGGTCGGGCGCGGTGCTCATCCATCCGTTCGACCACCCCGACGTCATCGCCGGACAGGCGACCGTGGCGCTCGAGATCCTCGAGCAGGTGCCCGACGTGCGGACGGTGCTCGTGCCGGTCGGCGGGGGAGGACTCTTCGCGGGTGTCGTCGCGGCCATGGCGGCGCTGGCGCCGCACGTACGTGTCGTGGGTGTGCAGGCTGCGCGTGCCGCCGGATATCCGGCGTCCCTGGCCGGTGGTGCGCCCATGCAGACCGTGCCGTTGTCCACCATGGCCGACGGGATCGCCGTGAGCACCCCGGGGCGGCTCCCCTTCGAGATCGTGCACCGTTCCGGCGCGCAGGTGCGGACCGTGACAGAAGAAGACCTCTCGCGGGCCCTGCTGTTCGTGGCCGAGCGGGCGAAGCTCGTCGTGGAGCCGGCCGGCGTCGCCGGTGTCGCCGCCCTCATGGCGCACGGCGAGGCGTATCCGGGTCCGGTCGTCGTCGTGCTGTCGGGCGGCAACGTGGACCCGCTCGTGCTCCTGCGGCTGCTGCGGCACGGGCTCGCGTCAGCGGGCCGGTACCTGCAGGTCCGGGTGCGCCTCATCGACCGGCCCGGTGCCCTCGCCGGGCTGCTGCAGGATCTCGCGCGATCGGGCGGCAACGTCATGCACGTGGATCACGTGCGGACGGGGGTCGACCTCGCGATCGACGAGGTCGAGGTGACGATGCAGGTCGAGACGAAGGGGCCCGATCACTGCGCCGCGCTGCTCGACCATCTGCGGAGCCAGGGGTACAACCTCGCGGAGCACTGAGCACTCGTCGAGGCCCGGGCGCCGCGGCGCGGCGGGAACCGCGCCGCGGGCCGTCAGCCCGTGTAGGGCGTGGCTGCCGTGACCTCGACGGAGATCTCGACGCCGGAGGGTGCGGTGTAGCTGGCCTTCTCGCCGACGCGCTTGCCGTTGATGGCTGCACCCAGCGGGGAGCGCTCGGAGTACACGTCGATGTCCGCCGTCTCCGCGATCTCTCGCGAGCCGAGCAGGAACACCATCTCGTCACCGCCCACGAGCGCGGTGACGACCATGCCAGGCTCGACCACCCCGTCGTCGGACGGCGAGCCGATCCGCACGTTGCGCAGCTTCTCGGTGAGCTCGCGGATGCGGGCCTCGTTCTTGGCCTGCTCCTCGCGAGCTGCGTGGTATCCGCCGTTCTCCTTGAGGTCGCCCTCGTCACGTGCCGCGGCGATGCGGTCCGTGATGTCGGCGCGTCCGGGTCCGCTGAGGTGTGCGAGCTCGGCCTGGAGTCGGTCGTGAGCCTCCTGGGTCAGCCAGGTGACGTTCGTCTCGGTCACAGGTCGCTCCTTCCTTGCCTGACGGGCGCACCGTGCGCGCGTCGTGGGTGTCACGTGCTGTCCGTCCCCGGTCCGGTCTCGTCCGAACGCCACCGAGCCCGTCCTGCACGAGCTCGTCGGTGGGTCCGACGGCTCGTGCCGGGACGGGCTCGACAGTTCTCGACCGGTCCGGGTCTGACAGAGATGGTCAGCAGGCCGGCGTCGCCGACCGCTGAATAGGCCAGTATATCAAGGGAGGAGCCACGGGCGGAGCCGCGTCCGTCCCGCTCAACCCTGTGTCGTGAATCCGTTGACCTTGTGCGTGCCGTCGCAGAACGGCTTGATCGCTGATGCACCGCAGCGGCACAACGCCATCGTCGACCTGCGTCCGGGGACGGGCAGCCCGTCGGCGTCCACGAGCGTCACGGCGCCCCGGACAAGAAGTGGGCCGTCTGGGCAGAGGGTGATCTCCACGTCGTCCTCGCCGACGATCGTCGTCCGGTCGTTCATCGGTTCCCCGTTCTTCGTGGTGAGTCCTCATCATGGTGTGCGTCGCAGGGATCCGCGCGACGGCGACGCAGCTCCCGCATGCCGTGGGCGGCGACCGCCAGGCGGGACCCCGCGTACGGGACGCCACCGCGCAGGCGGTAGCCGAGCGCGAGCCACGCGCACACCGCCCGTTCGGTGAGCCACAACGGCGCGAGCGCCGACGAGGACGCGGGAAAGACGGTCCTGCCCCCGGCGCGACGTCGGCCGGTCTCGGCGAGGACGACGGCTGCCCCGAGTCCTGCGGCGAGCCAGCCCGGCCGCCGGGTGCCGACGGCGAGGAGCGGCAGCAGCGCGAGCTCGGCCGCGAGCCGGGTCGGTTGGGCGAGGCTGTCGTAGGCCTGCCGGACCCGCTGCTCCCAGAAGTGTCGGGCACGAGGGGGTCGCCGCGCGACATAGACGCCGTACGCTCGCACCTCCCGCCCGCCGCCCGCACGCACGGTACGGATGAGCTCGAGGTTCTCGAAGAGGACGTCGGCGGCGTAGCCGTGGGCGGGCAGCGCCGTGCGTCGTACGGCGAGCGTGCCGGGGTAGTCGGCGCCGAGCGCCCGGTTGACGAGCGTGCGTGAGGTGTCCCACCGGGCGTGCCAGGGGAGCGTGTCGAAGAAGTTCTGCGGTCGGACGAGCTCGGCCGCGTCGAGCAGCCCGACGACCCGCTCGAGGGACTCGCGCGTGTAGCGGACGTCGTCGTCCGCGACGACAAGGCGGTCCGTGGTCGCCAGACGCATGCCCGTGACGACTCCGCGGACCTTCCCGTTCGTCCCAGGCAGGCGCGGGTCGACGCGCACGTGCTGGACGACGTCCCGCCACAGCTCGTCATGCCGTGCGAAGACGTCCGGCGCGGAACCGTCGACGACGATGACGTCGATCCACCTGCTCAGGCGGCGGAGGTATGCCGTGAGCTCCCAGGCCGGCTCCGGGCGGGACCAGCGCAGGGGCAGGATGTACGTCGCTCCGTCAGGAGGCTGTCGCACTCGTCCGTCCTGCCGCGTCGTGGGGCCGGAGCGCCGACTCTCCCCGGTTCCACGCAGCCATGAGGTGCCCGCCGGCCCATCCGTCGACCGCGAGGCACGCGGCGGCCCCGAAGAGGATGTCGTCGAGGAGCGACGGGTCCTGCTCCGCGAGCCGCCCGGCGAGGTCGCGTCCGGCGATCTGCTCGTGGACGGCGTCCGCCTCGACGTGCTCGTCGAAGTACTCGGTCGCGCTCGCGTCGAACCCGTTGCGCCGGAACCCGTTGCCGTAGAGCCGGTTGGGGATCGACGACGTCATCTCGAAGGCGGCGAGGTGCCCCACGGCAGCGCCGCGCAGGCGACGGTGCAGACCGAACAGCGACATGACGTTGAGGGAGGCCAACGAGGGCGCAGGGACCTCGTCGACGTACGCCCCGTAGGAGTCGTCGAGACCGAGCGCGCGCATCGTCGTCGCGAACAGTGCGGCGTGCATGCGCTCGGGTCGGCCCGCGCCGTACTCGTCCGACTGGATCTCGACGAGGGCAGCCTTCGGCGCACCGCCGAGGCGCGGGATGGCCCAGGTGTGCGGGTCGGCCTCTTTCAGCTGGTAGAGCGACCGGCTCGTGATGAGCTCCCGGAGCTGGTCCACGGTGGCACTGCGTGCGACGAACCGCGAGAGGCTCGGGCCGCTCTCCTGCCCGGCGAGGTCGAACAGCGCGGCGGCGACGGCGGCACGCACGGGCCGTGGCGCCGGTGGGACGACGACGTGGGCGCGTACCGCGGCCTCCAGCTCGGCTTCGAGCGTGCTGCGCACGGCGAGCAGTCCCGGGTGCCACTCCCACCGGTCGTCCACCCCCGCGATGCCGCGGTAGTGCAGCTCGTACAGGCAGGTCAGCGTGAGCTGCGCGTCCTCGTCGAGGACGATCGCCGGTGGGCCGCCCGCTGGTGCCGGCACGGGGACGCGAGCCGCGACCGCGCGCTCGACCTCTCGGGCGGAGGTCGCGTCGTCGAACGCATCCCCCACGAGGAGCGTGAGGAGGGCCGTGCTCACCGGCCCGCGCGGGGTCGGCAACGGCATGGTCCCGTGCCGGTCGTCAGCGGGGCTGGACTCCGGACGGCCGTGCGGGGCCGGGCGGTGCACGAGGTCGAGGGGAGCCGGCATGAGGTCTCCGTGGGGATCAGGGCTCGGCTGGGCGGACCAGCCGCGCGGTGTGCGCTGGCGCGCCCACCGTGGCGGTACGGGACCGGTGTCCCGGGCTCGCTCTGCCGCGGCTGCGCGGATGTCACGCTAACCCAGCGGTCGCCGCACGGCGCGTCGAACGCCGGGTCAGTCCTGCAGGCGGCAGGAGTCGACGACGGCGGTCACGGCCTCCTCCGAGGTGGCGATCTCCGTCCGGATCCGCTGCTCGGTGACGTCCGCCGGGCCCACCGTGACGTCCTTGGTGCCGACCTGCGCGTAGTTCGTGCTCAGCGCCTCGAGCGTGCACACGACCGTCGCATCCTTGGGCTTCGCGACGTCGAAGGTCATGACGACGCTCTCCGGTCCGAGGACCTCGAAGCCGACCTCCTTCCCGCGGACGTCCTTCGACGTCGATCCGAAGGCGAACCACGCAGCGACGACGACGGCTGCCGCGAGGAGGAGGACCGCGCCGACGACCGCGACCGGGCGCCGGACGGGCGGCCGCTGCGGGCCGTAGCGGCCGGGCGGCAGGGGCGGGGGTGTGCGCGGCTGGGCCTGCGGCTCAGGATCGTGCATGTGGGCGCCTCCGGACGATCTGCTCAGCGTAGGACGTGGCGCGGCGCCACGTAGGGGATCATGGGTCTCAGACCATTATCGTCGTGTCCGTGACGCAGCTGTGACAGCGTCACGGGCCGTGACCCGAGGAGAACCAGGTGACCACGTCGCCCCTGCGGCTCTTGGCCGTGCACGCACATCCGGACGACGAGTCGAGCAAGGGAGCGGCCACGACGGCGCGCTACGCGGCGCAGGGCGTCGAGGTCCTCGTGGTGAGCTGCACCGGCGGAGAGGCCGGGAGCATCCTCAACCCCGCGTACGGCCGCGAGGTCACAGACCCGGCAGAGATGCACGAGATCCGGACGGCGGAGATGGCCGCGGCGGTCCGCGCCCTGGGGGTCCAGCACCGATGGCTCGGCTTCGTCGACTCGGGTCTGCCCGAGGGTGACCCGCTTCCCCCGCTGCCCCCCGGATGCTTCGCGCTCGAGGCGCTCGAGGACGCGGCGGCCCCCCTCGTCGAGATCGTCCGCGACTTCCGGCCGCACGTCATGACGACGTACGACCCGAGCGGTGGGTACCCGCACCCCGACCACATCATGTGCCACCGGATCTCTGTCGAGGCGTTCGCCGCGGCGGGCGACCCTGAGCGGTACCGGGGCCGGGGGGAGGCATGGACCCCGTCGAAGCTCTACTACAACCACGACTTCTCCATGGCGCGCATCCGCACGATGCACGAGGCGATGATCGACGCCGGCCTCGTCTCACCGTTCGGCGACTGGGTGGAGTCGCGAGCCGCGAGGGAGATCCCCGAGCGCCAGGTCACCACCCGGATCGAGTGTGCCGAGTACTTCCCGGCCCGCGACGCTGCGCTGCGCGCGCACGCCACACAGATCGACCCCGACGGCTTCTTCTTCGCGATCCCCCGTGAGCTGGAGATCGACGTGTGGCCGTACGAGGAGTACGAGCTCGCGGAGTCCCGCGTGACGACGACCCTCCCGGAGGACGACCTGTTCGCAGGCGTCACGACGCACGAGGAGACAACCCGATGAATGAGCCCACCACCGCCACGTCCCCGGCACCCCTGCGGGTCGGCGAGCTCGTGCTCGCCGACGACCCGACGGGGGACCCGACCCCGCAGGAGTCGACGACGCAGGACCCGATGCGCGATGACCTCCAGCCCACGGACGTCTCACCCGGCCTCGAGGGCTTCCTCGCGATCTTCGCGGTCGTCGTCGTGACGATCTTCCTCATCCTGTCGATGACGAGGAAGCTGCGCCGGGTGGCGCACCGTACCGGCACGGAGACCCGCGTGGACGGGCAGTTCTCCGACCGTGCCCCCAGCACGGCGGACGGTGACCCCGAGACGGGCACCGGGGACGACGGCCGGGCCTGAGGTGCGCGTCACGATCGCTCAGATCGAGGTCAGCCCTGACCGCGCCGCGAACCTCCTCGTCGCGCGCCAGGCGGTGACCGAGGCGCTCCGCCTGGGCAGCGACCTGCTCGTGCTGCCCGAGTACGCGAGCGCGTACGAGGCGGCCGGATCCGGGGCCGCGCAGGCGGAGGCGCTCGACGGACCGTTTGTCCGGGCGCTGCGCGGGGCGACGGCGGGCACGGGCCTGACGGTGCTCGCCGGCACCGTGCTGCCAGGGGACGCCCCGGGGACGGCGAGCAACGTCGTCGTGGCCGTCGCTGCCGGGGAGCTCGTCGGGACCTACCGCAAGGTCCACCTCTACGACGCGTTCGGTCACCGTGAGTCGGAGCGGCTCGAGGCGGGGGACCCGGCGGCACCGCCGCTCGTCGTCGACGTCGCC
Source organism: Sanguibacter sp. Z6_81 (assembly GCF_057180625.1). Taxonomy (NCBI): domain Bacteria; kingdom Bacillati; phylum Actinomycetota; class Actinomycetes; order Micrococcales; family Sanguibacteraceae; genus Sanguibacter; species Sanguibacter sp. Z6_81. The sequence goes on along the minus strand of NZ_JBXUFV010000005.1, from coordinate 64,645 downwards.
GGAACCCGCGTCGGGGTGCTCACGTGCTACGACCTCCGGTTCCCGGAGTCAGCGCGCCGGCTGGTCGACGCCGGGGCGGAGATCCTCGTCGTCCCCGCGGCGTGGGCGGCAGGGCCGGGCAAGGTGGACCAGTGGCGGGTGCTCGCGCAGGCCCGGGCCATCGAGAACACCTGCGCTGTCGTCGGCGTCGGGCAGTCGGGCCGGGGTGTGTGCGGGCACTCGGTGCTCGTGGGGCCGGACGGTCGCGTCGAGATGGAGCTCGGGGACCGTGCCGAGCTGCGCACCGCCGACGTCGACCCGGCGGGCATCCGCGCGGAGCGGGAACGCAACCCGTCGCTCGCCAACCGCCGGTATCGCGTCGTCCCCGCGGAGGTCGGCGGTCCTGCAGCGTCCGGCTGACCGGCTGCTCGCCCGGGTGGCCGTCGCAGGTGTCAGCGGGCGGCGAGCGTCGCCACGAGGATCGCCGCGTAGTGGCACCAGAACCCGACGACCGTGAGCACGTGGAAGATCTCGTGGAACCCGAACCACCGCGGGCGCGGGTCCGGGCGCCGGGTCGCGTACACGATCGCTCCCAGCGTGTACGCGAGCCCGCCGACAGCGACGAGCCACACGATGAGCGGCCCGTCGGGAGCCTGCCAGAACTGTGGCATGTAGCCGACGGCGACCCACCCGAGCGCGAGGTAGATGGGGACGTACACCCAGCGCGGGGCGTCGAGCCAGACGACACGGGCGACGAGCCCGACGACGGCGCCCGTCCACACGATGACGAGCAGCACGGTCGCCGTGGACGGCTTGAGCAGGAGGACCGCCAGCGGCGTGTACGTCCCGGCGATGATGAGGAAGATGTTGGAGTGGTCCGCGCGGCGCAGGCGGGCGGCCGTCCGCGGCGACCAGTTGCCGATGTGGTAGACGGCGCTGGTGCCGAACAGCAGGACCGCGCTCAGGCCGAACACGACGGTGGACACCCGACCTGCGACGGGGGGCGCGAGGACGACGAGCACGATGCACGCGGCGAGGGCGAACGGTGCCGTGCCGGCGTGGATCCAGCCCCGTAGCCTCGGCTTGACCGCCTCGGCGACCGCAGACGCGGCATCGGCGACGTGATCGGCGGCGTCCGCCAGGTGGTCGGCGGGCCCGGTCGGTCCAGGTTCTCCTCGGGCCACAGTGCTTCTCCTCGGTCGGTGGTGGGTCGCCTCGAGCGTAACTTACGCCTCCGTAGGTTATGCCTACGTCGGAGGAGTGCTCGACATCGAGCGGTGGACACGCCTGCTCGGGCGCGTGGTGAGCGGTAGCGTGTGAACTCTCACCGATCACCTCGAAAGGCACTCCCGTGCGCATGCCTGACCTGCTCTACGGGCTCTATGCACAGCGCCTCGCCGACTCGCTGCCCCGCGACGCCACGCCGCGGCACGTCGGCGTGATCCTCGACGGCAACAGGCGCTGGGCGCGGTCCTCCGGCGCGCCCGCGGCGACGGGCCACCGCCGCGGTGCGGACAAGATCGAGGAGTTCCTCGCCTGGAGCGAAGAGCTCGGCATCGAGGTCGTCACGCTCTGGATGCTCTCCACCGACAACCTGTCCAGGAGCGCGGAGGAGCTGGCCGACCTCCTGGGCATCATCGAGGAGTCCGTCACGGCTCTCGCCGAGGCGCGGCGCTGGCGGCTGCGGGTCGTCGGGCGGCTCGACCTCCTGCCCGACGACGTCGCCGCGACGCTCCGGCGTGCCCAGTCCCAGACCGCGTCCGTCGAGGGGATGCACGTCAACGTGGCCGTGGGCTACGGCGGGCGCCACGAGATCGCCGACGCGGTCCGTGACCTCCTGCGCGAGCGTGCCGCGGCGGGGGAGACGATCGAGGAGATCGCCGCGAACATCGACGTCGAGCACATCGCCGAGCACCTCTACACCAAGGGGCAACCGGACCCCGAGCTCGTCATCCGCACGTCGGGCGAGCAGCGCCTCGGCGGCTTCCTCCTGTGGCAGAGCGCCCACTCGGAGTTCTACTTCTGCGAGGCGTACTGGCCGGACTTCCGCAGGGTGGACTACCTGCGTGCACTGCGCTCCTACGCAGCCCGCGAGCGACGCCTCGGTCGGTGACCGCCGACCGGGGTGGAACGTCACATCTCACGACCCCACGTACCCAGGAACCTCTGCGCCGAGGGTGGGATGATGGTGGGCATGCTCACCAGCGCCACGACCGGGTCAGCCGGCACGCCTGCCACGCCGTACGACGCTCTGCTTCTCTACTCCTTCGGGGGGCCGAACCGGCCGGAGGACGTCGTGCCGTTCCTCCGCAACGTCACGGCCGGGAAGGGCATCCCTGACGAGCGGCTCGAAGCGGTGGGCGAGCACTACTACGGCTTCGGCGGGAAGAGCCCCATCAACGAGCAGAACCTCGCGCTCAAGGCGGCGCTGGAGGCCGAGCTCGCCGCCCGCGGCATCGACCTGCCCGTCGTGTGGGGCAACCGCAACTGGGAGCCGTACACCCGGGACGCGCTCGACGAGCTCAAGGCGCGGGGGGCCGAGCGGGCCGTCGTGCTCGTCACGAGCGCGTACTCGTCCTATTCGGGCTGCCGTCAGTACCGCGAGGACCTCGCGGTCACCCTCGACGCGGCCGGGGAGCTCGGCCCGCAGGGGTCGACGAGCGTCCAGTTCGACAAGATCCGGTCGTACTTCAACCACCCCGGGTTCGCGCAGGCCAACATCGACGCGGTCGTGGAGGGGTACCGGGCGCTCGCAGCCCGCCCCGACGGCGACCCGGCGCAGGCGCGGCTCGTGTTCGTCACGCACTCCATCCCCGACACGATGGAGGCCGCGTCCGCCGTCTCGGGTGCCACGTACTCCGCGCAGCACCTGGACCTCGCGGCCGTCGTCGCCGCGGGCGTCGCGACCGAGCTCGGCCACGAGGTCCCGTGGTCCCTCGCCTACTGCTCGCGATCCGGCCCCCCGAGCCAGCCGTGGCTTGAGCCCGACGTCAACGACCACCTCGGTGAGCTCGCCGAGGCGGGGGTGCGGTCCGTCGTGCTCTCACCGATCGGGTTCGTCTCCGACCACATGGAGGTCGCGTACGACCTCGACACCGAGGCGCTCGCCACCGCCCGGGACCTCGGCATGGCGGCGGTGCGGGCCGGGACGGTGAGCACCCGGGCCCCGTTCATCGCCGGCCTCGTCGACCTCGTGCTCGAGCGCGCCGCCCTCGCGCGGGGCGAGGACGTCACCGAGGCCACCGTAGGGACGCTCCCCGCGTTCCGGTCGGTGTGCCGAGCGGGTTGCTGCCGGCGCCGTGACGGTGAGGACAGCGGCATCCCGGCGCTGTGCAGCGTCGACCTCATGAGTTGATCCACCGACGCGTCCACCCCCATCTGCAGAGAGCTGACCTCACATGACCGACAGTGCCCACGTCCACCACCGCCCCGACACGGGTGACGTCATCGAGACCTCCGACATCAACGCGACGGTGCGGTACGTCATGTGGTCGGTCTTCTCGACCGTGCAGACGCTGCCCGCCGACGACGCGGCGCGCAGGACGCTCGTCGACGACGCGCTCGCCGCGGTGGGCGGTGCCAGCGCAGGCACCGACACCGAGCTCACGGTCCGTGGGTGGTACGACGTCGGTGGCCTGCGTTCCGACGCGGACCTCATGGTGTGGTGGCACGGACCGAGCATCGAGTCGGTGCAGGGCGCCTACCAGCGCCTTCGCGCGTCCGAGCTCGGTCGACACCTCGAGCCCGTGTGGTCCGTCGCTGCGTTGCACAGGCCCGCCGAGTTCAACCGGGGGCACATCCCGGCGTTCATGGCCGACGAAGCCCCCGAGGCGTACATCTGCGTGTACCCGTTCGTCCGCTCCTACGACTGGTACCTGCTGCCCCCCGCCGAGCGGTCGACGATGCTCCGCGACCACGGGATGGCTGCGGCGGGGTACGCGGACGTGCGTGCGAACACCGTCTCAGCGTTCGCGCTGGGAGACTACGAGTGGATCCTCGCGTTCGAGGCGTCACGGCTCGAACGGATCGTCGACCTCATGCGGGACCTGCGCGCGACCGAGGCCCGTCGGCACGTCCGGGAAGAGGTGCCCTTCTTCACCGGTCCGCGCACCGACCTGCACGCGTGGGCCGACCGCCAGCCGCTGGCAGACGAGGACTGACGAGGACTGACGAGCGCCGCTCGGATCCGCGGTCAGGGATACAGGCCGCGGATCTGGTGGGCCTCCGCGACGCGCCGCACGCCGATGGCCAGCGCGGCGTCGCGCAGGGTGAGGCCCTGGTCGCGGGCGAGCTGCGCGACGTCCGCGTACGCGGACCGCATGCGGCGTGCGAGCTTCTCCTCGATCTCGGTGACCGTCCACCAGTAGGCCTGGTTCGCCTGGACCCATTCGAAGTACGACACGATGACGCCGCCGGCGTTCGCGAGGATGTCCGGGACGACCACCACCCCACGTGACGCGAGGATCGCGTCGGCCTCGGCCGTCGTCGGTCCGTTGGCGCCCTCGACGACGATCCGGGCGCGCACGTCGGGCGCTGTGCGGGCATCGAGGACCCCGTCGACCGCCGCGGGAACGAGGACGTCGACGTCGAGCGCGAGGAGCGTGCGGTTGTCGATCGGATCGGCGGCGTCGAAGCCGACGACGGACCCCGTCGCGGCGACGTGCTGGAGCAGACGCTGGACGTCGAGGCCGGCGGGGTCGGTGACGCCGCCGTACTCGTCGCTCACGGCCACGACGCGGGCGCCCTCCTCGACGAAGATCGCGGCCGCGTGCGAGCCCACCTTCCCGAAGCCCTGGATGGCGATCGTCGCACCGCGCACGGCGCCCCCCGCCGCCGAGAGTGCCGCAGCCGTCACATGGACCACGCCGCGGGAGGTGGCCGTCGTGCGCCCCAGGGACCCGCCGACCGCGAGCGGCTTGCCCGTGACGACGCCGGGGATCGTGTACCCCTGGCTGACCGAGTACGTGTCCATGACCCACGCCATGGTCTGCTCGTTCGTCCCCATGTCCGGGGCCATGACGTCGCGCTCGGGGCCGATCACCGGGATGATCTCGCTCGTGTAGCGGCGGGTCACCCGTTCGAGCTCGGACTGGCTGTACGCGTGCGGATCGATCCCGACGCCGCCCTTCGCACCACCGTAGGGAAGTTCGACGATCGCGCACTTCCACGTCATGAGCATGGCGAGTGCGCGGACGTCGTCGATGTGCACGTCACGGTGGTACCGCAGTCCGCCCTTCCCGGGGCCCCGGGAGACGTTGTGCTGCACCCGGTACCCCTGGAAGAGCTCCGTGCGACCGTCGTCGCGACGCAGGGGTACCGCGACGGCGATCTCCCGACGAGGGGTGGCGAGCATCTCGTGCAGCCCCTCGTCGTACCCGAGGATCTCGATCGCGCCCGCAAGCTGGCCGAGAGCGTTCGCCCACGGGCTCACGTGCGGGGGCGTCGTCGCGCGGACGCGGCTCGTCATCGTCGTCTCTCCTCGTGGTGCTGCACGGAGCTCGTCGGCCGGGGCGCCGACCGCTAGGGCTCCTCGACCTCGCCGGCGCCGCCCAGCGCGTCGATCCGGGCGATCTCGTCGGCGCCGAGCGTGAGATCGAGCGCCCGGAAGTTGGACTCGATGCGCGCGGGGGTCACCGACTTCGGGATGACGACGAACCCGTGGTCGATGTGCCAGCGCAGGACGACGTGGGTGGGATCGACCCCGTGGGCGTGCGCGATCTCGGCGAGCACGGGGTCGTCCAGATCGGTCCGCTTGAACGGGCTGTATCCCTCGAGGACCACGTTGCGTGCCCCGAGGGTCGCGGCGAGCGTCGCGTCGTAGTCGTTCGGGCCCCAGGGGATCTGGTTGACCGCGGGGGCTTCCCCCGTGGCGTCGACGAGCTCGTCGATCTGCGCGGTGGAGTAGTTGCTCACGCCGATGGACGAGGCGAGTCCCTCGTCCCGGAGCAGGCGCAGCTGCTCCCAGACCTGGGGGCTGGCCTGCTTGTTCGGCGGCCAGTGGATGAGCCAGAGGTCGACATGGTCCAGCCCGAGCTTCGTGAGGGAGCGCTCGAGGGTCTCCCGCTCCTTGCCAGCGTGGTCCGGCGGCAGCTTCGTGGTCACGAAGATCTCGTCGCGGGGGACGCCGGACTCGGCGATCGCCCGGCCGACCTGGTCCTCGTTGCCGTAGGCGGTGGCCGTGTCGATGTGCCGATATCCGGTGCGCAGGGCGTGCAGGACGGACGTGAAGGCGTCGTCGCCCTCCGACTGCCACGTGCCGAAGCCGAGGAGCGGGATGGCCCCTCCGGGCAGGGGGGCTGTGGGAATGTCTGCTGAGGTCATCGCCCCAGTCTGCCCTCGACCGGCCGTGGCTGCAGGTCGTGCCGCGTCCGGTCCTCAGCTGGAGGCGCGCCGACGGAGCTCCGGGCGCAGGACGAGGTGCCCGTCCGCGTGGACGGACGGTCGCGCCCGATCCAGGAGGTCCTCGTCCCTGTCGTCCAGGCGGTAGCCGAGCATCGTGAGAAGCTCTTCTGCCGCGTACTGCGCCATGCGGACGGCCGGGTTCGTGATGGTCGTCAGGGGCGGGACGGTGCCCTCGCTCACGCCGAGGTCGTCGTATCCCACGACGGCGACGTCGCCCGGCACAGAGCGTCCGTGCTTCGCGAGGACGCGGAGCGCACCGAGCGCCATGAGGTCCGACGCGACGAACACGGCGTCGATCGCCGGGTCCTCGCGGAGGATCGCCTCCATCGCGTGCACACCCGCGGCCGTCGTGAAGTCTCCTCGCGCGAGAGGGCCTTCCTCCAGGCCTGCGCGCTCCAGTGCCTCACGCCATCCCGAGAGGCGGTCCTCACCCGCTGTCATGTCGCTCGGCCCGGCGATGTGGGCGATCCGACGACGTCCGGTCTCGATGAGGTGCTCTGTCGCGAGGCGACCGCCGGCGTGGTTGTCGACCCCGACGAACCGGACACCTGGGGGGAGCGTGAAGGGGCGCCCCACGAACATGGCGGGCAGCCGGGACGCCTCGATCGCCGACTCCAGCTCGTCCTCGCGGTGGTGCGAGACGACGATCGCTCCGTCCACGTGACCGTTGCGCAGGTACTGCGCGATGCGGCCCGTACGTTCGCCGGGCTGGGCGAGGAGCAGCACGAGCTGCAGGTCCGTGGCCCGCAGGGCCGAGTTGATCCCACGGAGGGTCGCCGCGAAGAACGGATCGTTGAGGACGCGCTCGTCGGGTTCCGGGACCACGAGTGCGATCGAGTCGGTGCGGCGGGTGACGAGGGACCGCGCCGCCCGGTTCGGGACGTACCCGAGCCGGGCGATCGCGTCGTCCACCGCGGCCTGTGCCTCCGGGGAGACCCGTGAGCCGCCGTTGATGGCGCGTGAGGCGGTCGAGCGTGAGACGCCCGCCGCTTGCGCGACCTCCTCCAACGTCGGAGCGTGCATGCTCATGGTTCTCCTCCGGGCGACACCGGTGTCCCCCCTCGATGTGCGTTGCAGGTCAGCCGGACACGACGGAGCGAGCTGCGAGCGTGTTGCTCGCCGCCACCTGGGAGTACCAGGCGCCGCTCGCCTTGACGATCCGCTCCTGCGTCTCGTAGTCCACCCGCACGATACCGAAACGCTTGTGGTAACCCCACGCCCACTCGAAGTTGTCCAGGAGGGACCAGGCGAAGTACCCGCGGACGTCCGCTCCCTGGTCGATGGCGTCGTGCACCGCGCGCAGGTGCACGTCGTAGAACTCGAGCCGGTCCTGGTCGTCGACGAAGCCGTCCGCGTCCGCGACGTCATCGTAGGCGCATCCGTTCTCCGTCACGTACAGGCGGACACCACGGGGACCCGTGTAGTCAGCCTGCAGGCGCAGCAGCAGCCGGGTGAGGCCCTCCGGCTGCACCTCCCAGTCCATGTCCGTGACGGGCAGGCCGCGCGGGTGGGTGTAGACGCCGTCGGCGGCCGGGTAGGGCGAGGATGTCGCGCGGGGGACCGGCGCACTTCCGTGCAGCGACGACGACGGGGGTGTCGTGCTGACCGCCTCCCCGTGGTAGTAGTTCACGCCGAGCGCGTCGATCGGAGACGAGATGATCTCGAGGTCACCGTCCTGGACGAGCGCAAGGAAACCCTCGGCAAGACCCTGCGCGTCCAGGTCCTCGATGAGGTCCGCCGGGTAGGAGCCCGTGAGGATGGGGTCCGTGAACACCCGGTTGAACTGCGCGTCGATGCGGCGGGCCGCGTCCACGTCGTCCGGGTTCTGGGCGTCGACCGGGTCGGCGACCGTGAAGTTCAGCGTGATCCCGAGGTCGGCGCCCGCGTCGCGGGAGCGCAGCTCCTGGATCGCCAGACCGTGCCCGAGCATGAGGTGGTGCGCCGCAGCGAGGCCGTCCGGCCGCGACTGCCGCCCCGGCGCGTGAGCGCCCGCCGTGTAGCTGAGGAACGACGAGCACCACGGCTCGTTGAGCGTCGTCCACACGCCGACCCGGTCACCCAGGGCGTCGTGGACCGTCGCTGCGTACTCCTGGAAGAGGTAGGCGGTGTCCCGGTTGGTCCACCCGCCCTTGTCCTCGAGCGCCTGCGGGAGGTCCCAGTGGTACAGCGTGAGCCAGGGAAGGATGTCCTTCTCCAGCAGCGAGTCCACGAGCCGCGAGTAGAAGTCCAGACCTGTGTGGTTGATGCCGGCGGCCCCGCTGACGCCGTCCGGCCGGATCCTCGACCAGGAGGTCGAGAAGCGGTAGGCGCCGACGTTGAGGCTCTGCATGAGGGCGACGTCGTCCGCGTACCGGGTGTAGTGGTCGCAGGCGACCTCCCCGTCGTGACCGTCGAGGACCGCCCCGGGCACCTTGCAGAAGGTGTCCCAGATGGAGTCGCGCCGCCCGTCGACGTGACCGGCGCCCTCGATCTGGAACGCGGCCGTGGCCGCGCCCCAGAGGAAGCCGTCGGGGAAGACGAGGGATCCGTGTGCGTTGTCGGAACTCATCCCTTGACAGCTCCTTGCATGATTCCTGCGACGAGCTGCTTGCCGGCAAGCACGAAGAGCAGGATGAGCGGGAGGGTCGTCAGCAGGACGGCGGCCATGATGAGCGAGTAGTCCGACCGGAACCCGCCGCGCAGCAGCGAGACGACCATCGGGAGGGTCGGATTCTGCCCGTTGAGGATGATGAACGGCCAGAAGAAGGCCGTCCAGCTCCCGACGAACGTGAAGAGCGCGAGCATCGCTGCGGCGGGACGTGCCGCTGGCAGGGCGATGTGCCAGAAGGTGCGGATCATCGACGCGCCGTCGACCCGGGCCGCCTCGATGAGCTCGTAGGGGAGTGCTCCCTCGAGGTACTGCGTCATCCAGAACACGCCGAATGCGGTGACCATCCCGGGCACGATGACGGCGATGATCTTGCCGGACCAGCCGATCTCCGACATGACGATGAAGAGCGGGACGATGCCGAGCTGGGTGGGGATCGCCATCGTCGCGATGACGAAGACGAGCAGGGGCCGCCGACCGCGGAACCGGAGCTTGGCGAACGAGTAGCCCGCGAGCGTGGAGAACAGGACGACGGAGAGCGACTGCAGCGTCGAGATGATGAGCGAGTTGAAGAACCCCTTCCACAAGGGAAGGTTCGAGTCGAAGACCCGGCTGAAGTTCTCCAGCAGGTGCCCGCCCGGTATGACGTCCGGGATCGGGTGCACGGAGATCTCGGCCTGGGTCGAGGACCCCAGGAGGAACGTGTAGTAGATCGGGTACGCGGAGATGAGGACGACGACGGTGAGGATCACGTAGGTGACCCAGCCCGGGCGGCGGTTGGGTCCGGCGCCCGGGAGCTTGCGGCGTCTGGCGACGCTGCGGGCGGCACCCTTGCCAGCGGTCTGGGCGATGACGGGGATGGAGCTCATCGCGTCCTCCGGTTGCTCGAGAGGCCCTTGCGCTTCTTCGCCGGGGCGCTGCCTGATGAAGCGATCTTGCTGCTGATCGCGAAGTTGATGATGCCGATGACGATGATGATGACGAAGAGGATCCAGGCGACGGCGGCTGCCTTTCCGAAGCTCCTCTGGTTGCCCCAGCCGAGCTCGTAGAGGTACATCGTGATCGTCATGTACTGACGGTTCGCGCCGCCCTGTCCGCTCACGTCGAACAGACGGGCCTCGTCGAAGATCTGGAGCCCACCGATCGTGGCGGTGATGACGATGAAGATGATGGTCGGGCGCAGCTGCGGGACCGTCACGGACAAGAACTGCCGTACGCGGCCCGCGCCGTCGATGATCGCGGCCTCGTAGAGCTCTGAGGGGATCGCCTGCATGGCGGCGAGGAAGATGAGGGTGTTGTACCCGGTCCACCGGAAGTTGACCATCGACGCGATCGCGAGGTGGCTCGGGAACGCCTGCGCCTGCCACTTCACGGGCCCGATGCCGAAGATCTCGAGCAGCGCGTTGATGGCGCCGGAGTCCTCGGCGAACAGGCGGCCGAAGATGAGGCCGACGGCCACGGGAGCCACGACGTAGGGCAGCAGCACAGCCATACGCCAGAAGGTCCTGGCGCGGATGTTGGCGTTGAGGAGCGCGGCCAGCAGCAGTGCTGTGATGACCTGGGGTACTGAGGAGAGCAGGAAGATCGAGAAGGTGTTGCGCAGGCCCTTCCAGAAGTTCGGCTGGTCGAAGACCGCGAGGTAGTTGTCGAAGCCGACGAACTCCCCCTGTCCGCTCAGGAGCTTCCATTCGTGCACCGACACGTAGGCGGTGTAGATCAGCGGGAACAGCCCCGTGATGGCGAACAGGATGAAGAAGGGCGAGATGTAGAGGTACGGGGAGAGTTTGACATCCCATTTGCCGCGGTTCTGCGAGAACGCGATGCGCCGAGGCGTGCGGTCCGCATCACGAGAGGACTTCGGTGGGGACAGGACGGCCATGAGGTTCCTTCGGAGATGCGCGGGGGCGCTCGGTGGGCGATGGCGTGACGCAGCGGGCGCCGTCGGGAATCAGGTGATCCCGGCGGCGCCCGCTACATGGTCTTCAGGCGGACGAGCTCAGGAGGCCTGATCTCAGGAGCTGAAGCCCAGGTCCGCGTACCCGGCAACGGCCTGGTCCCAGGCAGTGGCAGGGTCCTGCTCGCCCAGGACGTCGACGCGGAGCAGGGCGTCGGTGACGAGCGAGTTGATGGCGAAGTACGCCTGGCCCTTGTAGGGGGTCTCGAGGTCGTTGACCGCCTTCGCGCGCTCGACGAAGATCGCGCCAGCGGGCGCGTCGTTGAAGAACGTGTTGACGAAGTCGGCGACCGCCGGGTCCTCCCACGCGTCGACCTGGCTCGGGAAGTTGCCGTGGGCCTGGAAGTGGCGTGTCTGCTGCTCGGGGGCCGTCAGCCACAGGGCCAGCTTGCGGGCCTCCTCGACGTTCTCGCCGCCGGACGGGACCGTGAGGAAGGACCCACCCCAGTTGCCACCGCCGCCGGGGAAGACGTCAGCGATGTCCCAGCCGTCGATGGTGGGAGCGAGCTCGGTCTGGATGGAGCCGGTGAACCACGGCGGGCAGAGCGTCGTCGCGAAGCCGTTGTTCGCGAAGCCGTTCTTCCAGTCGTCGCCCCACTGCTCGTAGCCCGCTGACAGCTCGGGCGCGACCTCGAGGATCGAGTCGTACATCGCCTTGATCTCGGTGTTGTTCTCGAGCGGCTTCGGCTCGCCCGTCTCCGGGTCTTCGTACGGTGCCCCGATCTGGCCGATCATGGCCTGGTGCACGGCGACCACGGAGTCGAACCACGCAGCGTCGCTGGCGGCTGTGAACGTCTTTCCGGCCGCGAAGTAGTCGTCCCAGGTGGCGTCCTCGCCGCCCAGCAGCTCTGCGACCGCCTCACGGTCGGTCGGCAGGCCGGCAGCCTCGAAGAGGTCGGCGCGGTAGCAGACCGCGAGCGGGCCGGTGTCGGTGCCCAGGCCGATGTGCTTGCCGTCCTCCGTCTTGCCCTGCGCGTCGGTGTGCTTCATGTAGCGTCCGTCGACCTCGCCCGAGAAGTCCTCGAAGCCGTCAGCGATCTCGCTCATCTCCGGCATCCAGTCGACCTCGATGGCTTCGATGTCAGCCAGGCCGGAACCGCCTCCGGCGATACGCGTCGTGAGGTTGGTGCGGGCATCATCGGTCGTCGCGGCCTTGTTGTGGACGACCTTGATGCCGGGGTTGGCTTCCTCGTACTCCTTGAGGATCTCGTCCGTGTAGCCGAACTCGTTGAACGTCGAGATCGTCAGGGTGATCTCGCCGTCGTCGCCGCCGCCGTTGTCGTCGTCGCTGGAGCACCCTGCGAGGGCCAGGGTGAAGAGGGAAGCGCCAGCGACGGCTGCTGTCAGCCGTCGCGTACGGGTGGTACGGATCATTTCGAGGACTCCTTTGTCAACGCTCGCGGCGACGCCGCTGGTGTTCTGGCCGGGAAGAACGCGAGCGGGCACGGAAGCGAGTCCGCTCGTTTCGCACGTGCAGCCTGCCCAAGACATTCTGGGAGCGCTCCCATGCGTTGCCATGATCCTGAGGGGGAGCGCTCCCACGTGTCAAGGGCGGCGTTCAGGAGGATTCCTGCAAGCGTTGCAGAAAACGCATCTCCGCAGGTAGAACGACTGGGCTGAGCCGGATGTTGCGCAATTGTTACCGCGGTGAGCGGTGACGGTGCTTCGTCAGTCGCGCGGGCCGCTGCGCCGCAGCCATTCGAGCGCAGCGTCCTGCTCGTCGGCGAGGGTCTGCCGGACGGCCTCGGCCGCCGCTGCCTCGACGGCAGCGCCGAACACGGGGACCGAGGACCGGACGTCACCGGAGTACGTCATGACGCAGCCCCCGTCCACGGCGGAGCACCGCACGGACCCGGTCATCCGGACCGGAGCCCCGGTGATCTCGAGGGAGACCGTGCCGAACCGGCTGCCATCGCGCCCTTCTCGCGGCTCCGCCCACGCGGACGTGTGGCGGAGCTCGAGCTCGCGGCCGACGAAGGGCCGCACCTGCGCGGGGATCTGGTCGCTCGGCAGGCTCCGTCGCACGGCCGACGTGTAGCTGCCGTCCGGCCCGGCGGTGACGTCCAGCTGCAGGAGGCGGGAACCGGCGCGCTCGGCCGTGAACCGGATGAACTCCGCGTCGTTGACGAGCCGGACCGCCTCGTCCGTACCGACCGGGAAGTGCACGTCGATGCTCATGTCCATCAGGTTCTCCTCCAAGGATCCGCTCGTGGAGCGTACCGAACGTCGGTGCCGGGTCGAGCGCGCGTAGGCTCACGCGTGTGTCGACGATGAGTGATCTGGTGATGAAGCACGGCAGCCTCGCGCCTGCCGACGTCGAGTGGCTCCACCTGCTGGTCGGGGACTGGCAGGTGATCTCCGACCTGGCGTTCGCGGACCTCGTCCTGTGGCTGCCTACCTCGGACGGTGGGTTCATCGCGGTGTCGCAGTGCCGCCCGAGCACGGGCGCGACGGTCCACTACGACGACATCGTCGGCACCTTCGCGCCGGAAGGACTGCGACCGCAGCTCGAGCGGGCCATGGTGGAGGAGCGCACGCAGAAGTCGCGCGAGCCCCGATGGTTCGGGACGTATGCGGTCCGCGAGGAAGCGGTCCCGGTCGCGCACGGCGGACGGACGATCGCGGTCGTCGCGCGTCAGACGAACCTCGGCAGCGGCCGGACGCCGAGCCGGCTCGAGCTCAACTACGTGGAGGCCGCGGACGACCTCATGGCGATGGTGGCGTGCGGCGACTTCCCGTACCCCGACTCCGCGACCGGCCCCCGGCGGGGAGCGCCGCGTGTCGGTGACGGGTTCATCCGCATGAACTCCGAGGGCGAGGTTCTCTACGCGAGCCCGAACGCCCTGAGCTGCTTCCACCGCCTCGGGGTGATCGGTGCCCTCGTCGGCGAGTCCCTCATCGAGGTGACGGCGGAACTCATCGAGCACAAGATGCCCGTCGACGAGTCCATGCCGCTCGTCGTCATGGGACGGGCGCCGTGGCGGACCGAGATCGAGTCGCGCGGGGTCTGCCTGTCCGCCCGCGCTGTCCCGCTCACCGACCGTGGTCAACGGATCGGTGCCGTGCTCCTGTGCCGCGACGTCTCCGAGCTCCGGCGGCGCGAGCGCGAGCTCATCACCAAGGACGCGACGATCCGCGAGATCCACCACCGTGTGAAGAACAACCTGCAGACCGTCGCGGCGCTCCTGCGCCTGCAAGCACGTCGGATGACGGTACCGGAGGCCAAGGAGGCGCTCGAAGAGGCGATGCGTCGGGTCGCGACGATCGCGCTCGTCCACGACAGCCTGTCGCAGACGCTCGACGAGGAGGTCGAGTTCGACGACATGGTGGGACGTGCGTTGCGGTTGGCAGCGGACGTGGCGGCGGCCGGGGTGAGCGTCCGGACGGTGGCGAGCGGGTCGTTCGGGATGGTCCCTGCTCAGGACGCGACGGCGCTCGCCCTCGTCCTCACCGAGCTCGTGACGAACGCTGTCGAGCACGGCCTGAGCGAGGCGGGTGGTGGCACCGTCGAGATCCGTGCCCAGCGCGACGGTACGGCGCTGCACGTGACGGTGACCGACGACGGGGTGGGCCTGCCCGACGGCCACGGGCCCGCGGGTGGCCTCGGGACCCAGATCGTCCGGACGCTCGTGACGAACGAGCTGCAGGGATCGATCGAGTGGGGACCGGGGGAGTCGGGCGGCACCGTGGTGTCTGTGTCGATGGTCCTGCGGGGGGTCGCGGGCTGAGGCCTCCGGCGACCGGAGCTGCATGCCACGACGACGCAAGGCCCGGTCCGTGGGACCGGGCCTTGCGTCGTCGTGCAGCCACCCCGCACGGGTGGCAGGAGCTCAGTTGGCCCGGCGGGCGCGTGCTGTGCGGCGCTTGAGCGCGCGGCGCTCGTCCTCGGACAGTCCGCCCCAGACGCCAGCGTCCTGGCCGGACTCGATCGCCCACTTGAGGCACGTGTCGACCACGGGGCAGCGTCGGCAGATCGCCTTGGCCTCGTCGATCTGCAGGATGGCAGGACCGGTGTTGCCGATGGGGAAGAACAGCTCGGGGTCTTCGTCGAGGCATGCTGCGCGGTGACGCCAGTCCATGTCATCTCCTAGGCAGGGGAGGGTCACCGAGAAAAAAGGTGGGTGACCCGAACGGGTGGGGCAGGTGTGACTGCTGGTAACCAGTTCACACCCCAACGACGGGGGGCACAAGGGTTACCAGGAGGTTTCCTCCGAGTGACCCGTGAGGTGTTCGTCACATTGTGACGTAGCCGTCAGGTGCATCGCCGTCGCCGTCGCGGCCGGGCACGTGCCGCGGGCCGCGGAATCTGGCGGAAATATCTTAGCGGTTGTCCTGCGCGTCCCGCAGGAGCATCGCTGTCGCTGACGATCACCTTCCCGCGCCGCGGTTATTGTCCTCCTCCGCGGCCGACGTCGGTTATGGTCGAGACCACTATGCCTAACGACGTGCCCTCCGACCCGTCGGCGTCGTCACGGGGTGCCGCTGTGCGCCGGTGGCTCGCCGCGCCCCGTCCTCCCGTCGTGTCGTTCACGAGCGTCGGCCTCGGCGCCGAGGCCCTCGCGCTGGTCGTGATCACCGCCCTCGGTCTGCTGAGCCTCCTGGACACGGAGGCGAGCGACGTGGCCGTCACGGCTGTCCTGGCGCTGTGCACCGGCGCGGCCGCGTGGTTCCTGCTCGTGTGCGCCGGGGCGCTCGGCTCGGGACGTGCGTGGGTGCGTGGTCCCGCCGTGACCGTCCAGCTTCTGGCGCTCCTCGTGGCGTACACCCTCTTCGGCGCTGAGCAGACGGTCGCGGCCGTCGCCATCGCTGTCCTCGCTGGTCTCACGCTCGTCGGGCTGCTCACCCCCGGGGTCGCCCGGTTCATCGGACGTGACGCGCGACCCTTCGACGAGGACTGACGGGGCCGCGTCGCAGCTCCGTCAGCCGTGCGCGGCCCGTGCCACCTGGATGAGCTCCGCGTCGCGTCCCACGACGAGCACGCCTCGTCCCGGGGCGCGCACGTCCGGTTCCACGAGCCATCCGAGCTCCGTGCCGAAGATCTCCGCGCTGCCGGGTGAGCCAGGCTGCAGCAGGATCCCGCAGCGCCCGGCCCGCAGGTCCGCGAGCGGACCGCGGAACGCTGACGAGGCCGCGGTCGTCGTCGCCGATGCGACGAGCCGCACGTCGAGGTCGGTCAGGCGTGCGCGCAACGTCTCGACAGCGACGGGGTGCAGCTGACCGAGCACGTCAAGGTCGTCGACGACGACCACGAGTCCCGAGCGGTGCCGCTGGCGACCCTGGGCTGCGCCGCACACCGCCTCGACGAAGGCGGGGACGGTGGTGGCGGAGAAGCGCGGGAGGAGGTGCACGCCCGCCCAGGCGTCAACCGTCGCAGCGAGCGCTGGGTCGCGCGTGGCGACGGCCACGAGGGTGCCACGCTGGTGGGCGTCCGTGGCGATGTGGCGGATCGCGGTGGTCCGACCCGAGCCGTGCGGACCGCAGACGAGCACGTCGCGGTCGCGGGGTGGCCCCGACGCCTGCGCACCGTCCCCGCCGAGTCCCACGACGATCTTCGCCGGGTGGGCGAGCACGGCGTCCGGTGGGACGTCGCGAGGCACGGGCAGGATCGTCGTCGGTGACCGAGGGGCGGCGCGGACCGGCCTGTCGTTGCGCATCAGGTTACGGGGGTCGCCACGGGCTGCGTCCGGGCCCGGCCGGGACGACGGGTCCTCCCGTGCCACCTGGCACGCGGCAGGAGGGAACGTTCCGGAGAGCAGCACCCCGCGCCCCGGGACCCCACCCCGGCCAGCGAGAGCGCTCGGGATCCCGAGGAAGAGGTCGTCGTGCTTGTCCCGCCCGGACAGGAGAACGCGGTGCGTGAGGAGAGCCGACACGCCCGAGGGGGGCGCCGCGCTCGCCGCGACGGCGAACGCCGTCCGCGCTGCGCCCTGACGGAGTGCGGACACGAGCACGTCGGCACCCGCACCGCGCAGCAGGGCGCCGAGGCTCCGCTGGACCTCCTCGAGCCCGTCCACGACGACGAGGTGCTGCCCCGCAGCGCCCGCCAGGACGGAGAGCAGCCGCGCGATCCTGCGGGGATCCCCGGGCCCGACGATCGTCCCCACGCCGTCCGTGCCCGCCGTCCGGCCCTCGTGCAGCGCGGACGTACCCACGAGGTGCACGGTCATCCCGGCTGCGACCCCGGCACGCGCGACCGTCCGCAGGGCTGTGCTCCGGCCCGTGCCGGCTCGGCCGAGCACGAGCAGGTGACCCGACGCGCAGTTCCACGTCAACGCCCGCTGGCGCTGCCGCTCAGGCTCGTCGACGAGCCCGAGCGTCAGCGTGGTCGCGGCTCCGGAGCCCGCTGGGGTTACCGGGACGTCGGACAGCCGCAGGTCGTCCGGGAGCGCGGGCGTCCACGGGACCCGGGGTCGTGGTGCGCCGGCCTCCCGCGCCGCGGCGCCGATCGCCGCGACGAGGGCGGCGACGGTGCCGAGCTTCTCCGCACCGGCTCCGCTCCCACCAGCGGTCGCGGCGCGCCACGCGGCCGTCGGCGGGGCGAGCCAGCCGGGCGCGGGCCAGGCACCGGGGAGAGTCCCGGACGGCGGACCTGCCGCGTAGGCGGTCTGCACCAGCTCAGGCGTGTCGAGCCCCCGCCGCAGGTATGCCCGCCCGGGCAGGCCAGCGGGTATGTGGGCCGCGCCCGGCATGCCGACGACGTCTGTGGAGTCGGACTCGTCCGCGACGCGCAGCGCGACCCGCAGGGAGATGTTCGCCCGCATGTCCGCCGTGATCGCGCCGCTCGGGCGCTGCGTCGCCAGGACGAGGTGGATGCCCAGGGACCGTCCCTGGGCAGCGATGCGGACCAGGCCGGGGATGAAGTCCGGCTGGTCGTCGGCCATGGCGCGGAACTCGTCGACGACGATGAGCAGCCGGGGGAGGTTCTCCGTCCGAGCGCTCGCGGACCGGCCTCGGTACTCCTCGAGGTCGGTCGCGCCGACGGCGCGAAAGAGGTGCTCGCGTCGGCGGAGCTCTGCCCGCAGGCCCGTGAGCGCGCGCCCGGCCGCACCGGGGTCGAGGTCGGTCACCTGGCCGACGACGTGGGGGAGTGCGGCGCACGCACCGAAGCTGGCGCCGCCCTTGTAGTCGACGAGCGCGATCGCCAGCTCGTCGGGCGGGTGGCCGAGCGCGAGGCCGAGGACGAGGGTCTGGAGGAGCTCCGACTTGCCGGCGCCCGTCGTTCCCGCGACGAGCGCGTGCGGTCCGTCGTCGACGAGGTCGATGGTCACCGGTCCGCTGGCCCCGGTCCCGATCGTCGTGCGCAGCCCGCCCTGTCGCGGGGCACGCCAGGCGGCGCCGGGTTCCGCTGCGGACGGAGTGTCCGCCAGGGCGACGGTGTCGGGCAGGGACGGGTGGCCGTCCTCGGTCACCGCGCCGGGAGTCGACGCTGAGCCCTCGCGCGTCGGTGCGACGTGCGTCCACCGGCCGCGGCGCACGACGTCGCCGACCCGGCGCGCGTACGTGTCGAGCCAGCGAGGGGACACTCCGTCGAAGGCCGAGCGTCTCGGTACTCCGTCGGGCCCGGTCAGGACCGTGCCGTGCTCGCCGACGACGGCGCGGGACGGGCACCAGGAGGGGACGGGGTCGCCAGGCTCGGCGACGACGAGGAGCGCGGCCCGTTCGCCGTGCGCCGCGTGCCAGGCGCCGAGGCGGGCGGCGAGGTCGGGCGACACCGGCGCGTCCACGACGAGCACCGTCCGGCGGGCCGGTGACCTGTCCGGCGCTGGCAGCGGTGCATGCGTGAGCCGGCCCCGGGAGCCCGGCAACCACCGTGCCCATGTCCAGTCGTCCGTCCGGTCGGCCGCGACGACGACGTGGATGTCGTGGGCGCGACCCGTGGCGTGCAGCGTCACGACCATCCGGCCTGCGAGCGCGAGGGTGCAGGCCCGTGTCCCACCGATCCAGACGCAGTCGTCCGCCAGGTCCCGGGCGGGAGCCGGTATGTCCAGCCCGTGCCGACCCGGGGGTGCGTGGGGGGAGCCCCGCAGCCCAGGGTGTCCGGTCGACCGGGCGCGAGCAGCGAGCGCGACGCCCGTGAGCAGGTCCGCGGGGTGGGGCGCTGTGCTCGCCCCCGGTGAGGGCGTGCCACCCGCCCGGGCGAGGGGGGCGGACGGCGAACGTCGCAGCATGCCCGGCACCTGGCGTCGGTGCGCGACGCGTCGGACGACCAGGGGCGCGAGGACCATGAGCGGGCCCATGACGGCCATGACGAGGAACAGGGGATTGCGCAGCACGACCGCGAGGACGATCCCGGTCACGCCCGGCAGGATCGCCGTCACGATGGTCGTCGTCCCGCCCACCGCGGTGTCGCGTGCCGTCGCACCCGTCGACGCCTCCGGTGCGGCGTGCTCCGCGAGCAGCGCGGCGAGCGAGACCCGCGCGGGGTCGGGGCGCGGGCGGAGCTCGAGCGCCGTGCGCACCCCGTGCGGACCGACGACCTGGACGCGGGCCCCCTCACGCCAGCGGTGCCAGCGCCGGACGCGGTGGGGCGTCCCGGCGGCCCGGCGTCGCGACCGTACGAGGCGGTACCCGGAGGCGGCGCGGACGCGTACCGACGTCCGGCCGTCCCGGTGGCGGCGTGCGCGGACCACGAGGCCGCCGACGGCCGCCTCCTGCTCACTGACGGCCCGGAGCTCCCCGGTACGAGAACCGGTGAGGACGGCGACGTGGGCATCGGCCGCGAGAGCAGCACCGACCCGGTCGGCCGGGCACGCGACGCCGCGCAGCGTCGCGCCCGCGACGAGCGGTGGTTGCCCGACGACGTGCTCCTCGTCGAGCCGCACGTCATCGACGTAGAGGGCAGCCGTCGCGAGCTCCGGTCTCCCGGTGCACCGGGCCAGCGCGGGACGCAGTGCTGCCAGGGGACGCCCCTGCAGCAGGTGGACGTCCTGGCCGGGGTGGATCGTCACCGGGACACCGGCCGCAGGGTCGGGCGCGCTGCGGGGACCGCCGGGCGCGCTGCGGGGACCGCCGGATCCGGTCGTGGGGTGGGGCACGCGCCCGATCCTCGGTCGCCGGTGGCTCCGGGGAGGGGGGACGGCACGGGGTCTGTGGACGAGCGGCGTCTGTCCACAGGCCCGGCGCCCTCAGCTCCGCGCTACTCGACGGCCAGCGCCTCCACCGGGGAGGTCCGTGCCGCCGCACGGGCCGGCAGGACCGATGCGAGCAACCCGGCCGCGAGAGCGATCCCGGCGACGAGGAGAAGGTCCGTCCACGGCACCTCGAGGCGCACGTCGCCGACCACCCCGAGGACCACCGTCGAGCCCACCCAGCCGTACACGAGACCGAGGAGGATCCCGAGCACTGCTCCGACGCCGGCGATGACCATGCCCTCGATCGCGAGGGTGCGACGCAGCTGGCGGCGGCTCAGCCCGATCGCCCGGAGCGTCGCGGACTCACGACGGCGCTCGAGGACGGAGAGCGAGAGCGTGTTCGCCACGCCGATGAGGGCGATGAGCACGGCGACCCCCAGCAGACCGAGGATCACCCCGAGGATCCCGTCGATGAGGTTGTCCATCTCGACCCGCTCGAGCGCGGGACCGGTGACGTAGACCTGGCGCTCGGCCATCGCGTCCCGGATGTCGCTGATGACGGCTGCTGCGTCGTCGGGGTCGCTCAGGCGGATCCACGCGTCGGTGACGGTGGCGTCCGGAGCGAGCGCGGCGAACACCTGCGGGGTGACGAGGATCGCCCACCCCGGCATGTCGCTCAGCACCGGATCGAGGTGCACCTCTCCGCCGGACAGCGTCGACAGGACGACCGGCTCGTCAGCGCCGATGCCGAAGTCGGCCGCGGCGCCCGCGGCGACGAGGACCGTGCTGGGCCCGAGACCGGCGACGTACGCGCTGTTGCGGGACGCCACGGACGCGTCGGCAGCGCTCACCGCCTGGACCTGCACGAACGTCCGCTCGGACGTGCCCTGCCCGAGCTCGACCTCGTGGGACTGCACCGGGATGACGGCGTCGAGCCCGTCGACCGCCTGGAGGTCCCGGACGATCTCTGGGGTGAGGCCGGGATCTCCACGCTCGTCCCCGAGGCTCGTGACAGTGATGTCGAACGGGTACTGGGCATCGAGCGCGTCGTCGAGGGAGCTGCGTGCCGTCGCTGCGCCGACGGACATCATCGCCACGAGCGTCACGCCGATGAGCAGCGCCGTGCTCGTCGCAGCTGTCCGCCGCGGGTTGCGGCTCGTGTTCGCGGCGGCGAGTCGAGCGGCCGGGCCAGCAGCGGCGACGAGCCGACCCACGGCGGAGACGACCTTCGGCACCCAGAGCACCGCGCTCAGCAGGATGCCCACGAACGACGCGGCGCCACCGAGCACGGCGGCGACGAGGCCGATCTCGACCTGGTTCTGCTGGGCGAGCACGAGGCCGAGTGCCATGAGGGCCACCCCGCCGACGACGAGGAGCGCGGCCAGGACGAGCCTGACCCGACCCGTGCTCGTGTCCACGCCGGGTGTGTCCGCCGGTCGCAGGGCTGCCAGGGGGGCGACACGCGTCGCGGCGCGTGCAGGGACGAGGCTCGCGGTGACCGTGACGACGGTCCCGACGACCAGCGGCCAGACGATCGCCGGGAGGGAGAGCGACGGGGCGTCGGGGAGCGGGACGCTGAGGTCGACGTCGCGCAGGGCGAGGAGCGCGCCCAGCACGATCATCGAGCCGAGCACGATGCCCACGACGGAGGACGCGAGCCCGAGGAGCGTCGCCTCGAGCACGACCGACCGGCGCAGCTGGCGCTTGCCCGCACCCACGCACCGCAGGAGGGCGAGCGCCCGGGTCCGCTGGGCCACGAGCACCTGGAAGGTGTTGGAGATGACGAGCGCGGCGACGAGCAGCGCGATCGCCGCGAACGCGAGGATCGAGTAGGTCAGGACGTCCTGACCACCGGTCCGGGCCGAGAGGCTGGCGCTCGCCGCGTCGTCCCTGGTCCGGACCTCGTACTCCGGTGGGAGCGCCGCGCCGATGTCAGCGATGGCCGTCTCGACGTCGGCGCCGTCCTGCGTGCGCACGAGCATGCCCTCGTAGCCGGGCGGCCCGCCCCCGCCGAGCACGAGCTGTGCCTCGAACGTCGCGTCGGTGACCACTGCGGAGCCTCCGGCGACGAGAAATGCGCCGTTCGGGTCGTCCACGTGGCCGACGAGCGTCATGGTCGTGTCGGTCGGGACCCAGGTCTCGTCGACCTCGGACCAGAAGCCGCTCTCGTGGGTGAGGGTGTCACCGATCTCGATGCGCAGGCGCTCGGCGGTGTCCCGCGGTAGCGCGATCTCGTCGTCGGCTGACGGGAAGCGTCCGTCACCGACGACCAACGGTTGCAGGCTCGGGTCGGAACGCACCGGGTTCACCGTCTGGTAGACGGTGCGTGGTCCTACGCGCAGGTCGACGCCGGCACGGGCGAGGCCGTCGGCGGCGACCACGGATCCCAGAGCCCGGACCTCCTCGATCATGTCTGTGTCGATCGGGGACCACTGCCAGGGGTCGCGCAGCTGGGCGACGACGGTCGCGTCCCCGAAGGACGCCGTCACGGAGTCGTACGTCGCGCGCTTGATGAGGTCGCCGGCCAGCAGCGTGGCCGCGACGAACGCGGTGCCGATCGCGATGGCGATGCCGGCGGCGGTGAGCCGCCCGATGCTGCGGCGCATCTGGGCGAGGGTGAGGCGCAGCATCAGTGCGTATCACGTGCCTCGGTCGTCACGGCGGCGGTGGTCTCGAAGGTGCGCAGGGCGTCGAGTCCGGCGAGGACGGACTCGGGGGTGGGGTTGGCGATGTCGCCGGCGATGCGTCCGTCGGCGATGAGGACGACGCGGTCGGCGTAGGCGGCGGCTGCGGGGTCGTGGGTGACCATGATGATGGTGCGGCCGAGCTCGCGGACGGAGCGTCGCAGGAAGCTGAGGACCTCGGCGCCGGAGCGGGAGTCGAGGTTGCCGGTGGGTTCGTCGGCGAAGACGACCTCGGGGCGGGCGATGAGGGCGCGGGCGATGGCGACGCGTTGTTGTTGGCCGCCGGAGAGCTCGGCGGGGCGGTGGTGGAGGCGTTCGGTGAGGCCGAGGGTGCTCACGAGGGTCTGGAGCCAGGTGCGGGCGGTGTCGTCGATCTTCGTGCCGGCGAGGGTCAGGGGCAGGAGGATGTTCTGCTCGGCGGTGAACATGGGCAGGAGGTTGAAGGACTGGAAGACGAATCCGACGCGGTCGCGGCGCAGGGTGGTCAGGGCGTCGTCGTCGAGGCCGGTGACGTCGGTGTCGCCGATGAAGGCGTGGCCGGAGGTGGCGGTGTCGAGGCCGGCGAGCAGGTGCATGAGGGTGGACTTGCCGGAGCCGGAGGGGCCCATGATCGCGGTGAACTGGCCGGCGGCGAAGTCGACGTCGACGCCGTCGAGAGCGCACACGGTGCCTTCGCCCGTGCCGTAGCTCTTCGTCAGGGCCCGGGCGCGCACGGCGGGGCTCGACGAGGCCAGGGGAGCGGGGGACGGGCTCTGGTAGACGGTGGTGTCCACGGTGTCTCCAACGGGGGATCGGGTCGGCCGCTGCGCCGGGGCAGGGCTCGGGGGTGGTGCGTCGGAGGGTGACGGATCGCCCTCCGACGCACCGGCAACGCTATCGAGGTGCCGCGGTCCTGGCGTCGGGCCGCAGGTGGGTCCTGGGTGTGGCGGGGTCATCCCCCGGGGGGAGCCCCGGGGGACGTACCGGCTACTCCACGGCGAGCGCCTCGACGGGCGAGGTCCGAGCGGCCTTGCGGGCGGGCAGGACCGATGCGGCGAGCCCGGCCACGAGCGCGACGCCCATGACGACGAGCAGCGTCATCCAGGGCACCGTGAGCTGCACGGCTGCGGTTCCGGAGAGGATCACCCAGGAGCCTGCCGCGCCGTACGCGAACCCGAGCAGCACCCCGGCGAGGGCACCGACGCCGGCGATGACCATGCCCTCGATCGCGAGGGTGGTGCGCAGCTGTCGCCGGCTCAGGCCGATCGCCCGCAGCGTGGCGGACTCCCGTCGCCGCTCGATGACGGAGAGCGACAGCGTGTTCGCGACCCCGACGAGGGCGATGAGGACGGCGACGGCCAGCAGGCCGAAGATGCCCGCGAGGATCCCGTCGATGAGCTGGCTCGTCGACATCCGCTCGAGCACGGGCCCGTACGCGGAGACGGGACGGTCGTCGAGCGCGTCACGGACCCCCGAGACCACGGCCTCGGGGTCCGCGGCGTCGTCGATGCGCAGCCACACGGCACCCGTCATGGCGGCGGGGTCGAGGTCGAGCATCACGTCGGGCGTGATGAGGACGGCGTTGACCGGCAGGTCGGCGACGACCACGTCGAGCGTGACCTCTCCGGCGGGCGTCGTGAGGACGAGCGGTCCGTCGACCGCGACGTCCCAGTACTCCACGAGGGCGTCCGAGACCACCGCGGTGTCCGGTGCGAGGCCCGCGGCGTACCCCGTGTCCCGCGAGACCGCGGCGGCGTCGTCGGGCGAGATCGCGTACACGGCGACCTCGACCGGCTCGGACGTCGTCGAGGGGGCCTGCGCGTCCGTCATCGGCAGAGCGACCGCCGTCTGGACGCCCTCGACCGGGCGGACCGTCCGGACGACGTCGGGGCTCAGTCCGCTGATCGAGCCCGAGCTGTCGACGCCGGTGCTCTCCAGGGTGATGTCGAACGGGTACGTGGAGTCGAGAGCACCGTTGAGGGATGTGCGAGCCGTCGCGCCGCCCACGGCCATCATCGCCACGAGCGTGACGCCGATGAGCAGGGCGCTCGTCGTCGCCGCGGTGCGGCGAGGGTTGCGTGTCGTGTTGGCTGCCGCAAGGCCGGCGCTCGCGCTGGCGGGAGCGATGACCCGTCCCACGACGGCGACGACCTTGGGAACCCAGAGGGACGCACCGACGAGGATGCCGACGAAGGAGACCGCGCCACCGAGGACGGCGGTGACCATCCCCGTCTCGACGTCGCCACCCAGTCCGAGCACGAGGCCGAGCGCGAGGAGCGCACCGCCACCGAGGACGAGGAGCGAGGTGAGTACCGCCCGGGCCCGTCCGGACCTGGTGCCCGCCGGGGCGTCCGTGGGACGCAGTGCCGCGAGGGGCGCGACGCGCGTCGCCGCGCGTGCCGGGACGAGACCCGCGAGGACGGTGACGCCCGTCCCGACCGCGAGGGGCCACAGGACTGCCGGGAGGGACACGGTCATCGAGTCGGGGAGCGGGATCGTGAGGTCCGCTCCGCGCAGGACGAGGAGCGCACCCTGGACGAGCGCTGCCCCGAGGACGATCCCCACGGCGGACGCGAGGACGCCGAGGAGCGTGGCCTCGAGGACGACCGACCGGCGCAGCTGTCGCTTCGACGCGCCGACGCACCGCAGGAGTGCCAGGGCGCGGGTGCGCTGGGCGACGAGGACCTGGAAGGTGTTGGAGATGACGAGCGCGGCGACGAGCAGCGCGACGGCGGCGAACGCGAGGATCGAGTACGTGATCGTGTCCTGACCACCGGTGAGCCGGGCGGCTGCCTCGCGTGCCACGTCCGCCTTCGTGTCGACCGTGTACGTCGTGGGCAGGACGTCGGTGAGGGCCGCGGTGACCGCCCGCTCGTCGGCACCCGGGTCGAGGGCCACGAGGATCTCCCCGTAGATCTGAGGGCTCCCGGCCTGCGCGAGGAGGCGGTCCTCGAGCAGCTGGTTCGTCACGACGCCCGCGCCACCCAGCTGGAGGAAGGCGTGCCCCGGATCCTCGACGAGGCCGACGAGCGTCAGCGGGGTGACCACGGGGGCGGGGACCTCTGCGCCCTCGGCCGCGGGCCACGTGCGCTCGTCGACCGTCTGGCCGATCGTCACACCGAGCCGCTCGGCCACCTCGGCGGGGAGGGCGATCTCGTCGTCCGTCGCCGGCAGCCGCCCCTCCGCCACCTCGAGGGGCTGCAGGCGGGGGTCGGAGCCCGTGCCGATGATGACGGGGTGGGCCATGCTCTCGCCGACCTGGAGCTCGAGGCCCAGGAGGGCGGAACCGTCGGCGCCGTCGACACCGTCGACGGCGCTCGCGCCCGCGACGTCCGACGGCGTGAGCGCCTCGGCGTCCCACGGGTCCGTGGGCTGGACGACGAGCGAGGCGTCGGCGTACTGCGCCGTCACGGAGTCGTACGTCGCCTGGGTGAGCAGGTTGCCGACGAGGAGGGTCGCGGTGACGAAGGCGGTGCTGATGACGATGGCGATGCCCGCGGCGGAGAGCCTTCCGGCGCTGCGTCGCATCTGCGCGAGGGTGAGGCGGATCATGAGTGGGCCTCGGTCGTCTCGGCGGTGGTCTCGAAGGTGCGCAGGGCGTCGAGTCCGGCGAGGACGGACTCGGGGGTGGGGTTGGCGATGTCGCCGGCGATGCGTCCGTCGGCGATGAGGACGACGCGGTCGGCGTAGGCGGCGGCTGCGGGGTCGTGGGTGACCATGATGATGGTGCGGCCGAGCTCGCGGACGGAGCGTCGCAGGAAGCTGAGGACCTCGGCGCCGGAGCGGGAGTCGAGGTTGCCGGTGGGTTCGTCGGCGAAGACGACCTCGGGGCGGGCGATGAGGGCGCGGGCGATGGCGACGCGTTGTTGTTGGCCGCCGGAGAGCTCGGCGGGGCGGTGGTGGAGGCGTTCGGTGAGGCCGAGGGTGCTCACGAGGGTCTGGAGCCAGGTGCGGGCGGTGTCGTCGATCTTCGTGCCGGCGAGGGTCAGGGGCAGGAGGATGTTCTGCTCGGCGGTGAACATGGGCAGGAGGTTGAAGGACTGGAAGACGAATCCGACGCGGTCGCGGCGCAGGGTGGTCAGGGCGTCGTCGTCGAGGCCGGTGACGTCGGTGTCGCCGATGAAGGCGTGGCCGGAGGTGGCGGTGTCGAGGCCGGCGAGCAGGTGCATGAGGGTGGACTTGCCGGAGCCGGAGGGGCCCATGATCGCGGTGAACTGGCCGGCGGCGAAGTCGACGTCGACGCCGTCGAGAGCGCACACGGTGCCTTCGCCCGTGCCGTAGCTCTTCGTCAGGGCCCGGGCGCGCACGGCGGGGCTCGACGAGGCCAGGGGAGCGGGGGACGGGCTCTGGTAGACGGTGGTGTCCATGCGGGATCTCCAAGCGGGTGCTCTGGTGGCCGGCCGTCGCGCGGTGCGCTCGGCTGACCCAGGTCGTGCGCCCGGACGGGGAAGGGTCGTCCTGGGGGCGCAGCATCCACGCTAGAGAGATCGTCGGTGCGTGACGTCGGGCGGGAGGGGGGTCCGGTTCGCGGGGTGTCATCCCCCGGGGGGAGCGCGCCCGCGAGGGGTCACTCCCCTGGGCGGACGAGGCCCGTCTCGTACGCGGTGACCACGGCCTGGACACGGTCGCGTGCCCCGAGCTTGGACAGGATGCGGCCGACGTGCGTCTTCACCGTGGCCTCGGCGACGAAGAGGTCGCTCGCGATCTCCTGGTTCGCGCGCCCGCGGGCCATGAGGACGAGCACCTCTCGTTCGCGCTCGGTGAGGCTGTCCACCGCGCTCGCCTGCCCGGAGTCCGCGAGCTGCTCGGCGGGCAGGGGTGTGACGAGACGGTCGAGCAGGCGGCGGGTCGTCGACGGTGCGATGACCGCGTCGCCGGAGTGCACGGTGCGGATCGCCCCGAGCATCTCCTCCGGTGGTGCGTCCTTGAGCAGGAATCCGCTCGCGCCCGCCCGGATGGCCTCGAGCGCGTACTCGTCGAGGTCGAACGTCGTGAGCACGATGACGTGCGGGACGACGTCCGACGAGCTGTCCGCCCAGGCGGCCGTGAGCTGTGCGGTGGCCGCCAGCCCGTCGAGGTGGGGCATCCGGATGTCCATGAGCACGACGTCGACGGGGTGGTCGGTGAGCAGCCGGACAGCCTGCGCGCCGTCGCCCGCCTCGAGGACGACCTCGAGGTCCGGCTGGGAGTCGATGACCATCCGGAACCCGGCCCGCAGCAGCTGCTGGTCGTCGACGATCGCCACCCGGATGTGCGGGGACGCACCGTCCTCGGTCGTGGCGAAGGACGTGGGACCGGGCATGGGACAGCTCCTAGGGACGGGGTTCGGGCAGCGGGAGGACAAGCATCACACGGAAGCCGCCACCGGGACGGGGCCCCGCGGTCACGGTCCCGGCGAACATCGCGGCGCGTTCCTGCATCCCCAGCAGACCCTGTCCGGCGCCGTCGCCGCCCGCCGCGGCGCCGCGGCCGTCGTCGTCGACCTGGAGCGTCACGCTCGTCCGCTCCCACGTGAGCAGGACCGTGACGTGGGGGTCAGGGCCTGCGTGCTTGAGGACGTTCGTCAGTGCTTCCTGGCAGATGCGGTAGAGCGTGAGGCCCGTACCGGGCGGGAGGGTGCGCGCGGTCCCCATGCGGACGAGGGAGACGTTGACGTTCGACGCGCGGACCTGCGCGACGAGGGTCTCGAGGTCGGCGGCGGCGGGCTGCGGGGTGAGGTCGGCCACGACAGGCACGGAGCCCGTCGCCGTGGGCTCCGACGAGCCGGCTTCCGGATCGGTCCGCAGCACGCCGAGGAGGCGCCGCATGTCGCCGAGGGCGGCGCGGCCGGTCTCGGCGATCGTTCCCAGGGTCCTCGCGGCCGCCTCCGGCTCGCTCGTCGCGATGTACCGCCCACCGTCGGCCTGGGCGATCATCACCGAGAGCGAGTGCGCGACGATGTCATGCATCTCGCGGGCGATGCGGGCGCGTTCCGCCGCGGTCGCGATCTTCGCCTGCTGGTCACGCTCGACCTCGAGCCGCTGCGCGCGGTCGCGCAGCGCATGGATCGTCTGCCGGCGTGCGCGGAGCACGAGCCCGAACGCCCAGGCCGCCAGCATGACCGGCCCCACGAGGAACAGCGTGAAGACCGACAGGGCGATCGTGTCGATCGCGCTGACGGGGTCGGTCATCGCGATGAAGGCTCCGAGCGTCGCGCACCCGAGGAGTCCGGTGACGACCGCGGTCCGGTGCGCCCAGGCGGGCCCGTGGACGGTGACCGAGAACAGGGCGACGACGACGAGGAGGTCTGCGGGAAGGATGATCGGCACGCCGAGGAGCTGGTGGAGCAGGACGGCGGAGTACACGAGTGCCACGGACAGCACCGGCCGGGACCGGCGGAGCGCGAGGGGGAGCGCGACGAGCAGCGAGGCGCCGAGGACCCACTCCGAGCTGACGCGGGGGAACGAGTAGGACTGAGAGAGGACGTCCTGCACGAACACGGAGATCGGGACGACGACGAGCACGAGGAGCGCGGTGCCCACGCGGTCGACGAGCGCCCGGTGGTCGTCGAACCACCGCGCCAGCCTGTCGTACCAGTTCATGGGCCCCAGCGTAGGGACCGCGCGGGCGCGCTCGCGTCAGCCCGGGGAGGGACTCGCGGGGTGGTTCGATGACCCCGTGGGGGGATCCATGACCTAGCATGAGGAAATGACCCACGTACTTCTGGCAGAAGACGACCCGGCGATTGCCGAACCTTTAGCGCGTGCGCTCTCCCGTGAGGGTTACCAGGTCGTCGTGCAAGGAACGGGTCAAGGTGCGATCGACAACGCTCCTGGCGCCGACCTTGTCGTGCTCGACCTCGGCCTCCCCGACATGGACGGGCTCGAGGTGGCGCGCGCCATCCGCGGCCTCGGCCTCACCGTGCCGGTCCTCGTCCTCACTGCGCGGGCCGACGAGGTCGACCTCGTCGTGGGGCTCGACGCCGGCGCGGACGACTACGTGACGAAGCCGTTCAGGCTCGCGGAGCTGCTCGCACGCGTCCGGGCGCTGCTGCGCCGGACGCACGGTGACCCCAACGACGTCGAGGAGCTCCACGCGCAGGACGTCACGGTCGACGTCGCGGCGCACCGCGCATTCCAGGGTGAGCGGGAGCTGCACCTGACGACCAAGGAGTTCGAGCTGCTGCGCGTGCTCGTCCAGGGTGCCGGCACGGTCGTCGTGCGTGACACGCTCATGCGCGAGGTGTGGGGCTCGGAGCCCATCGGCTCGACCAAGACGCTCGACATGCACGTGTCCTGGTTGCGTCGCAAGCTCGGTGACGACGCGAACGCCCCCCGCTACATCTCGACGGTGCGCGGGCTCGGCTTCCGGTTCGAGTCCGGGGAACACTGACGTCCCTGCCGTGCCGGCTGTGCCCCTCGTCGGGAGCACGGCAGGCCTCGGCGTGACCGCTGGGAGCTGAAACCATGCGCCGCAGAGTGCTGCTCGCGACGGTCTCGGCCGTCGCCGTCGCCGTCATCCTCCTGGGCCTCCCCCTCGGCATCCTCGGTGGCCGGTTCGTCCGCGACAACGAGGTCCGCGACCTCGAGGCGCGGACCGCCGAGCTCGGACGCACCGTCGAGTCGAGGATCGCGCGGGACGAGCCCGTCGACACCGAGGTCCTCGAGCGGTTCGTGGGCGGCGGTGGGACGCGGCTGCCCGCCTACGTCTCCGTCATCACGCCCGACGGCGAGCAGATCGTCGCGGGCAAGGAGATCGACGGACGAGCCGTGGAGCGACCGATCCGGACGCAGTCCAACGCGATCATCATCATCGCCATCTCCTACTGGGACCTCGTGATCCGCAGCGCCCAGGTCGTCGTGCTCGTCATCGCAGCAGCGATCGCCGCGTTCGGTGCGGGCATCGCGATGGCCGTGTGGCAGGCGAACCGCCTGTCAGCGCCCCTCGTCTACCTCGCGGCGTCCGCCGAGCAGCTCGGATCGGGCCAGGTGCGCCCCCGGGTCGAGCCGTCGGGCGTCGAGGAGATCGACCTCGTCGCCGCGGAGCTCGCCCGGAGCTCGGACCGCATGGCCGCGCGGCTCGCTTCCGAGCGACAGTTCGCCTCCGACGCTTCCCACCAGCTCCGCACGCCACTCACGGCCCTGTCCATGCGCCTCGAGGAGATCGGCCTCATGGCCGGGGACAACGAGGAGGTCCGGGAGGAAGCACGGATCTCGCTCGAGCAGGTCGAGCGGCTCGTGCACGTCGTCGACGACCTGCTGTCCCGGTCGCGGTCGTCCGGTGGGACGACCGAGGCCGTCCACCTCGTCGAGGTCGTCCTGCAGCAGGAGGAGGAGTGGGCACCCACCTTCGCCCAGGCGGAGCGCACGCTCATGATCGACGTCCCGGACGAGATCCACGTGTTCGCGACGCCCGGCGCGCTCGCGCAGGTGCTCGCGACGCTCATCGAGAACTCCCTCAAGCACGGCGACGGCACGACGACGGTGCGTGCTCGCGGGTCGGGGTCCAAGGGGGCGGTCGTCGTGCAGGTGTGCGACGAGGGGCCGGGGGTCCCCGACGAGATCGCGCCGCGGATCTTCGAGCGCGAGGTGACGTCCGGCCGGGGGACCGGCCTGGGGCTGGGTCTCGCCCGGGACCTCGCGGCTGCCGACGGTGGCCGGCTCGAGCTCTCGCAACGACACCCCCCGATCTTCTCCCTGTTCCTCGCGGGGGTGCCGGCGACGATGCTGCCCGGCGGCGCGGAGCAGGGCGGTGCGGCGCAGGGCAGGGGTCGGCGCGGTTGAGGGGTCGCAGCAGGGTCGTCGAGGCGATCTCGCTCAGGAGGGCTCCCGAGGGCCACGGAACACCCACGAGCGGTAGGCGACGTAGCGGAACGCCGTGCCGAGCGCGAGCCCCACGACGTTGGCGGAGATGTTGTCGGCGAGCGCCGAGCGCAGGTCGAGCACGTAGTGCGAGACGGCAAGGCAGCCGACGGCGATCGCCATGCCACCGACGTTGACGAGCGCGAACCCGAGGAGTTCACGGACGCGCGTGTCGCTGCGGCGCGCGGCGAACGTCCAGTAGCGGTTGCCCAGCCACGCGACGAGGGTCGCCACGGTCACGGAGACGACCTTCGCGGTGAGCGGCTTGTCGGCGAGCAGCTCGCCGGGGCCGATCCGCAAGAGGTTGAACACCCCGGCGTCGACGACGAACGCCACAGCGCCCACCGACCCGAAGCGCAGGAGCTCGCGGACCCGCGCCGCGAGGGCGCCGCGTCGGCCCGTCGCCGGTGCCGCGGGCGGGCGGTCCCCGTCGCGCTCGGCGCACGTGCTGTCCATGGCACGAGGCTAGCGTGCGCGCACCGGTCGACTAGGCTGACTGACCGTGCCAGGACCCGTACGTGAACCCACCCGAGACGCCGTGCCGCCATCGGCTCCCGAGCCCGCGGCACGCCCGACGGCTGCCCTTTCGACGCCGCCTGTCGTCGCCGTCGTCGGGGGCGGTCAGCTCGCCCGGATGATGGCACCGGCGGCCGGCGCGCTCGGCGTGCGCCTGCAGGTCCTCGTGGAGAGCGCGGACTCCCCGGCGGCGCAGGTGCTCACCGGTGCGCGGGAGGGAGCGGCGTCGGACCATGAGGCGCTGCGCGCGATCAGCGAGGGAGCGGACGTCCTCACCTTCGAGCACGAGCACGTGCCGGGTGACGTCCTCGCAGGTCTCGAGCGGGACGGGCAGTCGGTGCAGCCGGGACCGGACGCCCTGCTGCACGCCCAGGACAAGATCATCATGCGACGTCGGCTCACCGAGCTGGGCGTCCCCTGCCCTCGTTGGGTGGACCTCCCGCGCGACGGTGCATCCGCCCGGACGGTCCTCGCAGACTTCCTCGCGACGACCTCCGACGGCACTGCCGTCGTGAAGACGGCCCGGGGCGGGTACGACGGCAAGGGCGTCCGGGTCGTGCGCGAGGCCGACGACGTCGGCGACTGGATCACCGGGGCGGAGCAGGACGGCCCGGCGCTGCTCGTCGAGGAGAAGGTGCCGTTCACCCGCGAGCTCGCCGTGCTCGTCGCTCGGCGGCCGAGCGGTGAGACCCGGACGTGGCCCGTCGTCGAGTCGGTGCAGCGGGACGGTGTGTGCTCCGAGGTCGTCGCGCCGGCGCCCGGTCTGGCTCCCGAGGACGCTGCGCGCGCGACGGAGATCGCGACCCGCATCGCCGAAGGGCTTGGCGTCACCGGCGTGCTCGCGGTGGAGATGTTCGAGGTCCGTGTCCCCGGGCAGGGGAGCGTCCTGCTCGTCAACGAGCTCGCGATGCGTCCCCACAACTCAGGCCACTGGACGATCGACGGGGCCGTCACGAGCCAGTTCGAGCAGCACCTGCGTGCGGTGCTCGACCTGCCGCTCGGCGACACGGCCCCCACAGCGGCGTGGACGGTCATGGCGAACGTGCTCGGCAGCACGCTCGACGACCTCACGGACGCGCTCCCGTCGGTCCTCGCGGCCTTCCCGGACGCGCGGGTCAACCTGTACGGCAAGGCGGTGCGGCCCGGACGCAAGCTCGGGCACGTGAACATCAGCGGGACCGACCTCGACGAGGTGCGCCGCCGCGCCCTCGCCGCGGCGGCGATCCTGCGCGGCGAGAGGGCATGAGATGAGCGAGCACGGCAGCACCACGCAGGACGCGCCCGTCGTCGGGATCGTCATGGGGTCCGACTCGGACTGGCCCGTCATGCGCGCCGCGGCCGACGTCCTCGAGGAGCTCGGCGTGAGCATCGAGGTGGACGTCGTCTCGGCGCACCGCATGCCCGTCGAGATGATCGACTACGGTCGCGACGCCTCTGCTCGCGGCCTGCGGGTGATCATCGCGGGCGCGGGCGGTGCCGCTCACCTGCCCGGGATGCTCGCAGCCGTCACACCGTTGCCGGTGGTCGGGGTCCCCGTGCCGCTCGCGTACCTCGACGGGATGGACTCGCTGCTGTCGATCGTCCAGATGCCCGCGGGGGTCCCGGTCGCGACCGTGTCGATCGGCGGAGCCCGCAACGCGGGTCTGCTGGCGGCTCGGATCCTCGGCGCCGGGACGGACCCGGCCTCCCTCGCCCTCCGGGAGCGGATGGCTCGCTTCCAGGAGGGCCTCGCCGACCAGGCACGGGCGAAGGGCGCCGCGCTGCGGGCCGGCCGGGCGGTTCCACCGGTCGCGTGATGCGGGTGACCCGCCCCGGACGGCGGGTGACTACTGGGGCATTCCCCCGACCGGCCCGGCGGGCAGGGAGCCGTCGGCGATGTCGGCCCAGAACTGTGGCGCGAGGTCGGGGTCGAGACGCACCGCGGAACCGACGTTGCCCGGGCGGTAGTCGGTGTCGCTGATGGGCGGCGTCCCGGTGATGCCTTCCGGGCCGTTGGCCTTGCGGAAGGCGAGCGCGAGCCTGCCGAGGTCGGTGATCCCCGAACCCTCGTCCACCAGCACCGCGCCGAGACCCGAGTCCACGAGGGCTCGCTGGGTCCCGGGGCTCGTGAGGATCGACGTGTCCTGCAGCTCGGTCGTCAGTGCACCGATGAGCTGGCGCTGCCGGTCCGCTCGGCCGATGTCCCCGGTCGGGTCGGAGTACCGCATCCGCGAGAAGGCCAGGGCGGTCGCGCCGTCTGCCGTGTGGCACCCGGCGGTCCAGGCAAGTCCGCTGCGCTCGTCCTGCACGTCGTAGTCGAGGCACAGCTCGACGCCGCCCACCGCGTCGACGATCTTCTCGACGCCACCGAAGCCGATCTCGACGTAGTGGTCCACGGTGAGGCCGCTCAGCTGCTCCACGGTCTGCACGAGCAGGGGCGCCCCGCCGAGGGTGTACGACGCGTTGAGCTTGTTGGCGGAGCCCCCGGGGATCTCCGTATAGGTGTCACGCGGCAGGCTGATGAGCGCCGTCGGCCCGGACTCCGGTACGTGCAGGAGCATGATCGTGTCCGTGCGCGCGCCCTCGGTCCCGTCGTCGCCCACCGCCCCGTCCGCCCGTGAGTCGGACCCCGCGAGGAGGTAGGTGGTGCCAGGAGTGTCAGCTGCGCCGGAGAGCGCGTCGGTGTGCTGGAGCTTCCCGTTCGCCCACAGCAGGAGCCCGACGGGCCAGGCGATGAGCGCGACGAGGACCAGGCACACCCCGAGCGCCACGTAGCGGCGCCAGCGCGGGCGCGCACGTCGACCAGGTGGCGGTGGGACCGGACCGAGCGTGCCCGGACGTGCAGGAGCACCCGGACGGACCTGCGGCTGACGCGCCTGCTGGCCCGCCCGGCCTCCGGGCGGGATGGACGGGACGGCCCCGTGCTCACGCTCCGCGCGGGCGGCCGTGCCGCGGTCGGGGCGGGGGGTGCCGCGAGGTGGCTGAGCGGGAGGCATCCCGCTGGCGGAGCGCGGCGCCGCGGGTGCGATCCGCGTCGCGGACGGGTCGCGGGGTTCGTTCATGGGGACGCTGCCGTACACGCTGTCGGACGAGCGTCCAGGCGGGTCCTGGGGCGCGGGCCGGTAGGAGACGGGCTTGCCGGGGTGCACGGCCGGCGGGACCGAGGACGGCCGCACGGGAGGGTCGGACGCCTTCCGCTGCTCGCTCCCCGGGCGCCGGGGCGACTGCTCCGCCCCCCGGGGTGGGACCCGGCGTGCTCCCGGGGCACCGTACGCGTCGGCGGCGGCGCGCTGGGACTCTGTATCGCCCACCTCGACGGCAGGATCGTCGCGCCGCGGTCGCGCGGGACGACCGGACTGCGGCGTGAAGCTCGGCGGTGGGACGTCGGGACGTCGCGGCGGGGTCGGTGGCATGAGCGTCCGATCAGGTGGGGCAGACGGCTGTCGTGTCTGCGGACGTGAAGGCTTCCTGCCCGGCCTTCTTCGTCTCGGTCTCCGTCGGCTCGACCGGCAGGACCGGCTCCTCGGTCCCGCCCTCGGCCTCGAGCGGCGGCTGCTGCTGGTCCGGGACGGGGGGCGGCTCGACCGGGGTGACGAGGGGCCGGTCCGCGCGCATGTTCTCCCACACCTTGTCCGCCTCCGACGTCCACACCACACGGTTGGGGTCGGACGGGGCGTCCATGACCGGGACCGTCATGAAGGTGATGTTCTCACGGGGGATGTTGCGCAGCGAGAACCCGAGGCCGACGATGTTCGAGATGTCGGAGTACTCCGGGCTGGCGGTGAGCGACGAGGTCGCACCGTTGAGGAACTGGAACAGCGCCGGGCTGTCCATGAGGACGTTCTTGTCGAGGACGGTCCGTGCCGTCGCCGCGAGCAGCTCCTGCTGGCGACCGATGCGCGTGAGGTCGGACCCGTTCATGTTGGCGCCCTCGCCCTTGCGGGCCCGGGCGAGCCCCAGCGCCTGCTGGCCGTTGAGCTCCTGCATCCCGGCCTCGAGGTAGAGGTCCGCCTCCTTGGAGACCGTCCGCTCGGGGATGCACATCGGGATCGGTCCGATGGCGTCGATCATCGTCTGGAAACCGGCGAAGTCGATGACCATGAACCCCGAGATCGGCACGTCGGTGAGGGTCTCGACGGTGTGCATGGTGCACGCGGCCGCCGAGTCCACGTTCTGGCCCTTGTCCCACCCGTAGGCGAACGCGCTGTTGAACATCGCGTCGTTCCGGGCGCGGACCGTGCCGTTGGTCGTGTTGCACTCGGGGATGTCCACGAGCGAGTCGCGGGGGATGGAGACGACATCGATCCGTTGCCGGTCGGCCGAGATGTGCATGATGATCGTCGTGTCGGACCGCATGCCGCCGTCCTCGTCCTCGCCCCCGATGCTCGCGTTGGCCCCGCTGCGGTCGTCCGAGCCCATGAGGAGGAGGTTGATCGGCAGGCCGGCGTCGGGATCCTCGGGATCAGGGGTGGGCGGTGCAGGCCGGTCGACGTCCGACAGGAGCGACGCGGCATCCACGGAGTCGATGTTGTTCTGGAGCGTGTAGTACACGGCGCCGGCGCCGGTGGCGACGAAGGCCAGCGCGCCCGTGACGACGAGTGCGAGCGCCCGCAGGACGTGGTGCGAGCGGGAAGGCCGCAGGTGAGCCGGGTGGCGGCGCTCCCGACGGCTCTCTCGGAGCTCGCTGCGGGACTGGGCGTCGGAGGTCGTCACGATCGGCAATCCTAGGTCGCCGGCCCCCAGGAGCGGGGGAAGGCCGGGGGCAGCCCGGTGGAGACATTGTGGAGACGCGGGTTTCAGCCCCGGATGGTGCGTGCCGGCGGCGAGGCCTCGTCCGCGGGAGGCGGGGTCGCCATGCGTGCCTCGGCGAGCGTGAGCTCACGGGTGAGCCGGGTGATCTGGGCCGACATGCGGGTCATCCGCCGGTGGCTCGTCGAGATGTAGCTGAGGAACGCGATGACCAGGGCGTAGAGCAGGAGGTCCGTCCCGCGCCCGACGCCGACGGCGTTGGCGAGCCGCGAGAGGACCTGCGGCATGAGGATGGAGAGGGCAGCGGCGCCCACGAACCCGACGAGGAGCAGCCGTCGGATCGCCTGGTGGCGTGCACCTGCGGTCGAGCGCGTGAGCAGGACGGCGACGAGAGCCACCCCGAGGAGCAGGATGACCTGGATCAGCAGCGAGTTGCTGCCCATAGCGTTTCTCCCGGGAAGGACGGTGTGCGCGGCGGACTTACTTGAAGACGAGGTCGACGAGGATGTTCACGGAGTTCCACAACGACTGCCCCTTGCTGCGGGAGTAGTCCGTGTAGAGCACGTGGACGGGATGCTCCGTCCACGGGAGACCGGTCCGCCCCAATTGGAGCACGATCTCGCTCGCGTGGGCCATCCGGTCCTGCGTGAGGTTCACCTGCCGGGCGGCGTCGACGCGGATGGCTCGCAGCCCGTTGTGGGCGTCGGTGAGGCGCATCCCCGTCGACTGCTTCGTGAACCACACCGCGAAGCGCAGGACGACGCGTTTGAGCAGCCCGGGCTCGGTCCGACCATCGAGGAACCGTGAGCCGAACACGACGGCCGCCTCGCCGCGCACGATGATGTCTGCCATCTCCCTCGCGTCCGCGACCTGGTGCTGGCCGTCGGCGTCGAACGTCACGAGCACCCGCGCGCGCGGCTGCCGGGACGCCCAGGACAGACCCGTCTGCAGAGCGGCACCCTGGCCGAGGTTGACGGCGTGCACGAGGACCTGTGCCCCTGCTGCCCGCGCGACCTCTCCGGAGCCGTCGGTGCTCCCGTCGTCGACGCACACGATGCGGGGGAAGAAGGGGAGCGCGCCGCGGATGACGTCACCGATCACGGACGCCTCGTTGTAGAGGGGGACGACGAGCCAGTCCTCCCCGTCCACCATGGTCGTCCCCGCGCCGTGGCCCGGAGACGGCGCGGCCGCAGGAATACCCATGCTGACATTCTCGCACCGCGTTCAGCTACGCTCGGCGGCGTACGGACCGGGACGCCTGCACGGCAGAGATGGACGCCCCGGGCAGACGCTGAGGAGTGGTGGATGACGGTGAGGATCGCTGCGTCAGCGGACGTCGACGACGACGCCAGGATCGGGGACGGTACGTCCGTCTGGCACCTGGCGCAGGTGCGCGAGGGCGCCGAGATCGGGCGGCGCTGCGTCGTCGGGCGCGGTGCGTACGTGGGCTCCGGCGTCACTGTCGGCGACGACTGCAAGATTCAGAACTATGCCCTCGTCTACGAACCGGCTGTGCTCGCGGACGGCGTGTTCGTCGGGCCCGGTGCGGTCCTCACGAACGACACCTACCCGCGTGCGATCACTCCGGACGGGTCGGTCAAGAGCGCGGCCGACTGGCAGGCCGTGGGCGTCGAGGTCGGTCACGGCGCCTCGATCGGTGCCCGTGCGGTGTGCGTCGCCCCCGTCCGCATCGGGCGCTGGGCCACCGTCGCGGCGGGAGCCGTGGTGACCCGGGACGTCCCGGACTTCGCCCTCGTCACAGGCGTTCCCGCTCGCCGCGCCGGCTGGGTCGGGCGCGCGGGGCACCCGTTGGCCGAGAGCGACGACGGCCGGTGGCACTGCCCCGCCACGGGCGCGTCCTACGAACTTGACGGCGACGAGCTGCGGGAGGTCCGGTGACCACGGACCTGCCTCTCGTCCCCGCAGCCCGGCCCATCATCGGCGATGCCGAGCGGGCAGCCGTGGACCGGGTGATGCGCAGCGGCATGATCGCCCAGGGCCCGGAGGTCGCCGCGTTCGAGTCCGAGTTCGGCGCCCAGCTCGTCGCGGGGCGCACCTGCGTCGCGGTGAGCTCCGGGACGTCGGGGTTGCACCTCGGTCTCCTCGCGGCCGGGATCGGCCCGGGGGACGAGGTCATCGTCCCGTCGTTCACGTTCGCCGCGACGGCGAACTCCGTGGCACTCACCGGTGCGACGCCGGTGTTCGCCGACATCGACCCCGTGACCTTCTGTCTCGACCCGCAGTCCGTCCGGGCGGCGGTGACCCCGCGCACCCGCGCGGTCATGCCCGTCCACCTCTACGGTCACCCGGCGCCGATGGGCGACCTCCGCGCGCTCGCGGACGAGCTGGACCTCCGGCTCTTCGAGGACGCTGCTCAGGCGCACGGCGCCGAGCTCGACGGCACGCCGGTGGGCGCGTTCGGCGACTTCGCGATGTTCAGCCTCTACCCGACGAAGAACATGACCTCCGGTGAGGGCGGGATGGTCGCGTGCGCGACCGAGGACCTCGCGCGCTCGGTGCGTCTCCTGCGCAACCAGGGCATGGAGGTGCAGTACGCGAACGAGGTCGTCGGGTTCAACTCCCGGATGACCGACCTGCACGCCGCGATCGGTCGCGTCCAGCTCACTCGCCTCCCGGGGTGGACGGAGCAGCGCAGGGCCAACGCGGCGGTGCTCGACGCCGGTCTTGCGGGACTTGACGGGGTGACCACCCCGGTGGTGGGTGCGGGGGCCTCGCACGTCTACCACCAGTACACGATCCGGGTGAGCGAGGACCGGGACGCGATCGTGCGCGCCCTGCGGGAGGAGCACGCCGTGGGGTGCGGCGTGTACTACCCCATCCCGAACCACCGGCTGCCGTCGCTCGCGCGGTTCGCGCCCGGCCTCGACCTCCCGCACACCGAGCAGGCTGCGCGCGAGGTCCTCTCGCTGCCCGTGCACCCGTCCCTCACCGCGTCGGACCTCGACCGCGTCGTGACCGCGGTGCGGACCGTCGCGACGGCGGGCGCCTGATGGCCGCGCCGCTGCGGGCCGGGCTCATCGGTCTCGGCGCCATGGGCCGCCACCACGCACGCGTCCTGCGTGAGGTCGACGGGGTCGACCTCGTGGCCGTGGCCGATCCCGGTGGAGACCCCCACGGGGTCGGCGGTGGGCTCGACGTGCTCCGTGACGTCGAGTCGCTCATCGGCGTCGGGCTCGACTGTGCGGTCGTCGCCGTCCCGACGATCGCGCACGAGCCTGTCGCGCTCGCGCTCGCCGCCGCGGGCGTCCACACGCTCATCGAGAAGCCGGTCGCGAGCACGGGCGACGCCGGGGCGCGGATCGTCGACGCGTTCGCGTCGCGCGGACTTGTCGGTGCGGTCGGTCACATCGAGCGCTTCAACCCCGCGCTCCAGGAGCTGCGACGGCGTCTGGCGGCCGGGGAGCTGGGCGAGATCTACCAGATCGTCACCCGTCGCCAGGGGCCGTTCCCGGCCCGGATCGCCGACGTCGGCGTCGTCAAGGACCTCGGGACCCATGACATCGACCTCACCGCGTGGGTGGCTCAGAGCCCGTACGCGTCGGTCACCGCGCAGGTCGCGCACCGCAGCGGACGGCAGCACGAGGACATGCTCCTGGCCACCGGGCGGCTGATGAACGGGGTCATCGTCCACCACACCGTGAACTGGCTCTCGCCGATGAAGGAGAGGGTCACGGTCGTCACCGGCGAGCGCGGAGCGTTCGTCGCGGACACGGCGAGCGCGGACCTCACCTTCCACGCCAACGGCACGATCGCGACCGAGTGGGACTCGATCGCGGCGTTCCGGGGTGTGTCGGAGGGGGATGTCGTCCGGTACGCGTTGGCCAAGCGGGAGCCGCTCAAGGTCGAGCACGAGGCGTTCCGCGACGCGGTGCTGGGGCTGCGCGACGACATCGTGACGCTCGAGGAAGGACTGGCGACGCTCGGGGTCGCAGAAGCGATGCTCCGGTCGGCTCGCACCGGCACGGCCGTGGTCCTCGATGCCTTGTCCGGCGCCCCCGCGTGACCCGGGCCGTCATCGCCGCCCGGCTCTATGCGCCCGAGCCGGCGGCGGCCTCGTTCCGGTTGCGCGCGCTCGCCCGCGCGTTGCGTGACGCAGGGGCGCAGGTCACGGTCCTCACGTCGCGGCCCCCGGTGGCGCACCGGGACGGGCGGCCGGATGACGGCTCGGACGGGTCCGACGCCGGGGTCGTCGTGCGGCGCTGGCCGGTGCTGCGGGACGCCTCTGGGTATGTCCGGGGCTACGTCCCCTACCTGTCGTTCGACATCCCTGTCTTCTTCCGCATCCTTCTCGGTCGGCGCCCCGACGTCGTCGTGAGCGAGCCCCCACCGACGACCGGTGCGGCTGTGCGCGTGGCGTGCGCCCTGCGTCGTGTGCCGTACGTGTACTACGCCGCCGACGTCCTCCAGGACGCGGCTCGGACGACGGGTGCCCCACGGCTCGTGCTGTGCGTCCTGCGGCGGCTCGAGACGTGGGTGTGGCGGGGGGCGTCCCGGATCCTGTCCGTGTCTGCGGGGGTCACCCACCGCCTCGCGGAGCTCGGCGCCGGGGATCATGTCCGCGAGGTCGGCAACGGGATCGACACCGAGGTGTTCTCGCCGGACGGCAGCACCGCGGACCTCGAGGCGGACGGCCGTCCCACGTTCGTGTACGCGGGCACGGCGTCCGAGTGGCACGGAGCGACCGTGTTCGCGCGCGCGATGCGCCGGGTGTCCGCCGTCCGTCCGGACGCGCGCCTGGTGTTCGTGGGCCAGGGCGCCGAGCGACCGCTCGTCGAGCAGGAGTGCGCGGACCTCCCGCCGGGCACCGCGGTGTTCCTGCCCCAGGCGTCCGGCGAGGAGACCGCGCGCTGGCTGCGCGGCGCCCGGGCCTCGCTCGCCAGCGTGCGTCCCGGCCAGGGCTACGACTTCTCGTTCCCGACAAAGATCTACGCGTCGCTCGCCTGCGGCACACCCGCGGTCTACGCCGGACCAGGGCCGGCCCGCGCGCTGCTCGCGGACCCGGTGCTGGGCATCGCCACCGCGCACGACGCGGACGAGGTCGCGGGGGCCATGCTGGCCATGCTCGACGCACCGGTCGACGGTCGGGAGCAGCGGGTCGCGTGGGCGCGCACGCACGCGTCGCTCGCGGGCGTGGCCGCGCGCGGAGCGCGTGTGGTGCTCGGGACCGTCCGCGGGGGGCGCGGGTAGGCTCACCGCCATGTCTGCTCTGTGGCGCACCGTGCGGGCCCTCCTGCCCCTCCTGCCGGACGGCAGCGGCCGCTTCCTCGTGATGTTCGCGCTGCTCTCGGGAGCCTCGTCGATCCTCGACGTCATCGCCCTGGGCCTCCTCGCGGTGTGTCTCGCGCCGATGATCTCGGGGACCGAGGTCACGGTGCCCGTCCTCGGGACGCTCTCCGACGCGGGCGACTTCCTCGTCGTCGTCGTCCTCGTCGGGCTCCTCATCATCGCCAAGTCCGTCTTCCAGGTCGTGCTCCAGTGGGTGGCCACCCGGCGGTTCGCGACCTTCGAGCTGGCCATCAGCCGCGAGCTCCTGCGCGGGTTCTTCGCGTCGCCCTGGACGGACCGGCTGCGTCGCAACTCCACCGACCTCGTGCGCTCGACCGACGTCGGCGTGGCCACGACCGTCTCCGGCGTGCTCATCCCGTTCGCGATGCTCGCGGGGGAGCTGTGCACGTTCGTCGCGGTCCTCACGGTGCTCATCGTCGCGGCGCCGCTCGTGGCCCTCGCGACAGTCCTGTACTTCGGTCTTGTCGGCGCGGTGCTCCTGCGCTGGGTGCTGCGCCGTTCTGTGCAGGCCGGCAGGGTCAACAGGGTCTATGCGACACGCTCGGCGCGCCTGCAGTCCGAGATGGTGCAGTCCCTCAAGGAGATCACCCTGCGCGGTCGGTCGGAGGCGGTCGCCGAGCTCGTCCTCGGCGTGCGCCAGCGCAGCGCGCGCGCT
Organism: Sanguibacter sp. Z6_81; assembly: GCF_057180625.1. Taxonomy (NCBI): domain Bacteria; kingdom Bacillati; phylum Actinomycetota; class Actinomycetes; order Micrococcales; family Sanguibacteraceae; genus Sanguibacter; species Sanguibacter sp. Z6_81. Next base: position 21,943 of record NZ_JBXUFV010000005.1, on the reverse strand, counting down.
CGGGCGAACATGTCGTTCCTCTCGGTCGTCCCCCGGTACGTGCTCGAGGCGGCGCTCATCGGCGGGTTCGCGCTCGCAGCGGGGATCGGGTACGCGACCGGCGGCCAGGAGGGCGCACTGAGCTCGGTCGCACTCTTCGGTGTCGCGGGCTTCCGCATCATCCCGTCGCTCACCCGCTTCCAGGCGATCATGGCCCAGACCTCCGCCGCGCTGCCGTTCGCGCACGCAGCGATCGACGACATCGCCCGCGGCCGCCGGTACATCTCGCAGCGGCGGGTCGCGCCGCCACAGGTGCCCGTCCCGGACGGCGCCGCGGAGCTCGAGCTCGACGGCGTGACGTTCACCTACCCCGGTGCCGTCGAACCCGCTGTCCGGGACGTCACGCTCACCATCCCCTTCGGTCGGTCCGTCGCGCTCGTCGGTGCGTCGGGGTCCGGCAAGTCGACGCTCGTCGACCTCGTCCTCGGCCTGCTCGAGCCCACGAGCGGGTCTGTGCGTGTCGGGGGCGTCGCGCTCGCTGACAGCCTCGACTCGTGGCGCTCGCGGGTCGGGTACGTCCCGCAGGAGGTCTCCCTGTTCGACGCGACCGTCGCGCAGAACGTCGCGCTCGAGTGGGACGACGCCCTCGTCGATCCTGACCGGGTCCGGGCGGCGCTGGACCGGGCGCAGGCCCTCGACGTCATCGAGGCGCGCGACGGGGGGATCGACGCACCCGTGGGGGAGCGCGGGCTGGCGCTCTCCGGAGGGCAGCGGCAGCGCATCGGCATCGCCCGGGCGCTGTACACGGACCCGACGGTGCTCATCCTCGACGAGGCCACGAGCGCCCTCGACACGAGCACGGAGGCGGCGGTCACGCAGGCCATCGCCGAGCTCCGGGGGCAGCTCACGCTCGTCGTCGTCGCGCACCGGCTCTCGACCATCCGGCACAGCGACATCGTGTGCTTCCTGCGCGACGGGCACCTCGTCGCGCACGGGACGTTCGACGAGGTCGTCGCAGCGGAGCCCGACTTCGCACGGCAGGCCGCCCTGGCAGGTCTCGCCCCGCAGCCCGTCCCCCCGGCCGAGGAGGCCCCATGACGTCGACCGAGCACGCTGTCCCGGAGGGTCCGACACCCTCGAGCGGTCGGGCTGCACGCCCGACCGTCGTCGTGCTGTCGTTCTCGCCGATCGCACGCGACCCCCGCGTGCTGCGCCAGGTGCAGCTCTTCGCGCGCGTCGCCGACGTCATCACGTGCGGGTACGGACCTGCTCCGGCAGGTGTCGCCCGGCACGTCGAGGTGCCGGCGCGCCTCGCTCCCTGGCGGACGACGCGGTTCACGGCTTCCGCGCTCCTCGGGCTGCGGAGGTACGAGCGCCTGTACTTCGGGTCCGAACGGGTGCGGTTCGTCCTCGACGCGCTCCCGCCGGGGTCGATGGACGTCGTCGTGGCGAACGACGCGCTCGCGGCACCGCTCGCGCTCGCGCTGGCACCGCGCGGCGGGGTGCACAGCGACCTCCACGAGTACGCCCCGCGGCAGGGGGAGAGCCGGCGCGCGTGGCGGGTGCTCGTCGGCCCCCTCATGCGCTGGGCGTGCCGTCACGTGCGTCGGGCCGCCTCCGTGTCCACGGTCGCCGAGGGCATCGCGCAGGAGTACGAGCGCGAGTTCGGGTTCCTGCCCACCGTCGTGCCGAACGCCGCGCCGTTCCGTCCCGCTCTCGCGCCCACACCGGTGAGCACCCCGCTGCGCCTCGTGCACATCGGCATCGCCGGGCGTGCCCGCAGACTCGAGACGATGATCGACGCCGTCCGCCTCGTGGAGGAGCACGCTCCCGGCTCCGTGGCGCTCGACGTCGTCCTCGCGCCGGGGGACCCGACGTACATCGCCGAGCTCACGAGCCGCGCGCAGGCGGTCCCCGGAGGAGCTGTCCGGGTCCTGCCGCCCGTTCCGTTCGACGAGATCGTGCCGCTGCTCGCGCGGTACGACGTCGGGGTGTTCGTCTGCCCGCCCACGACGTTCAACCTCCTGCACGCGTTGCCGAACAAGCTCTTCGAGTTCGTCCAGGCGCGGCTCGCGGTGCTCATCGGGCCGTCGCCGGAGATGGCGCGCATCGTGCGCCAGCACGGTGTCGGTGTCGTCGCGGACGGCTTCACCGCGGCGGACACGGCGCGCGCGATCCGGACGCTCGGACCCGGCAGGGTCGCCGACCTCAAGGCCGCGAGCGACGCGGCGGCCGACACGTTGAGCGCGGAACGCCTGTCACAGCCGTGGCTCGATGCCGTCGAGGCGCTCCTCGCCCGGGCGGGCACGGTGTCCCGGTGACGGACGCGGCTCCGGACGGTCCGGAGGCAGCGACCGACCCACGCCCGCGGATCTTGTCGATCTCCTTGTCCCCGGTGCGCTCCGATGCCCGCGTGCTGCGCCAGCTCAGCGTCCTCGCGCGGCACGGACGTGTCACCAGCCTCGGGTTCGGTCCGGCACCCGACGGTGTCGACGAGCACCTCAGGGTGCCCGACGGGGCCGCCACCCTGCCCCAGACCCCGTCGGGCGTCGTGCGGCTGGCCGCCCGCAGGTTCCGCTCCGCGGAGCTCGCTGCGCCTGCCGTCCGCCATGCCCTCGAGCTGCTCGAGGGGCGCGAGTTCGACCTCGTGGTCGCCAACGACGCCCGCGTCCTCGGGCTCGCGCACGCCGTCGCCGCACGGGGCGACGGCGCGCCCGTCTGGGCGGACATGCACGAGTGGGCCCCGGAGGAACGCACCCACGTCCTGTCGTGGCGCCTGCTGGTGGCGCCGTTCATGACGTACCTGTGCGCTCGGTACCTGCCGCACAGCGGTGCGGTGACGACGGTCTGCGGTTCGATCGCCGACCTCTACCGGGAGACGTTCGGCGTCGAGGCTGCAGTCATGCGCAACTCCTCCCCGTGGCAGGACCTCGAGCCGAGCGACGGGCCGCACGACGTCGTCCGCCTCGTCCACAGCGGCGCCGCCATCCACGGCCGCAACCTCGAGACGATGATCGACGTCGTCCGCCTCCTCGGCCCCGGTCACTCGCTCGACCTCTACCTGCTCCCGGGCGGCGACGGCGGCGCGTACCTCTCGCGGCTGGTCGAGCGTGCCGCGGGGTGCGACCACATCCGGTTCCGTGACCCCGTCGCGCCCGGCGACCTGCCGGCCACCCTCAACGGGTACGACGTGGGCGTGTTCTGGATCCCCCCGACGCACACGAACGCTCGGTTCACCCTCCCCAACAAGTTCTTCGACTACGTCCAGGCGCGTCTCGCCGTCGCGGTCGGCCCCAGCATCGAGATGGCGCGCCTCGTCGAGCGCCACGGCCTCGGTGTGGTGAGCGACGACTTCTCCGTGGAGGCGTGCGCGGCCTCGTTGCGGTCCCTGGACGCGGCGGGCATCCGGTCCGCGAAGGCGGCAGCCGACGCTGCCAGCCGCGAGCTGTCGTTCGAGACGGACGCCGCGGTCGCGGACGGGATCGTGTCGCGGTTGCTCCGCACACCGGCTGGCTGAGCGCCGTAGCGGCCCGCGATCGGCGCTCCGCGTCGGCACGTATGCTGCGTGTCGGACGGCCGCTCCTCCGGCGGCCCGGAGGATGTGGGGTTGACGTGCGGATTGCCGTCGTAGCGCTCGGGAAGATCGGTCTACCGCTGGCGGTGCAGTTCGCCGACCGCGGCCACGACGTCGTGGGCATCGACGTCAACGCGCACCTGGTCGACCTCGTCAACGCAGGTGTCGAGCCGTTCCCGGGGGAGGCGCACCTCGCCGAGAAGCTCGCCGAGCTCGTCCCCGCCGGCAGGCTGCGCGCGACGACGAACTACGCGGAGGCCGTCCCCGGCGCTGACGCGGTCGTCCTCGTCGTCCCGCTCTTCGTCGACGAGACCACGGCCGAGCCCGACTTCGGCTGGATGGACGCCGCGACGCGGTCCCTCGCCGCGCACCTGACCCCCGGCACCCTCGTCTCGTACGAGACGACCCTGCCGGTCGGCGTCACCCGGGGCCGCTGGAAGCCGATGCTCGAGGAAGGCTCCGGGCTCACGGAAGGCACCGACTTCCACCTCGTCTTCTCGCCCGAGCGAGTCCTCACGGGACGCGTCTTCGCGGACCTGCGTCGGTATCCCAAGCTCATCGGCGCCCTGAGCGACGAGGGTGCACGCAGGGCGCGGACGTTCTACGAGGCGGTGCTCACGTTCGACGACCGCCCCGACCTCGCCCGCCCGAACGGGGTCTGGGACCTCGGGTCGGCCGAGGCGGCCGAGATGGCGAAGCTCGCCGAGACGACGTACCGCGATGTGAACATCGGCCTCGCCAACCAGTTCGGCGCCTTCGCCGAGAAGGTCGGCATCGACGTGTACTCCGTCATCGACGCCTGCAACTCCCAGCCCTACAGCCACATCCACCGCCCCGGCATCGCGGTCGGCGGCCACTGCATCCCCGTCTACCCGCGCCTCTACCTCTCGGTCGACCCCGACGCGTCCATCGTGCGCGAGGCGCGCGCCGTGAACGCGGCGATGCCCGAGCACGTCGTCGCCCGGGCGGAGCAGCTGCTGGGGTCGCTCGAGGGCCTCACCGTGGCGGTGCTCGGCGCCGCCTACCGCGGGGGCGTCAAGGAGACTGCGTTCTCCGGTGTCTTCCCGACGGTCGAGGCGCTGCGGTCACGTGGTGCGCGTCCGCTCGTGCACGACCCCCTCTACAGCGACACCGAGCTCGCAGGGCTGGGGTTCGAGGCCTATCACTGGGGGCAGCCGGCCGACGTGGCGGTCGTTCAGACGGACCACGCCGAGTACCGGGGCACGCGACCGGACCAGCTCCCCGGGCTGCGCCTGCTCGTCGACGGTCGCCGCGTGACGGATCCGGCGCTGTGGGCCGGCGTGCCGCGCGTCGTCGTCGGCGAGGGGCGGACGGCGCCTGTCGCCGTCGACGTCGCCCAGGGGTGACGTCGACGGCCCCGAGCGGATGAGCGCTCGGGGCCGTCGTGGGTGTGGTGCTCAGTGGCCGGCGGCCGCGTACTTCGCCTCGGTCGCCTGCTTCGCGGGACGCCACCAGCTCTCGTTCGCCCGGTACCAGTCGACAGTCGCCTCGAGGCCGGAGCGGAAGTCCGTGTACCGGGGCTCCCAGCCGAGCTCGCTCCGGAGCTTCGTGGAGTCGATCGCGTAACGCAGGTCGTGACCCGGGCGGTCCTTCACGTGGTCGAAGTCGTCCTTGCCGAAGCCGAAGATCTCGAGCAGCGTCTCGACCACCTCGAGGTTGTTCTTCTCGCCGTCCGCACCGATGAGGTACGTCTCGCCGATGCGGCCGGAGTCGATGATCGACCACACCGCAGAGTTGTGGTCCTCGACGTGGATCCAGTCACGGACGTTCTCACCCTTTCCATACAGGCGGGGCTTCACCCCGTCGATGAGGTTGGTGATCTGCCGCGGGATGAACTTCTCGATGTGCTGGTAGGGACCGTAGTTGTTGGAGCAGTTCGAGATCGTGGCCTGGATGCCGAACGAGCGTGCCCACGCGCGGACGAGGAGGTCGCTGCCCGCCTTCGTCGAGGAGTAGGGGCTCGACGGGTTGTAGGGCGTGTCGGCGGTGAACTTCGCCGGGTCATCGAGCTCGAGGTCCCCGTAGACCTCGTCGGTGGAGATGTGGTGGAACCGCACCCCGTGCTTGCGCACGGCCTCGAGCAGCGTGTAGGTGCCGATGATGTTGGTCTGGACGAACGGCCACGGGTTCGTCAGGGAGTTGTCGTTGTGCGACTCGGCGGCGAAGTGGACGACGAGGTCCGAGCTGCCGACCAGGCGGTCGACGAGCTCCGCGTCAGCGATGTCGCCCTCGACGAGAGTCACCTTGTCGGCCACCGCGGCGAGCGAGGTCCTGTCACCCGCGTACGTCAGCGCGTCGATGACCGTCACGTGGACGTCCGGCCGTTCGCGGACGGTCTGGTGGACGAAGTTGGAGCCGATGAAGCCGGCCCCGCCGGTGACGAGCAGACGCATGGGGATCCTCCTGGATGGGTATGTCGCCTGCAAGGGTAGCGAACGGGCGCCTTCCCGCTGGGGCCGCGCGCCCCTGCCCGGGATCGGGACCGCACCGCACCGGCCAGTATGCTGACCAGTCGGAACAGGCCGGGTGCGTCCGGCCCTGAGGAGTCGAGGTCGTCGTGCGCATCGCTGTCGTCGCTGTCCAGGGGCTGGTCGCATCGCGCGGCCTGCCCCTCGCCGGGCTGTTCGCATGAGCGGCGCGTCGCAGACGCGGGTCTCCGTCGTACTCGTCGCGTACAACCGACGAGACCTCCTGCTCGAGGCTCTCGACGCCCTTGCGGCACAGACCAGGATGCCGGACGAGGTCGTGGTGCTGGACAACGCCTCGTCCGACGACTCCGCATCCGTGGCACGGGCCCACCCGGTCGGAGCGCGCGTCGTCCGGCTCACGGAGAACACCGGTGGGGCCGGAGGGTTCGCTGGGGGGATAGCCGTCGCCCTCGACGAGTCCACGCACCCCGGTCCGACCTGGGTGTGGCTCATGGACGATGACACGATCCCCACCCCGACCGCCCTCGAAGAGCTCCTGCGTGCTGCCGAGGCCTATGACGGGGACGTGGCCCTGCTGGGAAGCCGGGTCGTCTGGCACGACGGGCGAGACCACCCGATGAACACCCCGCGGCGACGACCGCGGGTGTCCGCGGCACAGGCCACGGACGCCGCGGCTGTGGGCGCTGTCCCCGTCCGTTCGTCGTCCTTCGTCTCGATGCTCGTCGACGCTCGGGCGGTGCGGTACTTCGGCCTGCCGATCGCTGACTACTTCATCTGGAATGACGACTTCGAGTACTCGTGCCGACTGCTCCGGCGTAGCGTCGGGCTGTACGTCCCGGCCAGCGTCGTCGAGCACCGGACGAAGACGTTTGGCGCGACGGACGCCGATCCCGGCGAGCGCTTCTACTACGAGGTGCGGAACAAGATCTGGATGCTCACGCGGTCTTCGGCGCTCTCGGTCGGTGAGCGCGTCCTCTACACCGGTGCAAGCCTCCGACGGTGGGCACGAACCTTCGCGCGGTCTCGTCGGCGCGGTGTGCTCGCCCGGGCCGGGGCGCGCGGTGCGCGTGACGGCCTGCTCACGGCGCCCCGTCCGACGGTCGCGGTCCTTGCCGGGCACGGAGCGGTGAGCAGGTCCGTTGCCCGGTACGACCGGGCGCTCTGACGATGCTCGAGTTCTCCGTGCTGCTGCCCGTCTACGTGGGTGACACCCTCGAGTTCCTCGCCCGTGCCTACCGGTCGGTCACCACAGACCAGACCCTCCCGCCGTCCGACGTCGTCATCGTCCGGGACGGGCCTGTGCGTCCGGAGGTGGAGGACTTCCTCCGCGGCCTCGAGCGGGACGCGGTCGTACCGACGTCCGTCGTACGGATCGAGCACAACGCAGGGCTCGCGCGTGCCTTGACCGTCGGCCTCGAACGATGCCGCCACGACGTCGTCGCCAGGATGGACGCGGACGACATCGCGCGGCCGAACCGGTTCGCCCGCCAGATCCCGCTCGTCGAGGCGGGCGTCGACATCGTCGGCTCCGCGATCCAGGAGTTCCGCGACGAGTCGGAACCTGGGCTCGTACGCCACGCGATCACGGGCGCGGAGGAGATCCGCCGACGATCGAGGTTCGTCTCCCCGTTCAACCACCCGAGCGTCGTCTACCGCCGCAGCGCCGTGGTCGCTGCAGGAGGTTACGACGACCTCCTCCTCATGGAGGACTACTGGTTGTTTGCCCGGATGATCCTTGCGGGCGCACGCGTCGAGAACGTCGACGAACCGCTGCTCCTCTACCGGGTGGGCGCGGGTGCCTATGCGCGCCGGGGTGGCCGACGGATCCTGCTCACCGAGCTGCGCCTGCAGCGCAGGTTCCGCTCCGTCGGGTTCGTCACACGTCGGGAGCTCGTGCGCAACGTCCTCGTCCGGGGCCTGTACAGGTTGGTGCCCGAGCGGCTGCGGAAGACGGGGTACCGGCTGTTCATCGGCCGGCGCGGCGCCCCTCCGCGCTGATCGCGGCCCGGGTTCGCGCTAGGACGTGGCGCTCGGCCGGTCGTCCTCGATCGCCGAGCGCAGCGCGGCTACGATCCGCGGTACCGCCGGAGCATCCCCGAACAGCGTGCGGATGTTCTCGACCTGACGTTCTGCCAGGGGATCAGAGGCGCCGTCCAAGAAGCGCTCGGCGAGCTCACGGGCGTCACGCAGCCCGGATACGCGGTGCGCTCCCCCCATGACGACCTCTCCGATCTCGTTGAAGGGTCGGTGCCCCGGCCGCTCGAGGAAGATCAACGGCTTCGTCATGAACTGGTACTCGACGAGCATGCTCAGGCCGTCGACGATCATGACGTCAGAGGCTGCGAGCACCGGCGCGTAGTCCCCGCTCGTGACGACCGCGGTGTTCGGCAGCTCCTCCCACTCCTTGACGAAGAGCTCGGCCTCCTGCGCCGTCACGGGTGAGGTGGGGTCGTTGGTGAACGGTCGCAGCGCGGGATGCGGCATGAAGACGAACTCGATGTCGGGACGTTCCTGCGCCCACGCGAGCATCTCCGGGGCCACCACGTGCGCGAGGCCGAAGTCGGTCCAGTCGTTGCCGATCGTGTGGTGGGCGGACCAGATGACGCGTCCCCGGCGTGCTCCTGCCTGATCGATCGGCCACGACGGTGCGGCGGTCCGGAGCCTGTCAGCCTTGGGGTGACCTGTGACGACGTACTGCGAGCCGTTGAGGGATCCGTCACGTTCGGCGATCGCACGTACGAGGGGACCGGCGCAGAAGACCCGCCAGGCGGCCCGGTGGAAGTAGTTGTCGACCGCGGAGTTCGCGACGCCCTCGATGGGAGAGTTCTGGACGATGTTCATCGTCTCGTACGGGACGAGGCACAGCCGCGCGAACGCGAGGTTGCGGGTGGAGAACGCGGCAGGGACGTCGTCGTCCCACTGCGACTGCCGGAAGATGATGTCGGGGGAGAGCGCACGCACGAGGGCGAGCCGTTCCTCGTCCGTCGCCATCGTCAGCCGCAGGTGCTCGACGCCTCTCTCTTCGAGGCCGCGGTGCACCGTGTCCTCGTCCTCGAGGTCCGCCGAGCCCCGGAACCGCCGCGGGCTCGAGGCGACCGTGACATGGAAGTCCGGTTGCGAGCGCAGCTCTCGGACGAGCTCGTCGTAGGCGTCCCATGCCTCGATGTGGTGGACGAGGAACAGCACCCGGGTCACCCGTGAGGACAACGGCTGGTGCCTGATGGCGTAGTTGACGGCGTCGAGGACCGTCTGGGAGGTGGCGGAGACGGAGGCCTCGATGCGGTCGAGCCGCGCCTCCATGCCGCCGACGATGGCCCGTGTGTCGTCGTTGACGCCGCCGACCTCGAACAGCCTGTGCTGCGTCCGGTCCGCGGTCGTCGCCAGCTCCGCAACAGCCTGCTCGATCAGCTGGAGGCGATGGCGGAGCCTTCGGAAGCCGCTCGTCAGTGAACGCATCATGGGCTGAAGGTTACAGCGACCCGTGACGATCTCGTGAGGCGCCCGTCGAGAGGATGGCGCAGGAGGGGCAGCGGTGCCGAGAAGGGATGCTCCGTGCCAAGCCGGTCACGGGCGAGGTGGTGGACCGCTAACCTAGTGTGCTGGAGTTACTACAGGAGGAGTGTGCGTGGACGCGGATCTTGTCATCGTTGGATCGGGGTTCTTCGGGCTCACCGTGGCGGAGCGCATCGCCGAGCAGCACGGTCGTAAGGTCCTCGTCGTCGACCGCAGGAACCACATCGGCGGTAACGCGTACTCCGAGCTCGAGCCGGAGACCGGCATCGAGGTGCACCGCTACGGAGCCCACCTCTTCCACACCTCGAACGAGCGGGTGTGGGAGTACGTCAACAGGTTCACCGCTTTCACGGACTACGTCCACCGCGTGTACACCACCCACAAGGGCGAGGTGTACCCGATGCCGATCAACCTCGGCACGGTCAACCAGTTCTTCCGGTCCGCGCACGGCCCGCAGGCCGCGCGCGACCTCCTCCGGACGCAGGCTGCCGAGCTCGGCGGCAAGACGCCGGAGAACCTCGACGAGCAGGGCATCTCGCTCATCGGGCGGCCGCTGTACGAGGCGTTCATCCGCGACTACACCGCGAAGCAGTGGCAGACGGATCCCAAAGACCTGCCAGCGAGCATCATCTCCCGGCTGCCCGTGCGTTACACCTATGACAACCGGTACTTCAACGACACGTACGAGGGCCTGCCTGTCGACGGGTACACGCGGTGGATCGAGCGCATGGCGGACCACAAGAACATCGAGGTGCGTCTGGGCGTCGACTTCTTCGACGACAGCCAGCCGGTGAACAAGGCGAACACGGTGGGCAACGTCCCCGTCGTGTACACCGGACCTGTCGACCGGTACTTCGACAACGCCGAGGGCGACCTCTCCTGGCGGACCCTCGACTTCGAGGAGGAGGTCCTGCCGGTCGGAGACTTCCAGGGCACCTCGGTCATGAACTACGCGGACGCGGACGTGCCGTACACGCGCATCCACGAGTTCCGGCACTTCCACCCCGAGCGGGACTACCCGCAGGACAAGACCGTGATCATGCGGGAGTTCTCGCGCTTCGCCGAGAAGACCGATGAGCCGTACTACCCGATCAACACGGCGGCAGACCGCGCACGCCTCCTCGCGTACCGGGATCTGGCGGCCCGCGAGAAGGACGTCCTGTTCGGTGGCCGGCTGGGAACGTACAAGTACCTCGACATGCACATGGCGATCGGCGCGGCGCTCTCGATGGTCGACAACAAGCTCGCCCCGCACTTCGCTGCGGGCCGGGACCTGGTCAGCGGCGGCGTCGACGCGTGAGCACGGTGGTGAAGGAGGGATACGCGCGACCGGGACGTGGGGGCGGCCTCCTCGAGGTCTATCGCAGGCGGTACCTCGTCAAGCTCCTCGTCCGCAAGGAGCTTCGCGTGCGCTACCGCGGATCGTTCCTCGGGCTCCTCTGGTCGTACGTCAAGCCCGCGGTGCAGTTCGTCGTCTTCTACTTCGCGGTCGGCGTCTTCCTGAAGATGAACGAGACGGTCGAGAACTTCTCGGTCTACCTCTTCTCCGGGATCGTCGTCGTCAACTTCTTCTCCGAGGCGTTCGGGAACGCCACCCGGTCGATTGTCGGCAACGCGGCGCTGGTCAAGAAGATCTACCTTCCACGTGAGCTCTTCCCGGTGTCCTCCTTATGGGTCGCGCTCGTCCACTTCTTCCCGCAGCTGGTCGTCCTGCTCGTCGGTGCGCTGGTGGTGGGGTGGCGGCCGACGGTCAACGAGCTCGCCGGAGCGGTACTGGCGATCCTCATCATCGGCGTGCTCGCACTCGGCCTCGGCCTCTTCTTCGGGGCTGTCAACGTACTGTTCCGGGATGCTGAGAACATCGTCGACCTCATCCTCATGGTCGTCACGTGGCTCTCCCCGGTCCTCTACCGGTGGACCAACGTCACCGACGCCGTCGGCGACGGCTTCCTGTGGAAGCTCTACCAGGTGAACCCGATCACGGCGGCGGTCGAGCTCTTCCACTGGTCCTTCTGGTACGGGACAACCGACCGGACGTCGCCCCTGCCGCCGAACCTGCTCTGGACGGGGCTCCTGGCGCTCGGTATCGCCGTCCTCGTCCTGGCCGTGGGCCAGCTCGTCTTCCGCCGCCTCGACGGCCGCTTCGCACAGGAGCTCTAGACCATGTCACTTCTTCCGAGTTCGACCGCGGGCACGCCCGCGACCGCTCCGGGGCCCCGCATCATCGTGTCGGGGCTCGGGAAGCACTTCGTGCTCAATCACACCCACACGCTCAAGGACCGCGTGGTCCGCATGTTCAAGCGTTCCTCGAGCCCTTCGAAGAACCAGTTCACCGCCCTGCGCGACGTGAGCTTCGAGGTCGAGGACGGTGAGGCGGTCGCACTCCTGGGGCTCAACGGCTCGGGCAAGAGCACGCTCCTCAAGCTCGTGTCCGGTGTCATGTCCCCGGACACGGGCGAGGTCCTCGTGCGAGGCAAGATCGCTGGTCTCATCGAGGTCGGAGCCGGGTTCCACCCTGATCTCACGGGACGCGAGAACGTCTTCCTCAACGCCGCGATCCTTGGCATGTCCGAGGCCCAGATCACCGAGAAGTTCGATGAGATCGTCGCCTTCAGCGAGATCGAGGAGTTCATCGACACCGAGGTGAAGTTCTACTCCTCGGGCATGTTCCTGCGCCTGGCTTTCGCCGTCGCCGTACACACAGACCCTGACGTGTTCCTCGTCGACGAGATCCTCGCGGTCGGTGACGAGCCGTTCCAGAAGAAGTGCCTTACCCGGATCCGTGAGCTCAAGGCGTCCGGCAAGGCTCTGGTCATCGTCAGCCACGACCTCGACATGGTCGGCAAGCTCTGCGACAGGGCTATCCTTCTTCGCCATGGCGTCGTGATCAGCGACGGACCGACCGAGCAAGCCATCGCGCAGCTGCGCGGTGAGAACTGATCACTCATGACTCACGCAAACAGGGGAGCACCGCTCAATGACTGACTTCGACACGCTGCCCGCTGACATCTCGCGCCTGTCCGGCATCACGGGGATCACCATGAGCCTTACGGACCACGGCGCGGACGTCGCGGACCAGCTCGGTGCGACGTGGTTTGCGACGGCGTTGAAGACCCTGCGGCTCGCCTACCCCGAGCGTGCTCTCGAGCTCGTCCTCGCGGTGGCAGAGAACGAGCCCCTTCCCCGCCCGCACGTCATCCAGCCCGCGACGGCCGGCGGGATGTACGGCGAGGGCCGGGCGGTCGGTCGTATCACCGTGCAGGGCACCTCGGACAGGGAGGCCGTCGGGCGCGTGCTCATGCTTCCCTCGTCCTCGGTCCTGCGTGACGAGGGCGGGTTCGAGTTCATCGCCGGGACGTCACCCCTGCGCAAGGTCGTCAGCACGGTGTACGGCACGGCCTACCGACGCACACCCCTCCTGCTCGACAGGTGGCGCCAGGGACGCAACTCCCGCGTGGTCGGCCGCCGCTCGGAGTTCCGGCCGATCTCTCCGGCTCTGCACACCCGGACCGCGGGGCGCTCGGAAGGTGGCGCGGGGACTCCCACGGTGTGGATGGCCCTCCACTGGCTCGAGTCGGGTGGCGCGGAGAGTTGGGCGTTCGACGCGGTCCGGCTCGCGAAGGAGGCCGGCTACGAGGTCGTCATCACCGCGGACGTCCCGGCGCCGCAGCGGCTTCTCGACAAGGCACTCGCCCTGACGGAGCACGTGTACGTGCCCGGCAACATCCTTGCGGAGGAGGACTGGGGCAGCTTCTTCCGAGGCCTCGTCGCAGAGCACACCTTGGACGTGCTCCACATCCACCACTCCGGCCGGGCGTACGGATTCCTTCCGGAGCTTCGGCACGCGGCCCCCGGAGTCCACGTGCTCGACTCGACGCACATCGTCGAGCACCGGACCGGCGGTTTCGTCCGGACGAGCATCGAGTACTCCCACCACATCGACGAGCACCACGTGATCTCGCCCGAGCTCCGCGACCTCTACCTGCTCGATGCCCGTGTACCCGCAAGCAAGGTGCACTACCACCCACTCACCGAGTTGGGGGGCCCCGTCGTCGAGCACCGGCCGGTGCACCGCGAAGGCCCGTTGCGGATCGGCTTCCTCGGACGACTCGCGGCACAGAAGCGACCGTTCCTGTTCGTCGAGCTCGTGCAGCGGCTCCACTCGGCGCACCCGGGTCGTTTCGAGTTCCTCATGCAGGGAAGCGGTGCGCTGGGCGGGCTCACGGCCGCGCAGATCGCTCGCGAGGGCTTGTCCGACGTCATCGTCCGCAGGGACTGGGGACCGGTCGACGCATTCTTCGCGGAGATCGACGTGCTCGTCATCTCCTCCGACAACGAGGGCCTGACCCTGACGACGCTGGAGGCCGAGCAGCACGGCGTCCTCGTCCTGTCCTCGGACGTCGGGAGCCAGCGCACCGTCGTCGCCCCCGACCTGCTCGTGCCACGCGAGCCCCGTGGCTTCCTCGACAAGGCGTCTGCGGCACTGGTCGCACTCGCCTCGCGCCCCGGGGCGTTCGAGGAGGCACAGGTCGCCCAGGCCGAGCTCGTGACGTCTCTGCGGGCCGAGGAGCCCGCCAGCGTGTTCCTCACCCGTACCCTGACCAGCCTCAAGGAGCTCTCCTGATGCGCACCGCCGCTGTCATCGTCACCTACAACCGTCGTGCGCTGCTCGAGCAGACCCTCGCGGGCATCGAGGCCCAGACCGTGCCTCCGGCTCACGTGGTCATCATCGACAATGCGTCGGACGACGGGACGGAGGCGTACCTCGCTGAGCGGACCTTCGCCCTGCCGACGACCGTCCGCCGGCTCGAGACGAACACTGGCGGCGCCGGGGGCTTCTCGGCCGGCACCGCTGCCGCGTACGAGTTGGGTCTCGACGCGATGTGGCTCATGGACGACGACACCGTGCCGCAACCCGAGGCGCTCGGAGAGCTCGAGGGGGGCCTCGAGCGCGCCAGCGACCTGCTCGGGTACACGCCGTCCTTCGCCTGCAGCCTCGTGCTGTGGAAGGACGGTTCGCTCTGCGAGATGAACACGCCCGAACCGACCTGGGACTTCGCGCGTCCGCTCGCCATGGGCGCGGACTTCACCCTCATGAAGTCGTGCTCGTTCGTCTCCGTGCTCGTCACCCGCGAGGCCGTGCACGCGGTCGGGCTTCCGAGCGCGAACTTCTTCATCTGGTACGACGACGCCGAGTACACCCAGCGGTTGTCCAAGTACCGCCCCGGGATCTTCCTCCCGTCGTCGAAGGTCAACCACCTTCTCCCGCAGAACCGCGGCGTGAACTTCGGTGACGTCAACGACGGCAACATCTGGAAGTTCGAGTATGGCGTCCGCAACCAGGTGGCCTCCGCTCGTGCGTTCCGAAGCCCCACGCTCGCGGCGTCGCTCGCGGAGAACATGATCAAGCAGCTCACCCACTCAAAGGTGCCGTGGCGGCTGCGCGTCCGGCTCGCCAAGGCCGCGCTCAAGGGCGTGACGTTCAAGCTCCAGATCGACCAGCCCAAGACGACCCGGTGACCCCCCAGCCGTCGACGAAGGATCGGAAGTAGTACCCGCACATGGACACCCAGGCCGTCGTCGTCGCGATCCTCGCGGCGACCCTTCTGACATGGTTGCCGGGGACAGCGATCCTCCTGCTGGCACGCAACTCGGTCTTCACCAGCGTCGCAGCGGCCCCCGCCGTGACGCTCGGGGTCGTGTACCTCGGGACGATGGCCGCGGACGTCGTGGGCCTGCGCTGGTCGGTGTGGGCGCTCGCGCTGACCACAGCGCTCGTCGGACTCCTCGTGTGGTGCCTGCTCCGTACCTGGCCCGCCACGGGCGCCGAGGAACCAGAGCGCCGGTGGTCCGGGCGGGGCGTCGTCTTCGTGGTGGTCAGCGGCGTCGTCGCCGTGCTCATCGGTGCCCTCGTCTACCTCAAGGTGTCCGACTGGTTCAACATCGTCCCGCAGGACTTCGATGCCGTGTTCCAGGCGAACGCGATCAGGTTCATCGCCGACACGGGTGACGGGACACCGGAAGGGCTCCGGGAGATCAACAGCTACGGGTCTGACCCGAGCCGCGCCTACTACTACCCGTCCGCCTTCCATGCTCTGGTCGCGCTCACGAGCACGGTGGGCGATGTCGGTGTGGTCGGTGCGCTGCACGCGCAGGTGCTCACGTGGTTCCTCGCGATCGTCCTCGGTCTGGCCTTCCTCATCAAGACCTTCAAGATCGGGGCCTTCGGCGCAGGCATCGCGCTGCTCGTGTCGACCTCGTTCACGAGCTACCCGTTCGAGCTGCTCTGGCGGGGGCTCTTCCCGTTCGCGCAGTCGCTCGTGCTCGTCGTACCGATCATCGCCCTGCTGGTGCGGAGCATGCGCCGCCGCGGGGTCGGTGACGCGTTCGTCCTTGCGCTTGCCGCGGCGGGGATTGTCGGTGTCCACACCTCGGGCGTGACGAGCACCGTCGTCCTCGGCGTACCGGTGCTCCTCGCGATGGTCGTCCGGCAGCGTGCACAGCTCAAGCAGACCCTTCTGTGGATGCTGCTCACCCTCGGATTCGCAGCGGTGCTGCTCATCCCCGTCGTCCTGGGCCTCGTGGGGATCTCGGGCGACCTGGCGTACGACTGGCCCGCGCTCAAGAGCATGCGTGACGGCCTCGAGAGCGCGCTGCTGTTCGGGACCGGATACCGCGACACCTTCCAGCTCTCCCTCGCCCTCATGGTGCTCCCCGGTGCCCTCCTCGTGTTCCGGCGGAAGTATGCACCGGGCTATGCGCTGGCACTGTCGATGTTCGCCGCGATGGGGTTGTACGTCTTCGCGGTCGCGGTCGACTCGCCGCTGTCCCTCCTGCTGACGGGCGCCTGGTGGAACGACCAGCTGCGTCTCGCCGCCCTCGCCGCCGTCCTGGCTCCGGTGTTCGTCGGCGTCCTGTTCGACTCGCTCGGGGGAGCCGTGGTCTGGCTGGTCCGACGCTACCCACGGCTCACCGCGGAGATCGGGCGGCTCCCCGCGTCACTGCTCTCCCACGGGTCTGCCGCGATGGCTGCACTGATGATCGCCGCCATCTTCCTCGTGACGATGGGCGCGGACTACTTCGACCGCAGCTACTGGGCGGTCCACTACCGCTACACCTACGGGCCGATGGTCTCGCCGCTCAAGGCTGAGGCGATGAAGGAGCTCGAGCGCCTGGTCGGGCCGGACGAGCGCGTGATGAACGACAACATCGACGGATCGGCGTGGATGCTCGCTCTCGGTGGTGTGCTCCCGGTCGCGGGGCACTACTCACGGGACGCCTCGTCGGACGTCCAGATCCTGCTCCTCAACCACTTCGACGAGCTGGCGGAACGATCGGACGTGCAGGAGGCGGTGGACGAGCTCGACATCCGCTACGTCGTCACGATGAACGGCTTCATCGAGGGTCAGAACGTCCGGTCGACAGGTCTGGACGAGCTCGACGAGCAGCCGGACGTGTTCCGTCTCATCTATGACAACGGGGAGGCGCGCATCTACGAGATCGCGCCGGAGCTGTCAGGCGTCGACTCGTAGATGTCCAGTCGGATCGTGGCCAGGGTCGCATGAGCACGCAGACCGAGGGCCCCACCCAGGGGACAGTACAGACATCGACCGTTACTCCACCGGCACGACGTCGCCGGGACATCCAGGGGCTCCGGGCTGTCGCTGTCCTCCTCGTCGTCGTCTACCACCTGCGTCCGACGATCCTTCCGGGTGGCTATGTCGGCGTTGACGTCTTTTTCGTCATCTCCGGGTACCTCATCATCGGATCGTTGGCCCGCGAGGCCGTCGAGACGGGCGGCGTGCGGCTGACCCGCTTCTACGCGCACCGGGCTCGTCGTCTGCTGCCGGCGTCCGCCGTGGTGATCGTCGCGACCGTCGCCCTGTCGGCTCTCCTCTTCCCGATGACCCGGTGGAGTGAGATCACCCAGTCGGCGCTGGCCTCCGCGGTCTCCGTGCAGAATCTCCTTCTCGCGTTCGGGTCGAGCGAGTACGAGGCCGCGTCGCAGGCGGTGTCCCCGTTCCAGCACTTCTGGTCGCTGTCCATCGAGGAACAGTTCTACCTCGTCGTACCGCTGCTCGTCGTCGCGACGTTCGCCCTGCAGCGCGCGCTGGGTGCGGCCAGGAGGAACGTGACGCCGCTCGTCCTCGCCCTCGTGGTGCTCGGCGCCGCGTCCTTCGGGTGGTCCGTGTACTACACCGAACGGGCATCGGGTGCAGCCGCGTACTACTCGACGCTGACCCGCGTGTGGGAGCTGGTGCTCGGCGGCCTGGTCGCACTGCTGCTGCCTCGACTCGCGGTCGGTCGCGCGGGAACGTCGGTCCGTCGTGTCGCCGGGTGGCTGGGCGTCGTGCTCATCCTCGGGTCCGCGGTGCTGCTCGACGGGGTCGAGGGTTTCCCGGGAGCGCTCGCCCTCATCCCGACGACGGGCGCTGTGCTCGTCCTGCTCGCGGGTACCGGCGACGAGGCCGGACGGGGCTCGGTCAGCGCCCTGCTGAGTCTTCGGCTCCCCGTGTACGTCGGGGACATCTCGTACAGCCTCTACCTGTGGCACTGGCCGGTCATCGTCTTCTTCACGGTCTGGGCGCAGAGCAGTCAGATCTCGGTACTGCAGGGCGTGGCGCTGCTCGCCGTCTCCCTCGTGCTCAGCGCCCTGTCGGCGCGCTGGATCGAAGAGAGGTTCCGTCGGCCCTGGTCCGTCCCCGTGCGGACGCCCGTTTCCCGCCAGGGGCCGCCCCCTCGTCATGCGGCCGGACGTCGCCTGGTGCGGGACACACCGTCGATCGCGCTGGCGATGTGTCTCACGCTCGTCGTCGTCACGGTCGGTGCGCTGCCGGGCCTGTACGTCGAGCGGGAGAAGCGCGAAGCGGCGGCCGCTCTTACCCGCATCGGCGAGGACCCACGGTATCCGGGTGCCCGGGCCCTGGGGTCGACAGCGTCCCCCGTCGAGGAGGCACCGGTCATGCCCGATCCGGTCCTCGCCGAGAAGGACCTGCCGATCGTCTACGAGGACGGGTGCAACCAGCTTGACGTGGCGGCGGTCGCCGCATCGTCCTCCGCCTGCCGGTACGGCGCGTCCGAACCGACGGCGCCGTCGATGGTGCTCCTGGGCGACTCCCACGCCGCGCAGTTCGTCGCCCCCCTGGCAGCCATCGCCGCTCGTGAGAACCGCGAGCTGCTCGTCCTGTTCAAGGACGGATGTCCCTTCAGCCTGGACCTGGGGACCTGGCCCGAGCAATCGTGCGTGGGCCACAACCGCGAGGTCCTCAGCTTCTTGGAGCGCGAGCCGCCCGGTGTGGTCGTCATGGCGAACCTCAGCGAGGAGGGGTACCGCCAGGCCCTGCAATGGGGGTGGCCCGACGAGGACATCGCCGTGGCGGGGTTCGAGGAGGCGTGGCGGCCGCTCGTCGACGCGGGCGCGAAGCTGTTCTACGTCCGTCCCGTCCCGTTCCCGGCATTCTCCGGGCCGGGATGTGTCTCGGAGCACGGCCGGGATGCGGTCGAGTGCGCGTCCGACCGTGCCGCGGCCGCGTCACAGACCTCTCGAGGGGTCACCGCGGCAGAGGCTGTCGACGGGGTGCAGGTGATCGACCTGCTGGACGACATCTGCGCACCAGAGGCGTGCCGCGCCGTGGAGGGTAATGTCTTGGTCTTCCGGGACAACCATCTCTCCGAGACGTATGCGCGAACCCTGGAAGACACTTTCGCACGGCAGATGGGTTCATCAGCCGTGCGCTGATCCGGCGTGCGCCTGCCATGGGCCGTCCGTGGCCCCCGAACGATCCACCACACCTGAAGGAGTACGACGTGCAGACCAGAGAACTCACCGTTCCCGGAGCCTGGGAGCTCACGCCGAAGATGCTCGGGGATGCCCGGGGGACGTTTCTCGAGTGGTTCCGGTCAGCAGACTTCCAGGAGATCGCCGGCCATGCATTCGACCTGCAGCAGGCGAACTGCTCGGTATCGGCCGCGGGCGTGCTCCGGGGCATCCACTTCGCGGACGTCCCCCCGGGGCAGGCGAAGTATGTGACCTGCGTGCGAGGTGCCGTGCTCGACGTCGTCGTCGACGTCCGGGTGGGATCACCGACCTTCGGCGCATGGGACAGCGTGGTGCTCGACGACGTCGACCGTCGTGCCATCTACCTCCCCGAGGGACTCGGGCACGCGTTCCTGTCGCTCGAGGACGACTCGACGGTCATGTACCTGTGCTCGACGGGCTATGCGCCCGGGCGCGAGCACGGGATCGACCCGCTCGACCCGCGCATCGGGATCGACTGGCCGACCGAAGGCCGCGACGGACGAGAGCTGTCGTACGTGCTGTCCGACAAGGATCGCGACGCCCCCTCCCTGGAGGCAGCAGCCGCCTCCGGGCTGCTCCCGGTGGAGGCCGACGTGCGCCGGTACGTGGAGTCGTTGCGCTCCTGACGCACGTCGGCTCGCGACCTAGAGGACGGACGAGGCAGCGACCGCCCAGCGTTCGCGCCAGGCGCCGATGGGCTGGACCCCTGCCTCGAGCAGCGCCGCGTGACCGAGGGCCGAGTATGCCGGGCGGGGAGCAGGTCGCACGAAGGCTGCGCTCGTCGTGGGCAGCACCTTGCGCGCGGTGAATCCTGCGCTCTCGACGACAGCCTGGGCGAACTCGTACCACGATGCCTCTCCGTGCGAGGTGGCGTGGTAGGTGCCGGCCGGGACGCCAGCCTGGACGAGTCGGACGATCAGGTCGGCGACGTCGACGGTCCAGGTTGGCTGTCCGACCTGGTCCTCGACGACGTCGAGCGTGTCGCGCTGGCCCGCTGCCCGGGCGATCGTCCGGGGGAAGCATGCCCCGGCTGCCCCGTAGAGCCACGCGGTGCGCACCACGAGATGGTCAGGGTTCGCCGCCCGCACAGCCCACTCGCCGGCCGCCTTCGTGCGACCGTACGCCGACCGCGGCGCGAGGGGGGAGTCCTCGGCGAAGGGGCCGTCGTCGGTCCGGTCGCCTGTGAAGACATAGTCGGTCGAGACCTGCACGATCCGCGCCCCCGCCGCGGTTGCGGCGGCCGCGAGGTAGGACGGACCGGTCGCATTGATCGCGAAGGCACGAGCCTCGTCGGACTCGGCGGCGTCGACCGCGGTGTACGCCGCGCAGTTGACGACGACGTCGACGTCCGTGATGGCGCGCTCCACAGCCTGCGAGCTCGTGATGTCGAGGTCCCCGCGGCCCAGACCCCGCACCGTCTCGCCTTCGTCCTCGAGGCGGCGGACAAGGTCCTGGCCGAGCATCCCGCTCGCACCGGTGACGATCCAACGCACAACGTTCTCCCATCGAGGTTCTGTCTGCGGCCTCCTGTGGTGCTGGCCGCGCGGTCGTGGCCTAGTCTCTCACCGCCGTGAGGCGCCACCTTTCGCGGCGAGGGTGAGGCACAATGGGTCCCCATGCGAGGAATCATTCTGGCCGGTGGGTCTGGTACCCGGCTGCACCCCATCACCGTCGGTGTGAGCAAGCAGCTCCTTCCTGTCTACGACAAGCCGATGATCTATTACCCGCTCTCCACCCTTCTGCTCGCGGGAATCCGCGACGTTCTCATCATCACGACGCCGCAGGACGCCGACCAGTTCAAGCGGCTGCTCGGGGACGGCACTCAGTTCGGGGTCTCGATCACCTATGCCGTCCAGCCAGAACCCAACGGGCTGGCGCAGGCGTTCGTGCTCGGGGCGGACTTCGTCGGCTCGGACAGCGCCGCCCTGGCGCTCGGCGACAACATCTTCTACGGGCCGGGCCTGGGACACCGGCTGTCCAGGTTCAAGGACATCGACGGGGGAGCGGTCTTCGCCTATCAGGTCAGCGAGCCCGAGGCATACGGAGTGGTCGAGTTCGACGAGAATTTCAAGGCGGTGTCGCTCGAGGAGAAGCCGAGCCACCCGAAGAGCAGCTATGCCGTGCCCGGCCTGTACTTCTATGACAACGATGTCGTGGAGATCGCGCGTGGGTTGGAGCCGTCAGCGCGTGGCGAGTACGAGATCACGGACGTCAACCGTGCGTACCTCGAGGCCGGGCGTCTCCACGTCGAGGTCCTGCCGCGTGGGACGGCCTGGTTGGACACGGGGACTTTCGACTCCCTCACGGATGCGTCGAACTTCGTGAGGACGGTCGAAGCGCGTCAGGGGCTCAAGGTGGGCGCCCCAGAGGAGATCGCCTGGCGCCAGGGCTTCCTCACGGACGACGAGCTGCGGGAGCGGGCGCAGAAGCTCGTGAAGTCGGGTTACGGCACGTATCTGCTGGGCCTGCTGGACTGACAGGTACGCAGATGACAGGAGCGGGGCAGGGGTTCCCTGCCCCGCTCCTGTCGTCTGGTCATCGCCGCGGAGTGGTGATGGTGCCTCGTTCGAAGGTCTGGCTGACGGTGGTGCTGGTGATCTTCGCGGGTGCGGTGGGGAGGCCGGGTCC
>NZ_JBXUFV010000004.1:0-364697 GCF_057180625.1 Sanguibacter sp. Z6_81 | reverse complement strand
GCTGCACAGCATTCGGGTCCGGCACAGGCTGCGGCTGCACAGCATTCGGGTCCGGCACAGGCTGCGGCTGCACAGCATTCGGGTCCGGCGCAGGCAACGGAGGCAAACCATTCGCTATGCGGCACTCTTCTAGCCGAACCGTGAGTACGTCACCTACCGAAAGTTCGCATGGACCGGCGGCCAGGATCATGTCGTCCGTGACGACGACATCGGCGGCGGGCGCCGCCTGACCGTCGAATTCAGCCTCTGTCATCCCGTTGCTCACTAGTGCGTTCTGAACTTCAACGGGGAGGGCGTCAAACGTCGTGCCGACCGGTGACTCAAGCAACATCGGCTCAACGTCGCTCTCCGTCACCGCCGAAGACGGCACGGGAGCATACGGCTGGGGCGTGACTGATCGCGATGCCTCTGACGCCGATACGATGCCTTGGGCTGGTGCGGCAGACAGGATCAAGAGCGATGCGGCGACTATCGCGCTCACTCGTTTCATGGAAGCTCCTCGACGGCACGGCCTGCTTCACAGACCCGTTAAATGGGACATAGCAGTCGAAGAGTAGCGGGTCTAACTCGCGCCGTGAAGACGCAGTACCGCATCAGCATCGGCGGGGCGCTTCGGCCAAACGTCCAAGCGGTAGAACTCGAATATGGGCATGCCCTCTTCCGGCCCGACGCCACCAGGGTCGGTATCGCGCCCCTTGGCAGCAATTCTCACAACGAGGGGACCAGGACCGGGCGAGATGTCGCCAGTGTCCGGTCCGCCAAAGGGGCTCCTAGCGCCGAACTCCGAAGGCGGATTCTCAAGGACGATCTGCGCAACGTCATCCCACTCGCCGACGTCGAGCGGCTCCGGCTCAGGGCCGCTGTGGTACTCGACGGACACGCTGCCCATGAAGATTCCCGTTCGGAGCCAGGCCGCCTCCCTCTTGGGGCCTGTTGCCACGAGGCCGTTCTCACTCCAGGTGAAGTCCGGTTCATCGTCGGACATCACCCCCTCAGTTGCGCCGATGTAGATCATCCGGTGGTCGGGCTCGATATTGACGGTTCCAGAGCGTCGCACGCTGGTCCTCCCCTATGAACATTGCGCCTGAGAAGAATCTAGCCCAACACTGGTGAACAAGCTCTCGAACCACTCCTTCTGGCGACGGCCGGATGGCGCCGCGGTTGCCCTGCTAGCGAACCGCGGCCTGCTTGTTGTGCAACACGCGCCACCTCCCATCGCAGCTTGGAGCTACTCCTGGTCCAGGCATAGGCCGACGAACCAAGGTTTCCCGACTACGGCCACGCTTGGCCGTGCCTCATGGCGACGATGGCGTCCGGGGGCGCCTCATGACTCCGCTTCGTCCCCGAGCACCTCAAGCGTGTTTCCGAGCTCACCTCGAATCGGCCAGGAGCAGAGCGCGCGCAGTCTTCGAGCGTCTCCGCGCAAGGTCCGGCAAGCGACTCATCTGCCTCGACCGCCACCATCGTCAGCACGAGGTCGGGGCGCTTTACGACAACGCGCTTGAGGAGATCAACGACTAGGAACCGGCTCCCGGCTCCGGAGCCAGAGACCCGAGGAGCGCCGAGTGCCGAGCTCCGAGCTCCGAACGGCGATTCTCAGTCGGTCGACGCGAGCAGCCCGCTCAGCGACTCGACATACGTGGCCCCGGCCCAAGGACCACTCGGCAAGCAGTCAAGCTCCGTCGCAAGATCCGCCATGTGCACGATCCGGTAGGCAGAGGCCCAGGCTGGGTCGTCACCGGGCCAGAGCACTAGGGCATCGTCGGGCGACGTGATCAGCTGGCCGCAGCCGTCGCATCGCCACGGTCCTGAGGGTGCCTCGCCTGCCATCTGGTCACGGTACCGACCGCCGCCGCGGCACCGCTTCTCTGGCAGGGCTTCGTGTCCCCCATGTGTCCCCCCGCAGGTGCACGGGAGTCACGTCGCGCACCATATGCACCAATTCACATCCGCACGAAACCGCGGCTGACCCTCCAGACCCCGGAAATCCACTCGGTCAAGGCGAGTGCCAAAGGACCTCACGTCAGACGTCGCTCTGCACGACCGCCTCGGGCACGGCGAGCTTCGACCGAGACCTCCGGAGCCGCCCGCCCTCGAAGTGCGCGCACCGGGCTACGCACCGCGTCGCATTCCCCGACCCGTAGGCTCGCAGCAGAGACAGACGCCCGTACCCCCGTGTGCAGCACCCGCAGCGCACGCAGACGAGACGAGACCCGCATGCCCGAACCCGCAGACGCCCGTGTGGCGGTCTACATCGACTTCGACAACATCATCATCTCCCGCTACGACCAGGTCCATGGTCGGGGGGCGTTCCACAAGCACAAGGCGAAGAACCTTGCCGTGCAGCCGCCGGACACCGCGGCGGACGTCCGCCAGCGCGCACTGGAGGCGAAGGTCGACATCGACGCCGTCCTCGACTTCGCGTCGTCGCTCGGCACCGTGGCGATCAGCCGGGCGTACGCCGACTGGTCCGTGCCGATCAACGCGAGCTACCGCTCGCAGCTCGTCGACCGAGCCGTCGACCTCACGCAGCTGTTCCCCACTGTTGCGTCCATGAAGAACGGCGCGGACATCCGCCTCGCGATCGACGTCGTCGAGGATCTCTTCCGGGTCCCCGACCTCACCCACGTCGTCATCGTCGCCGGTGACTCGGACTACATCGCGCTCGCCCAGCGCAGCAAGCGCCTCGGGCGGTACGTCGTCGGGATCGGTGTCGCGGGTGCGACGAGCGCGTCGCTCGCCGCCGCGTGCGACGCGTTCATGGACTACGACGCGCTGCCCGGCACCGCGGAGGACGAGCCTGTCGTCGAGGAGACGCCCGAGCCCGTCGCCGAGCGTCCCGCGCGCACGCGCCGTGGGTCTGCCCGCGCTGCGGCGCGGGCAGAAGGCCCCCCGACGACCCCGGATGCCGCCGACGGCGCCAGCACCGGGGCGACCGCCGCGGGGGCGGACCTCGCCCTCTCCGCGACCACCACGGACCCGGACGGGCCCGACGGCGAGGACGAGGACGACGAGTCCGGCGTCGTGGTCCCCCGCAAGGGCCCCAGCGGCCTGCTCGTCCGCGCCCTGCGCCTGGGCCACGCCAAGGACGATGCGGAGTGGCTGCAGACGGGCGCCGTGAAGAACCACATGCTGCGCATGGACCCGACCTTCAACGAGAAGGCCCTCGGGTACCGCACGTTCACCGACTTCCTGCGGTCCCGTGGCTCGTTCGTCGAGGTCGACGAGTCGGGCAACGTCCGCAAGGTCAAGCTCCGCGCCGCGTTCCTGCCGTAGGCCGGGCACAGCATCCATGCCGTGAAAGGATCACGGCATGGATGCTGCCGCGCTCGCCAAGCTGCTCGACCCGGACGGCTGGGCCCTGCTCAACGCGCTCCCGCCGTACGACGAGAAGCTCGCGATGGTTCTCTCCGAGCGTCTGCGTGCGAAGGGCTTCGACCCGGAGCTCGTGTCGCTCGCGCTCACCCAGTCGCGCCTGCGCGACAAGGCGCGAGCGAAGTTCGGCGAGTTCTCCGACGGGATGCTCTTCACACCCGCGGGCCTCGAGCAGGCGACCCGGCTCGTCGTCGCCGCCCACCACGCCCAGCGCTACGTCGCCGCCGGGATCGACCGCGTCGTCGACCTCACGTGCGGTGTCGGCGCCGACGCCATGGCGTTCGCCGGCATGGGACTGACCGTCCTCGCGACGGAGATCGACGAGGTCACGGCCGCGGTCGCCACGGTCAACCTCCGGTCCTTCCCCGAGGCGACCGTCCGGTTCGGGGACGGCCTCGCGCTCGACCTCGCGGCGGAGGGCTTCACCGGGCCGACGTCGGGGATCTACGCGGACCCCGCGCGGCGCACGCGCTCCGGCAAGCGGATCGTCGACCCCAAGGCCTACGCACCAGCGCTCGACGACGTGTGGGCGCTGCGCTCGGCCGTCCCCGCCGTCGGCATCAAGGTGGGCCCGGGGATCTCCCACAACGGCCTGCCCGAGGACTGCGAGGCGCAGTGGGTGTCCGTGGACGGCGACGTGGTCGAGGCAGGGCTGTGGTTCGGTCCGCTCGCCCCGGACCACGGCCGCACAGCGTTGCTGCTCACCGAGGAGGGCGGTCGGACGTCCTCCCGGACGTTCCGTGGCGACGGTCTCGACGACGCCCCCGACGCCGTCGCCGACGTCCGTGGGATCGGCGGTTACCTCTACGAGCCCGACGGCGCCGTCATCCGCGCCGGCCTCGTCGCGGACGCCTCACGCGCGCTCGCCGGCCGTCTGCTGGACCGCACCATCGCGTACATCACGACCGACGCACCGGTCGACTGGCACGGCGCCGTCCCCCTCGGCACCGGGTACCGGGTCCTCGACACCATGCCGTTCGGGCTCAAGCGCGTGCGCGCGTACCTGCGCGAGCGCGGCGTCGGCCGGGTGACGATCAAGAAGCGTGGCACCGCGGTCACGCCCGAGTCCCTCCGCAGCCAGCTCTCGCTCAAGGGCCCGAACGAGGCGACGATCGTTCTCACGCGCGTCGCAGGATCCCAGCAGATCCTCGTCGTCGAGCCGCTCGAGCGCACGGACCCCGTACGCGGGGACCAGCTCCCGTCGACCGGAACGGAATGACCATGCACCTGCCCTTCGCCCGCTCCGAGCGCTCGACGCTCGGCGTCGAGTGGGAGCTCGCACTCGTCGACAAGGACTCCGGCGACCTCCGCCAGGTCGCCCAGACCGTCCTCGACGCCGTCTCCCCCGACGGCACGCAGCACCCGCACATCCGCCAGGAGCTCCTCCTCAACACCGTCGAGATCGTCTCGGGCGTGTGCCGCACGGTCCGCGAGGCCGGGGACGACCTCGAGCGCAGCATCGCCGAGATCCGCACGATCACCGACCCGCTCCGCGTGGAGCTCATGTCCTCCGGGACGCACCCCTCCGCCCGGTGGGCGCAGCAGAAGGTCACGGACAAGGAGCGGTACGCGACCCTCATCGACCGCACCCAGTGGTGGGGGCGGCAGATGCTCATCTACGGGGTGCACGTCCACGTCGGCATCGAGGACCGGGACAAGGTGCTGCCGATCTCCCGCGCGATGCTCGGGTACTTCGGCCACCTGCAGTCGTTGTCGGCGTCGAGCCCGTTCTGGGGCGGCAAGGACACCGGGTACGCCTCGAACCGCGCCCTGATGTTCCAGCAGCTGCCCACCGCCGGCCTCGGCTTCCAGTTCGAGCAGTGGGAGCAGCTCGAGGGGTACGTCGCGGACATGCTGCACACCGGTGTCATCGACCAGTTCGACGAGGTCCGGTGGGACCTGCGCCCCTCCCCCAGGTTCGGCACCCTCGAGACCCGCATCTGCGACGGCGCCTCGAACATCACCGAGGTCCTCGCGCTCGCGGCGCTCAACCACTGCCTCGTCGAGCACCTCTCCACACTCCTCGACCGCGGGGAGACCCTGCTGACGATCCCGCCGTGGTTCGCGCAGGAGAACAAGTGGCGGTCGGCGCGGTACGGCATGGACGCGATCGTCATCACCAATGCCCGTGGCGACGAGGAGCTCGTCACCGACTCCCTCTCGCGGCTGCTCGTCGAGCTCGAGCCCGTCGCGGAACGCCTCGGCTGCTCCGCGGAGCTGGACGGGATCCGCACGATCATGCGCAAGGGCGCGGGATACCAGCGTCAGCGCGCGGTGGCCCGGCGCAACGGCGGCGACCTCGACGCTGTCGTCGACTCCCTCGTCGCCGAGATGCGCGCCGGCAGGCCCTTGTAGGACGGGACCAGCAGGTCAGACCGTCACGGTCGTCAGCGGCATCGACGAGTCCACCGGGATGTCCAGCCGTGACGGGGCGACCCCGGCCGCGACCACGGCGGACCCCAGGGCCGCGATCATCGCCCCGTTGTCGGTGCAGTACCGGATGGGCGGGATCCGCAGCGTGATGCCCGCCTCCGCGCACCGCTCGGCGGCCAGGGTGCGCAGCTGGGAGTTCGCGGAGAAGCCGCCACCGATGACGAGCGTGTCGACGTCGTGCCGGCGGCACGCAGCGATCGTCTTGGCGGTGAGCACGTCGGCGACGGCGTCCGCGAACGACGCCGCGACGTCCGCGAGCGGGATGGGCTCGCCGCTGTCGGTACGCGCCTCGATCCAGCGGGCCACGGCCGTCTTGAGGCCGGAGAACGAGAAGTCGTCCTGGTGACGCGCCTGGTCCTTCGCGGCCGTCAACCCCCGGGGGAACCGGATCGCCCGCGGGTCACCCTCCCGGGCCAACCGGTCGACGTGCGGGCCGCCCGGGTAGGGCAGGCCGAGGAGCCGGCCCACCTTGTCGAACGCCTCGCCTGCGGCGTCGTCGAGCGTGGAACCCAGCTCCGTGACGCGCGTCGCGATGTCGTCGACGAGCAGGAGCGAGGAGTGCCCGCCGGAGACCACGAGCGACAGGAACCGCTCGGGGAACTCGCCATGCACGAGCTGGTCGACCGCCGCGTGCCCCACGACATG
This sequence comes from Sanguibacter sp. Z6_81, assembly GCF_057180625.1. NCBI lineage: Bacteria > Bacillati > Actinomycetota > Actinomycetes > Micrococcales > Sanguibacteraceae > Sanguibacter > Sanguibacter sp. Z6_81. The sequence goes on along the minus strand of NZ_JBXUFV010000004.1, from coordinate 358,244 downwards.
GTTGACGCCGTGCAAGGGCTTGTTCAGCGCGACCGCGAGGGCCTTCGCAGCGGACGCCCCCACGGTGAGCGGACCCACGAGGCCCGGGCCCGCGGTGACCGCGACCGCGTCGATCTCGCTGAGGTCCACGTCGGCGGCGGCGAGGGCCCGGCGCAGGGTCGGGACCATGGCCTCGAGGTGGGCACGCGACGCGACCTCGGGGATGATCCCGCCGAACCGCGCGTGCTCGTCGACCGAGCTGGCGACCTCGTCGCTGAGGAGCTCGTTCCCACGGACGAGGGCGACCCCCGTCTCGTCGCAGGAGCTTTCGATGCCGAGGACGAGGGGCGCGGACATGCCTCCTAGATTAAGCCACGCCAGGTCCGCCGAGGACGAGCCGCATGACGTACGCGTCGGTGTCCTCGGGCTGGTAGTACCGCTTGCGCACCCCGATCCGCTCGAACCCGGTGCGCTCGTAGAGCGCGATCGCCGGCATGTTGTCCACCGCGACCTCGAGGAGCACCGCCGTCGCACCGAGCTCGACCGACCGCGCGACCAGCGCAGCGAGGAGCTGCCGGCCCGTTCCGCCCCGCTGGACCGCCGGGTCGACGCCGAGGGTCATGACCTGGGCGACCTCCCCGTCGAACCACAGCCCGGTGTATCCGACGACACGATCCTCGGCGACCGCGACGACGTACCAGCGGCCCGGCCCGGCGAGCTCCTCACGGAGCATGCCCGGGGTCCAGGCACTGGGACCGAAGAGCTCGACCTCGAGCTCCGCGATGCGCTCGAGGTCCGTGGCCCGCATCGGTCGCAGGGTCGCGTGGCTGCGAGCGCCAGCCGTCATCCGGTGGCCCGCTTGCGCGCCGCGGGCTCCTGCGCGTCCGGGCGGCGCAGGTACAGGGGCTCTGTCGGCAGGGCCTCGCCCGCTGCGGCCCGTGCGAGCGCGATCCGGGCGAGGTGCGCGGGGTCCGGCAGGCTCGGCGCGGCGTCCGTGGGCGGCAGGAGCTCCGGGTAGAGCGCGGTCGCCGGACCGACGACCACGGCGCCGGCGCCGAGCCCTTGCGCGACGACGTCAGCGGGTGCCGCGACACCGGGGCCAGCGACGAGCTCGAGCGCCACCGCTCCCGGCGCGCCGTCCCCGCTCGGCAGGGACCCACCCACCCGGTAGCGGGCGTAGTACACCTCACGGCGACGGGCGTCGGTCACGACGAGCACGTCGGAACCGGCCGGGACGTCCAGACGGAGCGCTGCCGCCGACGCGACGGCGTCGAGGCTCGACACACCGTGCACGGGGATGCCGAGCGCGAAGCCGAGGACCTCGGCCGTGACGAGGCCGACCCGCAACCCCGTGAACGGTGCGGGACCCGTGCCGACGACGACGGCGCGCAGGTCGGGCGGGGCCAGCCCCGCCTCGGAGAGGACCTCGTCGATCATCGGGGTGAGGAGCTCGGCGTGCCGGCGCTGCTCGACGACCTGTCGGGCCGCGAGCACGGCCCCGCCGTCGTCGAGCAGAGCCACCGAGACGGCGGCGGAGGTATCGAGAGCTAGGACTGCCACCGGGCCAGCCTACTGAGGTGGTCGGGTGTCCACCGACTCCCGAAGGCCCGGACACTCACGCGGCGCACTCCTACCTCCGCGTCGACGAGGTCGTCAGCCCCCTCGGCGCCGACACCGCCGCGGGGCCGCTCGATCGTGATCTCGAGCCGATCACCGGCGAGCGACTCCACGAGACCCGATCCCCACTCGACGACGGTGACGGACTCCTCGAGGCTCGCATCGAGATCCAACGCGTCGACCTCGTCGAGTGACCCCAGCCGGTACGCGTCGACGTGCACGAGCGCAGGTCCGGCACCCAGCGGGGGGTGCACCCGCGCGATGACGAAGGTGGGTGACGCGACCTGACCGCGCACGTCGAGCCCGGCGCCGATGCCCTGGGTGAGGGTCGTCTTGCCGGCGCCCAGGTCTCCGGTGAGCATGACGAGGTCTCCCGCCCGCAGCTCCTGCGCGAGGGCGCGCCCGAGGGCGCGGGTCGCGTCGGCGTCGGGCAGCGCGAGGGTGAGGGGTGGGAGCTCAGACGTGGTCACGGGCGTGTCCTGGGGCGGTCGGCCGGGCTCGTGGGTCCCGGGGAGGTCGTCGGTGGCGAGTCGTTGCGGTAGGTGCGTGGGACACGGGCGCCGAGGCGGGTCGTGATCTCGTAGCTGATCGTGCCAGCCGCCCGCGCCCAGTCCTCGGCGGTCGGTCCACCGTCGGCACCGGTGCCGAAGAGCACCACCGTGTCGCCCGCACGCTCGCTGGCGTCGGCACCGAGATCGACGACGAACTGGTCCATGCAGACGCGTCCCGCCACATGGAGCGTCCGCCGGGACGGTCCGCTGCCGACGAGCACGGGACCGCCCGGGTGCTCCGGGGATCCCGAGGCGTGCCGCGGGATCCCGTCGGCGTACCCGAGCGGGACGACGCCGAGGGTCGTGGGACCGGTCGTCGTGTAGGCGTGCGCGTAGGACACTCCCGTCGAGGCCGGGACCTGCTTGACGGTCGCGAGCGAGGCCTCGAGCGTCATCGCGGGCACCAGCCCGAGGTCGGCCGGTCCCCCGAGGTGCGGGACCGGCGACAGGCCGTACACGGCCAGACCGGGTCGGACGAGGTCGTAGTGCATCCGCGGGTTCGTGAGCGTCGCGGCGGAGTTCGCGAGGTGACGGACCTCGAGGTGCGCGCCGGCGTCCTCGGCGAGGCGGACGGCGTCGTCGAACACCGTCGCCTGTGCGAGCACGGTCGGGTGGGCGGGCTCGTCCGCGAAGGCGAGGTGCGACCAGATCCCCACGATCTCCGCGAGCCCGTCGGCCTGCGCCGCCACGGCCGTGCGGAGCACTCCCGGCAGTGCGTCCATCGTGACGCCGTTGCGTCCGAGGCCGGTGTCGACCTTGACGTGGACGCGCGCGACCCGGCCGGTGGCGATGGCTGCGGCGAGCACCTCGGCGAGCGCCTCGGGCGACGCCACCGAGACGTCGATGTCGGCGGTGAGAGCCTCCGCGAGCGGGGCGCCGGGGGCGTACAGCCACGTGAGGATGCGGCCCCCCACGCCCGCGGCACGCAGGGCCAGCGCCTCCGGCACCTGGGCGGCACCGAGCCACCGCGCACCGGCCTCGAGCGCGGCCCGCGCGCACGGCACGAGGCCGTGCCCGTAGGCGTCGGCCTTGACCACGGCCATGACCTCGGCCCCACCCGCTGGACGGGCCGCAGCGGCGACGAGGGTCCGCACGTTGGACCGGACCGCCTCGAGGTCGACGACCGCGCGGGACGGGTACGACGCTGCGACCGTACGGCTCGGTGCGGTCACGACGGGAAGAGCGCTCATAGCTCCCTATTGTCGCCCCGCCCGAGGCGCCGGACGACATCCCTGAGCGCACTCACACGTCGACGACGAGGTCGGCCCGGTGCGCGGTCCCCGCGACGAGGCGCGCGTTGGCCTCGTCCGTCCCGAGGGCCCACGCACGGGCGGCCTCCGGAGCCCGCCCGTGGAGCACGTGCCGCGCGACGAGGCGGTCCCGCCGGACGGCGTCGTCGACGCGCACGAACCAGGTCTCGTCGAGGTGCGTGCGCACGTCCGCCCAGGGGCCGTCCACGAGGAGGTAGTTGCCCTCGGTGACGACCACCTGCACCTCGGGCACGACGGGGATCGCGCCCGCGACGGGCTCCTCGATCTCACGGCGGAACTCCGGCGCCCACACGGTCGTCGTGCGGTCGCGGAGCCGGGCGAGCAGTGCGACGTACCCGCCTACGTCGAACGTGTCCGGCGCACCCTTGCGGTCCGCCCGGCCCAGGCGCTCCAGCTCGCACTGCGCGAGGTGGAAGCCGTCCATCGGCACGCACACGGCGCCGATGCCCACGGACCGCAGGGTGCGCACGACCTCGGCTGCGAGAGTCGACTTGCCCGCTCCCGGCGATCCCGCCACACCGAGCACGATCCGGCCCCCGGGTTCCTGGTCCAGCAGCCCGCCGATCCGCGCGACGAGCGCGTCCCGGGTCGTCCGGTCCGTCCACCTGCCTGCTTCCGCCGCGGTCATGCGCGTCCGGCGAGCAGGGCTGCGACGGTGCTCGGCACGGCGTCTGCCACATCCAGCGCCGCGACGGGTCCACCGGGGTTCGCGCGTCGAGCCGCCGAGCCGTGCAGGAGCGCAGCAGCGGCCGCGAGGCGCGCCGGCAGCACGGCATCCTTGAGCGTGGCGGTCGAGCGCGCGGCGAGCAGCGCCCCGAGGACCCCCGCGAGGACGTCCCCCGCCCCGGCCGTCGCGAGCCACGCCGGGCCGTCGGCCTGAGCGAACGCCACCCCGTGCCCGACGACGACGGTCACCGGTCCCTTGAGCAGCACGGTCGCGCCGGTGAGCTCGTGCGCGCGCCGCGCCCACCGCAGGGGGGCGGCCTCCACGTCGCTGCGCTCGACCGTCTCGCCGCGAGCCCGCAGCAGCTCGCCCAGCTCGCCCGCGTGCGGAGTGAGCACGACCCACGGCGGGCAGTGCGGGGGGATCAGCGCGAGAGCGCCGGCATCGACGACGACGGGGACCCGGGCGGTCTCGGTCTCGGCGCCCTCGTCCCCCACGACCCGGGCCAGCAGGCGGCGGATCCTGTGCTGCTGGGCGTGGACCGCCTCGTCCGTGACGGCGGGCGCCGACGCGATACCCGGACCCACGGCCCATGCCTGCACCCTGCCGGGTGCCGGCACGGCCTCGGGCCGCAGGGCGATGACGGCGTCCGCGACCTCCCGTGGGCCGAGGTAGCGGACCATCCCCACCCCGGTCCGGACCGCCCCGCTCACCGTGAGGACCGCGGCACCCGGGAACTGCGCGGTCCCCGCGACGACACCCAGCACCCCGCGGGTGTACTTGTGGTCTGCGGCGTCCGGGGCGCGGAGCAGACCGAGGTCCACGAGGTCGGCTGGTTCCAGTCGCCGGACGACGGGGCGGGCGCGGGTGAGGTCCAGTCCGATGTCCACGACCTCCACCCGGCCCGCGAGGGCGGCCGCCGGTGGGAGAAGGAGCGCAGGCTTCCACGCGCCGAACGTCACCGTGACGTCGGCCCGCAGCACAGGACCCGGCACCGTACCGTCGTCCACCCCGACGCCGCTGGGGACGTCGACAGCGACGACGGCTGGGCGCGGCCCGTCCCCGTCGAGAACCGCCGCGACCCTCTCCACGACGTCCCGAGCACGGTCCCGCAACCCGCCGCTCGCACCGATCCCGAGGAGGCCGTCGAGCACGACGTCGCACCCCGAGGCGAGCCCACCGACGTCGCTGTCCGCGGACACCGCCCAGCGCGCGCTCGTCTTCCTCAGTGCCGCCAGACCGGCGTCGTGCACGTGGTCCCCGGCCAGCAGCGCCGTGACGGCCACGCCCCGTCGCGCGAGGGCCGCGGCCGCGTGGAGCGTGTCCCCACCGTTGTTGCCGGGCCCGACGAGCGCGAGGACACGGCTGCCCGCGAGGCGTCCGCGCCGCTCGCGCAGCACCCGCACGACGGCCCCGGCCAGGCCGAACGCCGCCCGGCCCATGAGGTCCTCCCCCGCGGCCAGCAAGGGCGCCTCCGCGTCACGGACTGCACGGGCGTCGTAGGCGTCGATCATGTCTGTCATCATGCCGCGACGCGGCTCGACCCGCGCGGGCCGGGTCGCCACCGTAGGATCTGGCCATGCGATTCGGACTCTTCATCCCACAGGGCTGGCGCCAGGACCTCACCGGCATCGACGCCGCTGACCACTGGTCGACCATGAACGGACTTCTCCAGCACGCCGACACCGGCACCACCTTCGACTCCGTGTGGGTCTACGACCACTTCCACACGGTCCCCGAGCCCACCCAGGAGGCCACGCACGAGGCGTGGACCCTCATGGCGGCCTTCGCCGCCGCGAGCAGCCGCGTGAAGCTCGGTCAGATGTGCACCTGCATGTCGTACCGCAACCCCGCGTACCTCGCGAAGGTCGCCGCCACCGTCGACATCGTCAGCGGCGGCCGCGCCCAGATGGGCATCGGCGCCGGCTGGTACGAGCACGAGTGGCGCGCCTACGGCTACGGGTTCCCCGGCGCCGGCGAGCGGCTCGCCATGCTCGACGAGGGCGTGCAGATCATGCGCCAGATGTGGTCGGAGGGCTCCGCGACGTTCGACGGCAAGCACTACCAGGTCGACGGCGCCCGCTGCTACCCGCTCCCCCTCCAGGACGGCGGACCGCCGCTGTGGATCGCGGGGGGCGGAGAGCGCAAGACCCTGAAGATCGCAGCGAAGTACGCGCAGTACACGAACTTCGACGGCTCGGAGGAGACGTTCGCACGCAAGTCCGCGATCCTCGCTGAGCACTGCGACGCCGTGGGACGCGACTTCGGTGCCATCACGCGGTCGGCCAACTACAACGTCGTCATCGGCGAGACCGAGAAGGACGTCGCGGACCGCATCGCGTGGTACATCGACCACCTGAAGAAGACCGTGCCGGCGAAGGCCGAGCGTGAGGCGGAGGGGTACCGCGACGGACCGCTCGTCGGGACGCCCGAGCAGATCACCGAGAAGCTCATGGCGCTCGAGGGGCTCGGCATGACGTACGCGATCACGTACTTCGCCGAGGCCGCCTACGACCGCAGCGGGATCGAGCTGTTCGAGCGGACGGTCGCGTCCAACTTCGCCTGACCCGCACCTGCCACCGACGAGGAGCGTCCCGGTCCGCCGGGCGCTCCTCGTCCTGTGTCAGCCGGGGCGCTCGCGTCGTGTGCCCGCCGGCTCCTCAGCTGCCCGGGGCGTCGCCCTCGGCGACGACCATGGCGGTCGCGATGCCGCCGTCGTGCGAGAGGCTGAGGTGGAACCGGGCGACCCCGAGCCGCGCCGCCCGCGCCGCCACGGTCCCCCGCGTCGTCAGCACGGGCGGTCGGCCGGGCTCACGGGGGATCGTCACGTCGTGCCACCGGAGGTCCCCCGGGGCGCCGAGCGCCTTCGCGACAGCTTCCTTGGCCGCGAAGCGCGCGGCCAGGGACGAGGGCGCGAGGCCGCGCTCCACCTCCGTGAACAGCTTCTCGAGCAGGCGGGGCGTCCGCTCGAGCGCCGCGACGAAGCGGTCGATCTCGACGACGTCGACACCGATCCCGACGATCACGAGGGGGCTACTCCACCGTGACGGACTTGGCCAGGTTCCGCGGCTGGTCCACATCGAGCCCCTTGGCCGTCGCGAGCTCGCACGCGAAGATCTGCAACGGCACGACCGTGAGCAGCGGGGAGAGCAGCGTCGGGCAGGCCGGCACCCAGAAGACCTCGTCCGCGTAGGGGCGCACGGCCTCGTCACCGTCCTCCGCGATGACCAGCGTGCGCGCCCCGCGTGCACGGATCTCCTGGATGTTCGAGATCACCTTCGAGTGCAGCGAGTGCCGCCCCCGGGGGGACGGGACGACGACGAACACGGCCTGGCCCGGCTCGATGAGCGCGATCGGCCCGTGCTTGAGCTCGCCGGCCGCGAAGCCCTCGGCGTGGATGTACGCGAGCTCCTTGAGCTTGAGCGCGCCCTCGAGCGCCACCGGGAACCCCACGTGGCGACCGAGGAACAGCACCGACGACGTGTCGGCCATCCAGCGGGCGATCTCCCGCACGCGAGCGCCACGGTCGATGACCTCCTGGATCTTCGCCGGCATCTGGCGCAGGTCGTCGAGGATCTCGGCGATCTCGTCCGGGAACTTGTTGCCCCGCAGCTGGGCCAGGTAGAGCCCCAGGAGGTACGCCGCGGTGATCTGCGAGAGGAATGCCTTCGTCGACGCGACCGCGATCTCCGGGCCAGCGTGGGTGTAGAGGACCGCGTCGGACTCACGCGGGATCGTCGACCCGTGCGTGTTGACGATCGAGATGACCTTCGCGCCCTGCTCGCGGGCGTGGCGGACGGCCATGAGCGTGTCCATGGTCTCGCCGGACTGCGTGACGGCGACGACGAGGGTCTTGGAGTTGACGACCGGGTCGCGGTACCGGAACTCGTGCGCCAGCTCGACCTCGACCGGGATGCGGCACCAGTGCTCGATCGCGTACTTGGCGACGTGCCCCGAGTATGCGGCGGTGCCGCACGCGATGACGACGATCTTGTCGATGGACCGCAGGACGGCCTCGTCGATCCGCAGGTCGTCGAGGACGAGCTGGCCCTGCGCGTCCGTCCGGCCGAGGAGCGTGTCCGCGACGGCCTTGGGCTGGTCGTGGATCTCCTTGTCCATGAAGGACGCGAAGCCGCCCTTCTCCGCCGCCTCCGTGTCCCAGTCCACGGTGAAGCGGCGGGCCTCGACCGGGTTGCCGTCGAAGTCCGTCACCGCGACCGCGTCAGGCGTGATCGTCGCGATCTGGTCCTGACCGAGCTCGAGCGCGTCACGCGTGTAGGCGATGAAGGCGGCGACGTCCGACCCGAGGAAGTTCTCACCCTCGCCGAGCCCGACGACGAGCGGTGAGTCGTGGCGTGCGCCGACGACCGTGTCCGGGCTGTCGGCGTGGACAGCGAGCAGCGTGAAGGTGCCGTCCAGCCGCTGGACGACCCTCCGCATCGCCTCGGTGAGGTCACCCGTCTCGGCGTGCGCGATGGCGAGCAGGTGTGCGACGACCTCCGTGTCGGTCTCCGACAGGAACTCCACGCCCCCGGCGAGGAGCTCCTCCTTGAGGAGGGCGAAGTTCTCGACGATCCCGTTGTGGATCACTGCGAGGCGTCCACCGTCCGCGAGGTGCGGGTGGGCGTTGACGTCGTTGGGGGCGCCGTGCGTCGCCCAACGCGTGTGGCCGATGGCTGCGGTCGCCGGCGGGAGAGGGCTCGACTCGAGCTCCCCCATGAGGTTGACGAGCTTGCCGGCCTTCTTGGCGCTGACGACGGTACCGAGGCCCGGCCCGACGAGCGCGACCCCCGCAGAGTCGTACCCCCGGTACTCCAGGCGCCGAAGACCGGAGATCATCACCTCGAGCGGACGGTCCGACGCGGTCTGGGACCCTACATAACCCACGATTCCACACATGGGCGTGAGTCTAGTGGACGGGGAGGCCCGCGCGATCAGGCAGAATCAACAAGTGGTTGACTCGAACATCGTGCCCGCGACTCCCTACGTGGACCTCGACCGGGCAGCGTGGTACCGGCTCTCCGAGTCCACCCCGCTGCCGATGACCGACGACGACGTCGCCCGGTTGCGCGGGATCGGTGACCCCATCGACCTCGCGGAGGTCGACACCGTCTACCGCCCCCTGTCACGGCTGCTCAACCTCTACGTCACGGCCACGACGAACCTCCGCGGCGCGACGTCGACGTTCCTCCGGGAGGACTCCGGGAGGACGCCGTACGTCATCGGGGTCGCCGGATCGGTGGCCGTCGGGAAGTCCACCACCGCGCGCCTCCTGCGCGAGATGATGGCTCGCTGGCCCAACACCCCCAGTGTCCAGCTCATCACCACGGACGGGTTCCTCCTGCCGAACGCCGAGCTGCAACGCCGCGGGCTCATGGACCGGAAGGGGTTTCCCGAGTCCTACGACCGCCGGGCGCTCATCCGGTTCCTCACGAAGATCAAGGCCGGCCACGCCCGGGTGAGCGCCCCGGTGTACGACCACCTCACGTACGACATCGTCCCGGGCCGACGGACGGTCGTCAGCCAGCCCGACGTGCTCATCGTCGAGGGACTCAACGTGCTGCAGCCCGCCCGGTCGACGGAGAGCGCGTCGAACCTCGCGGTGAGCGACTTCTTCGACTTCTCGATCTACGTGGACGCGCGGACCTCGGACGTGCGTCAGTGGTACGTCGACCGTTTTCTCTCGCTGCGCAAGACGGCGTTCGCACGCCCCGAGTCGTACTTCCACCGGTACGCGGACCTGTCGGACGACGAAGCGATCGAGAAGGCCGAGTCGATCTGGGACACGATCAACGAACCGAACCTCATCGAGAACATCCTGCCCACGCGCAGCCGGGCGACGCTCGTCCTCACCAAGGGGCCGGACCACGCCGTCCAGCGGGTCCGGCTGCGCAAGCTCTGATCAGCACGCGGCGCGTCCGCTGGCCGGGACGGCCGAGCCGGGACGGTCCTCGGCGGGCACGGCAAGCTCGTCGCGCGCCTCCCGTCGCGCGGTACGCGCGGCGCGGCCGCGCAGGATCCGCCCCAGGACCCAGTCGACGACGAACCCGATGAGGACGCCGCCGGCGACGCCGACGGCAACGGCGAGCAGCGGGCTGTGCTCGAGCCAGGCACCGGCGCCGACCCCGATGAGTGTCGAGTACGCCGCCCACGAGACCGCCGCGATGCCGGCGAGACCCGTGAACTTCGCCCGTGAGTACTGCACCGTGCCCGCGGTGATGTTGACGGCGACGCGACCGACCGGGATGTACCGCGCCGCGATGATGATCGGGGCCGGTCGGTGCTGCAGGGCCCGCTCCGCCCACACGAACGCCGCCTGCACCCGTCGGCCGCGCATGAGTCGCATCTGCCGCACGTCCAGCCGCCTTCCTACCGAGAAGGCGATGAGGTCCCCGGTGAACGCACCCGTGGCCGCGACGATGCCGAGCACCCAGAGGTTCGGGCTGCCGTCCGACACCGAGAGCGCAGCGAGGGCGATGACGAAGGACTCGCTCGGAACGGGCGGGAAGATCGCGTCGACCGTGACGAACACGAAGAGCACGACGAAGATCCACGGCGACGCGGCCAATCCCGCGGCCCAGACCTCAAGCCCGTCCAGCACCGAGGCCCTCTTCTCTCTCGACAGATCGCGAGCGCGGATCGCTCGCACCCCCCACGGCTCCTGGCACCAGGCCAGGCACGGGTCTGGTGGGGAAGGCCCCGACGGGGCGTCTCATCTCATCATCATGCATCTGCCGAGCACTTCCCCCGGAGGGATGAACGTGGGACGCCGCTCCTCGTCCTCAGGGCGGTCTGCACCGGGCGGCCCTAGGCCCCGTGCCGGAGCAGGTTGTCGTTGCTCGACAACGAGCGCAGGTCTGCCCGATCGAGATAGAGGGTTCCCCGCAGGTGGTCGGTCTCGTGCTGGACGATCCGCGCGGGCCAGCCGACGAGCTGCTCGTCGAGCGCAGCACCGGTCTCGTCCCACCCGGTGAGCCGCACGGTGTGGTGGCGCGCCACGACGGCCTGGTACCCGGGAACGCTCAGGCACCCCTCGAAGAACGAGCGCTGCGCGCCACCGACGCCCTCGTAGGCGGGATTGACGAGAACCCGGTGCGCCAGCGGCGTGCGCTCGCGCGGGTCGTCCTCCTCCCCCGGCGCGGCACCCACGTCGTGCAGGACCGCGAGCGCCAGGGGGATGCCGATCTGCGGGGCCGCGAGCCCGACCCCGGGAGCAGCGAGCATCGTCGTTCGCATCGCCGCGAGGAGTGCGGGGAGCACGTCGTCGAGCTGCCCGTCGTAGGGCTCTGCGGGGGCCCGCAGGACCGGGTCTCCCGCGTGGACGATCGGCAGCACGCCTGTCGGGTGTGCCGCGAGCAGCGCCTCGACCGCGGAACGGACGTGCCCGCTCACTGCAGGGCCAGGCGCTCGCGCACGACGTCGGCGAGCGAGGACGCGACGTCGTCCGCCTGCTGCTGTGTCGCGGCCTCGACCATGACGCGCACGAGGTCCTCCGTGCCGGAGGGCCTCAGGAGGACGCGTCCGGTGCTCCCCAGCAGCCCCTCGGCGTGCTTGACCGCGGAGAGGACGTCCTCGTCCGTCCTCGCCCGCGCCTTGTCGACGCCGGCCACGTTGATCATGACCTGCGGGAGCCGGGTGATGCCGGAGGCCAGCGCGGACATCGTCCCCTTGCTCTCGGCGAGGCGGCTGAGCAGGTGCAGGGCGGTGAGCACGCCGTCCCCGGTCGTGGCGTAGTCCGTGAGCAGCACGTGGCCCGACTGCTCGCCTCCGACGGAGTACCCGCCCCGGCGCATCTCCTCGAGCACGTAGCGGTCGCCCACGTTGGTCTCGACGGTCCGGATCCCCGAGCGCTCCATGGCGAGCTTGAGCCCGAGGTTGGACATCACGGTCGTGACGAGCGTCCCGTTCGCGAGGGTGCCCCGCTCCGCGTGCGCGATCGCGAGGATCCCCATGATCTGGTCGCCGTCGACGATCTCCCCGTCCTCGTCGGCAGCGATGCACCGGTCGGCGTCACCGTCGAACGAGACGCCCGCGTGCGCCCAGTGGCCCACCGTGGCCGCTGCCATCCGACGAGGGCTCGTCGCACCGTAGCCCTTGTTGATGTTCTCCCCGTCGGGGTAGGAACCGATGACGACGACCTCGGCACCGGCCCGGCGCAACGCCTCGGGGCCCACCTCGCTCGCGGAGCCGTTCGCGCTGTCGACGACGACCTTGAGGCCGTCCAGCGGGTACGGGACGGTCGAGACGATGTGGTCGACGTACCGCCAGACAGCGGCGAGGTCCTGAGTCGTGCGGCCGACGTCTGCGCCGGTCGGCCGGTTCCAGTCCTCACGCAGCCGCGCCTCGATCTGGTCCTCGACGTCGTCGTCGAGCTTGAAGCCCGACCGGTTGAAGAACTTGATCCCGTTGTCCTCCATCGGGTTGTGCGACGCGGAGATCATCACCCCCAGGTCGAGGTTGAGGTCCCCGGTGAGGTAGGCGACCGCCGGCGTCGGCACGACCCCGACGTCGATGACGTCGACGCCGGCGCTCGCCAGACCGGCGCACACGGCAGCGGAGAGGAACTCGCCCGACGCGCGGGGATCACGACCGACGACCGCCCTGGGGCGGTGCCCGGTGAACTCACCCTTTTGCCCGAGGACGTGTGCTGCCGCAACGGCGAGGTCGAGGGCGAGCTCGGCGGTCACGTCCCTGTTGGCGAGCCCGCGGACCCCGTCGGTGCCGAATAGTCGTCCCATGGTGTGCAGAACCTCCGTGGAGAGGCGTGGTCGCGCACGGGTGGCCGACCTCCGCCGTCGATCGTGACAACGGCCGACGGCCCCGATGGCGAACCATCGGGGCCGTCGACACTGAGCGCAGGGATCAGCGCTTGGAGTACTGCGGAGCCTTGCGTGCCTTCTTGAGTCCAGCCTTCTTGCGCTCCACGACGCGTGCGTCGCGGGTGAGGAAGCCAGCCTTCTTCAGGGCTGCGCGGTTGTGCTCCTCGTCGATCTCGTTGAGAGCACGGGCGATACCCAGGCGCAGCGCTCCGGCCTGACCGGAGGTGCCGCCACCGTTGATGCGCGCGATGACGTCGAAGCGACCCTCGACGTCGACGAGCTTCAGCGGGGAGTTCACGAGCTGCTGGTGCACCTTGTTCGGGAAGTACTCCTCGAGCGAACGCCCGTTGACCTTCCACTGCCCGGTGCCGGGGACGAGACGCACGCGTGCGATCGCTTCCTTGCGGCGTCCCAGAGCCTGGGCGGGCGCGGTGATGCTCTGGCCACGGCCCGCGGGGGCGGTGGTCTCAGAGGTGTAGCTGCTGGGAGAGTCTTCGTCCAGCGTGTCGGTGTCGACGGTGGTCTCGGCCACGGTGTCCTCGCGTCCTTGTATGTCTGCGCAGCAGGCCGGGGCCTACTGAGCGACCTGGGTGATCTCGAACGGCTTCGGCTGCTGCGCAGCGTGGGGGTGCTCAGGGCCTGCGTAGACCTTGAGCTTGCCCAGCTGGTTGCGGCCGAGGGTGGTCTTCGGGAGCATGCCGCGGACGGCCTTCTCCACAGCTCGCTCAGGGCGCTTCTCCAACAGCTCGGAGTAAGCGACGGAGCGCAGTCCACCCGGGTAACCGGAGTGGGTGTATGCGAGCTTCTGCTCACGCTTGTTGCCGGTCAGGGCGACCTTGCCCGCGTTGATGATGATGACAAAGTCACCACCGTCGACGTGCGGCGCGAAGGTGGCCTTGTGCTTGCCACGGAGCAGTGTCGCGACGTGGGTGGCGAGGCGGCCCAGGACGACATCGGTCGCGTCGATGACGTACCAGTCGCTCTGGACGTCGCCGGGCTTCGGGGTGTACGTACGCACGGTCGTAGCCTTCGTTTCGTGTTCGTGTCTTCTCCGGCACAGGATTCTGCAGCCGGCGAGGTCGGTGAGGGCTCCGTCTCTGACCTAGCGAGTGGGCGCACCGGTCACGTATGGAAGCACAACGACTGGCCACGATATCCGCTCCGTACCCGGCTGGTCAAAACCGGGTAGGTCACAGCCTGCGTCCGGGGCCCTCGTGGGCTCCCGTGGGCGGTGCTGCGAGAAGCTGGCACGGACAGGTAGCACGTCGCGCAACGATTATAACCCGGCCCGCGCCGACGACGTTCCGCTGAGGTCCCCGCCGACCGCTGCAGGAGCGCACCCCGGGCACTCGCCCGCCGCGGCCAGGTGCCGGCACGCGTCGCAGTACAGCCGGAGCGTGGTGCACGACGGAGACCTGCAGTTCTCGTACTTCGCCGTCCGCTCGCCGCACTCGACACACTCGCCCAACGGCACGCTCCCCTCGTCGAACTCGACGTGCATGCGTCCGTCGAAGACGTAGAGGGACCCCTCCCACAGGCCCGCCGATCCCCGCTCCTCGCCATACCGGACGATCCCGCCGTCGAGCTGGTAGACCTCCGTGAACCCCCGGTCGACCATGAGGGCCGAGAGCACCTCGCACCGGATCCCCCCCGTGCAGTAGGTCACCACCGGTCGGTCCTTGAGGTCGTCGTACCGGCCCGAGTCGAGCTCTGCGACGAAGTCCCGGGTCGTCGCCACGTCGGGGACGACCGCCCCACGGAAGCGGCCGATCGCCGCTTCGAACGCGTTGCGGCCGTCGAAGAACACGACGTCGTCGCCGCGCTCGGCGACGAGGGCGTCCACCTCCTGGGGCGAGAGGTGGACACCACCCCCGACGACCCCGTCGGCGTCGACCCGGAGGTCGTCCGGCGCGCCGAAGCTCACGAGCTCCGGCCGCACCCGGACGCTGAGGCGCGGGAAGTCAGAGCCGGTGCCGGCGGACCACTTGACGTCCATGCCGGCGAAACCGGGGTGCTGACGCGTCGTCTTCACGTACTGCTTGAGGTGCTCCACCGTCCCGCCGAGCGTGCCGTTGATGCCGTGCGGCGAGACGATGACGCGCCCGGTGAGGTCCCACCGTTCCGCGAGCGCCGTCTGCCACAGTCGGACTGCGACCGGGTCCGCGAGCGGCGCGAAGGCGTAGAAGAGGACGATCTTGTGCACGGCCATCGGACCAGGATATTCGCGTCAGCGGACCCGCTCGACGCGCGCGGAGTCCCACACCGGCTCGTCGGTCTGCCGCACGGTGCCGTCGCTGCCGAACACGAGGAACCGGTCGAAGCCCCGCGCGAACCACCGGTCGTGGGTGACCGCGACGACCGTCCCCTCGAACTGGGCGAGGCCGGCCTCGAGCGCCTCTGCGGAGTGCAGGTCGAGGTTGTCCGTGGGCTCGTCCAGCAGCAGCAGCGTCGCCCCACCGAGCTCGAGCAGGAGGATCTGGAACCGTGCCTGCTGCCCGCCGGACAGCGTCTCGAACCGCTGCTCGGCCTGGCCGGCCAGCTCGTAGCGGTCGAGCGCCTTGCTCGCCGGCTCCCTGCTCATGCCCTCACGCGCTCCGTCCCCGCGGTGCAGGATGTCCAGGAGGGTGCGCCCCTCGAGCTCCGGGTGGTCGTGGTTCTGGGCGAACCACCCGGGGCGGACCCGGGACCCGAGGGTGACGACGCCCGTGTGCGCCACCGGATCCGCTCCTCCAGGCGCTCCGCCGGGCCCGCGCACCTCCGCCGACCCCTGGGACCCGCCTGCCGCGAGCAACCGCATGAAGTGCGACTTGCCCGAGCCGTTCGATCCGAGCACCGCGACCCGGTCGCCGAACCAGATCTCGGTGTCGAACGGCTTCATCAGACCGGTGAGCTCCAGCCCCTGCGCCACCACGGCCCGCTTGGCCGTGCGGCCACCGGTCAGCCGTACCCGGACGTCCTGGTCCCGGACGACGACCTCCGGCGGCCCGGCCTCCTCGAACTTGCGCAGCCGCGTCTGTGCCGCCTGGTAGCGACTGGCGAGCCCGTCGTTGAACGCCGACTTGTTCTTCAGCGTGTTGACGAGATCCTTGAGCTTGCCGTGCTCCTCGTCCCACCGACGACGCAGCTCCTCGAGCCGGCTCATCCGGTCGGCGCGTGCCGCGGCGTACGTCGCGAACCCTCCCCCGTGCACCCAGATCGAGCCGCCGGCGGCCCCGGGCTCGATGGTCGCGACCTGGGTGGCCGTGCGAGCCAGCAGCTCTCGGTCGTGACTGATGAACAGCACCGTCTTGGGCGACGCCGCGAGCTCCTCCTCGAGCCACCGCTTGGTCGGGACGTCGAGGTAGTTGTCAGGCTCGTCGAGGAGGAGGACCTCCTCCGGTCCCCGCAGGAGTGCGGTGAGGACGAGCCGCTTCTGCTCCCCGCCCGAGAGCGTGCGCAGCTCTCGGAACTGGGCCTGCTCGAAGGGCACGGAAAGGACGTCGCGCGTGACGTGGTCCCAGTCGTTCTCCGCCTCGTACCCCCGCACGTCCGCCCAGTCGGCGAGGGCCTGTGCGTAGCGCATCTGTGTCGGCTCGTCCTCGGCAGTCATCATCGCGAGCTCCGCAGCAGCGAGCTCGAGACCCGCGTCACGAACAGCCGCAGGTGCCAGGTCGACGAGCGCGTCCCGGACGCTGCGGTCGTCGTCGGCCCGCCCGACGAACTGCCGCATGACACCGAGACCACCGCTGCGGCTCACCCGCCCCCCGTGCGGCTCGACGTCCCCGGCGACGATCCGCATGAGGGTCGTCTTGCCGGCCCCGTTGGGTCCGACGAGAGCCACCTTGGCTCCGTCGGCCACCCGCAGGCTGACGCCCGCGAGGAGCGGACGACCGTCGGGGAGGTGGTAGCTGATCTCGTTGATGTCGATGTGTCCCACGGCCCCAGTCTGCGGTCTGAGCCCGTCTCCGGGCGAACCCTTTCCAGGGACGCCCTCGCCGTGCGGAGGCGGCCGGACGGTGCGACCGTGGAAGGCATGAGCGAAGACACACCAGCAACCAGCACAGATCCCGCCCTCGGTTCCGAGGGCGACTCGAACCAGCTCGGCGGCGAGGACACGATGTCTGGCGCCGACGTGGACCAGCTGCTCGACGAGGGGTTCTCCCCGCCCGACGAGCCACGGCAGAACCACTACGGGGAGACCCCGTGGGAGGAGACCCACGGGGAGCCCCACGACCTCCGCCTCGCTGAGGAGGAGCCTGAGGTGTGGGAGGCCCCCGACCTCGAGAACCCGGACGGCGCGGACGTCGATCGCGCCGGGGAGCTGGCAGCCGACGCGCTCGCCCTCGACGGCCAGGAGAACGATGTGTTCGCCGTGGAGGAGGGCAGCTCCGCCGGTGTCGGCGCCGAGGACGCGGCGATGCACGTCATCAGCGAACCCACGGACTGACCCCCGGAGGCCGCCTCAGCCTGGTCAGTCGGCTGGGGCGGCCTCTGACCGCCGCTCGTCGGTCCACACCTCCTCGTCGGTGCGACGAGCACGCACGAGCCTGGCGCGCGCCGCGAGCTCCGCGTCCGGGGGGTAGACGACCGCCTCGAGGACGAGCCCGTCGGGCGAGACGACCGGAGCCCGGCTCTCCCGCACCCCACGTGCGAGCACCTGCGCCGGCCACGCGACCGGCGCACGCCCCTCGCCCACCGTCAGTGAGGCACCGACCAGCGCGCGGACCATGTTGTGGCAGAAGGCGTCGGAGCGGACGGACGCGACGACGAGCCCCGCGTCCGGGCCCGACTCAGGACGCGTCCAGCTCAGCTCCTGCAGGTGGCGGATCGTCGTGGCACCCGGCCGGGGTCGGCAGAACGCGGCGAAGTCGCGCACCCCGAGCAGCGCCTGGCACGCCTCGTGCATCGCCGCCACGTCGAGGGGCTTCTTCACCCACACCGTCCACTCCCGGCGCAGCGGGTCCCGCGTCGAGGCAGCATCAGCGATCCGGTAGGTGTAGCGGCGGAGCGTCGCGCTGTAGCGCGCGTCGAACCCCGCCGGTGCGACGCGGGCCCGGTGCACGACGACGTCCCTCGGCAGCACCCCGGCGAGCCGGCTCACCAGCGCATCGCCGGGCGTGCGGCCAGAACGCGAGGGCAGGCGCTCCCACACCTCAGCCTCGACGTCGAGGTGGGCGACCTGGCCCCGCGAGTGCACGCCGGCATCGGTGCGGCCCGCGACGGTGAGGCGCGGTGCCGGCACCCGCAGCACCCGCTCCAACGCCGCCTCGAGGGTGCCCTGGACGGTCCGCAGGCCGGGCTGGACCGCCCACCCGGCGAAGCCGGTCCCCTGGTAGGCGAGGTCGAGACGAATGCGGATCACGCCCTCCATGATCTCGCACTCGGCGAGCTCCGACGACACCCGGACCGCTGCCCGCTGTGTGCCCGTCACGCCCGGGTGCCCGTCACGCCCGGGCAGGCGGGTCGAGCTCGTCCAGCGCCTCGAGGATCACCCGCGAGAAGGCCACCGGACGATCGAGGCTCGCGAGGTGTCGCGCTCCGGGGATGACGACGTGACGGACCCGCTGCCCGCTGGAGCGGGCCGCACGCAGGTAGGCGCGTTCCTCCATCCGGAAGTGGTCGAACTGCCCGTTGACGATCCACACGGGACAGGCAAGGTGGCGGAGGTCGCGGAGCGGGTCGAGCCCACCGACGGCTTCCAGGGCGGGCGTCATGACCTTCAGCGCAAAACCACCTGCACCCACGTCCACCGCGCCCTGCTCAGGCAGGAGCCGCCGCACCATGAAGGCGTTGAGCCACTCTCCGCCGTCGGGCGAGGCCTCGATCACCCGGGCGATGCGCAACCACGCACGGCGCAGCGGCGTGGACGGTGCTGTGCAGCACCCTGCAGCGAGCAGCCCCCGGACCTTCGTCGGATGGCGCGCCGTGTAGGCGATCGCCAGGTAGCCGCCGAGCGAGAGCCCGACGACGACGGCCTGTCCGCCGAGCTGGTCGACCGCTTCATCGATCGCTCCGAGCGCCCCGTCGACGTCGAACCGCTCGCCGATCCGTGCACCGTGCCCGGGGAGGTCGGGCACCGCGACCGCATGACCCGCTGCTTCGAGGGCCTCCCGTTGGGCCCTCCACATCGTGCCGGACGTCCTGATCCCGTGGATCAGGACGACCGGGGTGGGGTGGGTCCCGGCGTGGTCCACGGCCCGCACCGTCTCGCTCATCCGTCGATGCTCCCACACGCCGCAGCTCACCGCGGGTGCCCTGAGAGCCAGTCAGGCACCGCCACCGACCGAGGAGCTGCAACCGCTTCTCATGCAACCAGTTCTCACCCGCACGCCGTGATCTCGAACAGGCGCGCGTCACCGGCCGAGCGGACGAGCCTCACGCCCGAGGTCGTGTCGATGTCCTGGAGCCCGGGCGACAACGTGTCGTCCTTGGCGCCGTCGCCCGGACCGGTGGGGTCCACGTACAGGTGGGTGGCCCCGGTGGCTGCGAGGTGCTCGCACACGAGCGGATCGTCACCGATGTCGCGGAACGAGGCACGCAGGTACGCCTGGTGCTCGTCCATCCGGCTCGTCCCGAGCTGCGGGAGCACCACGTCCACACCGGACAGTGCGTAGGCGAGCGCTGCGCCGTCCGACGGGTCGCCGAGGATCCGAGCATCGTCGGGCAGCGTCCCGGGCAGCTCACGCAGGAGCTCGATCTCGGCCTCGCTGAGCATCGTGCCCCACCGGATGCGGCTCGGGTCGTAGGCCTCGGCGTAGCGTCCCACCCGTTCACCGGCCTGGAACCCGCCGGAGACGACGACGGCGAGCACCACCAGACCGACGATCGCCGGGCGCTGGCGATCGGGCGGGTCCGGATGCTCACGACCCGCCCACACACCGGCCGCAGCTGTTTCCGTCGCGGCTGCGGTCGCGCGTGCGTCGTCCTCAGCCGCATCAGCGAGGGACCCCGCGGCTGTCGTTCCGGGCGATCCAGGACCGCGCCCACGCATGAGGCCGACCCAGACCGCCGTGAGCCGCTGCGCGGCCCAGGCGAGGCCGACCGCAGCCAGGAGCGTCGCCGGGATCGGGTACAGCGCCTCGATACGGGCCCCCTGGGAGTACCACAGGCCGGTCACTGCTCGGATCGGGCTCGGCGGCCCCGCAGCGACCGCCGTAAGGGCACAGACCAGCGCGGCCGAGACGATCAGCCACCGGTGTCTGCGCGCCCGGACGAGCACGAGCGCGCCGCCGAGGACGGCGACGGACAGGACGACGTTCCCGGGCCCTCCCGTGAGCACCCCGTCGAACACCGTGCGCAGCACGGAGGCCGGGTAGCCTCGCTGCCCCGCTCGCTCGAAGTTGAGGAGCACGGCGACGACCGGCGACGAGAGCAGCACAGCCGTCGCACCACCACCCAGCAGGAGCACCCCGGCGCACCAGGCCAGGACCCGGCGTCTGTGCCCGTCCCGGTACGCGTCCCGCGCGACGCACCACAGCGCCACCGCGACGTACGGCCCGACGACGACCGCCAGCCCGAACAGACCACTGCCGTGCGTCGCGGCGACACCCGCGACGGAGAGAAGTGCCGCGCCACACAGGGCCCAGCGGGGCGGCGCAGAGGGCGGCGCAGAGGGCGGCGCGCCAGTCCCCTGCGGATCAGGCGCACCCGGCACGCCGCCGGCCACCCGCTCCGCCTCGCCGGCTCCCCGGGCGTCAGACCCACGCAGGGAGCGCACCGCAGCCACGACGAGCGCGCACGCCCCCGGGATGAGCATGACGGACATCGCGTTGGGCCACTGCGCCAGGGTGCTCAGCTGGACTGTCGGGAACATCGAGAACCCGCCCCCGAGGGCGACGACGAGCGTCGGAGCACCTCTGCGCTCCGGAAAGACCTCACGCGCCCATGCAGCGAGCCCCAACAACCACCCGAGAGACACCATCGCCAGCGTCGAGGCGTTGGCCGCAGCGCTCACGTCGAACATCCCGGGGACCGCGGCCGCGGGGAGGAGTGCCACGAGCGAGTGCCAGACCGTCGGGTAGTAGACGTGCGCGCCCTGCCCGTAGAGGCCGTCCAGCGACGTCGCGTCGCCGGTCTCCCGGATCAGCGCGACGCCGTTGAGGTGGAACACCCCGTCCCACTGCTGGAGCGGAGCGTCCGGCGCCCCCATACCGGCCGCGACGGGCACGACGGCCAGCGCTGAGGCGAGGACGAGAACAAGGAGGAACCCCCAGGAACGGCGCAGGTTCCCGGCCGCGGTGGCCAGCGCAGCTCGCGGGTCCGTAGCACCGCGCGGACGACCGGACGCCTGCCCACCCGGCCTACGTGACCGCCGCGCACGCGTCGCGACGAACCCGACCAGCCCGAGCATCACCGCCACGGCGGCAGCGGCGTACCCCAGCCGCCACCCGATGCCGAGCCCGGCGAGCGCGATCGCGGCACACGCCCAGAGCGCACTGGAGACCGCTGGGCCGGCGCCCACCGCGGTGACGCCGCGCACCCCGAGGATGCGCAGGACGATCCCCCCGGGAAGGACGAGCAGGAGAACGAACAGCATGGACATCGCGGCGAGCGTCAGCCAAGCCACGCCGTGTCCCCTCGTCGATCGGATATCAGGTCAGACGGTAGCGCACGCACGAAGGCCCGGACCGAGAGATGGTCTCGATCCGGGCCCAGCTGCGCTACGCGACGCCGGGGGCGCCGCCAGTGTGGCCTCAGCTGTCGCTGGAGCCTGACTCCGCTGACGACTCCGCCGGAGCGTCGGCCTCGGCGGTCGCCTCCGCGGGCGTCTCCTCGACCGGCGCAGCCTTCGGCGCGCTCTTCTTCGCAGCCTTCTCGGCCTCGCGCACGACAGCCTGCTTCGGGCTCAGCGGCTCCAGCACGAGCTCGATGACCGCCATGGGCGCGTTGTCACCCTTGCGGTTGCCGACCTTCGTGATGCGCGTGTACCCGCCCTTGCGCTCGGCAACCGCGGGCGCGATCTCCGTCACCAGGCGGTGGAGGATCGTGTTCGCGTCACCGGGCTCGTCGGGACGACGAGGGGTCTTGTTGTTGATCGTCTTGGCGATCTGGCGGATCGAGTGCAGGTCACCGCGCTTGGCCTTGCTGATGAGGCGCTCCGCGAACGGCTGCAGACGCTTCGCCTTCGTGGCGGTCGTCGTGATGCGGCCGTGCTCGAAGAGGCTCGCGGCGAGGTTGCCGAGGATCAGGCGCTCGTGTGCCGGGCTACCGCCGAGCCGTGCACCCTTGGTGGGGGTAGGCATTGTTCTTGCTCCTTAGAGGATTGGTCGAGCTGTCCGGTCACCCGGTCGGCCCTGAAGTCAGGTGTACTGCTCGTCTTCCGGGTCTTCACCGTCGTAGTAGTCCGCGGTGGAGGGATCGAAGTCGATCGGCGAGTCCTTGAGGGAGAGGCCGAGCTCCGCGAGCTTGTCCTTGACCTCGTTGATCGACTTCGCGCCGAAGTTGCGGATGTCGAGCAGGTCGGCCTCGCTCCGTGCCACGAGCTCACCCACGGCGTGGATGCCCTCGCGCTTGAGGCAGTTGTACGACCGGATCGTCAGCTGCAGCTCTTCGATCGGCAGCGCCAGGTCGGCGGCGAGAGCGGCGTCCGTCGGGGACGGGCCGATCTCGATGCCCTCAGCCTCGACGTTGAGCTCCCGGGCCAGACCGAACAGCTCGACGAGGGTCTTTCCCGCGGAGGCCAGTGCGTCACGGGGCGCCATGGCCTGCTTCGTCTCGACATCGACGATGAGCTTGTCGAAGTCGGTGCGCTGCTCCACTCGGGTCGCCTCGACGTTGTAGGTGACCTTGAGCACCGGCGAGTAGATCGAGTCGACAGGGACCCGACCGATCTCGGCGTCGTACGACTTGTTCTGCTGCGCCGAGACGTACCCGCGACCGCGCTCGACGGTGAGCTCGATCTCGAGCTTTCCCTTGTCGTTGAGCGTGGCGATGTGCAGGTCCGTGTTGTGGACCTCCACGCCCGCCGGCGGGACGATGTCAGCCGCGGTGACCGCACCCGAGCCCTGCTTGCGCAGGTACATCACGACGGGCTCGTCGTTCTCGGAGGAGACGACGAGGTTCTTGATGTTGAGGATGATCTCGGTGACGTCTTCCTTGACACCGGGCACCGTGGTGAACTCGTGGAGGACACCGTCGATCCGGATCGACGTCACGGCAGCCCCGGGGATGGAGGACAGCAGCGTGCGGCGCAGCGAGTTGCCGAGCGTGTAGCCGAAACCGGGCTCGAGCGGCTCGATGGAGAAGCGGGACCGCGTCTCCGAGATGACCTCTTCGGTCAGGGTGGGGCGCTGTGCGATGAGCACTGGTGGGTTCCTTTCAGCGTGCGTCCGCTATATGACGCACTACGAGCCGGACCCGTGTCACGGGCCCGGCGTGAGGCTGGAATGCTCGGTGACCGGTCACGCCGCGAGGCGTGCCCGGTCACCGCTCGAACAGGATCAGACCCGGCGACGCTTGGGCGGGCGGCACCCGTTGTGCGCCTGCGGGGTGACGTCCTGGATGGAGCCGACCTCCAGGCCAGCGGCCTGGAGCGAGCGGATCGCGGTCTCACGACCGGAGCCGGGACCCTTGACGAAGACGTCGACCTTCTTCATGCCGTGCTCCTGGGCGCGACGCGCGGCCGCCTCCGCTGCGAGCTGCGCAGCGAACGGCGTGGACTTGCGCGAGCCCTTGAAACCGACCTGGCCGGACGAGGCCCAGGAGATCACAGCGCCCGAGGGGTCCGTGATCGACACGATGGTGTTGTTGAACGTGCTCTTGATGTGCGCCTGGCCGATGGCAATGTTCTTCTTGTCTTTGCGGCGAGGCTTGCGTGCGCCCTGGGCGCCGCGAGTCTTGGGAGGCATGTGCTGTTTCTCTCCTGGATTGAGGTCTTCGGGTCGCGCGGGCGGGCGGTGGCGCGCGATGCGTCAGGGCTCCGGCCCGGCGAGCTGCTGCTCGGGCTAGCGGGCCTTCTTCTTGCCGGCCACGGTGCGCTTGGGGCCCTTGCGGGTGCGCGCGTTCGTCTTGGTGCGCTGACCGCGCACAGGAAGCCCGCGGCGGTGACGCAGACCCTCGTAGGAACCGATCTCGACCTTGCGGCGGATGTCGGCAGCGACCTCACGGCGGAGGTCACCCTCGAGCTTGAAGTTGCCTTCCAGGTAGTCACGCAGCGAGACGAGCTCGGCGTCGCCGAGGTCCTTCACGCGCGCGTCCGGGCTGATGCCCGTGGCGGCCAGCGTCTGCTGGGCGCGGGTACGGCCGACGCCGTAGATGTAGGTGAGTGCAACCTCGAGCCGCTTGTCGCGGGGGAGGTCGACACCGATAAGACGTGCCATGTGCCTTCCGGCTCCTGTACTGCCATCGGAGGTCTACCGCACCACCGCTCGCGTCCTGCGAGCCCCGGCCTCCGACCGGGGGTTCACGGACCGACGCCGGCTGGGCCGTGTCGATCCGGTGGTGATGCGCTGGTCGTGCTCACCCCGAGGACGAGGGGGGCACTGGTCGTACTGTCCGAACCGGGACGAGTAGTCCCAGGGCGTCAGCCCTGGCGCTGCTTGTGACGCAGGTTCTCGCAGATGACCATGACGCGACCGTGCCGGCGAATCACCTTGCACTTGTCGCAGATCTTCTTGACGCTGGGGTTGACCTTCATCGTGGTTCCTCCGCCGCCGCATCCCGACGCACGGGGACGACGGTCCCCCGCTCGCTAGGCAGCGTTGTTCGAGTGGTGGTTACTTGTAGCGGTAGACGATCCGGCCACGGGACAAGTCGTACGGGCTCAGCTCAACGACCACCCGGTCCTCAGGGAGGATTCGGATGTAGTGCTGACGCATCTTGCCCGAGATGTGAGCGAGCACCCGGTGGCCGTTGGCAAGCTCCACGCGGAACATCGCGTTCGGCAGTGCCTCGACCACGCTGCCCTCGATCTCGATGACACCGTCCTTCTTCGCCATATCCTCCGCTAACTCTCGTGACGAACTCCTGCCCACGACCACACCGCTCACCCAGCGCGCACGAAGCACGCGTGGCAACGGTCTGACGTGGATTGGCGGTGGCAGCGCGCTAGCACTACACACCCAACGGACCATCCTACGGCATGTCCGAGGGCGCGTAAACCGCCGCTGACGTCGGCCTGACCGCAGCGGCGGCCGGTCAGAGGAGATCGTCAGACGAGGGCGGGGGTGAGGCCGAGGCCGGCGAGCCGGGCAGCGCCACCGTCGGGCTCGGTGAGCACGAGCACGCCGGACTCCAGCAGAGCGACGCTGTGCTCCCAGTGCGCAGCCCGAGAACCATCGCTCGTGACGACCGTCCAGTCGTCCTCGCACACCTGCGTCGAAGGTTCGCCCCGGGTCACCATGGGCTCCACGGCGAGACACATCCCATGCCGCAACCGGGGACCGCGCTCACGCGTCCGGAAGTTGGGAACGTCCGGTGCCTGGTGCATCGACGAGCCGATGCCGTGCCCGACGTACTCCTGCACGATCCCGTACCGGGTCCCGTCGGACTCCCCCGACGCGACGATCGAGCGCTCGATGGCCTCTCCCACGTCGCACACCCGGGAGCTTGTCGCCAGAGCGGCTATTCCCGCCCACATCGCGGCCTCCGTCGCCGCTACGAGGGCCTCGTCGGCAGGCGAGCCCTCGCCGAGCACGAAGGACACCGCCGAGTCGCCGTGCCAGCCGTCCACGACGGCGCCGCAGTCGACCGAGACCAGGTCGCCCGCCTCCAGCGTGCGCGCGCCGGGGATCCCGTGGACCACCTCGTCGTTCACGGAGATGCACACGGTCGCGGGATACCCGTGGTACCCGAAGAACGAGGACGTCGCACCAGCACGCGCGATGGCCGAGGCGGCGACGGCATCGAGCTCCGCGGTCGTGATCCCCGGCTGCGCGGACTCGCGCACGGCGCTGAGCGCCTCGGCGACGACCAGTCCCGCACGTCGCATGACGGCTATCTGCGCGGGGGTCTTGTACTCGATGCGGTCCCGGCCGAACATCCGCTCCCCCGCCCTTCAGCCGATCGCGTGCGCGAGGGTTGCCAGCAGGCGGTCGGTGACCTCGTCGACCTCACCCAGGCCGTCGACCCGGACGAGCGCGTCACGCTGCTCGTACACCGCCGCAATCGGAGCGGTCTGCTCCGTGTACACCGTCAGGCGATGGCGGATGACCTCTTCCGTGTCGTCGTCCCGGCCTTCCAGCGCAGCACGCTTGAGCAGCCGCTCAGCCACCACGTCGGCATCCGCCGTGAGCTCGACCGCCGCGTCGAGCCGGACACCGAGCTCGTCAAGGATCGCGTCCAGCTCTCCGACCTGCGCGACGTTGCGGGGGTACCCGTCGAGGATGAACCCGAGGTCCTCCGGCGCTCCGGAGACCATCGACGCGAGCTTGTCGCGGACCATCGCATTGGTGACCTCGTCCGGGACGAGCTCACCCTTCGCGGTGTACTGCTGGGCCAGCAGCCCCAGCTCCGTCCCGCCCTTGATGTTGCTCCGGAAGATGTCGCCCGTGGAGATCGCCTCGACACCGAGACGTGACGCGAGCCGAGCGGCCTGGGTGCCCTTGCCCGCTCCGGGCGGACCGAGGAGTACGAGCCGTGCGCTCATCGCAAGAACCCTTCGTAGTGGCGCTGCTGGAGCTGCGAGTCGATCTGCTTCACAGTCTCGAGACCGACGCCGACGATGATGAGGATGGAGGTACCGCCGAACGGGATGTTCGTCGAGATGTCCAGCGCGAGGAAGGCGATCGTGGGGATCAGCGCGACCAGCGCGAGGTACACCGAACCGGCGGAGGTGATGCGCGTGATGACGTAGTCGAGGTACTCGGCGGTCGGCCGCCCGGCACGGATACCGGGGACGAAGCCGCCGTACTTCTTCATGTTGTCGGCAACCTCGTCCGGGTTGAACGTGATCGCCGTGTAGAAGAAGCAGAAGAAGAGGATGAGCGCGACGTACAGCGCGATGTGCAGCGGAGCGCCAGTGTTCACGACGTTCGCCTGGACCCAGACCACCCAGCCGGCCTCGGGCGCGGCGAACTGCGCGATGAGGCCGGGTACCGCGAGCAGCGACGACGCGAAGATGACGGGGATGACGCCAGCCATGTTGATCTTGATCGGGATGTACGTGCTGGAACCGCCGTACATCTTGCGACCGACCATGCGCTTCGCATACTGCACGGGGATACGCCGCTGCGACTGCTCGACGAACACCACGAGCACGACGATGAGGAGCGAGATGAGCAGGACCACGATGAACTTCGTGGCGCCGTCGTTGCCGCCGGCGATCGACCAGAGCGCGGGCGGGAAGCTCGCTGCGATGGACGTGAAGATCAGCAGCGACATGCCGTTGCCCACGCCCCGCTCACTGATGAGCTCACCCAGCCACATGATGAGGCCGGACCCGGCGGTCATCGTGATGACGATGAGCAGCGACGCCATGAAGCTGTCGTTCGGGATGACGTCACAGCCCGGCAGCAGCTGTCCGGTCCGTGCCATCGTCACGTAGGTCGTGGCCTGGAGGACCGCGAGAGCGATCGTCAGGTACCGCGTGTACTGCGTGAGCTTCGCGGTCCCGGACTGGCCCTCCTTGTGCAGCGCCTCGAAACGGGGGATGACCACCCGGAGCAGCTGCACGATGATGCTGGCCGTGATGTACGGCATGATCCCGAGCGCGAAGATCGAGAGCTGGAGCAGCGCTCCCCCGCTGAACAGGTTGACGAGACCGAGGATGTCGCTCGTGCCACCCGCAGCGAGACACTGCTGCACGTTCCCGTAGTCGACGCCGGGCGACGGCACGAAGGAACCGACGCGGAACAGCGCCATGATCATGATCGTGAACAGCAGCTTGCGCCGCAGGTCAGGCGTCCGAAACGCCCGAGCGAATGCGCTGAGCATCTATTCCTCCTGGTCCGCCGGTGGCGGGTGTGTGATCACCGGCGAGCCGGCGGGTGAGAAGGCGCCGGTCCGCCGGCACCCCACGAACCTTATCCGCTGTGGCGTGGTGCACGGGAATCAGTTCACCTCGAGCTCTCGAGCTGTTGAGCTCTGGACAAAGAAGCAGGGCCGGTTGCGCTGCGCGCGACCGGCCCTGCTGTGTGTCTCAGTCCTCCGAGACGGAACCACCAGCGGCAAGGATCTTGTCCTTGGCGGAACCCGAGAGGGCATCCACCGAGACCGCAAGCTTCACGGTCACCTCACCGGTCCCGAGAACCTTGACGAGCTGGCCCTTGCGGACCGCGCCCTTCGCCACGAGGTCCTCGACGGTGACGGAGCCACCCTCGGGGTACAGCGCGGAGAGCTTGTCGAGGTTGACGACCTGGTACTCGGTCCTGAACGGGTTCTTGAAGCCACGGAGCTTCGGAAGCCGCATGTGCAGCGGCATCTGGCCACCCTCGAAGCCGGGGCGGACCTGGTAACGAGACTTCGTTCCCTTGGTTCCGCGACCCGCAGTCTTGCCCTTCGAGCCCTGGCCGCGACCGACGCGCGTCTTGGCCGTCTTCGCGCCCGGGGCGGGACGCAGGTGGTGAACCTTGAGGGTGCCACCAGCGCCCAGAGGAGCGACGTCCGCGGCAGCGGCCTTGGGGGCCGCCTTCTCGGTCGTCGCAGCCTTCGTCGTCGCAGCCTTCTTCGGGGCTGCCTTCTTCTTCACAGGAGCGTCTGCGGCCTCGACCGCAGCGTCCTTCTTCGACTTCTCAGCCATGGTTACTCGACCTCCTCGACGGCGACGAGGTGCGCCACCGTCGCGACCATCCCGCGGATCTCAGGGCGGTCTTCCTTCACGGCGGTGTCGCCGATCCGCTTGAGGCCCAGCGTGCGCAGGGTGTCGCGTTGATTCTGCTTGCCGCCGATGGCGGACTTGAGCTGGGTCACCTTGAGACGGGCCATCATGCACCTACCCCAGCTGCCGCAGCCTTGCCGGCCGCCTGTGCCCGGAGCATCGCGTGGGGCGCGACGTCCTCGAGCGGCAGGCCACGACGAGCAGCAACAGCCTCCGGGAGCTCGAGGCCCCGGAGCGCCGCGACCGTCGCGTGGACGATGTTGATCGCGTTGGAGGAACCGAGCGACTTCGACAGCACGTCGTGGATACCGGCGCACTCGAGCACTGCACGGACCGGACCGCCGGCGATCACACCGGTACCCGGAGCGGCGGGGCGCAGGAACACCACGCCTGCCGCTGCCTCACCCGTGATGGGGTGCGGCACCGTGCCCTGGATGCGAGGAACCTTGAAGAAGTTCTTCTTCGCTTCCTCGACGCCCTTGGCGATCGCCGCGGGCACCTCCTTGGCCTTGCCGTAGCCGACGCCGACGGTTCCGTCGCCATCGCCCACCACGACGAGCGCGGTGAAGCTGAAGCGACGACCACCCTTGACGACCTTGGCGACCCGGTTGATGGTGACGACGCGCTCGACGAAAGCGCTCTTCTCGGCGGCGTCACCGCGGCGACCGTCGCCACGACCGCCACCGCGGCGGTCGTTGTTGCGGCGATCGTTGTTCTCAGTGGTGGCGCCGCCCGTGGGGGCGCCGGTGGTGCTGCGCTGCCCTGCAGCCATCAGAGAGTCCTTTGCTTCGATGCGGAGGTGGTTCGCGTCATCACAGGGCCAGACCGCCTTCGCGGGCCCCGTCGGCGACTGCTGCCACCCGGCCGTGGTACTTGTTGCCGCCGCGGTCGAAGACGACCGCTTCGATGCCAAGTGCCTTCGCGCGTTCGGCGACGAGCTCGCCGACCCGACGAGCCTTGGCGCTCTTGTCCCCCTCGGCGGCCCGGAGGTCCGCCTCCATGGTGGATGCGTAGGCGACGGTCTTGCCGACGGTGTCGTCGACGACCTGCGCCGTGATGTGGCGAGCGGAACGCGTAACCACCAGGCGCGGCCGGAGAGCCGTGCCTGAGACCTTCTTGCGCAGGCGGAGGTGGCGGCGCTGACGCGCGACAGCCTTGCCCTTGCCCATGATCTTGAGAGCCATGGTTACTTACCAGCCTTTCCGGCCTTGCGGCGGACAACTTCGCCGGCGTAGCGCACACCCTTGCCCTTGTAGGGCTCCGGCTTGCGGATCTTGCGGATGTTCGCAGCGACCTCGCCCACCTGCTGCTTGCTGATGCCGCTGACCGAGAACTTGGTCGGGGCCTCGACAGCGAAGGCGATGCCCTCGGGGGGCGTGATGACGACGGGGTGGCTGAAACCGAGCGCGAACTCCAGGTCGGAGCCCTTCGCGGTGACGCGGTAACCCGTGCCGACGATCTCAAGCTTCTTCTCGTAGCCCTCGGTGACACCGGTGATGATGTTCGCCAGGAGGGTGCGAGTCAGGCCGTGCAACGAACGCGATGCACGCTCGTCGTCCGGACGGGCAACCACAAGGGAGCCGTCCTCGCTACGCGTGACCTCGATGGGGGCAGGCACGACGTGCTCGATCGAACCCTTGGGGCCCTTGATCGTCACGAGTGCGCCGCTGATGGTGACGTCCACTCCGGAAGGAACCGGGACGGGGACTTTGCCGATACGGGACATGGCTATCTCCTCTCCGTCTCTCGATTACCAGACGTAGGCGAGGACTTCCCCACCCACGCCCTTCTTTGCGGCCTGACGGTCGGTGAGGAGGCCGGACGACGTGGACAGGATCGCCACGCCGAGGCCACCGAGCACCTTGGGCAGGTTGGTGGACTTCGCGTACACGCGCAGACCGGGCTTGGACACCCGTCGCACGCCCGCGAGCGAACGCTCGCGGTTAGGTCCGAACTTCAGCTCGATGGTGAGGTACTTGCCCACGGGCGCGTCCTCGACCTTCCAGCCGGTGATGTATCCCTCGGCCTGCAGAATCTCAGCAATGTGCGACTTCAGCTTCGAGAACGGCATGGTGACCGTGTCGTGGTAAGCCGAGTTCGCGTTACGCAGACGCGTAAGCATGTCTGCGATCGGGTCGGTCATTGTCATTTGGGCTTCAGCCCTTCCTCGCCGGGGTATCCAGCACGCACCGCTCGGGCGCGCCCTGGACCTGCGACGTAGTTGTTACCAGCTGCTCTTCGTGACGCCGGGAAGCTCACCGCGGTGCGCCATCTCGCGCACGCAGATACGGCAGAGTCCGAACTTGCGGTAGACAGAGTGCGGGCGACCGCACTTCTGGCACCGGGTGTAGGCGCGCACCGCGAACTTGGGCTTCGCGGCGGCCTTGTTGACCAGGGCCTTCTTCGCCATGTCAGTTCTCCTTGAAGGGGAAGCCGAGACGCTTGAGAAGCGAACGGCCCTCGGCGTCTGTGGTTGCGGTCGTCACTACCGTGATGTCCATTCCGCGCACGCGGTCGATCTTGTCGGGATCGATCTCGTGGAACATCGCCTGCTCGGTGAGACCGAACGTGTAGTTGCCGTGCCCGTCGAACTGCTTGGGCGAGAGCCCACGGAAGTCACGGATACGCGGGAGGGCGATCGACAGGAGCCTGTCAGCGAACTCCCACATGCGGTCGCCGCGGAGCGTGACGTGCGCGCCGATCGGCATCCCTTCACGCAGCTTGAACTGTGCGATGGACTTGCGTGCCTTGGTGACCTGGGGCTTCTGACCCGTGATCGCCGTGAGGTCGCGGATGGCGCCCTCGATCAGCTTCGAGTCCTTCGCTGCGTCACCGACACCCATGTTGACCACGATCTTGGTCAGGCCAGCAACCTGGTTGACGTTGGCGTGGCCGAACTCCTCGCGGAGCCCGGGAAGAATCTCCTCGGCGTAGCGCGCCTTGAGGCGCGGCTGAGCCTTTGCGTACGTCTCGGTGCTCATCAGATGTCCTTCTCGGTGTCGCCGTGACCACGGGTCACGCGAACGCGCACCGTGCGGGTACGACCGTCGCGCTCAACCTGCTCGGTGCGCGCACCGAGCCGCTTGCCACGCTTGGCCTCAGCGTCGTAGAACTGCACGTTGCTGATGTGGATCGGGGCCTCGACGGTCTCGATCCCACCCGTGCGGGTCCCACGCTGGCTCTGGCCGACCTTGACGTGCTTGGTCACACGCTGGACGCCCTCGACGATGACGCGGTCGGAGTCCGTGAGGACCTCGAGGACGCGCCCGGTCTTGCCCTTGTCGCGGCCGGCGATCACGATCACCGTGTCGCCCTTCTTGATCTTCGCCATGGTCAGAGCACCTCCATCGCCAGCGAGATGATCTTCATGAACTTCTTGTCGCGCAGCTCGCGGCCCACCGGGCCGAAGATGCGGGTTCCGCGGGGCTCACCGTCGTTCTTGAGGATGACGGCAGCGTTCTCGTCGAACTTGATGTAGGAACCGTCGGGACGGCGGCGCTCCTTGGCGGTCCGGACGATGACGGCCTTGACCACATCGCCCTTCTTGACGTTGCCGCCGGGGATGGCGTCCTTGACGGTGGCGACAATGGTGTCACCGATACCGGCGTAGCGACGGCCCGAGCCCCCGAGAACGCGGATGCAAAGGATCTCCTTGGCGCCCGTGTTGTCGGCGACACGTAGTCGCGACTCCTGCTGGATCATGTAATGAACTCCTGTCGTCGAGCTGGTTCTCGCACGGTGCGAGCCTTGCCGAACGGATAACTGTCAAGCACTGCAGTAAGACCGGGCGCTGCCCGGGGACGGGTCCGGCGGTGCCGGACCCGTCCCCCGAGCAGCAGAGGACTACTTGGCCTTCTCGAGAATCTCCACCAGGCGCCACCGCTTGGTCGCGGACAGCGGGCGGGTCTCCATGATGAGGACGAGGTCGCCGACACCAGCAGAGTTCTGCTCGTCGTGCGCCTTGACCTTGCTGGTGCGCCGGATCACCTTACCGTAGAGCGGGTGCTTGACCCGGTCTTCGACCTCGATGACGACGGTCTTGTCCATCTTGTCACTCACCACGTAGCCGCGCCGCGTCTTGCGGTTCG
Source organism: Sanguibacter sp. Z6_81 (assembly GCF_057180625.1). Classification (NCBI taxonomy): domain Bacteria; kingdom Bacillati; phylum Actinomycetota; class Actinomycetes; order Micrococcales; family Sanguibacteraceae; genus Sanguibacter; species Sanguibacter sp. Z6_81. The sequence continues at coordinate 325,522 of NZ_JBXUFV010000004.1, read as the reverse complement.
GCCGGGCGGCGGCGACTTCCTGCTCTGAAGCTGCTGCTCCAGTCACGTTCTCGCTCATGTCAGCCTCACTCACTCACGCTCGGTGCGGTACGGATGCCGAGCTCGCGCTCGCGCAGGATCGTGTAGATCCGCGCGATGTCGCGACGAACAGCCTTGAGTCGCCCGTGGCTCTCCAGCTGGCCGGTGGCCGACTGGAAACGGAGGTTGAAGAGCTCCTTCTTGGCCTTCTCGAGCTCGGCAACGATCTGGTCGTTGTCGAGACCGTCCAGCTCACTGGGAGCCAGGTCCTTGCTACCGATAGCCATCAGTTGCCACCACCCTCGCGCACCACGAAACGGCACTTCATCGGGAGCTTGTGGATCGCGCGCCGCATGGCCTCACGGGCCAGGGGCTCGTCGACGCCGGCGAGCTCGAAGACGATCCGCCCCGGCTTGACGTTCGCGATCCACCACTCGGGGGAACCCTTACCTGAACCCATTCGGGTCTCCGCCGGCTTCTTGGTCAGCGGACGGTCGGGGTAGATGTTGATCCAGACCTTGCCACCACGCTTGATGTGGCGGGTCATGGCGATACGAGCAGCCTCGATCTGACGGTTCGTCACGTAGGCGGGCTCGAGAGCCTGGATGCCGTACTCGCCGAACGCGATCGTGGTCCCACCCGTCGCGGCGCCGGAGCGCCCGGGGTGGTGCTGCTTGCGGTGCTTGAGCCTGCGCGGGATAAGCATCGCTCAGGCCTCCGTTCCGGTTTCGGCGGCGGGCGCAGCGTCCTGTCCAACAGGAGCCTGACCTGCCTGGGCGGGCGTCTCGGCTGCGGCCGGACGCTCGGTGCGGGGCGGACGACCGCCACGAGCCGGACGCTCGCCGCGGGGGCCACCACGCGGGGCGCGGGGCGCCTGCGTCGCCTGCTGTGCAGCGAACTCCTTCTCGGTCATGTCGCCCTTGTAGATCCACACCTTGACGCCGATACGACCGAACGTGGTGCGGGCCTCGAAGAACCCGTAGTCGATGTTCGCGCGGAGCGTGTGCAGCGGCACACGGCCCTCGCGGTAGAACTCGCTACGGCTCATCTCAGCGCCGCCGAGACGACCGGAGCACTGGACACGGATGCCCTTCGCGCCGGCACGCTGGGCAGACTGCATGCCCTTGCGCATCGCCCGTCGGAACGAGACACGGCTCGCGAGCTGCTCCGCGATCCCCTGGGCCACGAGCTGGGAGTCGATCTCAGCGTTCTTGACCTCGAGGATGTTGAGCTGGACCTGCTTGCCGGTGAGCTTCTCGAGCTCGCCGCGGATACGGTCGGCCTCAGCGCCTCGACGGCCGATCACGATGCCCGGACGGGCCGTGTGGATGTCGACGCGGACGCGGTCACGGGTGCGCTCGATCTCGACCTTCGAGATTCCTGCGCGCTCGAGACCGGTCGCCATGAGCTTGCGGATCTGGACGTCCTCGCGGACGTAGTCGCGGTAGCGCTGGCCGACCTTCGTGCTGTCGGCGAACCATCGCGAGCGGTGGTCGGTGGTGATCCCGAGACGGTACCCGTGCGGGTGAACCTTCTGTCCCACTATCGGGCCCTTCCCTTCGTGTCTTCGCGCGGAGCGACAACCACGGTGATGTGGCTGGTCCGCTTGAGGATCTGGCTGGCACGCCCCTGTGCACGCGGGCGGAACCGCTTGAGGGTAGGTCCCTCGTCGACGAACGCAGCGGAGACGAAGAGCTGCTGCTCGTCGAACGCCTCGCTCGCCCGGTCTGCCTTGACCCGAGCGTTCGCGATCGCGCTCTGCACGACCTTGAGGATCGGGTCGCTCGCGGCCTGCGGTGCGAACTTCAGCACCGCGACAGCCTCAGCGGCCTGCTTGCCACGGATGAGATCCACGACGCGCCGGGCCTTCTGGGGCGTGACGCGGACGAACCGCGCCTGCGCCTTGGCTTCCATTGCTGTCCTGCCTTCTTGTTTCGTCATGACCGTGAGGTCGTCGCAACTGACCCGGGGGTCAGCGGCGACGGCCCTTCTTGTCGTCCTTCACGTGGCCACGGAACGTCCGCGTCGGAGCGAACTCGCCGAGCTTGTGCCCGACCATCGACTCGGTGACGAAGACAGGCGTGTGCTTGCGACCGTCGTGCACGGCAAAGGTGTGACCAAGGAAATCGGGCGTGATGAGCGACCGACGGGACCAGGTCTTGATTACGTTCTTGGTCCCCTTCTCGTTCTGTACGTCCACCTTCTTCTGGAGGTGTCCGTCGACGAAGGGGCCCTTCTTCAGGCTGCGTGGCATCAGTCAGGCTCCTATCAACGCTTCTTGTTCTTGCCGGAACGACGGCGACGCACGATGAGCTTGTCGCTCGCCTTGTTGGGACGACGCGTGCGCCCCTCGGCCTGGCCCCAGGGGCTGACCGGGTGACGTCCACCGGACGTCTTGCCCTCTCCACCACCGTGCGGGTGGTCGATCGGGTTCATGGCGACACCACGGACGGTCGGGCGCTTGCCCTTCCAGCGCATGCGGCCGGCCTTGCCCCAGTTGATGTTCGACTGCTCGGCGTTGCCGACCTCGCCGACGGTGGCCCGGCAGCGGAGGTCCACGTTGCGGATCTCACCGGACGGCATACGCAGCTGGGCGTAGGGGCCGTCCTTCGCGACGAGCTGCACCGAGGCACCCGCGGAACGGGCGATCTTCGCGCCGCCGCCGGGCTTGAGCTCGATGGCGTGGATGACCGTACCGGTCGGGATGTTGCGGAGCGGCAGGTTGTTGCCCGGCTTGATGTCCGCGCCGGCGCCGTTCTCGATCATGTCGCCCTGACGCAGCTTGTTCGGGGCGATGATGTAGCGCTTCTCGCCGTCTGCGTAGTGCAGGAGCGCGATGCGGGCGGTCCGGTTGGGGTCGTACTCGATGTGAGCGACCTTCGCGGGCACGCCGTCCTTGTCGTGGCGACGGAAGTCGATGACGCGGTAGGCACGCTTGTGGCCACCACCCTTGTGGCGGGTGGTGATGCGTCCGGAACTGTTGCGTCCACCGGTCTTCGACAGGGGCCGAACCAGCGACTTCTCCGGCTCCGAGCGCGTGATCTCGACGAAGTCGGCAACGCTGGAGCCGCGGCGTCCGGGCGTAGTCGGCTTGTACTTACGGATTCCCATGGGGATCTATCCTCAATCTGCTCTCGGCCGGCTCAGCCGACGGGGCCACCGAACATGTCAATCGATCCCTCGTGGAGGGAGACGATTGCACGCTTGGTGTCCTTACGCTTGCCGGTACCGAAACGGGTCCGCCGGGACTTGCCCTTGCGGTTGATCGTGTTGACCGAGTCAACCTTCACGTCGAAAATCTTCTCGACCGCGATCTTGATCTCTGTCTTGTTCGCTCGCGGGTCGACGAGGAAGGTGTACTTCCCCTCGTCGAGCAGCCCGTAGCTCTTCTCCGACAGGACCGGCGCGATCACGATGTCGCGGGGGTCCTTCTGGACTGTGGTCGTCACTTCGCGTCCTCCTTGGCCAACTCTGCCGACTCGGACTCGGTCGCGACGGCCTTGACCGAACCACCCTTGGCGGGACCCGCCAGGAAGGAGTTCAGCGCGCCCTGCGTGAAGACGACGTCGTCCGAGATGAGCACGTCGTACGTGTTGAGCTGGTCAGCGACCAGGAGGTGCACCTGCTCGGCGTTCTGCAGCGACCGCACGGTCACGTCGTCGCCGCGCTCGAGCACCACGAGCACGTTCTTGCGCGGCGCGAGGTTGGCGAGCGAGGCGAGCGCCTGCTTGGTCGACGGGACTCCGTCGATACCGAAGCCGGTGACCACGTGGACGCGGCCGTTGCGAGCCCGGTCGGACAGAGCGCCGCGGAGAGCCGCGACCTTCATCTTCTTGGGAGTCCGCTGCGAGTAGTCGCGGGGCGTCGGTCCGTGGACCACTCCACCACCCGTGAACTGCGGAGCACGGGTCGAACCCTGACGGGCGCGGCCGGTCCCCTTCTGCTTGTGCGGCTTGCGTCCACCACCGCGGACCTCGCCGCGGTTCTTGGTGCTGTGCGTGCCCTGACGGGCTGCAGCAAGCTGCGCGACAACGACCTGGTGGATGAGCGGGATGTTCGTCTGGACGTCGAACACCTCGGCGGGAAGCTCGGCAGTGCCGGCCTTCGCACCGGTGGCGTCGATGACGTCGACGGTCAGCGTTTCAGACATGCGTCTCACGCACCCTTCGCGGCACTACGCACGAGGACGACGCCGCCCTTAGGACCGGGAACCGCGCCCTTGACGAGCAGCAGACCCTTCTCGGCGTCGACCGCGTGAACGGTCAGGTTCTGCGTGGTCTGACGGTCAACGCCCATCCGACCAGCCATGCGCACACCCTTGAACACGCGCGACGGGGTCGAGGCCCCACCGATCGAGCCGGGCTTGCGGTGGTTACGGTGCGAACCGTGGGAGGCGCCAACGCCGTGGAAGCCGTGCCGCTTCATGACGCCGGCAAAGCCCTTTCCCTTGGTCGTCCCGATGACGTCGACGACGCTCCCGGCCTCGAAGGCCTCAGCGGTGAGCTCCTGGCCGAGGTTGTACTCGCCAGCGTCGGACGTGCGGATCTCGGTCACGTGGCGGCGCGGAGTGACTCCGGCCTTCTCGAAGTGACCCTTCAGAGGCTGCGTCACCTTGCGCGGGTCGATCTGCCCGTACGCGAGCTGCACGGCGGTGTAGCCGTCAACCTCAGCGGTACGGATCTGGGTCACCACGTTGGTGCCGACCTGGACCACGGTCACGGGGACGAGGCGTCCTGCCTCGTTCCAGACCTGGGTCATCCCGAGCTTGGTGCCGAGCACGGCCGTCACGGGCCGCTCGTTCTGCTGGGTAGTCATGTGTATGTCCTTCCCAGTCTCAGAGCTTGATCTCGATGTTCACGTCCGCGGGCAGGTCGAGGCGCATGAGCGAGTCGACCGCCTTCGGCGTGGGATCGATGATGTCGATGAGCCGCTTGTGCGTGCGCATTTCAAAGTGCTCGCGGCTGTCCTTGTACTTGTGAGGCGAACGAATCACAACGAATACGTTCTTCTCCGTCGGCAACGGCACCGGGCCCACGACCGTCGCACCAGCGCGTGTCACCGTGTCGACGATCTTGCGTGCCGAACTGTCGATGACCTCGTGGTCGTAGGACTTGAGCCGGATGCGGATCTTTTGTCCCGCCATGGCGTCGTCTGACTCTCTCTCTCGAACCGCTAGCTTCCGACCCCCGCACTCGGGCGTGTCGCACTGGGCGACACACACTCGCGCAGCACCACTCGGTGGTGCAGGATCGTTGGATATGTGAATCGAACCGCTGCCGCAGGCCCTTCTCAGTGCCCGACGGTGCAGAACCGAATCGCAACGTCTCTCGCCTGTGTGGAACAGGTGTTCCGCGGCACCTCAATCTGTCAGTCGTCCAGAGAGTTCAACACGCAGAACGGCCCGGAGGGCCAGCTGTTCAACACACTGTTCGACATTTGAATGAGCGCACCCGCAACAGGCAACCTGAGTAGTCTGACACGCCGACGCCCAAAAGGCCAACCCTGGCGCCGGACGACGACGTCACAGCGCCGCAGCGAGCCCTGCCGGCGGCCGGACGCACAAGAGCCCGGCCGCCGTCAGGCGACCGGGCTCCCGGTGTGCGAGCGTGTCAGCTCAGAAGATCAACGTCACTTGACGATCTTCGTGACCTGGCCCGATCCGACCGTACGGCCACCCTCACGGATGGCGAAGCCGAGGCCCTCTTCCATCGCGATCGGCTGGATGAGCTCGACGCTCATCTCGGTGTTGTCGCCGGGCATGACCATCTCGGTGCCCTCGGGCAGCGTGATGACACCGGTGACGTCCGTGGTCCGGAAGTAGAACTGCGGACGGTAGTTCGAGTAGAACGGGTTGTGACGCCCGCCCTCGTCCTTGCCGAGGATGTAGACGCGAGCCTCGAAGTTCGTGTGCGGGGTGATGGAACCCGGCTTCACGACGACCTGGCCGCGCTCGACGTCCTCGCGCTTGATGCCACGCAGGAGGAGACCGGTGTTGTCGCCGGCCTGTGCCTCGTCCATGGACTTGTGGAACGTCTCGATGCCCGTGACCGTGGTCTTCTGAGCGGGACGGATACCGACGATCTCCACCTCGGAGTTCACCGTGAGGCGACCGCGGTCGACCTTTCCGGTGACGACGGTTCCACGACCGGTGATCGTGAAGACGTCCTCGATCGGCATGAGGAACGGCTTGTCGAGGTCACGGACCGGGTCCGGCACGTTCTCGTCGACAGCCTCGAGGAGCTCCTCGACCGACTTGGTCCAGGTGGCGTCGCCCTCGAGCGCCTTGAGGCCCGACACGCGGACGACAGGAGCGTTGTCACCGTCGAAGCCCTGCGCGGAGAGGAGCTCGCGCACCTCCATCTCGACGAGCTCGAGGATCTCCTCGTCGTCGACCATGTCGGCCTTGTTGAGCGCGACCAGCAGGTAGGGAACGCCGACCTGGCGGGCGAGCAGAACGTGCTCACGGGTCTGAGCCATCGGGCCGTCCGTGGCGGCGACGACGAGGATCGCGCCGTCCATCTGCGCGGCACCGGTGATCATGTTCTTGATGTAGTCAGCGTGACCGGGAGCGTCGACGTGAGCGTAGTGACGCTTCTCCGTCTCGTACTCGATGTGCGCGATGTTGATCGTGATACCGCGCTGCTTCTCTTCCGGAGCCTTGTCGATGTCGTCGAACTTGAACTCGGGGTTCAGGTCCGGGTACTTGTCGTGCAGCACCTTCGAGATCGCTGCCGTCAGCGTCGTCTTACCGTGGTCAACGTGACCGATGGTACCGATGTTGACGTGCGGCTTGGTCCGCTCGAACTTGGCCTTCGCCACTGGGGTCCTCCTGGGACTTGGGTAGTTGTGCCGAACGATGCAGGCGCGGCTCGTAGAGCCGCCCCTGCTGGGCGTGCGGGTCGCTACAGGTTGATGGTCTTGATACTACAGTTCGACCTGTGGGGACTCACTCGCCCCGGGTCTTCTTGATGATCTCTTCGGCAACGTTCCGAGGAACCTCGGAGTAGCTGTCGAACTGCATCGAGTACACGGCGCGGCCCTGGGTCTTCGACCGCAGGTCACCGATGTACCCGAACATCTCTGACAGAGGGACGAGTGCGCGGATGACCTTCACACCCGTGGCGTCCTCCATGGACTGGATCATGCCGCGTCGGGAGTTGATGTCACCGATCACGTCACCCATGTAGTCCTCGGGGGTCCGCACCTCGACCGCCATGACCGGCTCCAGCAGAACCGGGTCCGCTCGCCGGACGCCCTCCTTGAGGATCATCGAGCCAGCAATCTTGAACGCCATCTCCGAGGAGTCGACCTCGTGGTAGGCGCCGTCGAGCAGCGTCGCCTTGATTCCGACGAGCGGGTAGCCGGCGAGCACGCCGAGCTCCATCGCTGCCTGGATACCGGCGTCGACGCTCGGGATGTACTCGCGGGGGATGCGGCCACCGCTGACCTTGTTCTCGAAGACGTAGAGCTCGCCCTCGGCCGGGTCCAGCGGAGCGAACGACATCTGCACCTTGGCGAACTGACCGGATCCACCGGTCTGCTTCTTGTGCGTGTAGTCGATCTTCTCCACCGTCTTGCGGATCGTCTCGCGGTACGCCACCTGCGGCTTGCCGACGTTCGCCTCGACCTTGAACTCGCGCCGCATGCGGTCGACGAGGATGTCGAGGTGGAGCTCACCCATCCCGGCGATCACGGTCTGACCCGTGTCGACGTTGAGCGAGACCTGGAACGTCGGGTCCTCGTCCGAGAGCTTCTGGATGGCCGTGGAGAGCTTCTCCTGGTCACCCTTCGTCTTCGGCTCGATCGCCACGGAGATGACGGGCTCGGGGAACGTCATCGACTCGAGCACGACCGGGTTCGCGAGGTCGCACAGGGTGTCACCCGTGGTGACGTCCTTGAGCCCGATGAACGCGTAGATGTGGCCGGCCGTGGCCTCCTCGACGGGGTTCTCCTTGTTGGAGTGCATCTGGAAGAGCTTCCCGATGCGCTCCTTCTTGTTCTTCGTCGCGTTGAGCACCTGGGCGCCCTGCGACACCTTGCCGGAGTACACGCGGACGTAGGTGAGCTTGCCGAAGAACGGGTGCGTGGCGACCTTGAACGCGAGCGCAGCGAACGGCTCGGTCGCGTCGGGGTGACGCTCGACGACGATCTCCTCGTCGCGGACGTCGTGCCCCTGCATGGCGGGGACGTCGAGCGGCGTCGGGAGGTAGTCGATGACGGCGTCGAGCATGGGCTGGACGCCCTTGTTCTTGAACGCCGAGCCGCACAGGACCGGGTAGGCCTCGGAACGGATGGTCAGCTCGCGGATACCGGCCTTGAGCTCTGCGACGGTCGGCTCCTCGCCACCGAGGTACTTCTCGAGAAGCTCCTCGTTGGCCTCGGCGACGGCCTCGATGAGCTCTGCGCGGTACTGCGCGGCCTTCTCGACGAGGTCAGCCGGGATCTCCTCGGTGGAGTACTCCTCGCCGAGGGCGGTCTCGCCGCGCCACACGAGGGCCTTCTGCTCGACGAGGTCGACGACACCGATGAAGTCGTTCTCGGAGCCGATCGGGAGCTGGATCACGAGCGGCTTCGCCTTGAGGCGGTTGATGATCGTGTCGACGGTGAAGTAGAAGTCCGCGCCCAGCTTGTCCATCTTGTTGACGAAGCAGATGCGCGGGACGTCGTACTTGTCAGCCTGGCGCCAGACGGTCTCCGACTGGGGCTCGACGCCCTCCTTGCCGTCGAAGACGGCGACTGCGCCGTCCAGGACACGGAGCGAGCGCTCGACCTCGACGGTGAAGTCGACGTGCCCGGGGGTGTCGATGATGTTGATCTGGTTGTTCTTCCAGTAGCAGGTCGTCGCGGCGGACGTGATCGTGATGCCGCGCTCCTGCTCCTGCTCCATCCAGTCCATCGTCGAGGCGCCGTCGTGCGTCTCACCGATCTTGTAGTTGACCCCCGTGTAGAAGAGGATCCGCTCGGTGGTGGTCGTCTTGCCAGCATCGATGTGGGCCATGATGCCGATGTTGCGGACCTTGTTCAGGTCGGTCAGCACGTCAAGTGCCACGGTGTTTTACCTCTTACTGGGTGGGGGATGGAGCACAGAAGATTGGTCGGACGCCGAGGGCGTCGCGGGACGGGCGGCGCCCCGGGACGGGTCCCGGGGCGCCGACGCCATCACCAGCGGTAGTGCGCGAAGGCCTTGTTGGACTCGGCCATCTTGTGCATGTCCTCACGGCGCTTGACCGCGGCACCGAGGCCGTTGCTCGCGTCGAGGATCTCGTTCATGAGGCGCTCGGTCATCGTCTTCTCGCGGCGGGCGCGCGAGTAGTCGGTGAGCCAGCGCAGCGCGAGCGTGGTGGAACGCACGGGGCGGACCTCGACGGGCACCTGGTAGGTGGCTCCACCCACGCGGCGCGAGCGAACCTCGAGCGCGGGGCGGATGTTCTCGAGCGCGCGCTTGAGAACGACGACGGGGTCGCCTGCCGTCTTCTCGCGCACGCCCTCGAGCGCGCCGTAGACGATGGCCTCTGCGGTCGACTTCTTGCCGTCGAGCAGAACCTTGTTGATCAGCTGAGTGACGACCGGGGATCCGTAGACCGGGTCGACGATGAGGGGCCGCTTCGGGGCCGGGCCTTTACGAGGCATCAGCTCTTCTCCTTCTTCGCGCCGTAGCGGCTGCGAGCCTGCTTGCGGTTCTTGACACCCTGGGTGTCGAGAGCGCCGCGGATGACCTTGTAGCGCACGCCGGGGAGGTCCTTCACACGACCGCCGCGCACGAGCACGATGGAGTGCTCCTGCAGGTTGTGGCCGACACCGGGGATGTATGCAGTGACCTCGACGCCGGAGGAGAGCTTCACACGGGCGACCTTACGGAGCGCTGAGTTCGGCTTCTTCGGGGTGGTGGTGTAGACGCGGGTGCACACACCGCGCCGCTGGGGGGAGCCCTTGAGGGCCGGGGTCTTGGACTTTCCGACCTTCGATGTCCGCCCCTTGCGGACGAGCTGCTGAATCGTGGGCACTGCGTCTCCGTGTCTACTCGAGCTCACCGGGGAGTTCCCGGTGGTGGCTGCTACTGGCACATATTGCTGGACTGAGTCGGGCTGGGTGCACGAGGGCACCGCAGCTTCGCTGCAATACGCCACGTACCACCGGCTCGATGGCCGGTCCTGTGCACTGGTGCACCGGACCGGAGAACGCCCGCCGCTGCCGCTCCCAGCGCCCCACCGATGATCCGGTGGCGCTGACCGAGCCCTCCCCGCGTGGTCGAGCCGGCGCGACATCAGTCACGCGGCGACCTTCGGGGTGGATCTCGTTCACATGAGAGCCCTACAGTACGGGCACGGTTTCCCACCTTACCGGCGCAGGACCAGATCGTCAAAGGTCAGGTCGCACGTCACACGACCACCCGCTCCTCCCCCGCCGTCGAGCGTGAGACGTCGGGCGGGGACGACTCGGGGCGGCTCCCCCGCAGGAGAGCCGCCCCGTGTCGTCAAGCTCCGTCAGACCTCAGCGGAAGTCCGGACCGAAGTCGATGTCCTCGAGCGGGATCGCCTCGCCGGAGCCCATGCCGAGCGCCGGGAAGTCGATCTCGTCGTACCCGAAGCTCGGGTACAGCTCTGCCTTGGCCTCCTCCGTCGGCTCGACCTTGACGTCGCCGTAGCGCGGAAGGCCGGTACCGGCAGGGATGAGCTTTCCGAGGATGACGTTCTCCTTGAGGCCGAGCAGCGGGTCCCGGCGCCCGCTCATCGCGGCCTCCGTGAGGACACGCGTCGTCTCCTGGAAGGACGCCGCCGACAGCCACGAGTCGGTCGCGAGCGACGCCTTCGTGATGCCCATGAGCTCCGGACGGCCGGAGGCGGGCTGACCACCCTCGGCCACGGCACGCCGGTTGGCGTCCTCGAAGCGACCACGCTCGGCCAGCTCTCCGGGAAGGAGGATCGAGTCGCCCGAGTCGAGCACCGTCACGCGCCGCAGCATCTGCCGCACGATGACCTCGATGTGCTTGTCGTGGATGTCCACGCCCTGGGAGCGGTAGACCATCTGGACCTCGTCCACGAGGTGCTTCTGCGTGGCACGGGGGCCGAGGATGCGCAGGACCTTCTTCGGGTCCACCGCACCCTGCACGAGCCGCTCACCGACCTCGACGTGCTGGCCGTCCTCGACGAGCAGACGCGACCGCTTCGTCACCGGGTAGGCGATCTCCTCGGACCCGTCGTCCGGGGTGAGGACGAGCCGGCGCGTGCGCTCCGTGTCGTCGATCGCGATCCGACCGGAGAACTCCGCGATCGGCGCCTCACCCTTGGGGGTGCGGGCCTCGAAGAGCTCCGTGACACGCGGCAGACCCTGCGTGATGTCGTCGGCCGATGCCACACCACCGGTGTGGAACGTACGCATGGTCAGCTGCGTGCCGGGCTCACCGATGGACTGGGCGGCGATGATGCCGACCGCCTCACCGATGTCGACGAGCTTGCCCGTCGCGAGCGACCGGCCGTAGCACTTCGCACACGTGCCGACACGGGACTCGCACGTGAGGACCGAGCGCACCTTGAGCGTGGTCACGCCGGCTGCGAGCAGCGCGTCGATGAGCACGTCCCCGACATCGTCGCCGGCGTCGCCGATAACGACACCGTCGACCTCGACCCGCGACGCGAGCGTGCGCGAGTAGATGCTCTGCTCGACCTTCTCGTGGCGGACGAGCACACCGTTGCCGATGTCCTCGCTCACCGGGAGGGTCAGGCCTCGCTCCGTGCCGCAGTCCTCCTCGCGGACGATGACGTCCTGCGAGACGTCGACGAGACGACGCGTGAGGTACCCCGAGTCGGCGGTCCGCAGCGCGGTGTCCGCGAGACCCTTACGGGCACCGTGCGTCGCGATGAAGTACTCGAGGACCGAAAGGCCCTCGCGGTAGTTCGACTTGATGGGGCGCGGGATGATCTCGCCCTTCGGGTTCGCCACGAGCCCACGCATACCGGCGATCTGGCGGACCTGCATCCAGTTACCACGAGCACCCGAGCCCACCATGCGGTAGACCGTGTTGCGCACGGGGAAGTTGTCCCGCATGGCCGTGGCGACCTCGTCGGTCGCGTTGGTCCAGATCTCGATGAGCTCCTGACGGCGCTCGTCGTCGGTGATAAGACCCTTCTCGAACTGCTGCTGCACCTTGAGCGCACGCGCCTCGTGCGCCTCGAGGATGCCTGCCTTGGCGGCAGGCGTCGCGACGTCGGAGATGGCGATCGTGATGCCGGAGCGGGTCGCCCACCGGAAGCCGGCGGCCTTGAGGGCGTCGAGCGACTCGGCGACCTCGACCTTCGGGTAGGTCTCGGCCAGCTCGTTGACGATCTGCGACAGACGCTTCTTGTCGACGACCGAGTTGACGTACGGGTAGTCGACAGGGAGCAGCTCGTTGAACAGCGCCCGGCCGAGGGTCGTCTTGAACAGCAGCGGGGTGCCCGGCTCCCAGCCCTCCGGTGCCTCGAAGTCCGAGACCGGCGGGACGAGGTCCTCCATGCGGATCGTGATCTGGGCGTTGAGGTCGAGGCTCCCGCCGTCGAAGGCCATGATCGCCTCGGACACCGAGCTGAACGCACGGCCCTCGCCGATCGGGTCGACCTTCTCGGACGTCAGGTGGTAGAGACCGATGATCATGTCCTGGGAGGGCATGGTCACGGGGCGACCGTCGGACGGCTTGAGGATGTTGTTGCTCGAGAGCATGAGGATGCGCGCCTCGGCCTGGGCCTCGGCGGACAGCGGCAGGTGCACAGCCATCTGGTCACCGTCGAAGTCGGCGTTGAACGCCGCACAGACGAGCGGGTGCAGGTGGATGGCCTTGCCCTCGACGAGCTGGGGCTCGAACGCCTGGATACCCAGGCGGTGCAGGGTGGGTGCACGGTTGAGCAGCACGGGGTGCTCGGTGATGACCTCTTCGAGGACGTCCCACACGGCCGACTTCGCACGCTCGACCATGCGCTTGGCGCTCTTGATGTTCTGCGCGTGGTTGAGGTCGACGAGGCGCTTCATGACGAACGGCTTGAAGAGCTCGAGCGCCATCTGCTTGGGCAGACCGCACTGGTGCAGCTTGAGCTGCGGGCCGACGACGATGACCGAACGGCCCGAGTAGTCGACGCGCTTGCCGAGCAGGTTCTGGCGGAAGCGCCCCTGCTTGCCCTTGAGCATGTCGGAGATCGACTTGAGCGGACGGTTGCCCGGTCCGGTCACCGGGCGCCCACGGCGCCCGTTGTCGAAGAGGGAGTCCACGGCCTCCTGCAGCATGCGCTTCTCGTTGTTGACGATGATCTCGGGGGCACCGAGGTCGAGAAGACGCTTCAACCGGTTGTTGCGGTTGATGACGCGGCGGTAGAGGTCGTTGAGGTCCGAGGTGGCGAAACGGCCACCGTCGAGCTGGACCATCGGACGCAGGTCCGGCGGGATGACGGGGACGGCGTCGAGCACCATGCCCGTGGGCGAGTTCGTCGTCGTGAGGAACGCGTTGACGACCTTGAGGCGCTTGAGCGCACGGGTCTTGCGCTGTCCCTTGCCGCTGCGGATGATCTCGCGCAGCGACTCCGCCTCGGCGACGAGGTCGAAGTCCTGGAGGCGCTTCTGGATCGCCGCAGCGCCCATCGAGCCCTCGAAGTAGTTGCCGTACCGGTCCTGGAGGGCACGGTAGAGCATCTCGTCACCCTCGAGGTCCGCGACCTTGAGGTTCTTGAACTTGTCCCAGACCTGCTCGAGGCGGTCGAGCTCCGCGTCGGAACGCTTGCGGATCTGCGCCATCTCGCGCTCGGCCGAGTCGCGCACCTTGCGGCGCGCGTCAGCGCGTGCGCCCTCGGCCTCGAGCGCAGCGAGGTCCGCCTCGAGGCGCTGCGCGCGCATCTCGATGTCGTTGTCCCGACGGTCGGTGATCTCCTTGCGCTCCAGGTCGATCTCGTTCTGGAGGTTCGGGAGGTCTTCCTGCCGGCCGTCGACGTCGACCGACGTGATCATGTACGCCGCGAAGTAGATGACCTTCTCGAGGTCCTTCGGGGCGAGGTCGAGCAGGTAGCCGAGGCGCGACGGCACACCCTTGAAGAACCAGATGTGGGTGACGGGAGCGGCGAGCTCGATGTGGCCCATGCGCTCACGGCGCACCTTGGAGCGCGTGACCTCGACGCCACACCGCTCGCAGATGATGCCCTTGAAGCGCACGCGCTTGTACTTGCCGCAGTAGCACTCCCAGTCCCGGGTGGGGCCGAAGATCTTCTCGCAGAAGAGGCCGTCCTTCTCGGGCTTGAGCGTGCGGTAGTTGATGGTCTCGGGCTTCTTGACCTCGCCGTGCGACCAGGTACGGATGTCGTCTGCTGTTGCCAGTCCGATACGCAGCTCGTCGAAGACATTGACGTCGAGCAAGGTGGTCCTACTTCCTTCGTCTGCCGGCCTTCCCCGGGACAGTTCCCGGGCCGGCGCGGTGGAGGTACTACATGGTGTCGGTGGGTGACGGGGACGCCGCGCACGGCGTCCCCGTCACTGCCGAGGTCAGATCTCGTCGATGCTTGATGCCGCGTTCGGCCGGCGGGAGAGGTCGATCCCCAGCTCCTCGGCGGCGCGGTACACGTCGTCGTCGGACTCGCGCATCTCGATCGAGGTCCCGTCGCTGGAGAGCACCTCGACGTTCAGGCAGAGGGACTGCATCTCCTTGAGGAGCACCTTGAAGGACTCAGGAATTCCCGAGTCGGGGATGTTCTCGCCCTTGACGATGGCCTCGTAGACCTTCACGCGTCCGGGGACGTCGTCCGACTTGATCGTCAGGAGCTCCTGGAGGGTGTACGCGGCGCCGTACGCCTCGAGCGCCCACACCTCCATCTCGCCGAACCGCTGGCCACCGAACTGCGCCTTACCACCGAGCGGCTGCTGGGTGATCATCGAGTACGGGCCCGTCGACCGTGCGTGGATCTTGTCGTCCACGAGGTGGTGGAGCTTGAGGATGTACATGTAGCCGACGGCCACCGCCTCGGGGAACGGCTCGCCGGAACGGCCGTCGAACAGGCGCGCCTTGCCGTCGGGCTGGACCATGCGCTGGCCGTCCCGGTTGGGCAGGGTGCTCGTGAGGAGCCCGCTGAGCGCGTTCTCCTGCAGGCCGTCGAAGACCGGCGTCGCCACGGGGTTGCGCGGTCCGCTCTTGGACGCGATCTCCGGGACGTCGTCCTTCCAGGAGAGGTCACCCTCCGTGGCGAGCGTGATGTCCCAGCCCTGTGCCGCGATCCACCCGAGGTGGACCTCGAGCACCTGACCGACGTTCATGCGTCCGGGGACACCCATCGGGTTGAGGACGATGTCGACGGGCGTGCCGTCCTCGAGGAACGGCATGTCCTCGACCGGCAGGATCGTCGAGATGACGCCCTTGTTCCCGTGGCGACCAGCGAGCTTGTCACCTGCGGTGATCTTGCGTCGCTGGGCGATGTAGACGCGAACCAGCTCGTTGACGCCGGCGGGCAGCTCGTCGCCGTCCTCGCGACGGAACTCCTTGACGCCGATGACCGTGCCGGACTCCCCGTGAGGAACCTTGAGCGACGTGTCGCGGACCTCACGAGCCTTCTCGCCGAAGATGGCGCGCAGGAGGCGCTCCTCCGGGGTGAGCTCGGTCTCGCCCTTGGGCGTGACCTTCCCGACGAGCACGTCACCGGAGCCGACCTCGGCGCCGATGCGGATGATGCCGCGCTCGTCGAGGTCCGCGAGGACGTCCTCGGAGACGTTCGGGATGTCCCGGGTGATCTCCTCGGGCCCGAGCTTCGTGTCGCGGGCGTCGACCTCGTGCTCCTCGATGTGGATCGAGGACAGGACGTCGTCCTGCACGAGGCGCTGCGACAGGATGATCGCGTCCTCGTAGTTGTGGCCCTCCCAGGACATGAACGCCACGAGGAGGTTGCGGCCCAGGGCCAGCTCTCCCTCGTCCGTGGCAGGACCGTCGGCGAGCACGGAGCCGATCTCGACCCGGGCGCCCTCGTCGACCAGCACGCGCTGGTTGTACGACGTGCCCTGGTTCGAGCGACGGAACTTGGCGACGCGGTAGCTCGTCGTCGTGGCGTCGTCGTTGGCGACGACGATGAGGTCGGCGGAGACCTCGGTGACGACACCCGGCTTCGTCGCGACGATGACGTCACCGGCGTCGATCGCAGCGCGGCGCTCCATACCGGTGCCGACGAGCGGCGCCTCGGAGCGCACCAGCGGGACAGCCTGGCGCTGCATGTTCGCGCCCATGAGCGCGCGGTTGGCGTCGTCGTGCTCGAGGAACGGGATGAGCGCGGTCGCGACCGACACCATCTGGCGCGGCGAGACGTCCATGTAGTCCACTGCCGAACCGAGGATGTCGTCGGTCTCTCCACCCTTGGTGCGCACGAGCACGCGCTCCTGGGCGAACGAGTTGTCCGCAGCGAGCTCCGTGTTGGCCTGGGCGATGACGAAGCGGTCCTCGTCGTCGGCGGTGAGGTAGACGACCTCGTCGCTCACGCGACCGTTCTCGACCTTGCGGTACGGCGTCTCGATGAACCCGAACGGGTTGATCCGGCCGAACGACGCGAGCGAACCGATGAGGCCGATGTTCGGGCCCTCAGGGGTCTCGATGGGGCACATGCGTCCGTAGTGCGACGGGTGGACGTCACGGACCTCCATGCCGGCGCGGTCACGGGACAGACCACCCGGGCCCAGCGCGGACAGGCGACGCTTGTGCGTCAGTCCGGCGAGCGGGTTGTTCTGGTCCATGAACTGCGACAGCTGCGAGGTGCCGAAGAACTCCTTGATCGACGCCACGACCGGGCGGATGTTGATGAGGGTCTGCGGCGCGATCGCCTCGACGTCCTGCGTCGTCATCCGCTCGCGAACGACGCGCTCCATGCGGGACAGGCCGGTCCGGACCTGGTTCTGGATGAGCTCGCCCACGGCGCGGATACGACGGTTGCCGAAGTGGTCGATGTCGTCGGTCTCGACGCGGACCTCGATCGCCTCACCGTTCTTGGTGCCGGGGATCGTGGCAGCGTCGGCGTGCAGCGCAGCGAGGTACTTGATCGTCGCGACGATGTCCGTCACGGTGAGGACCGAGTCGCTCAGGGGCGCGTCGATGCCGAGCTTCTTGTTCACCTTGTAGCGGCCGACCTTCGCGAGGTCGTAGCGCTTGGAGTTGAAGTAGAAGTTCTCGAGGAGCGAGCGGCCGGCCTCGACCGTCGGCGGCTCGCCCGGACGGATCTTGCGGTAGAGGTCCACGAGGGCCTCTTCCGCCGTGGTGACGTGGTCCTTCTCGAGGGTGTCGAGGATCGACGGGAAGTCGGCGAACTCCTCCCGGATCTCGGACTCGGTGAGGCCGAGCGCCTTGAGCAGCACCGTCACGGACTGCTTGCGCTTGCGGTCGACGCGGACGCCGACGGCGTCCCGCTTGTCGATCTCGAACTCGAGCCAGGCACCGCGGGACGGGATGATCTTCGCGGAGAAGATGTCCTTGTCGCTCGTCTTGTCGGCGGCGCGCTCGAAGTAGACGCCGGGCGAACGGACGAGCTGCGAGACGACCACGCGCTCGGTGCCGTTGATGATGAAGGTGCCGCGGGCGGTCATGAGCGGGAAGTCGCCCATGAAGACCGTCTGGCTCTTGATCTCACCGGTGTTGTAGTTGAAGAACTCGGCCGTGACGAACAGCGGCGCGGCGTAGGTGAAGTCCTTCTCCTTGCACTCCTCGGCCGTGTGCTTGGGCGGCTCGAAGCGGTGGTTGGAGAACGAGAGGGACATCGACGAGCCGAAGTCCTCGATCGGGGAGATCTCCTCGAAGATCTCCTCCAGCCCGGAGGTCGCGGGGACGTCCTGGCGGCCGCTCTCGTTGGCGGCAGCGACGCGGGCGCGCCACTTGTCGTTCCCGAGGAGCCAGTCGAAGCTCTCGGTCTGGAGACCGAGGAGGTCGGGGACCTCGAGCGGTTCGAAGATCTTGGCGAAGGAGACGCGCCGAGACGCGGTGCGGTTCGCGATCGCGTCGGCGGACGGAGCAGAAGGGGTGCGCGAGGCAGCCAAGAGGGGTCCTTCCCTGCGGTTCGAGTGCACGCTGTTGCGCTTTGCGTCCTGCTCGGCCACCCTTGTGGTGTTCGCCGAGGCTCCGAGGGCCGCTCAGCCCTTGTTTTCCAAGGACTTTCGCGTCTCACAGCTCCGCGGACCACCCTTCGAGAACGCCCCGGAGTTCGCTCCGGACTGTCTGAAGGTTGGTCCACCCGGCATCAGGGATGGGTTTTGCAGGCACACGCCAGCGCAAAGCGTTAGCATAGCCGACCGAGTCAAGGATGAGCAACCCGGACGTTCGTGCACGAGCGTGGGACGCCTCAGCGAGGCGTCGGCGGGGCTCCGCGGCGACATGCCGATGCCGCGTGCCCGGGCTCGATCTCTGTGCAGACGACGAAGCCCGCACCCCTGGGGGTGCGGGCCTCATCGTCTGCGATGGTGGAGCTGTGGAGCTCAGATCACTTGAGGGTGACCGTGGCGCCGGCGCCCTCGAGGGCAGCCTTGGCCTTCTCGGCCGTCTCCTTGTTAGCAGCCTCGAGGACCGCCTTCGGAGCACCGTCAACGAGGTCCTTCGCCTCCTTCAGGCCGAGGCTCGTGAGGGCGCGCACCTCCTTGATGACCTGGATCTTCTTCTCGCCAGCCGACTCGAGGATGACGTCGAACTCGTCCTTCTCCTCCTCGACCTCGACCGCGGCGGCGGCCGGACCTGCAACGGCGACAGCGGCGGGGGCCGCTGCGGTGACCTCAAAGGTCTCCTCGAACGCCTTCACGAACTCGGAGAGCTCGATGAGGGACAGTTCCTTGAAAGCCTCGATGAGCTCTTCGGTGGTGAGCTTCGCCATGGTCGGCGTTCCTTCCTGGTTGTCCTGCGTGAAGCAGAGGGTGTGGGGTGTGTGCGGTTCCTGGGCGATCCCTGACGGGAAGGCTCAGGACTCGCTGTCCTGCGAAGCCTGCTTCTCGCGCAGGGCGTCGATCGTGCGCACGGCCTTGGAGGCGGGGGCCGTGAAGAGGTATGCCGCCTGGTAGAGCGACGCCTTGAAGACGCCGGCCAGCTGGGCGAGCAGCACCTCGCGGGACTCGAGGTCCGCGAGCTTGTTGATGTCCGCAGCGGTCATCGGGCGCCCGTCGAGGACACCCGCCTTGATGATCAGCTGGGGGTTCGCCTTGGCGAAGTCACGCAGGCCCTTGGCAGCCTCGACCGGGTCCCCGGAGACGAAGGCGATTGCCGACGGCCCGGAGAGGTCGGCGTCAAGTCCTTCGACACCGGCCTCCTTGGCCGCGATCGCGGTCAGCGTGTTCTTCACCACGGCGTAGGTTGCGTTGCCGCTGAGCGACCGACGCAGCTGCTTGAGCTGCGCGACGGTGAGCCCGCGGTACTCAGTCAGCACTGCAGCGTTCGACTCGCGGAACAGGTCCGAGAGCTCCGCGACTGCGGCTGCCTTGTCCGGCCTCGCCATGGCAATCCTTCCGATGGTGGTGCCGCGTGTCTCGCCGGGGATCCCGGCTCCCGCACCACACACAAAAAAGAGCCCCGCGCAGGCGCGGGGCTCGCATCGCACAGCCCTCACGGGCTGCTGCTCTGGTTGCTCTCTCACCTGCGCCGGCCCCCGCTGCGAGCGGAGCTTCGGTCAACTGCGCCCGTTTCTGGGCACGATCGACGACCTGCGGTCTTGGGTACCCCCATAGCGTACGCCACGTCGTCGCCAGGTCCAAACGCCCCCGGGTCGACTCCCCCGGGCCGTCGGCTCCAGGACGGCACGAAGCCGGGCCCCTCCCAGGGACCCGGCTTCGTGCTGCACTGCCAGCGGGCCTGCGCCCGCGTCACGACACGACCGTCAGGCGGCCTCGTCCTCGCCGAGCAGCTTCGTCGTCTTCGTCTGGTCCACGGGGATGCCGGGGCCCATCGTCGTCGCGAGCGTCGCCCGGGTGATGTAGCGGCCCTTGGAGGAGGACGGCTTGAGACGCAGGACCTCGTCGATCGCTGCGGCGTAGTTCTCCACCAGCTGGTTCTCGGTGAAGGAGACCTTGCCGATGATGAAGTGGAGGTTCGAGTGCTTGTCGACGCGGAACTCGATCTTTCCGCCCTTGATCTCCGTGACAGCCTTCGCCACGTCCATCGTCACGGTGCCGGTCTTCGGGTTCGGCATGAGACCGCGGGGGCCGAGGACCTTACCGAGGCGCCCGACCTTCCCCATGAGGTCCGGCGTCGCGACGGCGGAGTCGAAGTCGGTGAACCCGGCCGCGACCTTCTCGATGAGCTCGTCGCCACCGACGATGTCGGCGCCCGCGGCGCGTGCCTGCTCGGCACGCTCACCCGTGGCGAAGACCAGGACCCGAGCGGTCTTGCCGGTGCCGTGGGGCAGGTTGACGGTGCCACGGACCATCTGGTCCGCCTTGCGGGGGTCGACGCCGAGGCGGAAGGCGACCTCGACGGTCGCGTCCCACTTGGTGACCGAGGTCTCCTTCGCGAGACGCACGGCCTCGAGGGGCGTGTACAGGTTGTCGCGATCGATCTTCTCCGCCGCGTTGCGGTATGCCTTGCTGCGCGTTGCCATCTGCTTGTTCTCCTTGTAGCAGTCGTGGTCTACGGGTCCGCGCGGACCCTGCCACTCTCCAGCGGGCCTACGGCCTGCCGGACGGATGTGAATGAGGTGCTGAAGGTCAGCCTTCGACCTTGATGCCCATGGAGCGAGCGGTGCCGGCGATGATCTTCGAGGCAGCCTCGAGGTCGTTGGCGTTGAGGTCCTCGAGCTTCGTGGAGGCGATCTCGCGGACCTGGTCGGCCGAGAGGGTCGCGACCTTGACCGTGTGCGGGGTGGGCGAACCCTTGTCCACGCCAGCGGCCTTCTTGATGAGCTCCGCTGCAGGCGGCGTCTTCGTGATGAAGGTGAAGGTGCGGTCTTCGTAGACCGTGATCTCCACGGGCACGACGTTGCCACGCTGCGACTCGGTCGCGGCGTTGTACGCCTTGCAGAACTCCATGATGTTGACGCCGTGCTGACCGAGCGCGGGGCCGATCGGGGGTGCCGGCGTGGCAGCGCCGGCCTTGATCTGGAGCTTGATCAGCCCAGATACCTTCTTCTTGGGAGGCATGTCGGGTCCTTCGTGTTCTGACTCAGTAGATGACGACGCCGCACGGCGCCGTCCGCTCGCTCAGGATCAGATCTTGGCAACCTGGCTGAACGACAGCTCGACCGGGGTCTCCCGGCCGAAGATCGACACCAGCACCTTGAGCTTCTGGCTCTCGGCGTTGATCTCGGAGATCGAGGCGGGCAGCGTGTCGAACGGCCCGTCGGTGACGGTGACGGACTCCCCGACCTGGTACTCGACCTCGATCGCGGGACGCCCTTCGGCACCCTTGCTCGTGCCGTCCGCCTTGGGGGCGATGAGCGGCGCGAGCATGCCGAAGACCTCGTCCTGGGTCAGCGGCACCGGCTGGTGGGTGTGTCCCACGAACCCGGTGACGCCGGGCGTGTGGCGCACGGCGCCCCACGACTCGTCGGTGAGGTCCATGCGCACGAGGACGTAACCGGGGATCCGAACGCGGCGGACGACCTTCTTCTGCGCGTTCTTGATCTCGGTGACCTCCTCCATCGGAACCTCGATCTGGAAGATGTAGTCCTCCATGTTGAGGCTCTGGATGCGGTTCTCGAGGTTGGCCTTGACCCGGTTCTCGTAACCCGCGTAGGAGTGGATGACGAACCAGTCACCGGGCTTGGAGCGCAGCTCGCGCTTGAAGGCCTCGACCGGGTCCTCCTCGACGTCCTCGTCAGCAGCGGCGTCGCTGCCTCCGGTCTCGTCGACGGGCTCGGCGTCGGTCGCGGGGACCTCGTCCGAGGCGTCCAGCTCACCGGCATCCACGTCCTCGGACGTGGCAACGGTCGCATCCGCGCTCTCGGCATCGGACACGACGGCGTCGACGATCTCCTCCGTCGGTTCGAACGACTCCTGAGACACGGGTCAACCTGCTTTCTACTGACTGTCCGAGAACCTGCCCGGACGGACTGTGGTGTGGTGCGGCGCGGACCGCGGCCCGGCGTCGCGCTGTTCGTACCCGGCACCCGCAGGGCCAGGCGTCGTCGGGACGACGGCTGGCGTCAGCCGAACACCCAGAAGACGCCCTTGCCGATGAGGAAGTCCAGCAGGACGACGAATCCCATCGCGACGAGCACGAAGACGATCACGACCAGCACGTAGTTGAACAGCTCCGAGCGGGTCGGGGTGACGACCTTCTTGAGCTCCCCGACGACCTGGCGCAGGAAGAGGGCGACCCGCGCGAAGAAGTTGGCCTTCTTCTGCGTGGACTTCTTGTCGCTGCTCTTCGCTCCGCTGACGCCGACGCTCTCGGCGTTGGCGGCACCAGATGCGGATTCGCTCACTGTTCGTCCCTACGTCGTGGCCTGTGTCATCACGTGCCCATGACCTCGTCTCCCCCATGACGGGGGCAGCGCCACGACCGACCCGAGGTCGGTGATGACACTCAGCAGGGCAGACAGGACTCGAACCTGCAACCTGCGGTTTTGGAGACCGCTGCGCTACCAATTGCGCCACTACCCTTTGAGGACGACATCCAGTATCCACGGCTGCGAGATACCCTCGCGGGCACGCTGCAGTGTGGTGGACGTCAACCACCGATTGACCACTGTACGCGACGGTGGTCCCCCGGTCTAACCAGCGTCGCTTCCCGCGGCCGGACCGGGGCGAGAAGCGAGCCAGCGGGCCTCCCCTGCCGACCATGTCCACCGATCGGCTGACCCACCCCTCCACCGGTGGGCGCGGCGCAGATCCCGCCGGTCCACGGCTGCCGCGAGCACCCGTCCGCGGAGCATGCTGGTCCCATGACACAGACCACTCCCGCTCCGGCCATCGAGGTCAAGGGACTGACGAAGACGTACGGGGACCGTCACGCTGTCGCCGGCGTCGACCTCACGGTCCGCACCGGCGAGATCTTCGCGATCCTCGGACCCAACGGCGCCGGAAAGACGACGACCGTCGAGATCCTCGAAGGCTTCCGGCAGGCGACCACCGGGCACGTCCGGGTGCTCGGTGAGGACCCCGCTGTCGCGGGCCGGGCCTGGCGCAGCCGCATCGGCGTCGTGCTCCAGGACTCCCGCGACCAGCCCGAGCTCAGTGTCCGCGAGCTCCTGCGGCACGTCGCCACGTACTACCCCGACGCCCGGGACGCTGACGAGGTGATCGAGTCCGTCGGCCTGACGGACAAGGCCACGGACCGCGTCCGCCACCTGTCCGGTGGGCAGCGACGCAGGCTCGACGTCGGCCTGGGCATCGTCGGGAGGCCCGAGCTGCTCTTCCTCGACGAGCCCACGACCGGCTTCGACCCGCACGCACGGCGGAGCTTCTGGGACCTCATCTCGTCCCTTCGCGATGGTGGGACCACCATCGTCCTCACGACCCACTACCTCGACGAGGCAGCGCACCTCGCGGACCGCGCCGCCGTCGTCCGGGCCGGCCGTGTCGTCGCGCTCGACGCCCCGGACCAGCTGGGGGGCCCCGGAGCCCGCCGCACGACCGTCCGCTGGCAGCAGGACGGGCAGAGCAGGTCCGAGGCGACCGACCAGCCGACAGCCCTCGTGGCCCGGCTCGCCCGGGAGGTGGCCGGACCCGACGGGGAGGTCCCCGGCCTGCAGGTCGTCCGGCCGAGCCTCGAAGACGTCTACCTGTCCCTCATCGCCCAGGCCGACGACGCGGACGCGCCGTCCCGGCCCGGCACCGCACAGGAGGTCTCACGATGACCGCGACCCACGTACCCCAGCGCCGCGACGCCGCGAGCAGCGGCCAGCCCACCCGCCTGCCGAGCACGGCGAAGCTCGGATGGGAACGCACCCGGTTGGAGATCACGACGTTCTTCCGGGAGCGTGACGCGCTCGTCTTCATCTTCGCCTACCCCATCATCATGCTGGCGATCTTCGCGACCGTCTTCGGCAAGGACGGGGCGACGCTGGGCGACCCTGCCGACGGGGCGGTCGTGCCCTTCGCCCAGTACTTCCTCCCCGGCATGATCGCCACCGGCATCATGCTCACGACGTTCCAGACGCTCGCGATCAACATCGCCGTCGAACGGGACGAGGGGACCCTCAAACGCCTCCAGGCCACGCCGTTGTCCCCGACGAGCTACATCCTCGGGAAGATCGGGCAGGTCCTCGTCGTCTCGCTCGTCCAGCTCGCGCTCCTGCTCGTGGTCGCCGCGCTCGTCTTCGACGTCCCCATGCCGTCGACCGCCGGCGCCTGGAGCACCTTCGCCTGGGTCTTCGTGCTCTCGGCGACGACCGGCGCCGTGTGCGGCATCGGGTTCTCGTCGTTGCCCGGCAGCGGCAGGTCCGCGAGCGCCGTCGTGACACCGGTGGTCCTCGTCCTGCAGTTCGTGTCGGGGGTGTTCTTCGTGTTCACCGACCTGCCGAGCTGGATGCAGCGGATCGCCGAGGTGTTCCCCCTCAAGTGGATGGCCCAGGGCATGCGGTCGGTGTTCCTCCCCGAGCACGCTGCGGCGTGGGAGGCGTCGGGGTCCTGGCAGCACACGACGACGGCCCTCATCCTTGGTGCATGGCTGATCCTCGGACTCCTCGTCGGTGTGCGGACCTTCCGGTGGCGACGCCGTGACGACGGCTGACGCGGCGCACCTCGCCGGTCCGCCGACCCGCACCCACCCGGGCGCGGCGTCGGACGGACGTCACGTGCAGCGCGAGGCCGCGTCCTGGTCGCGGGTGCTGCGCTACTGGCACCTGGCGTTCTACGGTCTCGTGGCCATCGCCGCCGGGTCCCTGGTCGCGGGCGCTTCCGACCGCCCGGCCGGCTGGGGCACCGGGCTCACCGCCTCGCTCGTCGCGCTGGCCGTCCTCGTCGTCGTGTACGCGTCGGTGGGCAGGCGGGCCGTCGAGACCGAGAACCTCCGCAGCGGCGCGCTGTACCTGGGCGTCCTGTTCGCGGTGACGGGCTTCGTCACCGGCATCGACCCGCTCGGCACCGTGCTGCTGTTCGTCGCGTACTCGCAGGTGTGGCTCCTCGCACCCACGACGCGGTCGGGGGTGTACCTCTGCATCGTCCTCACGGCGGTAGTCACCCTCGCGCTGCTGTTCCGGCTGCGCGACTCGGGAGAGCACCCCGCCGTCATCGTCTTCCAGATGCTGCTCGGGCTGGCGTTCGCCCTCCTCATGGGGATCTGGCTGCGGACCGTGATCTCCCAGGGCACCGCCCAGGTCCAGCTCCTCGACGACCTCGAGGCCGCCCAGGCGGAGGTGGGACGACGCCAGCACGCCGCGGGGGTCGCCGCTGAGCGCGAGCGGCTCGCCCGCGAGATCCACGACACCCTCGCCCAGGGCTTCACGAGCGTCATCATGCTCACGCAGACGGCAGGGATCGACCTCGAGCGCGGGGCGGTCGCCGCCGTCGCCCAACGGCTCGATCTCATCGAGCGCACGGCGCGGGAGAACCTCGCCGAAGCGCGGTCGCTCGTCGCGGCCTTCGCACCACCGCCCCTGCAGGGATCGAGCCTCGGGCAGGCGCTGACCCGGCTCGTCGAGGGCTTCGAGGACGAGACGGGCGTTCCCGTGGCGGCATCGGTGGACGTCCCGGACGACGCGGCGGGACCGACCCTGCCTCCGGGCGGGGACGTCGTGCTCCTGCGCGCCGCGCAGGAGTCGCTCTCGAACGTCCGGCGCCATGCCCGGGCGACGTGCGCGACGCTCGAGCTGCGGTTGACCACGAGCGGCGCGACGCTCGTGGTCGAGGACGACGGCGTGGGGATCGACCCTGGCATGAGCGAGGGGTTCGGCCTGCAGGGCATGCGCGAGCGTGTCGCGGCCTACGGTGGGTCCGTGCAGATCACCTCCCGCCGCCTGACAGAGCCCAGCGACGCCCCGGAGCACCCCGGGGCCCGGCGTGGCACCCGGGTGCACGTCACGGTTCCCGGTGCCCACCATGGCGACCACGCACACGCGGTGCACGCCGGTGTGTGACGCCCGGGGAACCGTCCGGGTGCTCGTCGTCGACGACCACCCCGTGGTGCGCGCCGGGATCGCCGGTCTGCTCGCGGCCGAACCGGACATCGAGGTCGTCGGCGAGGCCGAGGACGGCCAGCAGGGCGTGGCGCTCGCGCGCGAGCTCGCGCCCGACGTCGTGCTCACCGACCTGCGCATGCCTGTGCTCGACGGCGTCGCCGCGACGCGGGCCATCCGCGCCCTGCCGGCCCCACCACGGGTGGTGGTGCTCACCACCTACGAGACCGACTCGGAGATCCTGCGGGCGGTCGAGGCCGGTGCCACCGGCTACCTGCTCAAGGACACTCCCCGTGCCGAGCTCGTCGCCGGTGTCCGGGCAGCTGCGCGCGGCCAGACGGTGCTCGCGCCGTCGGTCGCCACCCGCCTCGTCACGCAGATGCGTGGCGAGGACGAGCGCCTCACCGCCCGGGAGATCGAGGTGCTCGGCGCCGTCGCGCGCGGGCTGAGCAACCCCGCGATCGGGCGGGAGCTGTTCATCGCCGAGGCAACCGTCAAGACGCACCTGCTGCGGATCTTCGGCAAGCTCGGCGTGGACAGCCGGACGCTCGCCGTCACACGGGCGATGGAACGGGGGATCCTGCCCGCCCCCCGATGACGGGTTCCTAGACGGCGTGGGCCGGCAGGGACGCCGCCAGCGTACGGCCGAGGGCCTCCGCCCAGGTGCGGACCGCATCAAGGTCACGCGCGTCGCCGTAGGTACCGCGCGCGGCGAGGATGGCGGCACGCTCGGCCAGGGAGAGCTGGAGCACGTCGAGGTTGCCCGGGAAGTACTGGTGCGCCTCCGGCTGCACCGCCACATTCTCGACGGTCGGGAGCGTCACGGCGGGGGCCTTCCCGGACAGGCCCGAGGAGAACAACCAGACGCGACGACCGGGGAGCTGCCGGGCGACGCGGTCGACCATGTCCCGTGCCGCGGGGAGCCACTGCCCCAGGTAGATCGCCGACCCGACGACAAGGGCGTCGTAGTGCCCGACGTCGTAGACGTCCTCGGGGTCGATCTGGTCGACATCGACACCGTGGTGCGCCAGGGATCTCGCGATGACGGTCGCGATCTCCCGCGTCGAACCGTGCCGTGACGCTGCGCTCACCAGAGCTCGCATGGTGTCTCCTTGGTCGTCGTGCCGGCACGCGTCTGCGCGCGTCGTCCCTCCATCGTCCCGCCGCACCGCTCGGGGATCGTGGGCCGGAAGTCCCGGTTGCTGTCAGAATCGGGGAATGCGCCACCCGTCCTTCCCCGCACCCCAGGTTCCAGGAGATCAGCGGTGCGGCGGCGGCCGTCGGGATCTGCGGACCCTGCCCAAGGCCCACCTGCACCTGCACTTCACCGGGTCCATGCGCAAGGAGACTCTCGCCGACCTCGCCGCGGTGTACGGCATCCGGCTGCCCAGCGCCCTCCTCGACGCCGACCCTGTGCTGTTCCCGGCCGACGAGCGGGGCTGGTTCCGGTTCCAGCGGCTGTACGACGCCGCACGGGCCTGCGTGCGGTCAGCCGATGACATGCGACGGATCGTGCTGGAAGCGGCTGAGGACGACGCCGCCGAAGGCTCCGGCAGGCTGGAGATCCAGGTCGACCCGACGTCGTACGCGCCGTTCGTCGGCGGGCTCACACCCGCGCTCGAGGTGGTGCTCGACGCCGCGCGCACGGCGACCCAGACCTGGGGCACCGAGGTCGCGGTGATCGTCGCCTCGTCACGCATGCGGCACCCCCTCGAGGCGCGGACCCTCGCCCGGCTCGCTGCGCGGTACGCCGGCGACGGTCCGGGAGAGGTCGTGGGGTTCGGCCTGAGCAACGACGAGCGCCGGGGCACGACGCCGGACTTCGGCCCCGCGTTCGCCATCGCGCGCCGTGCCGGTCTGGCGTCCGTCCCGCACGGCGGCGAGCTCCTCGGCCCCGACCACATCCATGAGGTCGTCGAGAACCTGCGGCCCGACCGGCTCGGCCACGGCGTGCGCGCCATCGAGGACCGTGAGGTGCTCGCGACCCTCGTCGCGAACGACGTCGCGCTCGAGGTCAACCCGGCGTCCAACGTCTCCCTCGGTGTGTACGCCGAGCACGCAGCCGTGCCGCTACGTGCACTGGTGGAGGCAGGGGCCGTCGTCGCGCTCGGAGCCGACGACCCGCTGCTGTTCGGCTCGCGGCTCGTCGCACAGTACGAGACGGCGCGGGAGGTGCACGGCTTCTCCGACGCCGAGCTCGCCGCGCTCGCCCGCTCGTCGATCACCGCGAGCCGAGCGTCAGCGGCCACGAAGGCCCGGCTCCTCGCGGGCGTCGACGACTGGCTGGCGACGCCCGGCGAGCGGTGACGGTCGATCGGGTGGGCAGCGGAGCGGCAGCAGACCGGCCCGGACTCGCCGCGGGTGCGCGCACGCTCGGCGAGCTCGACGCGCTCGTCACCGGGTGCTTCGCCTGCCCGCGCCTCGTCGCGTGGCGTGAGCACGTCGGTGAGGTGCGGCGGGCGGCGTTCCGCGACGAGGAGTACTGGGCACGGCCGGTGCCGAGCTTCGGCGACGAGGCCGCCCGCGTGGTCGTCGTCGGGCTGGCGCCAGCGGCGCACGGCGGCAACCGCACCGGTCGGATGTTCACGGGTGACCGCAGCGGGGACTTCCTCTTCGCTGCCCTGCACCGCGCCGGCTACGCCTCCCAGCCGACGTCCGTACGCGCCGACGACGGGCTCACGCTCCGTGACGTCCGTCTCGTCGCACCCGTGCACTGCGCCCCGCCGGACAACAAACCGACGCCCAGCGAGCGTCACCGCTGTGCGCCGTACCTGGGCCGTGAGCTCGAGCTGCTCTCCTCGACGCTGCGCGTCGCTGTCGTCCTCGGAGCGTTCGGCTGGCAGGCGCTCCTCGCCACCCTGCAGGACCTGAACTGGTCGGTTCCCCGCCCCCGGCCGGTGTTCGGCCACGGTACGGAGGTGCTCATCCGGCACCCCGATGGACGTAGGCTCGTCGTGCTCGGCTGCTTCCACGTGAGCCAGCAGAACACCTTCACCGGCCGGCTCACGCCCGCGATGATCGACGACGTCCTCGACCGGGCGCGTGAGGTCACGCGGAGCCCGACCACGGATCCGTCCTCAGATCCGTCCTGAGATCCGGGAACCATCCCACGCGGCGCGCCGTTGATCCCTTACCTGTCACGTACCCGAGAAAGCGGTAACCCATGGAGGTCACACCTCTTGTCTGGACCCTGACGATCCTCGCGATCCTCGGGCTCCTCGCGTTCGACTTCTTCTTCCACGTCCGCAAGGCGCACATCCCCACCCTCCCCGAGGCGGCCAAGTGGTCGGCGATCTACGTCGGCCTCGCCCTCGTGTTCGGTGTGGGCGTGTGGGTGTTCGGCGGCTCCACGGCGGGCGCCGAGTACTTCGCGGGGTACGTCACCGAGAAGGCGCTGTCCGTCGACAACCTCTTCGTGTTCCTCATCATCATGGCGAGCTTCAAGGTGCCGCGCGAGGACCAGCAGAAGGTGCTGCTGTTCGGCATCGTCTTCGCCCTCATCGCTCGTAGCGCCTTCATCTTCGCCGGGGCCGCGCTCGTCAACCGGTTCTCCGCGGTGTTCTACATCTTCGGCGCCATCCTGCTCGTCACCGCGGTGAAGATGCTCAAGCCCGAGAACGAGGACGAGCCGACGGCGGACAACTTCATCATCCGCCTCGCCAAGAAGGTCTTCCACACCACGGACTACTACGACGGCGACAAGCTGTTCACCATGCACAACGGGCGCCGCGCGCTCACCCCGATGCTGCTCGTCATGGTGGCCATCGGTGGCACGGACATCCTCTTCGCCCTCGACTCGATCCCCGCGATCTTCGGCCTCACGCAGGACGTGTTCATCGTGTTCACGGCGACGGCGTTCTCGCTCATGGGGCTGCGCCAGCTGTTCTTCCTCATCGACGGCCTGCTCGACCGGCTCATCTACCTGTCGTACGGACTCGCCGCGATCCTCGGGTTGATCGGTGTCAAGCTCGTGCTGCACGCGCTCCACGAGAACACGTTGCCGTTCATCAACGGTGGCGAGCACGTCGAGGTCTTCGAGATCAGCACCGGGTTGTCGCTGTCCGTCATCGTGGGGGTGCTCACCCTCACCGTGCTCGCGTCCCTGCTGAGCCCGGCCGGCAAGGCGCACGCAGCCAAGACGGCCCAGGAGCGAGCGGCTGGCCCGTCGCACGCCGAGGAGGCCGCCAAGATCACCGACGAGACGCCGCTGGGGAGCGCGCGCTCGTCCGACTGACGTCCGCCCCACGTATTCCCCCGGTCGCCGCACGCGCGACCGGGGGAATACGTGTCTCCGGGCAGGTGTTCTCGCGAAGATGACGACGACATCGACGCGAACGATCGGCTTCATCGGCGCAGGGAACATCGGCGGGCAGGTCGCGCGCGCGGCCACCGCCCGCGGGCACGAGGTGATCCTCAGCAACTCGCGAGGCCCGCACACCCTCGCCGACCTCGTCACCGAGATCGGTGACACGGCACGGGCGGGGACGGCGCAGGAAGCGGCAGAGGGCGGCGACATCGTCGTCGTGAGCGTCCCGCTGCACGCCTACACGGCTGTACCCGTCGAGGAGCTCGCGGGCAAGGTCGTCATCGACACGAACAACTACTACCCGCAGCGCGACGGCCAGATCGAGGCTCTCGACACCGGCCGGTCCACGTCGTCGCAGCTGCTCCAGGAGCACCTGCCGACCTCGAGGGTGGTCAAGGCCTTCAACCACATCCCGGCCGCCGACATCACCAGCGACGCCCTGCCGGCAGGGCGCCCCGGGCGCCGTGCGCTCGCGATCGCCGGGGACGACGACACCGCGAAGGCGACGGTCACCGCACTCCTCGACGACCTCGGATTCGACACCGTCGACGTGGGATCGCTCGCGGACAGCTGGCGCATCGAGCCCGGCACCCCCGGGTACGGTCCCCGGCAGACGGTCGCCGAGCTCGAGGCGAACCTCGCGGCTGCCGAGCGCACCGCCCGGGGCTGAGGCGCCCTATCCCTCGGTGGTGGCGGCCGGCTGGGTGGCGGCTGGCTGGGTGGTGGCGTCCGGCTGGGTGGTCTCCGCCGGCTCGGCGAGCGCGAGGTCGAGCAGCGCGAGGACACCCTCACGGCTCTCGGCGGCCGCGATGAAGCCGGCCTTGTGGCAGAACACCGCGTCCACGACACCCGTCACCTCGGCCAGGTCAGCCCCGTTGAGACCGCGCCAGGCCGCAGGCAGGGCCTTGCGTGACCCGAACTGCGAACCCTCGGGGGTCACCGTCTTGATGGTCCAGTTGCCCGTCGAACCGGGGAACACGGTGAACAGCAGCTCCGGCTGACGGGTGGCCGCACCACCGTGGGGCATGAAGCGGTCGAGGACGACGAACCTCGTGTCGGGGCTCGCCTCGTACGCGGCGACGAACTCCCGCTCCGCGGCGATCGACGTCGCGTAGCGGGTCTTGAGACGCACGAGGACCTGGCGGGCGAGCTCGACGGCGACGAGGAACTGGGAGTCGAACTCCTCGTCGTCACCGAGAGGGTTGAACAGTCCGAGGTACTCCGAGATGTCGAGCGGCGCCGTGCGGAAGTCGTTGACCTCGTAGAGGTCCTGGCCGTTGTCGACGGCGTCGATCGCCGCGACGAGGCGCGAGTCGATCTTCTGCCACACGACCTCGTCACCGTCGCAGAACTCCTTGCCGTAGTGCTGCCACAGCAGACCGAAGGCGGAGTACAGGATCCCGTTGTCGCGGGCCCCGGAGCTGCGCTGGTGGTGGTCGAACCGCTGCTCCTGCGGGTCGTACACCCCGCCGACGTCGAGCACGAGGTCCGCCTCGGCGAGCACGTCGGCGTCGCGGGTGCGCACCACCTGGGCGTCGGGGTGCAGGGAGGTCAGGAGCGCGACGCCGAACACGTCGTCAGCGTGGAACTTGCCGTTGTGGGTAGCGATGATCACCCCAGAACCTTACGCGGGCGCTTCCCAGGGGAGAATGCGGGGGTGACAGGCGTCCTCACCGGGTTCAGCATCATCGCGGCGATCATCGCCGTGGGGTACGTCGTCGGACGGATCGACCTGCTCGGGCCGCAGGCGCGGCCCCTGCTGGCTCGGCTCGTGTTCTTCGTCCTCGCGCCGTGCCTGCTGTTCACCGTGCTGGCGGACGCGGGGGTGGACGAGCTGTTCTCACCGCTCGCGGTGGTGTCCCTCCTGGCGGCTGTCTCGTGCTTCGCGCTGTTCGGGCTCGTCGCGCTCGTCGTGTGGCGCCGCACGCTCCCCGAGGCGGTCGTCGGCTCCCTGTCCGCCGGGTACGTCAATGCCAACAACATCGGGTTGCCCGTCGCCGTCTACGTGCTCGGCGACGCCGCGTACTCCGCGCCCGTCATCCTCCTGCAGCTGCTCGTCTTCACCCCGGTCGCTCTCACGGTGCTGGACGTCGCGACCGGTGGCGCCGCGACGGTCCGCAACGTCCTCATGCAGCCGTTGCGCAACCCGATCATCATCGCCTCGGCTCTCGGGGTGCTGCTCGCCGTGACCGGCGTCGAGCTCCCGGACCCCGTGATGGAGCCGTTCCGGATCATCGGGGCGGCGGCGGTGCCGCTCATGCTCATGAGCTACGGCATCTCCCTGCACGGCCAGCAGCTGCTGGAGCCGGGCTCCGGTCGCCGGGACGTGCTGCTCGCCTCGGCCCTCAAGCTCGTGGTCATGCCCGTCGTCGCGTGGGGCATCGGCGCCGGGGTGTTCGGGCTCCGCGGTGAGGATCTCTTCGTCGTCGTCGCGCTCGCGGCGCTCCCGACGGCGCAGAACGTCTTCAACTACGCGCAGCGGTACGGGCGCGGCGAGGTTGTCGCGCGGGACACCATCGCCATCACGACGATGGGAGCGTTGCCGGTGCTCATGGTCGTCGCAGCGGTGCTGCACTGAGCCGCTGCACTGAGCCGTGGTGCTGCACCGAGCGGCGTCGCTGCTCTGACCGGCGTCAGCCGACGAGGTCCTCGACGAGCTGTGAGCGCAGCTCGGTGACGGACAACGACGGTGCCGTCGACGTCGTCGTCGCCGTGCCGACGATCGCCTGGTACGTGGTGCCGCCGTCGACGGAGAACTCCCCCGACCAGGTCGTCGTGAGCGTCACGACGTAGTCACCCGCCCGCGGGTAGGTATAGGACACGGTGTGGTCGGGGAAGGGCGCACCCGGGTCCGTGGTGACGAGCGGCCCGCTGCCGTCCGCGAAGTCCCAGCTGAACTCGACGGGCGTCGCACGGACCAGGACCGGTTGACCCAGGACGGTCGTCGGCAGCACCTGGACGTCGCTGCTCGCATAGACCGCCGCCACCATGTTCACCGGCAGCCAGCCACCCTCCGGACCCACCGAGATCGACGACGCGGTCAACGGCAACGAACGAAAGTCCGCTTCCGTCACCGTGATCGGGATCGCGCCAGCCGCCGCGTTGCACGCCAGGACCTGGTTGAGCTCCGGGTCGGTCCACGTGCCGTCGTCGTTGAGGCGGCTGATGTCCGTCGGGTCGAGCGCGATACCCAGGTCGACGTCGCAGTCCGCGAACTCCTGGATTCCCTGGGTGAGGCAGTCGACCATGCCCGCCGTCGGGATCCCGCGGAAGCCAGCGGTGCACCGGTCGGTCTCGGTGACCGAGTATTCCGGAGAGGCGGCTCCCTTGGCGACGTTCCCGTCCTTGGCTGACTGAAAGTAGGCCGCCGCGCCGTCAAGTACGACCTGGTCTTCCTTCGCATGACCTCCGATGCTCTTACCATCACTCCCGGAAATGCTGCTGGCGTACGCATCGAGCACGGGTGCGAGGACAAAAACCAAGGCCACTGCGCCGACGGATCCTCGAGGAACGAGAGCGATCGACGAGGCTCTCACGCGCGACGTCATCCAGCGTCGCCCGTCACAACTCCGCGGACCTTCCATTGGCCCGCATCAGTGAGCTCAAGCAACAAGTAGATGGGAAGCGCGGCGGCGGCAGGCTCAGTCTCCACAATGTTCCCGTTGGAATCGAGCACCTCGGTCGCTGTCTGAGAAATGACGCCACCGACTTCGAACTGCCGATCGACGTTCTGGGCGACGGCCGACGACTCCACGGTGAGAGACAGAGTGCCGCCTGATCTGACGTAGCCCGACTCCCTATCCGCGGTCACCGTTTGGCGCACGCTGGAACAGAACTCGCTCTCGACATGACAGATCTCGTCCCAAGGTCCGGTGTCCGCTGAAGCGAACGTGTACTCGTAAAGAGCGATGAAGTACTCGGCCGCCGCCTGGGCTCCGGCTTCGTCGTCGTTGGCCATCGCGGCGGGCTTCTCGGGTGGCTCGATCGGCTGCTCGATCGGCTCGACTGTCGGCGCCGCGCTCGACGGTTCCGCGGTCGGCTCGGGTGCCGTCTCGGCCTTCGTGCACCCGCCGAGGAGCAGCAGGGCGGCGACCAGGAGGACGGCGCGTCGTCGCGCGGCAGGGATCATGCGCCTGACCCTAGGGGTCGAATCCGACGAAAGCCACCGTGTCCACGCATTCTGTGG
This sequence comes from Sanguibacter sp. Z6_81, assembly GCF_057180625.1. Taxonomy (NCBI): domain Bacteria; kingdom Bacillati; phylum Actinomycetota; class Actinomycetes; order Micrococcales; family Sanguibacteraceae; genus Sanguibacter; species Sanguibacter sp. Z6_81. The sequence goes on along the minus strand of NZ_JBXUFV010000004.1, from coordinate 291,009 downwards.
ACAAGGGCGTCAGGCCCCGGTCTGCACCCCGACCCACAGCCCGTCCCGGGCGCGTGTCATCGCGACGTACAGCTCACGTCGGTCCCGGTCCCACCGCTCGCGTGCGGCGTCTCCCTCCGGAGGCACGGCGCCGGCGTCGAGCAGCGCGCCGGGCACACCGCACACGAGCACCTGCTTGAACTCCAAGCCCTTCGCGCGCTTCACGGTGCCGACCTTCACAGCATCGACGGGCACACCCTCGTACGCAGCGAGGCTCACCACGGGGACTCCCGCGGCCACCAGGGCAGCGGTCGCGGCGCGTGCCCCTGCGTGTGTCGGGGACAGCACCCCGATGTCTCCGTAGGACGTTCCCACCTCGGTCACCGCCGTCTCGACGTGGCCGACGAGCGCGGGGCCGACGTCGGACAAGGAACCGCGCCACAGCACGGGCTCGGGGCCGTTCCGGGTGACGGGCTGCGGGCTGTCCCCGCGCGTCGTCGACCCCGCGGTGTCCGCGAACTCGATGTCCGCGTACTCGTCGCCGTCGACGAGTCGACCCGCGAACTCGAGGATCTGCGCGGTGTTGCGGTAGTTGATGTCGAGCACGACCCCGCGTCCCGCCAACGAGATGCCCGCCTCGGCGAGCGAGTACCCCCCGGGGTAGATGGACTGCTGGCCGTCACCGATGAGCGTCAGCCCGTCCGGGGCATCGCCGGTCACCGCGTGGAGCATGCGGATCTGTGCGCAGGTGAGGTCCTGCGCCTCGTCGACGATGACGGACGTCACGCGCTCCTCCCCCGCGACGGAGCCGTACGGCTGCGAGCGCAGCGCGGCCTCGGCGAGGAGGATGCTGCCCGCCCAGTCGGTGACGCCCGCGTCGCGGAGGTTCGCCTCGTAGGCGAGGTACAGGTCCCAGACCGCGCGACGCTGGTCGACGGTGAGCCGGTGCTTGCGTCCGACGCGACGCAGGTCCGCATACTCGTCGAACTCCGTGATGCCGCGTCCGCGCAGGACGATGCTCACCTCTTCCTGCCAGTACGTCACCGGCAGGTCGAGCTTGCCGAGCAGACCGTGACGACCCACGCGCACCCAGGCGAGGTTGAAGGCGTTGATCGCCCGGCCGTCGTCCACCCGGACGCCGACGCCCCGGGCGTCGAGGACGCGTCGGGCGAAGCGGTGCACGCTCGTGAACGTCACGCGCTCCGCGACGTCGGGCGCCAGCCGGGTCAGCGACTGGGCCATGACCCCGGGCAGGGTGTTGACGAAGGTCACGACGAGCACCCGGCCCTGCGGGTTCATCCGGGCGAGGTACGCCGCGCGGTGCAGCCCGACGACCGTCTTGCCGGTACCGGCCGCGCCGCGGATGCGAGCCGGCCCGTTGAAGTTGCGTCGCACGAGCTTGGCCTGGGTGGGGTGGAGGAACGCCATCCAGTCCTCGACCGGGCTGGCCAGGACGGAGTCGAGGAGCGCGGCGTCGATCTCCTCCTCGCTGAGCAGCGGCTCCTGCCACGTGGCGGCGACCCGGGCAGGCTCGGCGACGACGGCGGACTGCGCCATCGCGAGGGCCGCAGCCCGCTGCGGGGCGGAGGCCCCGGGTGCTCCCATGACGGGGAACAACGCCATGCAGCGCGCGAGGATCTCGTCGACGCGCGCCGGGGTGTGCCGCTGACCGTGGCCGGCGATGAAGCCCAGGGCGTCACGTTCGCCGAGGACCTGGACGCTGTCGACCGTCTCGTCGATGCCAGCCCTGCCGTGCAGCACGACCATCGGGTGCACCTCGTTGGGCGACAACCCGATCTCGGCGAGATCCGCCTCGGCGGTCTGCCCGAGGTCGGCGAGCGCGTAGATGTCTTCTGTGACGTCGTCCTGGCCGCGGAAGATGCGCCCTCCGGTGATGGAGACCTCGCGCCACCACTTGGTGTCGACGATGAAGACCCCACCGGGGCCGACGACGACGAGGTCGACGTTCGCGGTCCGGCTGCCGGGCCACCGGCGGTCGGCGAGGAAGTGGTAGCCGACACCCGCGAGCCGCTCGAGCGCGGCGACCGTCGCCTTCTCCGAGACCTCCGCAGCGGCGAAGTTCCGCGACCGTGCGAGCGCTGCCGCGGCCGCCTGCTCGTGGGCGACCGCGAGCGCTGCCTGGCGTCGCGACTCGACACCCGCTGAGCGTCCCGCTGCCATCCGGTCCCCCGTCTCGTCGCACGCGATGGGCGCGTGCACTGCTGCCGTTCTCATCGGCACCGTGCCGCGCGCCTTGAGTGGACCGGACGTAGCGTGGAGAACTCCTCACCCGACGACCCAGGGGGTTCCCTTGCCGACCACCACCGACCGGCCGCTCGTCCTCGTCCTGCACGGCGCACGCGGCGACCTCGCGAAGCGGCTCGTCCTCCCCGGACTCGCGGAGCTCGTCGAACGTGACCTGCTGCCGGAGCGCTGGGCCTTGGTCGGCGCGGGCCGCCACGCCATCAGCGAGGACGAGTTCGCGGAGCTCATCGACGCCTCGCTCGAGGAGTTCGGACACGGCGAGGGATCCGACGCGGTCCGCACGGCGGCCGACCTCACCCGGCACGTCCGTTTCGCTCAGGAGGTCACCGAGGACGACGCCGGCGGGCTCCCCGAGACGCTCGAAGAGGTGCGGCAGGCACTGGCGGACGACCCTTCTGACGTCCTCGTGGTGCACTACCTCGCGGTCCCGCCGACCACCTTCGAGCCGTTGACCCGTGCGCTCGGAGCGCACGGACTCGCGGACGGTGCGCGGGTCGTCTACGAGAAGCCGTACGGCACGTCTCCGGAGTCGTTCGCCGAGCTGGACGACGCCGTCCACGAGGTCTTCGACGAGGAGCAGGTCTACCGGATCGACCACTTCCTGGGGAAGGAGGGGACGCAGAACCTCCACGTGCTGCGGTTCGCGAACGAGCTGTTCGGTGGCGTGTGGAACCGGAACCACGTGCAACAGGTGCAGATCGACGTGCCCGAGGAGCTCGACGTCGCGGGCCGGGGCGAGTTCTACGACGCGACGGGCGCGGCCCTGGACATGCTCGTCACGCACCTGTTCCAGGTCGCCGCCGAGGTGGCGATGGAGCCGCCCCACGGACTCGACGCCGACCACATCGGTCCCGCACGCGAGGCCGTCATCGGGTGCTTCCGGCCGCTCGACCCGGTGAAGGACGTCGTCCTCGGCCAGTACGAGGGCTACCAGGACACCGACGACATCGCCAGCGACTCCCTCACGGACACCTACGTCGCCGCGCGCCTGTGGATCGACAACGACCGGTGGCAGGGCGTGCCGTTCCTCCTGCGGACGGGCAAGCAGATGGCCGTCTCCGCGCAGCGGGTCACGCTCGTGCTCAACACCCCGGAGGACCTCTTCGGGGAGGCCGTCGCCCCGGGACGCATCAGCATCTCGCTCAAGGGCGACGGTGCGATCGAGCTCGCGACGACCGTGAAGCGGCCCGGCCCGGACCTCGCGCTCGCGACCGGCACGGTGTCCCTCTCGCTCGACGACGTCGAGCCCGGCGAGCCCCTGTCTGCGTACGCCTCGCTCCTGCACGACGTCGTCGCCGGCGACCGGTCGTTGTTCACGACGGCGACGGGGTTGCGGGCCGCATGGGAGACGTTCGCCCCGTTGCTCGGCGAAGACCGCCCGGCTGCCTCGCTCTACGCTCCCGGGTCCTGGGGCCCGGACGCTGCCCGTGAGCTCACCGGCGACATCGGGTGGGTTCTCGGCGACTGACGGGCCAGGGCGCTGGCAGATGCCAGCGCCCTCTCGTGACAGCGAAGAAGGGCCGGTCCCACCCGAGGGTGGGACCGGCCCTTCTGTCCGGTAGCTACCGGCTCATCAGCGACGCGTGCGGTTGCCGCCGCGGACGCCGATGTAGATCGAGATGAAGATGACGGCCATGACGATGGAGATGATCCAGCGGATCCAGTCGATCCCGCTCGTGTCCTCGACACCGAGGATCCCAGCCAGGTAGTAACCCGCGAGGGCGCCAAGCGCACCGAGGATGATCGTCCACAGCATCCCGATGTTCTGGTGGCCCTTCATGACGAGGCGAGCAAGTGCACCGATGACGGCGCCGAAGATGATCAGACCAATGAGTTCACCCATGAGGGCACCTCCTTCATAACGAGCCGCTTAGGTCACGGCTTCTGCGTATGTCAACGGGTTGACCCTCCCAGGTTCCTTTCATGTTCGCATCTCGAACTCCAGCGAACCCGCTGGGAGGCGCGTCATTCCGGGGAAAAGTCGCTGTTGTGCGCGCGGGGCAACGCTCTACCGTCGGGCAAAGTTCGCCCGCTCAGGAGCGCCACGAGGGACCCGCTGTCCGCGCGGACCGCCGTGCCGGCGCCTTCCCAGCTCCACCCCGTGTCGGTGGCTTGCAGCCGGACGTCCGTGAGATCGACTCCGAACCAGGCTCCTCGCACGGCGGTCAGCTGGTCGAGGACGGCCGCCAACGCCTCCGGTGGGGCGACCGGCGCACGGCCCAGCGCCACCGTCACGTCGAGGGAGTGGATGACGGCGTGGCTGAGTGCACCCGCTGCGCCGCGGCCGGGTGGCTCCCACGCGTGGAGCGCGGGCGACCGGAGCTGCTCGACCAGCTCGCGCACGGGCAAGGACGCGTCTCGGGCGGCCACCGTGTCGGAGAGGACCGTGAAGTCGCCCCGGGCGGCTGCCATCTCCGCCCCGAACTCCACGGGGCCCAGCCGGACGGGCATGGTCATGTGCGCGACGACGTTGCTGACCCGCCAACGCTCGCAGAGGGAGGGAGCGTCCCACGTGGCCGGGGTCGCCGCGGCAAGGAGATCCGCGAGCGCGGTGAAAGTGCCGGCCACCCACGCCTGAGGGTCAGTCATAACGCCCGGAAGTCCTCGTCCGCCTCGAGGATCCGTGCCGCCTGGGCGGCCGCTCGGTCCTCCCCGACGCGCGGGACGAGCCCGATGAGCGTGTGCAGCGGCTCAGCGTGCTCCTCGCACAGGTCCACCTCCACCGCTCGCCCGCCCCCCGTGATCCCATACCGTCGGACGGGACGCCCCAGGTCCCCGCAGGTATCGCACACCGTGATCTGAAGCTGCGCCATGTCACTCCCTCGCTCGTGCGCAACGCCGGGCCGTCGCGCGAGGGACAACTGTTCCCCCACCCACCCACACTTTCCTCCGACCAGGCGGCAGCGGCGCGGTTAGTGTGGGGACGGTGACGACCAGTCGTGGGTACGACCGTGCGAGCGCCGGATGAGCGACCCGCCTCCCGTGCTGCTCGCGCTCGACCTCATCGGCACGTTCGCATTCGGCCTCAACGGAGCGCTCACCGCCGTGCGGGCCGTACGGCTCGACATCGTCGGGGTCATCACCCTCGGCATGATCACCGCGCTGGGCGGCGGCATCATCCGCGACCTGCTGCTCGGCGTGCCCCCGGACACCTTCCGGGACCTGCGCTACCTCGCGGTCGCCGCCGCAGGCGCGCTGCTCGTCTTCGCCTTCGCGCACTTCCTCGAACGGTTCACCTGGTCGATCGAGGTCTTCGACGCCGCCGGGCTCAGCGTCTTCGCGGTCACCGGTGCCGCCAAGGCGCTCGACCTCGGGCTCGGCCCCGTCCAGGCCACCATCCTCGGTGTCATCACGGCCGTCGGCGGCGGGACGATCCGCGACGTGCTCATCCGCGAGGTCCCCTCCGTGCTCCGCACCGGGCTGTACGCCGTCCCCGCGGTCGTCGCCGCAGCTCTCACCGTCGTCGTCGTCCGGACCGACATCTACAACGTGCGCACAGCCCTCGGCGCGGCCGCCGTGTGCTTCACCATCCGTATGGCTGGACTGTACTTCGACCTCCACGCCCCGCAGCCGCTCGAGCCACGCCAGCGGCGCCGGTCAGACGACGAAGGGACGCCCCGGGGTGGCGTGGCCACACCTGAGCACGAGTGAGCGCTCGCTATCGGGGGTCATGACGTTCGTGACACGCCGATGCACCAGGACTGCGTCCGCGGCGGCTACGACACCGACACGGTCGCCGCGATCGCCGGCTCCCTCCTCGGCGCACTCCACGGCGCGTCCGCGGTGCCCGGGACGTGGCGCCGCGTCGTCCACGGCTGGCCCGGCATCCGCGGCGACGACCTCGCCCACCTGGCCCTGCTCGCGACGAGCCGTGGCATCCCCGACGCGGCCGGCTGGCCGTCCGGCCGGCGCATGGCGTACCGCGGGTACGACACGTCCGCGCTCGTCCGCCACCCGCAAGACCCCCAGGTATGGCTCGGCGCGGTCGGCGCCCTCGACGCGCTGCCGGACGAGGTGGACGCCGTCGTGTCCCTCTGCCGCATCGGCACCGGGCAGATCCCGGACCGCATCGAGCCCGGCAACCGCGTCCTCGTCCGCCTCATGGACCGCGCCGGCACCGCGGAGAACATCAACCTCGACCTCGTCCTGCTCGACGCCGCCGACGCCGTCGCAGCCCTGCGCGCCGAGGGGCGCACCGTGCTGCTGCACTGCGTCCAGGCGCAGAGCCGCACCCCGGCCGTCGGCGCCCTCTACGCCGCGCGCCACCTCGGCATCCCCGTCGAGCAGGCCCTCGCCGATGTCGTGGCCGCTCTGCCGGGCTCACACCCGCAACGCTTCCTGCGCGACGCGGTCACGCGGCTCGGGGCCCGGCGTGCGTGACGCTCCCGCACCGACGCCCCTGCTCGCGGACAGGTTCGTCGAGGCGCAGGCGTGGTGGATCGCGAGCGAGCTCGCCCGACGCCACCCACACCTGCTGGTCGCAGAGACGATGCACGACGTCGTCGGCACCTCGCTCGCTGTCTACGACCCGGACGACATCCCGACCCAGGTGATGCTCAACCGCGCCGCCGGCATCCACGTCATCGAGGTACCGCAGTTCGAGCTCGCGTGGGAGGACGTGTTCTCCGCACCCTCACCGCACGCGGTGGTCAAGGAGCTCGAGGAGTGCGCCGGGCTCGGACCGCCGAGCCCCGTACCGGCGACGACGTCCCGCACGATCGTCTACCGCGTCATCGCGCGGGTGCTGACGACGATGTCCGACGACCGGCACTCCTGGATGGTGCGCGGGCGACGACCCGAGGACGAGGGCTGGGGATGGATGGGTGACCTCGCCGCGTTCCCGAGCCTGCGGCGCCTGCTGCTCACCCAGCTCGAGACCGCCCTGGTCACGGCGACGAGCGGTCGACAGCAACCTCACGATGACCGTGGCGCGTGCCCCCGGGGCAGTGCTCGGATGAAAGACCGCTGACCTACCCACAGAGCATCGCCCAGAGCATGGCCCCTCGACCAAGGATGTAGACATGACGAACCCGAGCATCGACATCGTCGCCGCGGCACGGAACATCGCCACCCGCGCCCACGCCGGGCAGACCGACAAGGTGGGAGCCGCCTACATCACCCACCCGGCCCGGGTCGCCCAGCGCGTGCGTGACGCGAGCGGCTGCGACGACGCGGTGGCCGCCGCGTGGTTGCACGACGTCCTCGAGGACACGCCGGTCACTGCGGGCGATCTCGTGACCGCAGGCATCCCACCCCACGTCGTCGCGGCGGTCGACGCGGTGACGAAGCGGGACGGCGAGCCGACCGAGGACTACCTCCGCCGGGTCGCAGCCGATCCGCTCGCAGTCCAGGTCAAGCGCGCCGATCTCGCGGACAACACCGACCCGACCCGGACGGCGCAGCTCGACGACGTGACCCGCGCGCGCCTCGCAGTGAAGTACGCGAAGGCCGAACGCCTCCTCGCGGAGTACACCGCCTGATCGGCGCGCGGCGCGAGCCGCACCGGTGCCACGTCAGCGACGAGACAGCGTCAGCGCCCCTGCAGCGCGTCCAGCGCGACGACCATCGCAGCGGCCACGCGCCCGTCGAGCCGCCCGCCGGGGACCGAGACGTTGTAGCGGTCCCGCAGCGAGAACTTGCGCTCGACGGACAGCACGGGCTGACCGTTGCTGTCCGCGAAGTCGAAGTGGAACGCGAAGGGCAGGTCGACGAACCGGCGGATGATCGCGATCGCCGGGCTGCGCTCCTGGCCGCGAGCGCTGATCCCCGCGGCCTCGAGGTTCCACGTCGATCGCAGGAGGGAGGCCTTGAAGTCCTTCTGGAACAGGCCGATGGGCTGACCGGCGGCGTCGAGCACGTCGTACGTCGCGCCGAGGTCGATGGCCTGTCGCGCCCGGAAGGAGAACACGGGCACGGTCCGCGAGTCGTCCGTGTAGAACGTCACCTGCTCCTTGAACGCCATGCGCTTCTGCTGGGCGACGGCGAGCAGGGGACCCTCCTCGCCGTTGGGACCGACCGCGTGGATCGCGTAGCGGTTGACCATCATGGTGATCTTCTGGTGGACGGCGAACTGCTGGATGCCGTACAGGGCGTTGGCGTTCATGGTGCTCCAGACGAAGGTGGGGGGTGAGCACTTGAACAGTAGTGGTCCCGGTCACGTCCGTCGCACCCCCCACGGCACACCCCCGCCAGGCACGGGCCATACCAAAGTCGCACCCGACCGGCCGTCACGGTCGGCCTGACGCCATCTCCCCCTGCGTCGCGGCCACCGCGCGCTCGACCACACGAGGCAGGCTCCCGTCCTGCGCGAACCATGCCCGCTGGGCATCGGCACCGTTGCCCCGTCGCCACACGTCGTCGAGCAACCCGCGCACGGTGTCCAGGTCGCCGGTGGCCGCGAGCGCGTCCTCGACGTACGTGACGAGCTCGCCGATCACCTCCCGAGCGGGCACGGGACGCATCGTCCGGGCACTCACGAGGTTGTCGCCCAACCCCGACCGCGCCGCGCGCCAGGACGCGGCACGCAGCTGCTCCGTCCGCAGGGCGGGCGCGGCGTGTCCGCTGGCGGCGTGGCGCGAGGCGGTCTCGACGAGACCACGGACGAGCGCACCGATGAGCGCCGCGTCCTGCGGGTACAGGCACACGTCCGCGACCCGCACCTCGAGCGTCGGGTACTTCGCGGACAGGCGGGCGTCGAAGTACACCATCCCGGTGTCGAGGATCGCCCCGGAGTCGACGAGGGACTGCACGGTCGCGTGGTACGCGGCGGCGGAGCCGAACCCCGCTGCCGGGCCCGCCGTCGGCCACCGGTTCCACACCTGCGAGCGGAAGCTCGCGTAGCCGCTGTCCTGCTCCTGCCAGAACGGCGAGTTCCCGCTGAGGGCGAGCAGCGATGGCAGCCACGGACCGATCCGGTCGAGGACAGCGACGCCTTCCTCGTCGTCGACGATCTCCACGTGCACGTGGCACCCGCCGGTGAGCTGCTCGCGGGCGGTGAGCGCGAACTGCTGACTGATCCTGCGGTACCGCTCGGAGCGGCTCGCGGTCGGCTCCACCTGGACGGGCGAGGTCGCGATCGCCGCGACCTGGGCGCCGACGTCGAGCGCCGCGGCCTGCGCCTGGCGGCGCCCTGTGCGGATCTGCTCGGCCAGCTCAGCGAGGTCGGCGCACGGACGGGTGCCCGTCTCGATCTGCTGCTGCTGGAGCTCCGCCTCGAGCTCACCGCCCGGGAGCTCGGACGGCGTGTCCGGGTCCCGCTCGGCCGTGACTCCCGTGGCACTCGACCCCGGCTTCTCGACCGCGTCGAGCAGCGCTCCGGCGACCGCGACGGGGCGGCCTCCTCGCCCGATGAGCAGGAACTCTTCCTCAACTCCCATGGTTCGCACCGCCCCAGTGTGGGGGTATGGCGCCATTTGGGCATTCCGGCGACCCGCGGAGGGGAGATCCGCCCTACGCCGGCGCCGCGTCGCCCGGGCCGGCGAGCGCCTCGAGGACGCCCTGCCCGAACTTCTCGAGCTTCGCCGCGCCGATCCCGCTCACCCCGCCGAGCTCCTCGAGGGACGACGGCCGCAGCACCGCGATGTCCCGCAGCGTCGCGTCGTGGAAGACGACGTAGGCGGGCACGCCCTGCTCCTTCGCGGTGGCCGCACGCCAGGCCCGCAGGCGCTCGAACACGGACGCCGCGGTGTCGTCGAGGTCGACCGCGGCAGCCGCGCGCCCGCCACCGCGCCCACCTGTCGCACCGCGCTTCGTCGACCGGGTGCGCGGCGCCTTGGCCGCCTCCTCGCGCAGCAGGACGCTGCGCGCCCCGGAGAGCACCTCCGCGCTCGCCTCGGTGAGCTGCAGCGTCCCGTACCCGTCACCGTCGACCCCGAGCAGCCCGCGGGCGAGGAGCTGGCGGACGACGCCCCGCCACTGCGTGTCCGTGAGGTCGGTCCCGATACCGAACGTCGAGAGCGTGGTGTGCCCGAGCTGGGTGATCCGCGGTGTCTCGTTGCCGAGCAGGATGTCGACGAGGTGACCCGCTCCGTACCGCTGACCCCGCTCGCGCTCCAACCGCACCACCGTGGACAGCAGCTTCTGGGCGGCGACCGTCCCGTCCCACGTCTGCGGCGGGGTGAGGCACGTGTCGCAGTTGCCGCACGGGGTGCTCTCCTGGCCGAAGTACGCGAGCAGCTGGACGCGGCGGCACTCGACCGTCTCGCACAGGGCGAGCATCGCGTCGAGGTGCGCCGACAGCGTCCGGCGGTGCGCGGCGTCACCCTCGGACTGGTCGATCATGCGCCGCTGCTGCACGACGTCGGCGAGCCCGTACGCCAGCCACGCCGTCGACGGAAGCCCGTCACGGCCGGCACGGCCGGTCTCCTGGTAGTAGCCCTCCACGGACTTGGGCAGGTCGAGGTGCGCGACGAACCGCACGTCGGGCTTGTCGATGCCCATGCCGAAAGCGATGGTGGCGACCATGACGAGGCCGTCCTCGCGCAGGAACCGCGACTGGTTCGCCGCCCGCACCCGGGTGTCGAGCCCGGCGTGGTACGCCAGCGCGGGGATGCCCTGCGCGACGAGGTGCGCCGCGGTCTCCTCGACCGACCGGCGGGACAGGCAGTAGACGATCCCCGCGTCCCCGGGGTGCTCGGTGCGCAGCAGCTCGACGAGCTGGGCCCGCGGGTTGTTCTTGGCCACCACGCGGTACTGGATGTTGGGGCGGTCGAAGCTCGCGACGAAGTGCTTCGCGTCGGTGAGCTGGAGCCGCTGCGCGATCTCGGTGTGCGTCGTGCGCGTCGCGGTCGCGGTGAGCGCGATGCGCGGGACGTCGGGCCACCGCTCGTGGAGCACGGACAGCTGCAGGTAGTCGGGCCGGAAGTCGTGGCCCCACTGGGAGACGCAGTGCGCCTCGTCGATCGCGAAGAGCGCGATGCGCCCCCGGTCGAGGAGCGCGAGCGTGTCCGGGACGCGCAGGCGCTCGGGGGCGAGATAGAGGAGGTCGAGGTCGCCGGCGACGAAGGCCTCCTCCACCGCCCGGCGCTCGGGGAACGTCTGGGTCGAGTTGAGGAACCCGGCTCGCACGCCCAGCGCCGAGAGCGCATCCACCTGGTCCTGCATGAGGGCGATGAGGGGGGACACGACGACACCCACCCCGTCCCGCACGAGCGACGGCACCTGGTAGCACAGGGACTTGCCCCCACCGGTGGGCATGAGGACGAGGGCGTCCCCGCCCGCGATCACCGTGTCGATGATCTCGGCCTGCTCACCACGGAATGCGTCGTACCCGAACACCCGCCCGAGCACCTCGAGCGCCCCGGCGCCACCCTCGATGGCGCGGGCCGCCTCGACGACCGCCTCGGCCTCGGCCGACTCCGGCGGGACGGCGCTCGCCGTCACGTCGTCGACCTGGACAGGACTTCCTGGCAGCACACTCTCAGCTCCTCGCACGGCGGTACCAGCACGCTATGCCATGTGCCCGACACTGGGAAGCACGCTCGTCCGCGCCTGTGGACGACCACGGCACAGGTCGACGTAGCCTTGGAGGACCCCCCGACCATCAGAGGAGCGTGCCGTGCCCTGGACCGTGAACGGAGTTGTCGCCCGCGCCGAGGGAGCGCCGGTCGAGACCGTGCAGATCGTCGTCCCGGATCCCGGGCCCGGCGAGGTCGTCGTCGACATCGCCGCGTGCGGTGTCTGTCACACCGACGTGCACTACCGCGAGGGCGGGATCAGCGACGACTACCCGTTCCTCCTCGGCCACGAGGCTGCCGGGACCGTCTCCGCGATCGGCGAAGGGGTGGACAACGTCGCCGTCGGTGACACCGTCGTCCTCAACTGGCGCGCGGTCTGCGGCGAGTGCCGCGCCTGCAAGCGCGGGCGCCCGCAGTACTGCTTCAACACCCACAACGCGACGCAGCGGATGACCCTCACGGACGGCACCCCGCTCACGCCCGCGCTCGGGATCGGGGCGTTCGCGGAGAAGACCCTCGTCGCCGCGGGCCAGGCCACGAAGGTCGACGCTGGCATCGACCCCGCCGTCGCAGGCCTCCTCGGGTGCGGGGTCATGGCGGGTATCGGGGCCGCGGTGAACACCGCACCCGTGCAGCGTGGCGACACCGTCGCCGTCATCGGCTGCGGCGGGGTCGGCTGCGCCGCCGTCGCCGGAGCCGAGCTCGTCGGGGCACGCCGGATCATCGCGATCGACCTCGACGACCGCAAGCTCGAGTGGGCGCGCACCCTCGGCGCGACGCACACCATCAACTCCAGCGGCCTCGACCAGGACGGCGTCGTCGCCGCGATCGCCGAGCTCACCGACGGGTTCGGGGCCGACGTCGTCATCGACGCCGTCGGCCGACCGGAGACGTGGAAGCAGGCCTTCTACGGACGCGACCTCGCCGGTACTGTCGTCCTCGTCGGTGTCCCGACGCCCGAGATGACGCTGGAGCTCCCCCTCGCCGACGTCTTCGGTCGCGGCGGAGCGCTGAAGTCCTCGTGGTACGGGGACTGCCTGCCGGAACGCGACTTCCCGGCGCTGCTCGAGATGTACACCCAGGGGAGGCTGCCGCTCGACGCGTTCGTGTCCGAGCGCATCGGCCTCGACGACGTGGAAGAGGCATTCGCGACGATGAAGACCGGAACCGTCCTGCGCTCGGTGGTCGTCCTGTGACCGCCGACCTCAGCTCCGATGCAGCTCAGCCCACCGCCCGCGTGGAGCACCTCGTCACGTCCGGCACGTTCTCCCTCGACGGGCAGACGTTCGACGTCGACAACAACGTGTGGATCGTCGGTGATGACTCCGACGTGCTCGTCCTCGACGCGCCGCACGACGTCGAGGCGATCGCCGCCGCCGTCGGCGACCGCCGCGTCGTCGCGATCCTCGCGACCCACGCCCACGACGACCACATCCGCCGGGCACCCGAGCTCGCCCGGCGCCTGGGCGCCCCGATCTGGCTGCACCCGGCCGACCGCGAGCTGTGGGAGCTCACGCACCCGGCGGGCAGTGCCGACGACGTCGTCGTCGAGGACCTCACGGACCGCCAGGTGATCACCCTCGCGGGCGCGACGTTCCACGTGCTCCACACCCCGGGTCACACCCCGGGCTCGGTCAGCCTGTTCTCACCCGAGCTCGGGGTCGTCTTCACCGGCGACACCCTGTTCGCAGGAGGCCCCGGCGCGACGGGCCGCAGCTACAGCGACTTCCCCACGATCATCGTCTCGATCCGCACCCGCCTGCTCACCCTGCCGCCCGACACCGTCGTGCACCCCGGGCACGGTGATTCCACGACCATCGGCGACGAGCTCCCGCACCTCCAGGAGTGGATCGCCCGCGGGCACTGAGAGAGCCGATGCGCAGAGACCCGCGCCGGTCTACTCGAGGAGCTCCCGCACGTCGCCCGCCGTGAGGCTGGCGCTGCCGGACGCCCCCGCGCCGTCGAGCACGCTCGCGAAGAGCTCGGACTTGGACGCCTTGAGCGCCATGACCTTCTCCTCGATGGTGTCCGTGGAGACCATGCGGTAGACCATGACGTTGCGCTGCTGGCCGATGCGGTGGGCCCGGTCGACGGCCTGGGCCTCTGCTGCCGGGTTCCACCAGGGGTCGAGCAGGAAGCAGTAGTCGGCGGCGGTGAGGTTGAGGCCGAAGCCTCCGGCCTTGAGGCTGATGAGGAACACCGTGGTCTCCCCCGACGTGAACCGCTCGATCGTCTCGGTGCGCTTGCGGGTCCGGCCGTCGAGGTAGGAGTAGTCCACGGACGCCTTGTCGAGGTGCGTGCGCACCCGCGCGAGGAACTGGGTGAACTGGCTGAAGATCAGCACCGAGTGCCCCTCGGCGAGGATGTCGTCGAGCATCTCGAACAGCACCCCGAGCTTGGACGACGGCACCTTCGCGTGCTCGGCGTCGACGAGGCTCACGTCGAGGCTCGCCTGGCGGAGCACCGTGAGCGAGCGGAACACCTCGAAGCGGTGCTCCCCGAACTCCTCGACGAGTCCCAGCACCTTGGTGCGCTCCCGCTGCAGGTACTGGTCGTACAGCTGGCGGTGGCGGGAGTTGAGGGTCACCTCGACGACCTGCTCCTGCTTCGCCGGGAGATCGGTGGCGACCTCCTCCTTGGTGCGCCGAAGCATGAACGGGGACACCCGGCGGCGCAGCTGGGCCAGGCGTGGCGCGCTGCGTTCCTTCTCGATGGGCCGGGCGTAGTACTCCGTGAAGCGCACCGGGCTGGGGAACAGCCCCGGGCTGACGATCGACAGGATCGACCACAGCTCCATGAGGGTGTTCTCGAGCGGGGTTCCCGTGAGCGCGAGCTTGAACGGGACGTCGAGGCGCCGCGCACACTGGTACGCGACGGACTGGTGGTTCTTGACGAACTGCGCCTCGTCGAGGACGAGCCCCGCCCACCCCATGGCCTCGTACTCCGCGAAGTCCAGCCGGAAGAGCGCGTAGGAGGTGACGACGACGTCGGCGCCGGCGACCAGGTCGGACAACGGTCGCTTGCGGCGGGCCCGCGTCTCGGTGACGGTCGCCGCGACGAGACCGGGCGTGAAGTGGCGCACCTCCGCGGCCCAGTTCCCGACGACGCTCGTCGGTGCGACGACGAGGAACGGCAGCTGCTGCCCGCCCTCCTCGGCCGTCCCCTGCTCGCGCACGTGCTGGACGAGCGCGAGCGCCTGGAGCGTCTTGCCCAGACCCATGTCGTCCGCGAGGATCCCGCCGAGCCGGTTGCGGTACAGGAAGGCGAGCCACTCGAACCCGTCCTGCTGGTACGCGCGCAGCTGCGCGCGCAACCCCTCGGGTGGCTCGACGCGCGCCGGGCGCTCGCCCGCCGCGAGGGCCCCGAGCGCCGTCCGCCACGTCTCGGCCTGGGCACCGACGAGCCCGAGGTGCTCGAGCTCCTCGAAGAGGCCGGCCTGGAACCGGTTGACCCGCAGGGTCCCACCCATCGTGTCCTGCAGGGCGCGTGCCTCGTCGATGAGGTCGCGCAGGCGACCGAACCGCTCGTCCTCGAGCGAGAAGTGCGTGCCGTCGACGAGCAGGATCTTCGTCTTGCCGAGCGCCAGCGCGGTGAAGACGTCGGCGAGCGGCACCTGGTGGACGCCCGCGCGCACGAGGATGCCGAGGTCGAACCAGTCGCGCTTGTCGGGCAGCGTCGTCGTCGTCACCGACACCTCGACGTCGGGCTCGAACCGGTAGGTGACCCCCTCGACGCCGTCGTCCGTGACAGCGACGCCGAACGCGGGCTCGGTCCGAGCGAGCTCCTGCAGGGCGGGCAGCTCCTGCGTGAAGAACTCCGCCGTCTCGATCCCCCAGAGCTCCTCCTGCCCGACGCCCGCGTTCGCCTGCGCGAAGATCTGCCGCCCGCGGGCGTTCGGCCGGGGGCGGCGGCTCGCCTGCGCGTCGCGGACCTTCCGCAGGCGCGGCGAGAGCGCACTCACCCGGTCGAGGAGAAGCTCCTCGGCGGCGACGTCACGCATCGGGTGGACGAACACGGAACCGACGGCGAAGGCAGGGATGCGCTCGTCGGGCGCACCTGGCCCCGCGCCGTCGGGCAGCGCGTAGCGCCACTGCCACCGCAGCTGCGTGCCGTGGTCGGGCAGATGGGTGACGTCGAGCCACAGGTGCGGACGCGGCCGCTCGGGCAGGTCGACGGCGGGGTCGACGTCGACCGTGCCGAAACGGTCCCCGAGGCCGGGCAGCACCCGTGCGAGGAAGCGACGTTCGTCCGCGGCGGGCACCTCGAGCGGGGCGTCACGCTCGAGGAGGGACCGGGCGGCGTCGTCGAGCGGCTCCGCGAGCCGCGCGAGCAGGAGCGGGCTCTCCTTGCTGGGGACCGGACCGCCGACCCACGCGAAGAAGCCGGTCGCGGGCGTCCCGAGGAGCACCGTGCAGGCGCGCTCAAGAGGGACGGTGTGCCCGGCCGGGGTGATGGACGCGGTCACATCGAGCCCCGCAGCGGTCCGCGCCACCCGGAGCGCGGTGGTGGCGGGGTCGAGGGGGAACGGCACGAGCGTCTGCGCCTTGTCGGACTGCACGATCGGCAGCCCCTCCCGGCGGGCCTCGTCGAGCAGCGCCCAGAACGCGGCGCTCGGCAGGGCGTCGGCGAGGATCCACTGCGGCGGGTGCTCGGCGAGGGTGGAGGCGGCGAGCCCGTACAGCGAGCGCAGGATGTCCACGTGACTGTCGGGGTAGTCCGCGCGCCGGTAGTTGACGTAGCGCAGCTCGTCCCACCCGATGCCGGTGCGCACCCAGCGTCCCCGGGCGCCGCGCACGACGGGCCGCATGCCCAGGCGCACCGCCGGTCCGCTCCGCAGGAGCGAGCGCTGGTCACGGGGGCGGGACCCTGGCAGGAGCTCGGCCTGCAGGCCGAGCTCCGGGGCGCCCCCCGTCCCGGACGCTCCGAGAGACAGCTGGGAGAGTGTCGCCGGCTCGGAGTCCGGCAGCGGGTCGGGGGGCGTGAGGAAGTCCGCGAAGGCCTCCTCCCACTCCGCGGGCCGGCGCCCCGGCGCAGCACCCGCGGCCGTCCCGGACAGCTTGTCGCAGTAGGCCAGCAGCACCGCGGCGACATGCTTGCAGTTCAGGCGGACGGGGCAGGAGCAGTGGCCATAGCGCGGCGTCGCGCCGTCGCCCGGCCCGGACATCTCGGCGACGGCGACGTACTGCTTGCCCCCGGACCCCCGCACGTGCCCGACGACGGTCGACCCGTTGTGCGCCACGGACAGCACGTGGCCGGAGCGGACGTACTCAGCGCCCCGATCAAGGACGTCCGCCCCGACGAGGGTCGAGACGTCGGCGGGAGTGAGCACACGGTCATTCAATCACCGCCCGCTGACACCCCCGGATGCTGCGCCGGAGTGCGCTCCCTACACTCGGGAAGGTCCTCAGGCACGACCAGCCCCAGGGAGACCCGACATGAACGACCTCGCCGTGCAGCAGCTCGCCGTCGTGACAGGAGCGTCCAGCGGGATCGGGCTGGAGATGGTCAAGCAGCTCGTCGACGCACACTTCGACGTCCTCGCCTGCGCGGAGGACGCCGAGCTGGAGACAGCGATCGCCCCCCTCGTCGCCGCGGGAGCGCCGATCGAGACCGTGCGGGCAGACCTCGCGACGCCCGCGGGCCTCGACACGCTCGTCGCAGCGATCGGCGGGCGCCCGGTGGACGCCCTCCTGCTCAACGCCGGGGTCGGCGTCGGAGGCCCGTTCGTCGAGACCCCGCTCGAGGAGGACCTGCGCCTCATCCAGCTCGACGTCGTCTCCGTCGTCAGCCTGACCAAGCGCCTCCTGCCCGCGATGGTGGCGCGTGGCACCGGGCGGATCCTCATGACCGCCTCGGTCGCGAGCCTCATGCCGGGCCCTTACTACGCGACCTACGCGGCGTCGAAGGCATTCGTCCTCAGCTTCTCGCAGGCGATCCGGTACGAGCTCAAGGACACGGGCGTCACGGTCACCGCACTGCTCCCAGGCCCGACGGACACCGAGTTCTTCGAGCGGGCCCACATGGAGCAGACGCCCGTCGGCAAGCAACCGAAGGACGACCCCGCGAAGGTCGCCCACGAGGCTATCGAGGGCATGCTCGCCGGCGACCACGAGGTGTCGACCGCGTCGCTCAAGACCAAGGCCCAGACGGCGATGGGCAAGGTGCTGCCCGACAAGGCGAAGGCCGCGGTGCACGCGGCGTTCACGAAGCCGCTCGACGGCGACCCGACGTAGACGTCGCCGGGCAGCGCCGGCCCGCCGACGTCAGCTCGTCGGGCGGTCCCCGGAGTGGCCCGACTTCTCGGCAGCCAGCTCCGCCAGCGCGCTGTACGGGGCGGGCCGCGATGCCCCGCCGCCGGGGTTCGGGCCGTCCGCCGGCCGGGCGGCGGCTCGCGGTCGGGGCGGCGGGGTGGCCTGCCCGCGGTGGATGCTCGTCGTGAGGTCGAGGATGTCGTCGACGTTGGTGGCCAGCCGGTGGACGCCGACGACGAGCGCGACGAACGAGAGCGCCGAGAGCAGGAAGCCCAGGATGAACACCGGGCCGAGCGTGGCGATCACTCCCTCGTCGTAACCCTTCGACTCCGGGGGGAACAGCCCTCCCAGTGCCATGAAGAAGCTACCCGCCACATTGAGGATCAGCCCAGCGACAAGCGGACCAGAAGACCGTTTCACGACACTCCCTCGATCGCCACCACTTCCGGGAGCGAAGGTACACCACAGGAATCAGGCCACGCCGAGGTACGCGTCCTTGATCGCCGGGTCGGCGAGCAGCTCCTTGCCGCCGCCGGTCCGCACGACAGCGCCCGTCTCGAGCACGTACGCGCGGTCCGACCGCGACAGGGCCTGCTGCGCGTTCTGCTCCACGAGCAGCACCGTCGTGCCCTGCTTGTTGATCTCGCTGATGATGCGGAAGATCTGCTGGATGATCATGGGCGCCAGACCCATGGACGGCTCGTCGAGCAGCAGCAGGCGTGGCCGGGCCATGAGCGCCCGACCGATCGCGAGCATCTGCTGCTCGCCACCGGACATCGTTCCGCCCACCTGGTTGCGGCGCTCCTTGAGCCGCGGGAAGAAGGTGAAGACCCGGTCGACCGTCTCGTCGTGCTCTGCCTTCGTGTCGAACGTCCGCGCGAAGCACCCCATCTCGAGGTTCTCCATGACGGTCATCCCCGCGAACACACCACGGCCCTCGGGCGCCTGGACGATGCCCCGCTCCACCCGCAGGTGCGGTTTGAGGCGCGTGATGTCCTCGCCGTCGAACACGATGCTCCCGCGCGCGAGCGGGCGGATCCCCGAGATGGCGCGCATCGTCGTCGTCTTGCCGGCGCCGTTCGCACCGATGAGCGTGACGAGCTCTCCCGACTCCACGGTGAGCGACAGCCCGTGGAGCGCCTCGATCCGGCCGTAGGCGACGGTCATGTCCGTGATCTCAAGCAGTGGCATCGTCAGGCACTCCCAGGTAGGCGGCGATGACCGCGGGGTCGTTCGTCACGTCAGCGGGGGTCCCCTGCGCGATGACCTTGCCGAACTCCAGGACGACGATCCGGTCCGTCACCCCTCGCACGAGGCGCATGTCGTGCTCGATGAGCAGCACGGTGTACCCGTCGTCGCGGATCTGCTGGATGAGACCCACGAGGGCCTCCTTCTCTGCGGGGTTGAACCCCGCAGCGGGCTCGTCGAGGCACAGGAGCTTGGGTTCCGTGGCCAGCGCCCGCGCGATCTCCAGGCGCCGCTGGTCCCCGTAGGACAGGTTGCGTGCCTTCTCGGTCGCACGGCCGCCCACCCCGACGAACTCCAGCAGCGCCATCGCCCGGTCGATGCCCTCGCGCTCCTCGCGGCGGTGCCGGGGCGTGCGGAACACCGCGCCCGGCACCGACGTCGAGTGCCGGGCGTCCGTCCCGACGACGACGTTCTCCAGCGCCGTCATCTCGTTGAACAACCGGATGTTCTGGAACGTCCGGGCGATCCCCGTGCGGGTGATCTGGTAGCGCTTCTTGCGGCCGACCGGCTCCCCGTCGAACACCACGGAGCCCGACGTCGGGCGGTAGACGCCGGTCATGGCGTTGAAGCACGTCGTCTTGCCGGCCCCGTTGGGACCGATGAGCCCGAGGATCTCCCCCCGGCGGATGTCGAACGTCACGTCGTCGACGGCCGTGAGACCACCGAACTGCACGGTGACGCCCTCCATCCGCAGCAACGGCTCCCCCGCGGCCGCGTGCACCTCGCGCGTCGGTGCGACCTTCTCCGCGACGACGGTGGGATCAGCCAGCTCGGGCTGGACGTCCGCGACGTCCACGATGACCGGCTCGTCGATCCCCCCTCCGGGCATGTCCGCCTCGCGCGGACCCGAGGTGAGGTTCTTCTCCGTCCCGCGAAACGGCTCGCCGTGCTCCGCGCCGGCACCCACGCCGCCCGGGTCGTGGCTGCTCATGACTGCTCCTCGGTCGCTCGGATGGTGCGGCGGGCAGAGACGTAGAGCTGGCGTCCGTAGGTGAGGAGCTTCTGCCGCACCGGCAGCAGGCCCTGCGGCCGGAACACCATGAGCACCATGAGCGCGAGCCCGAAGAAGAGATACCGGAGCTCGGCGATCTCGGTGCCGTTGATGGGGATGCCGAACAGCTCGGTCCGTCCGAGGAAGAAGTTCGGCAGGTACACGATGAGGAACGCGCCGAGGATCACCCCGAGCTTGTTGCCCTGCCCGCCGAGGACGACGGCGCACAGGAACAGCACCGAGTTGATGACGTTGAAGTTCGTGGGGTTCACGAACTGCACCTGGCCCGCGTACAGGGCACCGGACATCCCACCGATGCCGGCGCCGATGACGAACGCCCACAGCTTGAACCGGAAGGTCGGTACACCCATGATCTCCGCGGCGTCCTCGTCCTCCCGGATGGCCACCCACGAGCGCCCGACACGTGACCGCTCGAGGTTCCCGACGAACAGCAGCACGACGACGATGAGCACGAGGCTCAGCCAGTACCACCACACGCCCGAGTTGAGGGTGCCGGACCCGCTGCCCGCGGAGAACACCCCGTTGACGTTGGTCTCGCTCACCCCCACGCGGGGGTAGGCCACCTGCGAGAGTCCACGGCCGCCACCCGTGACGTCGTCGAGGTTGTCGGCGAGCAGCCGGACGATCTCGCCGAAGCCGAGCGTGACGATCGCCAGGTAGTCCCCCCGCAGACGGAGCGTCGGCGACCCGATGACCAGCCCGGACAACGCCGTGACGGCCATCGCGAGCGGCAGCGCCGCGAGCCACGCCCAGTCCTGGGACAACCAGCCGCCCTCGACCGTCTGGTTCCACGGGCTCTTCGGGCTCGTGAGGATCGCGACGGTGTACGCCCCGATCGCGTAGAACCCGATGTAGCCCAGGTCGAGCAGGCCGGCCTGCCCCACCACGACGTTGAGACCGATCGCGATGAGCGCGTACATGCCGAACTGCGCCATGACGGCACCGAAGTTCGTCCCCACGGTGGTGAGCACCGGGAGGTTGAGGATCGGCAGCAGCGCGACGAACACGAGGAACGGGATCCCCACGAGCCACTGGGTGGGGCGCGCGAGCGCGTCCCACCACAGACGGAACCTGTCGCCCACACCTGCGTGGGGGCGCATGTGGGTGCTCGCGCCCACCTCCTCGGACGTCGTCCCTGGCCCCGTCATGCGCGTGCCCTTCCGAGTGATTCCCCGAGGATCCCCGTGGGACGGAACATGAGGACGAGGATGAGCAGCGCGAACGCCACGACATCCCGCCACTCCGTGCCGAACAGCACCTGGCCGTAGTTCTCCATGACGCCGAGCAGCAGTCCGCCGAGCAGAGCTCCGCGAAGGTTGCCGATTCCGCCGAGCACCGCGGCGCAGAACGCCTTGATCCCGAGGATGAACCCGCCCGAATAGATGATGCCGTTCGGCACGCGCAGCGTGTACAGCAGGGCTGCGGCACCGGCGAGGATGCCGCCGATGAGGAACGTCAGCCCGATGATCCGCTCACGGGACACACCCATGAGCGTCGCCGTCACCGGGTCCTGCGCCACCGCCCTGATCCCTCGACCGAACTTCGTCCGGTTGATGAACAGGTCGGCGGCGAGGGCCAGCAGCAGCGCGGAGAGCACGATGATGATCGCCACGTTCGTGACGTTCGCGCTCCCGATCGTGAACTGCACCTCGGGCTGGACGAGCCGGATCGGTTGCTGCGCGTTCACCCCGCCCAGGGAGTTGCCGGTGAGCCGAGGGAGCACGAAGTGCACGAACTCCTGAAGCACGAACGACGCACCGATCGCCGTGATGAGGAAGACCAGCGGCGCCGCGTTGCGTGCCCGCAGCGGCCGGTATGCGACCCGTTCCAGACCGAGCGCCACTCCCCCGGAGATGACCATCCCACCGATCATGGCCGCAGCCAGATACGCGATGGTCATCGGTATGCCGAGGTTGTAGGCGTTCCCGCTGGGACCGAAGCCGAGGAGCATGAGGGCCGCGTACTGGCCGACCATGCCGAGCATGAACACCTCGGAGTGGGCGAAGTTGATGAGCCGGAGCACCCCGTAGACCAGGGTGTAGCCGACAGCCACCAGCGCATACACCGACCCGTAGGTCAGTCCGTCCACCGTCAGTGCCCAGAAGTTGCGACCCAGTCCCGCGACGTCGAACCCGATGAGGGAATCCGCCACGACCATGGTGTCGACGAGGGCTACCGTCATCGAGTGCACTACTCGACGTTGTAGATCCAGATGAGCGCCTCGCTCAGCTCACCCGTGTCGTCCCACGAGTACTCGCGGGCGAGGCCTGCACCCTCGTAGGTGCTGACGAACTCGAGCATGCCTGCACGGTCGGTGATGCCGGAGTCGATCCCGGCGAGCATGATCGTCATGAGGTCGTAGCCCTCGGTGGAGTAGACGCCGGGCGCCTGGCCGGAGCTGGCCTCGTACTCGGCGGCGAACTCCTCGGGCGCGGGGCCGCAGGGGCACGACAGGATGGCGCCCTCGGCAGCAGAGCCTGCCTGGGTGACGAACTGCGGGTCGTTGGTCCCG
The DNA here is from genome assembly GCF_057180625.1 of Sanguibacter sp. Z6_81. Taxonomy (NCBI): domain Bacteria; kingdom Bacillati; phylum Actinomycetota; class Actinomycetes; order Micrococcales; family Sanguibacteraceae; genus Sanguibacter; species Sanguibacter sp. Z6_81. Next base: position 268,287 of record NZ_JBXUFV010000004.1, on the reverse strand, counting down.
TCCGCGGAGACGAACGGGATGTCGACGCCGGCGTCGCGCAGCTGCTGTGCGAACGGCGCGCCCTCGGCGTAGTAGCCCGCGTAGAAGACCGCGTCCGCCTCGGCGCCGCTGATGACCTGGACGGCCGCGGCGAAGTCCTTGTCCCCGGTCTTCACGTCCGCGGAGCAGGACTCGTCTGCAGCGTCCCCGAGCCCGGCCGTGATCTGCTCGGCGAGCCCGATCCCGTAGTCGGAGTTGTCCGCCACGACGCACACGGTCTCGTACCCGAGGGTGTCGACGAGGTACTTGGCGACGGCCGGACCCTGGATCGCGTCGTTGGCGAGCCCGCGGTAGAAGGTCGACCACCCCTGGGTCGTGAGGTCCGGGTTCGTGGCCGAGGCCGACAGCGACAGGAGCCCGGCCTGGTTGAAGATCGCGCCCGTCGCGTTGGTCTCACCCGAGAACGCCGGGCCGAGGAGGCCGATGACGCTGGCGTCTCCGACGATCTGCGGCGCTACCTGGGTGGCCTTCTGCGGGTCGCCCTCGGTGTCGAACTCCTTGAGCGTCACCTGGCAGTCCGGGTTGGCCGCGTTGTGCTTGTCGAGCGCCACCTGCGCACCGAGGAGGATGTTCTGGCCGAGGGCCGCGTTCGCGCCGGTGAGGGCGCCGGCCATGGCGATCGCGACACCGTCGCAGGTCGCGGTGCCGTCGCCGGCCGGGTCGACCGGGTCGGTCGCCTCGCCCGCCGGTACCTCGGCACCCGTGACGTCGATCTGGACAGCGGGGACGATCGCGAGGTCGGCCGCAGACGAGCTGCTGCCACCGCTGCTCTCCGTGTCGGTGGACCCGTCCGTGGACTTGGAACTGCAGCCGGTGATGGCGAGAGCGGCGGTGACCGCGAGCGCGAGCCCGGTGGATGTGCGGCGTGCGAACGAACGCATCGATAAACCTCCAACGTGGGAGCCTGCGTCCGGGATCCCGGACTGCAGCGCCGTGGAACGGGAAGTGGTACCTCCCGCGGTGCCCGAAGCCTCCCATCGGTCCGTTGCCGCGAGATTTGTCACATGTTACGCACGCATTTCCCTCCGTAGGCATAACCGCCTATCCAGACTTTCGCGACGTGTCGCTGCGCTCTGCCGTCGCGCCGCTCCAGAACTCGTCGAGCACCTGCGCTGTCGCCCCCGGGTTCTCCTCCCCGGGACAGTGCCCGGCGTCGGGGATCACCCGGTACTCGGCCGCGAGCGTGGTGGCCATCGCACGCTGCCACGCCTGCGGCCAGGCGGCGTCGGTGGCGCCGTGGGCAACGAGGCACCGCAGCCCGGTCGCGGCCAGCCCGGGCGTCCGGTCCGTGGGGTCCCAGAGGATCTCGACGATGCCCCGCAGGCTGTCCGTGGACGTCCGCTCGGCGCGTTCGCGGCGGTACGCGTCGTACGGCTCGAGCCGTGCGGGGTCGAACGCGGCGAGCCGGACGTTGTCCTTCTCCCACAACCCCAGCGACCCGCGGTCGTCGAGCACCCGCAGGCGCTCGGCCCGGCCGAGACCCCAACCGCGGGGGCCGGAGCACAGCAGGACGACGTCGCTGAACGCCTCGGGCGCAGCGGTCGCGGCTGCGCGGGCGACGAGCCCGCCGAAGCTGTGCCCGAGCAGGTGCACCGGTTCGCTCCCGCCGACGATGCGCGCCACCTCGACGGCGTCCGTCGCGAAGTCGTCGAGGTGGTAGCTGCTCGTCCCCTGGGGTGCGACGGAGTCCGCCTGGCCGCGTTGGCTGTAGGCCCACACGTCCCACCCCCGAGCGGCGAGCAGCGGCATCGTCGGTGCGAAGTCCTCCTTCGAGCCGGTGAAGCCCGGGACGAGGAGGGCCGTGCCGCGGACGGGTGCGCCAGCGGGCGGCGCGGCGTGCAGAGCGGTGAGTGGACCGACGCGCGCGTCGACGACGACGGCGTCGACGCCCGGCGGGAGGGAGATCGGACCGAAGGGGCGTCCGGGACGGATGTGTTCAGCAGGCATGCGCCTCACTGTAGGACCGCGGTCGTCGCGGTGGCGGGCCTGCGGGAGACTGGGGCCATGACGTTCTCCGACGCGCTGTCGCTGGTGATCGACCCCTCCGCCGCGGCCCCCCCGTACGAGCAGATCCGCAGCCAGGTGGAGGAGCACGTGGACTCCGGACGCCTGCGCGCGGGCGACCGGTTGCCCACCGTCCGAGCGCTGGCCGAGCGGCTCGGTGTCGCACCGGGGACGGTGGCCCGGGCGTACCGGGAGCTGGAGAGCGCCGGCATCGTCGAGACGCGGGGACGCGCCGGGACCGTCGTGTCCGCGTCCGCGGTCCGGCTGGAGACCCTCGTGGCGCACGCCGCCGCGGACCTCGTGGCGCGGCTACGCGACGCCGGGGCGTCCGACGCCGAGATCCATGACGCTGTGCGGGCCGCGCTCCGACCCTGACCCGGACACCTGCGCGCCGACGGCGCCGAGGTCCGGGAACGTCTCGTGCACCCACGCGTGCACCGCCTCGAAGTAGGCGCTGCGCGCGGGCTCCGCGGAGAGCGCGAGGTCGTGGATCCCGTCCCTGACCTGGACGACCGTGACGTCGCGCCCGAGCGCGGGCGCCCGCGCGACGATCTGCTCGACGTCGAGCACCGCGTCGACCCGGTGGAGGTCGGGGTTGTCCGCACGGTTGGGCCCGCTGCGCGCTGAGCAGCACACGAGGACCGGGCAGTCGAGGTCGAGACCCTGCGCCAGGCGCGCGTGCCCCGCCCGGACAGCACGCAACCACCCGGTGAGGATCGCGAAGCCGCCCGGGGGCTTGAGGTCGCGGTCGTAGTCCCACTCCCCACCGGACTCGAGGTGGAGCGACGTCGAGTACGCGGACGGGCCGTGCTGCACGACGACGTGCGGCAGCCGCTGACCCGCCAGCTGGAGCGCGCGCGTCGTGACGACCCGGTCGAACCATGGCCGGTTGAGGTCGAACCACGGGCTGTTGAGCAGCAGCCCGTCGACCGTGGCGCGCCCCGTCGCACTGTGCGCCCAGAGCGACACGAGCAACCCGCCGGTGGAGTGGCCCATGACGAGCAGGCGGGTGTACCCGAGCTCGTCGCGGATGATCGCGGTCGCCGCCGCGAGCTCTTCCCCGTACTCCCGCAGGTCCAGGCAGAAGTTGGGCCGCTGGTGGTCGAGCAGGGACCGCCCGTAGCCGTGGAGGTCGAGAGCGAAGAAGTCCATCCCGTCGGCCTCGAGCTCGTCCGCGAGGTGCGTCTGGAAGAAGTAGTCGATGAAGCCGTGCACGTAGAGGACCGCGGTCCTCTCGTGGTCGACCGTGCCCGGCTCTGAGACCCCGGTCGGGACGCGCGACGCCACGAGGGTCGCGATCCGCTCCCCCTGCCGGTCGGGCCGCAGGGGGATCGTGCGCGCCACCCAGTCCCCACCGAGGAGGTCGGGCACCCAGGCGTCGCTCACGCGGTGCGTCCCGCGGCCGAGCCGCCGGCCGCTCCCACTCCCGCGCGCTGCGCCGCATCCGCGGGCAGCACGCGCCCGTCCCGCACGTCGTCCACCCGGACGGGCAGGAGGAGCGCGAGCCCCAACGCGAGGACGACGACGAGCCCGAGCACGCCCCAGTGCTGGGCGCCGAAGACGGTGATCGACAGGGCGAAGGCAGCCGGCGCGAGGAAGCTCGCCGCGCGTCCCGTCGTCGCGTAGAGCCCGAACATCTCGCCCTCCCGGCCCGCCGGGGTGAGCCGGGCGAGCATCGCGCGGGAGGCCGACTGGGCCGGCCCGACGAACACGCACAGGAGCAGCCCGAACACCCAGAACACGCCCTGGCCGCCGTCGTGCAGCACGAGGACGACGAGGGCGGAGGCGATCATCGCGACGAGCGAGAAGACGATCACCGGCTTCCCGCCGATGCGGTCCTCCACGGCCCCGGCGACGATCGTCGCGAGGCCGGCGACGACGTTCGCAGCGATCGCGAAGACGATGACACCGCTCGCGGTGAAGCCGAACGTCACGGACGCGATGACCGCCCCGAACGTGAACACGCCGGCGAGACCGTCGCGGAAGACTGCGCTCGCCAGGAGGAACCACACGGTGCGCCGGTCGACGCGCCACAGCTCGGCGACCGTCGCGAAGAGTGCGCGGTAGGACTGCGCGATCGTCCGGCGCGGGACGCGGGGAGCCGGCGGGAGCTCGGGGACGGCGCGCAGCACCGGGACGGCGAACACCGCGAACCACAGGGCGGCGACGAGGACGCTCACCCGGACGTCCAACCCGTCCTCCCCCGTGACGCCGAACCACCCCACGTCGGGGTTGATGAAACCGACGAAGAGGATGAGGAGCAGCACGATCCCGCCGAGGTAGCCCGCGCCCCACCCGATGCCGCTCACCCGGCCGAGGGTGGCGGGGGTCGAGACCTGGCGGATCATCGCGTTGTAGCCCACGGACGCGAGCTCGAAGAAGATGTTGCCGAGCCCGAGCAGGGCGATCCCGAGGATGAGGTTCTGGTCGAGCGCCCCGGGGTCCGGGGTGACGAGGAACATCGCGCACATGAGCGTCACGACGACAGCCGTGTTGATGCCGAGCCACCGCTTGCGGCGGCCGGCGGCGTCCGACCGGGACCCGAGCACCGGTGCCATGAGCGCGATGAGCAGGCCCGCGGCCGCCAGTCCCCACCCGAGCCACGACGAGTGGTCGGCGAGCACCCCGTCGAGCACGGTCTGGGCGACGGAGTCGTCCCCCGCCGTCGACGCGGTCTTCACGACGACCGGGTCGACGAACGCGTCGCTCGTGATCCACCGGGTGAAGACGAAGGTGGTGACGACCGCGTTGAAGGACGCCGACCCCCAGTCCCACAGGGCCCACGAGAGAACCGCTCGACGGTCGGGGCGGACGGCACGGCTCAGGCGGGAGTCATCGTCGACGGCGGTCACGGTCAACAGTGTGGACGACCACCAGGGTTTTGTCTCGACACCTGGCGGCTCGCGCTACAGCGAGATGCCTACGAGCACGGGCTCGGGCACGAGCTCGATCCCGAAGGTCTGCACGACACCGTCGCGCACGCTGCGTGCCAGCCGCACGACGTCGCTCGCGGTCGCCGCGCCGCGGTTCGTCAGCGCGAGCGTGTGCTTGGTCGACAGCGTCGCGAGGCTGTCCGGCCCGTCGACGCCGTAGCCCTTGCTGAAGCCCGCGTGCTCGATGAGCCAGGCGGCGGAGGTCTTGACAAGGCTCTCGTCGATCGCACCGAGGCTCGGGCCGGTCGTGGTCGTCGGGGTGGCCGACCGCACGGGGTACCGCGGCGCGCCGTCCGGCAGGGAGTCGGCGAGCTCGACCGGCACGACCGGGTTCGTGAAGAAGGAGCCGGCGCTCCAGCGGTCGTGGTCGGGGTAGTCCGGCGAGGACGGGTCGTCGAGGAGCATGCCCTTGCGCCCGCGCAGCTCGAGGACCGCGGCCCGCACGTCGGCGCTCTGCGCACGTGCCCCGACCGCGACGTCGAGCCGGCGCGCGAGCTCGGGGTAGGCGATGGGCGCCGAGAGCGTCCCGAGGCGCAGCTGGAAGCTCACGTCGAGCACGACGTACCGGGGTGTGGGGTACCAGGGCGCCCGGGGGTCCGGGTCCGCGGCCGAGCCCGCCGTGGCCGGCGCGTCGAGGCCAGCCGTGGGCAGGAGCTGTGTCGACCGCTTGAGCATCGAGGTGCGGTACCCGAACTCGAGGTCCACGAGCGACAGCGTGCGGACCCGGTTGCGCGCCCGGTCCCACACCCGCGCGGTGGCGATGGCCCCGGAGACCTCCTGGCCGTAGGCCCCGATGTTCTGCACGGGTGCTGCACCGACGGTGCCAGGGATCCCGGAGAGCGCCTCCAGCCCCACCCAGCCGTTGTCGATCGCCTCGGCGACGAGGTCGTCCATCGGGTGCCCCGCGGGGGCCGTGATGTTCGCACCTCCGCAGGCGTCGGCGCCGTCGACCGTCGTGCCGGTCCGTAGATCGCGCACGACCACGCCCCCGAACCCCTCGTCCGCGACGAGGAGGTTGGAGCCACCGCCGAGGACGAGCAGCGGCGTCCCGGCGTCGTCGGCCGAGCGGATGACGTCGATGAGCTCCGCCTCCGTGCTCGTCTCGACGTACACGTCGATCTCCCCACCCACGCGCAGCGTCGTGAGGTCCGCGAACGTGGGTTCGATGAGCGGGTCGGTCGCCTGGTCGGCCGGTGTGGTCACCCTGTCAGCCTAGTTCGCGCTCCGCCGCACCGCGTTCGACCGGGTGCGTCCCGGGGTCGTCGGCATCAGCGTCCCCGTCGGCGCCCGCGCGCTCAGCGGCGACGTGCGCCACGAGGAGCCCGAGGAGCACCGGCACGGCGATGGCAAGCAGCGCCTGCCGGTAGCCGATGTGCTCCGCGAGCTCCCCGAGGACAGGTGGCCCTGCGAAGAACGCCGTGTAGCCGATGGTCGAGACGACCGAGAGCCGGCCGGCGGCCCGCGCCGGGTCGTCGCTCGCTGCGCTCATGCCGACGGGGAACCCGAGCGCGGCCCCGAGTCCCCACAGGACGATCCCGACGAACGCGAGCGGGACCCAGGGAGCGAGGCCGAACACGACGAGGCCGAGGAGCGCGAGCGCCGCGGACACCCGGAGGACGAAGACCCGTCCGCGGGCGTCGAGGAGCCTGGTCCCCAGCAACCGCATCCCGGTCATGGCGGTGAGGAAGACGATGAGCGCGACCGCTCCTGTCGTGTGCGAGGCACCGAGGTCGTCGACGACGGCGAGGCTCAACCAGTCGTTGGCCGCACCCTCGGTCAGCGCGGCGGCGAGGACGACAAGCCCGATGAACAGGGTCCGCGGCTCGAGCCAGGCGGCGAAGGGGTTGGGCTTGCGGACCGTCGTCTCGTGCGGCGCCGGCACCACCGTGTGTGCATCGGGCAGCATGAAGCGCACGGCGACGAGGACGAGGACGAGGGAGAGGCCGGTCGCCACGACGAGGTGGGGAACGAGTCCGACGCCGAGCCAGGACGCGAGCGCACCCACGCCGGCGCCCGCCATCGTCCCGAAGGAGAAGCTCGCGTGGAAGCGCGGCATGATCGAGTGGCCGAGCCGCTGCTCGACCGCAGCGCCCTCGAGATTCATCGCCGCGTCCCAGACCCCGAGGCCGACGCCGGAGAGGAACAGGCCGATGCCGGCCGCGACGACGGATCCGTCGGCCACGCCCCAGACCGCGGTGACGTACCCGACGACGTTGACCGCGGCGAACACCCCGACGGCCGTGGGTGCGCCGAAGCGCTGGACGATCCAGCCGGACAGCGGCAACGCGATGATCGACCCGACCGCCCCGACGAGGAGCAGCCGTCCCATCTGTGTCGGCTCGAACCCGAGGAGGTCGCGGACGAGCGGGATCCGTGACGCCCAGTTGGCGAAGTTGAAGCCGCTGAGGAAGAAGACCGCGTAGACGGCCTTGGTGGCAGCGCGGATCACGGCAGCGCTGTCTGCGGGGCGGGTGGCGGGACGGGCTGCGCCGCTCTTGTCGATGGTCACGCGTCGATCATCTCTTCTCCGGTGGTCCGGGCGCGGGGCGTCCGGCCCGGTGCCGCGGTCGTAGCCACGTGCTTGGACAGGATCACGCTCGCGGCCATCGCCACGAGGATGAGGGTCAGGGCGTGCCGCGCGCCGACGGACTCGGCGACGAGGCCGAGGAGCGGCGGAGCGGCGAGCTGCGCGAGCGAGGCGAAGGCTGAGACGACCGACACCCGCGCGGCGGCGCGCAACGGGTCGTCCGACGCGGCCCCGAGGCCCAACGGGACGGCGAGGGCGGCACCCATCCCCCACAGGACCACGCCGACCCCGGCGACGGCGAGGTTCGGCCCGAACCCGAAGAGCAGCAGACCGACGATGGACACGAGACCCGAGGCGCGCAGGACGGTGACCCGACCGTGCCGGTCGATGAGGCGCGTGCCGAAGAGCCGCACGAGGGTCATGGACGTGACGAACACACCGAACATGAACGCACCGGTCGCCTCCGACTCGCCGAAGTCGTCGACGACGGCGATGGGCAGCCAGTTGTTGGCCGACCCCTCGGACAGCGCCGCGGAGAGGATGACGATCCCGATGAAGATCGTCCGCGGCTCTCGCCATGCGCTGAGCGCGGAACCGAGCCGGGCCCGGCGTGCACCGACGGCAGCGCGCACACCCAGGGTGCCCGGCTCGGGCTGCACGACTCCGGCCCGGATCTCCGCCTTGCGCACGCGCGCGGTGCGCGCGCGGGTCGACCGGTCCCAGCGCTCCCCGGGAGAGAGGGCGGTGTCGAGGATGATGTGCGGGACCGAGACCAGGCGCCAGACGGTGAGGATGACCCCGGTCGCGGTGAACTGGACGAGGAGGGGCACGTCGAGCAACGCGCAGCCCGCCCCGACGAGCGACCCGAGCACGGCCCCGATGGAGAACGCCGCGTGGAACTGCGGCATGACGGCTCTGCCCATGCGCCGCTCGATCGCGGCGGACTCGACGTTCTGCGGCACGTTGGTGAGTGCGACGGAGGCGCCGTTGAGGAAGATCCCGACGGCGAGCACGGGCACGGACCCGATGGTCGGGCCGAGCCCTTCGAGGAAGAACGCGACGAGCACCCCGAACGCGGCGACGGTGAGGACCGCTCGTCCTCCGAACCGTATGACGAGCGCCCCGGCGACCGTGACGGTCAGCAGTGACCCGACGGCGCCGGAGAGGAGGACGACCCCCAGCTCGGAGGTGCTGAGGTCGAGGGCGGCCCGGACCGAGGGCAACCGGGCGAGCCAGCTGGAGATACCCATGCCGAGCGCGAGGAAGAGCCCGAGCAGCGCGATGCGCGCGCGCCGGAGCTGCGGGTCGGGGATCGATGCCTTGATAGCCGTGCCTCTCGCTTCGAATCGATTCGATCCCTCTTCGCGATGCAACGTCGAATCGTTTCGAGGTGAAGTCTCGATTGTCCGGTACGCTGGCGGCGTCCGTCAAACGTGCACGGGATGAAGAGTGGGGTAACGGTTCTGTCCGCTTCCAAGCCGACGCTCGCGAGCGTCGCCCACGCCGCAGGCGTCTCGCTGTCGACCGCCTCGCTCGCCTTCTCCGCCTCTGGGCCGATCGCCGACAAGACCCGCGAGAAGGTCCTCGCCGCCGCCGCCGACCTCGGTTACCGCGGCCCCAACCCGCTCGGCCGCCAGCTGCGCTCCGGGCGCTCAGGCATCGTCGGCGTCGTCATCGGCGACAAGCTCAGGCGCAGCTTCCGGGACCCTGTCTCGATCCAGGTGCTCGACGGACTCGTGAGCACCCTCGGTTCCCTCGGCCTCGGCGTCCTCCTCATCCCCGGCGCTGCCGCCGACGGGGGGGAACGCGTGGTCGACCCGCTCATCGAGAGCGCCGGGATGGACGTCGCCGTCCTCATCTGGGGGGTCCACCGCGCCGACCCCACCCTCGACGCGCTCGTCCGACGTGGCGTGCCGGTCGTCGTGGGCGAGGGCCGGCGGGTCGAGGGCGCACCGCTCGTCGCGATCGACGACCGTGCGGGGACCGCAGAGCTCGTCCGGCACCTCGTCGATCTCGGTCACGAGCGGTTCGCCGTCGTCGCCCTGCCGTTCGGCGCGACCCGGCGCGGCGGCGAGATCGAGCTCGACGACCCCGAGGACATCGACTGGACGCCGACCCGGCAGCGGATGCTCGGCGTCCTCGACGCCGGCGTCCAGCCGGTCGTGTACTGGGAGACGGAGGCATCGCTCGTCGAGCACGGGCGGGAAGCTGCCCGGAACCTGCTGTCACCCGAGCGCTACCCCGACCCGGCACGCCGCCCGACCGCGATCGTCGCGCAGTCCGACCTGCTGGCGGCGGGCGCCGTGCTCGGCGCCCGCGAGCTGGGTCTGCGGGTGCCGGAAGACGTCTCGATCGCCGGGTTCGACGGGATCGACCTGCCCTGGCTGGGCACCGACGTCCTCACGACCGTGCGCCAACCGCTCGCCGAGAAGGGCGCGGCGCTCGCCCGCGCGGTGGCGGGCCAGCTCGCGGGAGAGGAGCCGGGCGTCACCGTCCTCGACGTCGAGCTCGTCATCGGCACCACGACGGGGCCCCCGCCCGCCTGACGGAGCAGGTGCGCCGGGCACCCGCGCCCACGGACGCACGCGCCCATGACAGGCGCCGCGACCACGAGAGGCACCGCAGCTACAGGGCGACGACCGCCTGGGACTTGCCGAGCACCCGCGCACCCGCGAAGGTCACGGTGAGGTCGATGCGGACGCGCCGCTGCTCGAGGTCGATCTGCCCGACGACCCCGGTGACCTCGATCGTCGCGACGCCCGGGTCGGGGACGGGCACGGGACGCGTGAACCGCGCCTGGTAGTCCACGACGGCGCCCGGGTCACCTGCCCAGTCCTCGACGAGCGCGACCGCGGCACCCATGGTGAACATCCCGTGGGCGATGACACCGGGCAGACCGACGCTCTCGGCGACCCGCTCGTTCCAGTGGATGGGGTTGAAGTCGCCGCTCGCACCGGCGTACCGCACGAGGCGAGCACGGTCGACGTCGATCGACCGCGTGCCGACGCTCGTGCCCACGGTCAACGACGCGAGGTCAGGGCGTGCCGCTGCGGTCATACGTCAGCTCCCCGGACGGCCAGGGTGGAGGTGACGGTCGCAACAGGCTCGGTCGACGGGGCCGACCCGTCGCCGGCTCCGGTCAGCGCGGAGATGTCGCAGCGCGTGGTGATCATGGCCAGGCCTGCCCGCTCTGTGATCGACGCGACGGTCAGGACGGTGACGAGCTCGTCACCCGCGTGGATCGGCCGGTGGTGGACGAACCGCTCGTCGGCGTGGACCACCCGCGTGAAGTCGACACGGGCCTCAGGGTCCTCGATGTACTGCGCCTCGGCGCGCTGCGCAACCACCACGGCGAACGTCGGGGGCGCGATGATGTCCGGATACCCCACACCCCGCGCAGAGGCCACGTCGTGGTGCGCGGGGTGTGTGGATCCGACAGCGTCGGCGAACTCCCTGATCTTCTCGCGCCCGACGGAGTACGGCGCGTTCGCCGGGTACTCGCGCCCGACGTAGTCGAGGTTGACCGAGGAGGATGTCATCGCTGCGCGACTGCGACCGCGAAGGTCAGCGGGTCTCGCGGTGCGCGTTGTGCTTGCCGCAGCGCGGGCAGAACTTCGACAGCTCGAGGCGGTCGGGGTCGTTGCGGCGGTTCTTCTTCGTGATGTAGTTCCGCTCCTTGCACTCCACGCATGCCAGAGTGATCTTGGGGCGAACGTCTTGGCTCTTGCTTGCCACGGTCTTGCCACCTCTCGCGCCGCCGGGGGCGCAACGTGCTTCGTTGTCGCGCACCGCCGGCCGGCACGCGTTGTCTTCCGTACTGGTAGCGGGGGCGGGGCTCGAACCCGCGACCTCACGATTATGAGCCGTGCGCTCTGACCAACTGAGCTACCCCGCCGCAGCGCTGGTGAGAACCTCCGGCGCGGGAACAATATTCCCACGCCGGACGGTCACACACCAACAGAGCCCCCGATGGGAATCGGACCCATGACCTCAGTCTTACCAAGACTGCGCTCTACCACTGAGCTACGGGGGCAGCGCGGAAAACTGTACATGCTCACTCGGGCTGAATGAAATCGGCCCGGGAGAGCCCCGCACACGTCGTCTCCGGCCAGACACACGACTGCGGTCCCGCCCCGCAGGGTGGGACCGCAGTCGTGGTGCTGGTGGCAGCTGAGGGATTCGAACCCCCGTAGCATGACGCGGCTGATTTACAGTCAGCTCCCTTTGGCCGCTCGGGCAAGCTGCCTGGCCAGATGCCCCCCGGACGTCGCGGCAGCGTGAACCACCTCGGCGAACTGCGGGAGCGTGCCAACAATACAAGAGGTGGCCCGTGGGCGGAAATCGGCTGCGATGTGGGCGAGGATGTGCAGGTGACCAGCCCCGCTCCCCGAGCGACCGCCGAGCGCACCGACGCGACCGCACGCACCCGGCAAGGACTCCTCCTCGGGGTCGGCACCTATGCGATGTGGGGCGTCCTGCCCCTCTACTTCCCGCTCCTGCAACCCGCTGGCGCGCTCGAGATCATCGCGCACCGCGTGGTGTGGAGCCTCCTCTTCTGCCTCCTGCTGCTCTCCGTCCTGGGCCAGCTCGGCGCCTACGTCACCGTCCTGCGCTCACGGCGCCTCGTCTCCACGCTCGCTCTCGCGGCCGTGCTCGTCGCGGTCAACTGGATCCTCTACGTCGTCGGCGTGACGACGGGGCAGGTGGTCGACACCGCGCTCGGGTACTTCATCAACCCGCTCGTCACGGTCCTGCTGGCCGTGCTCGTGCTGTCCGAGAAGCTGCGCCCCGCCCAGTGGGTCGCCCTCGGGTTCGGCGTCGCTGCCGTGCTCGTCATCAGCCTCGGGATGGGCCGGGTCCCGTGGATATCGCTCGGGATCGCCGGCAGCTTCGGCGTGTACGGCCTCATCAAGAACCGCGTCGGTCGTGACGTCACGGCGGTACCTGGTCTCGCTGTCGAGACGACGATCCTGTTCCCTGTGGCTCTCGGCTATCTCGTGTGGTTGTCGGTCCAGGGCGAGAGCACGTTCGGGCAGGAGGGCCTCGGCCACGCGCTGCTCCTGGCCTCCGCCGGGATCGTCACCGCGCTGCCGCTGCTCACGTTCGGGGCGGCGGCCCGGCTCCTGCCCCTGCGCGTCGTGGGGATGCTCCAGTACATCGCACCCGTCATGCAGTTCTCGTTCGGCGTCCTGGTCTTCCACGAAGCGATGCCGGCCGCCCGCTGGGCGGGCTTCGGGCTCGTCTGGGTCGCTCTCGTGATCCTCACGGCCGACGCCCTCAACACGATGCGCATCGGGCGCCTCGCCGAGCGGCGCTGAACGCCCTCCGTCACCCACGAGGTATCCGATACCGTGGGACTCAACCCCCCACGTCACCGACACCAGGAGCTGCGCCATGGCCGACTCATCGATGGACATCGTCAGCAAGGTCGACCGCCAGGAGGTCGACAACGCGCTCAACCAGGCGGTCAAGGAGATCGGCCAGCGGTACGACTTCAAGAACATCGGGGCGTCGATCGCCTGGAGCGGCGACAAGATCGTCATGATCGCCAACTCCGAGGAGCGCGTCCTGGCGATCCTCGACGTCTTCCAGACGAAGCTCATCAAGCGGGGCGTCTCGCTGAAGTTCTTCGACACCGGGGAGAACGAGCCCAAGCTGTCCGGCAAGGAGTACCGGCTCGAGGGCGTGCTCAAGGAGGGCCTCGCCGGGGAGAACGCCAAGAAGGTCACGAAGATCATCCGCGAGGAGGGCCCCAAGGGCGTCAAGACCCAGATCACGGGTGACGAGGTCCGCGCCACGAGCAAGTCCCGCGACGACCTCCAGGCCGTCCAGGCGCTCCTCAAGGGGGCCGATCTCGACTTCGCGGTGCAGTTCACCAACTACCGGTGAGCACCGCTCCCCGCGTCGTCGCGACCGATCTCGACGGGACCCTGCTGCGGTCCGACGGGACGCTCTCGTCCCGCAGCCGTCGGATCCTCACAGCGCTCGAGGAGCACGGCGTCCACGTCGTGTTCGTCACCGCGCGACCCCCGCGGTGGCTCGACTGGCTCTCCGACGCGGTGGGCGGCCACGGCGTCGTGATCGGCCTCAACGGCGCGTGCGTGTACGACGTCGGCCGGCGTGAGGTCACGCACGCGGACGGGTTCGACGCCGACGTGCTCGCCAGCATCGTCGCGGACCTGCGGGCAGAGCTCCCGGGCGTCGCACTGGGCAGCGAGGGCCCGGCCGGCCCCGTCCTGGAACGCCGCTTCGTCTCCGACCACCCCGTCCCGCCCGGCTGCGTCCGCGACGAGGTGGGATCGCCCGGGGCCGGGCCTGTCGGCAAGCTTCTCGCCCAGCTCACGGGCAGCCGGCCGGCGGAGTTCTTCGCGACGGTCGAGCGGGTCGTCGGCGACCGCGCGCACCTCGCCTACTCCGGCGCCGCCGGCCTTGCGGAGCTCACGGCACGGGGCGTGACCAAGGCCGCGGCCCTCGAGCGCTGGTGCCGGGACCGTGACGTCAGCGCCGCGCAGGTGTGGGCCTTCGGGGACATGCCCAACGACCTCCCGATGCTCGAGTGGGCAGGTCGCTCCTTCGCCGTGTCGACGGCGGACCCGCGCGTCCTGGGCGCCGTCGACGAGGTCGTCGCGAGCAACGACGACGACGGTGTGGCGCAGGCGCTCGAGGCCCTTCTGCCATGACGGCTGCCGGGCACACGCCCGGACGACGGCCGCCGCCGAAGGATCAGTACCGGGTGACCGGTCCCCCGGTGCCAGCCATCTTCTCGAGCCGCGCGATCCGGTCGGCCATCGGCGGGTGGGTGGCGAACAGCTGGCCCGCCCCAGCCCCGCGGAACGGGTTGGCGATCATGAGGTGCGAGACGTCGGCGAGCTCTGGCTTCGCGGGGAGCGGCAGCTGACGGGTCCCGGCGTCGAGCTTGCGCAGCGCGGAGGCGAGGGCGAGCGGGTCGCCCGTGAGCCTCGCACCGTCCTCGTCCGCGTCGAACTCACGCGTCCGGGAGATGGCGAGCTGGACGAGGGCTGCCGCGATGGGGGCGAGCACCGCCATGACGAGCGCGGCGAGCGGGTTGCTGCCCCGGTCCCGGCCCCCGCCGAAGAACATGAGGAACTGCGCGAGCCCGGTGATGAGACCAGCGAACGCCGCGGCGACGGACGACGTGAGGATGTCCCGGTTGTAGACGTGCATGAGCTCGTGCCCCAGCACCCCGCGGAGCTCACGCTCGTCGAGGACGCGGAGGATCCCCTCCGTGCAGCAGACCGCAGCGTTGCGGGGGTTGCGGCCCGTGGCGAAAGCGTTCGGTGCGGGGGTCGGTGAGACGTAGAGCCGGGGCATGGGCTGTCGTGCGGCCGTCGACAGCTCGCGGACGATCCGGTACATCTGGGGCTGCTCGATCTCGCTGACCGGGCGGGCGCGCATGGCGCGGATCGCGATCTTGTCCGAGTTCCAGTAGCTGTACGCGGTGCTGATGAGCCCGATGCCGCAGAACACGAGCAAGGACGTCCCGCTGCCCTGTCCGACGAGGGCCCACATGCCGAGCAGGAACGCCCACAGGAGCCCGAAGAGCCCCGCCGTCTTGAGCCCGTTGAGATAGGTCCGTCCCACGCGCATCCCCTCCCCCCGTCTGCTGCGCCACGTGCCCGCACCGGACCACCGCCTGCGGCGCATGGCTA
Organism: Sanguibacter sp. Z6_81; assembly: GCF_057180625.1. Taxonomy (NCBI): domain Bacteria; kingdom Bacillati; phylum Actinomycetota; class Actinomycetes; order Micrococcales; family Sanguibacteraceae; genus Sanguibacter; species Sanguibacter sp. Z6_81. The sequence continues at coordinate 253,114 of NZ_JBXUFV010000004.1, read as the reverse complement.
CCTGGTTCAACGAACAGGCCCCCACGACTGTTCCCGGGAACAGTCGTGGGGGCCCGTGGGTCTGCTGGGTCAGCGCGGGGCGGACACCGTCCCGAGCGCGATCTCGATCATCTCGTCGCGCGAGACGACCTTGATGCGCTCACGCCCGTTCGCCGCACCCAGGCCGCGCTCGTGGGCGTCGAGCAGCTCCCACCCGGTCCACTCGATGTACCGCACGCCCCGCTCGCGCAGGAAGTCGGTGATGGCCTCGGGTTCCGGGTGCGTCGCGGACGCGAACCCGGGCTGCGACGCGCTGTCCGCGACGAGGTTGCGGATCGTCTCCGACGCGTCGGACTTCGTGTGCCCGATGAGACCCACCGGGCCACGCTTGATCCAGCCCGTGCAGTAGACCCCGGGCACCTGCTGGCCGTCGATGTCGATGACCCGACCCTCGACGTTCGGGATGACGCCCTTGCGGTCGTCGAACGGGATCTCCGGCAACGCGGACCCGAAGTAGCCGACGGCGCGGTAGACGGCCTGCACGGGCCACTCGTGGAACTCTCCGGTGCCAGAGACGGTGCCGTCCCCGTTGAGCTTCGTCCGCTCCGTGCGCAGGGCGTCGACCTTGCCGTCGCCGTCGGCGTCGACGATCTCCGCGGGCGCGTGGAGGAAGTGCAGGTGCAGGCGGCGTGAGGCGGTGAACGTCGACGGGTCGTTGAGCGTCCAGTCGGTGAGCGTCTTGACGATCTGCTTCGTCTGGTTGGACGAGTTGATCGCGGCGATGGAGCCGTCGTCGAACTCGAAGTCCTCGGGGTAGACGATGACGTCGACGTCGGGCACGTGGCCGAGCTCGCGGAGCTCGAGCGGCGAGAACTTCGCCTGCGCCGGGCCGCGTCGGGCGAACACGTGCACGTCGGTGACCGGTGAGGCCTTGAGACCCTCGTAGACGTTCTGCGGGATCTCGGTGACGAGCAGGTCGTCGGCGTGCTTGGCGAGCACCCGCGCGACGTCGAGGGCGACGTTGCCCGCGCCGATGACGGCGACGGACCTCGCTTCGAGCGGCCACGTGGTGGGCACGTACGGGTGGCCGTCGTACCAGGACACGAAGTCTGCGGCACCGTAGGAGCCGTCGAGCTCGACACCCGGGACGGCGAGCGTCGCGTCGGTGAACGCACCGGTCGAGAAGATCACCGCGTCGTAGAACTCGCGGAGCTCCTCGAGCTTGATGTCCATGCCGTACTCGACGTTGGACAGGAGGCGGATGTCGCCGCGCTCGAGCACCTTGTGCAGGGCGGTGATGATCTGCTTGATGCGCGGGTGGTCGGGTGCCACGCCGTAGCGCACGAGGCCGAACGGCGCGGGCAGGCGCTCGAACAGGTCGATGGACACGTCGAGATCCGTCTTGGAGAGGATGTCAGCGGCGTAGATGCCAGCCGGACCCGCCCCGACGATGGCTACGCGCAGTTGACGGTCAGTGCTCACGGAAATTCGCGCCTTCCGGTTGGGATCCCGAGGTTTCTCGGTGGGGTGTCGTGTCGTCAAAGATGACGCCCGAGATCACCAGATTCGCAAACATCTCGCCTACTGGATATCCCATCTCGCGATGTGGACACGGGTCGTTCGCACAGCGAACCTTCCGGCGCGCTAATCGACCCTGAGGCTGTCCTGGATCGCCCTGATCTCGGCGAATGCGTCGTCCACCTGGTCCCCGGCGCAGGTCCCCGTGATCTGCACCACATCGACGACGGGCCCGTTCGTCAGCACGGCCATGCGGAGAGCCTGGACGAGGGTCCGGCCGGCGCCGTCGGCGAAGTACCCCTCGACGCGCAGGCCGCTCACCCCCAGCATCTCGCACGCCTCCTCCCGCAGCGTCTCGGTGAACCGCGGCAGCGCGGCGAGCCGGGCCTCGACCTCCGACCGTGCGTCGGCGACGGTGTGGCCCGCACCCGCGCGCTGCACGGTCACGAGCACGTTCGGGCGGAACTGACCGGCCGCGACCTCCTTCGCCGCAGCCAGCGGCAGCCCCACACCAGCGAGCGCGACCCACCCGGAGGGGCACGCCATGGCGAGGGCCGGCGCGGCAGGGAACGCCTCGCTGGGGAACCGCAGCACCGCCTCAGTCATCGGACTCGACATCGAGGAGCGGGAGGTCGGCGTTCGTCACGAGCCGGGAGGTGACGGCGTACTCGACGAGGCGCGCCCGTCGGTTCGTCGCGAGCTGCTTGGGGCCGCCGCGCAGTCCCTTGACCCCCATGCGGTCCAGCTTGTCGCAGACGTTGTCGAGCTTGCGGTTGAACCGGGTGGTGGCCCACCCCAGCCGCTTCGCCGCCTCCGCGGTCGACGGGATCTCGCTGAGCCCCGCGCCGTCCCGCTTGAGCATCGGCTCGCAGAGCGCGACGATGAGCTGCTTCTGGCTCGTGGTGAAGGAGATGACTCCGATCGTCGTCTCCCCCTCGAGGGACTCGTCGGTGAGAACCTCCTCGTACGGGGATCCCTCGAGGTGGGCGACGATCTCGTACGTCGTCGGCCCCGCGGTGAAGACGATCGTCGTCGTCTTGAAGACGATGGGCAGCCGGTTGCCGGGCGAGAGCCAGGACTGGACGCCTCCGCTCGCGTCGCAGATCGTCGCCGAGATGAGCGACCCGACGTTCGCGAGCCACCAGATCCCGTCCGTGTAGCTGATCCGCAGGAACCGTCGGTGCAGATAGGGGTTGTCGTCCACCGAGAGGTCGGCCTCGCGGCCGACGTCGAACGGCTCGTCCAGGGCGGGCCGGAACCACTCGCCGCAGTACTCGATCGCCAGCTCGGTCTCGGTCATCGCCACCACTCCTTCATCGTGCCTGCCCGGGTGGAGCGAGCCGCGGCGATGCCACGGTGCGTCGATGACGACGTCCTCACGACGACGTGCCCTGACGGCCCCGGTGCACTCTATCCGCAGGGCGCCGTCGAGGACCACGTCCGACTCAGCCGAGGCACTCCACCGCTGGCTCCGCCGACACCCGGCCGCTGCGGACGATGACGACCTCGAAGCACACCGCGTCGACCCCGAACGTGTTGACGGAGGCGGTGAGCGCGGTCGTCTGACGCAACGGGATCTCGGAGGGCTCGTCGGCGGCAGCGTCCTCGCCCGTGCGGGAGCGGTAGGCGTAGAAGTCGCCGTCCTGCGGGTCGGGGTTCACCCAGGTGAACACCGCGAGGCTGTTGGTCTCGGCGACGGCCAGCTCCGCAGGTGCGGGCACCTCGGAGTCCGGGAGGCGCGGACCACGCAGCGCGTCGTAGAGGAGGAACCCGCCGCCGGCCCCCAGCCCCACCGCGAGGACCGCGAGGATGCCCGCCGGAGTCATGATCCATCGTCTGCGGGGGTGCGGTCGGTCGGTGCGGCTCCGGTACCCCGTCGCTCCTGTCGTTCCCGTCGGGCCGCCGTACGGCTGCCCCGCCAACGACACACTGCTGGTCGTGGACGCCGGGCCGGACATGGACGTCGAGAGGTAGCCCGACGACGTGCCGGACTGCGACATGCTGGACTGCGACGCGGAGTCCGACCACGCGTGGCCTGCGCCTGCCGTGACGTACGGGAGACCGCGCAACGATCCATAGCTGCTGTGGCTCTGGCTGAGGCTGCTGGCCACCCCGTCAGGGAGCCCGGAGGTGGTCATCGGGCGCGCTGGCGCGCTGCTGTGGGTGACTCCGTACGCGGGGTGCACCCGGTCGCTCGCCAGCCGCATGCGGGTTCCACCGTCGACGTCGTCGTCGTCCGCGACCGCCTCGACGACGGGGCCGGAGCCCGCGGGGTCCTCGAGGATGTCGATCGGGGTCGTCGCGAGGTTGAGCTCGATCTGCACCTGCTGCAGGGCCCGCCCGAGGTCGAGCATCGTCGGGTAGCGCATCGCCGGGTCCTTGGCCATCGCGACCTCGAGCACACGCTCGAGCGACGCGGGCACGTCCCCGCGACCGATCGGCGGCACCGGCGCCGTGGTGATCCGCTCGATGAGCGCGCGCTGGTTGTTCGTCCCTCCCACGACCTCGAACGGCGACCGGCCCGCGAGCAACGTGTAGACCGTCGCGGCCAGCGACCACACGTCGCTCGTCGTGCCGCTGCGCGGCTCCGCGGCAAGGTTCTCGGGGGGTGACCACGGGACGGACATCCCGTCCGCCCCGGCCTCGCTCTGCTCGATGGTCGCCGAGATGCCGAAGTCGGTGAGCGCCGGGTGGCCGTAGTCGGTGACGAGGATGTTCGCCGGCTTGATGTCGCGGTGGACGATGCCGGACCGGTGAGCGGTCTCCACCGCCCCGGCGATCTGCACGCCGATGCGCAGCGCCTCCGCGATGCCGAGACGCTCCTTCTTGTACCGCGCAGAGAGGTTCGGGCGCGAGCAGTACTCCATCGCGAGGAACAGCCGACCGTCGGCAGTGACGTCGCTGTCGAAGATCGTGACGATCGACGGATGGCTCGAGACCGCCGCCATGAGGTCGGCCTCGGCCGCGAAAGCCTCCCGTGTGACACCGTCGGACCACTGCGGCAGGAGCACCTTGACCGCCACGAGACGCCGGGGCCGGTGCTGCTGGTAGAGGAAGACGTCGGCGAACCCGCCCGACCCGATGACCCGCTTGTACTCGTACCCCTCGATCTGCGGGGGGACGGACGGCGGACGGCGGGATCTCATGCCATGCCCTCGAAGGTGAGCAGGACGCCGTCGCCCAGGTCGACGACGTCGCCCGCGGCGACGAGTGTCGGCTCGTGCGGGTGCAGCCGGCGCGGCGACTGCCCGTCCCGCAGGAGCGTCGTCCCGTTGACCGTGTTGAGGTCGACGACGAGCACGTGCCATCCCTCGAGGCGCACCTCGATGTGCGAGCGCGAGACGTCCTGGCTCGGGCTGACGACCGTGACGAGACGTGGTGCGTCGGCCCCCGTCGCGGCGCTCTGCGCCTGCGGGAAGCGGCCGACGACGACGGGCTGGACCAGATCGACGACCTCGCCGTGCGCGAAGGTGATCCGACCGAGCGACGGCCGCTCGACGAGCTGGGCGTTGGGGCTCAGTCCTCCCCCGCACTGCAGGCACGTCATCCGCACCGGCGGGTTGGCGTGGCCGAAGTAGCAGGAGCGCGCGAGGATCTGCGGGCCCGGCGGTCGGGGGGTCGGCGAGCTGCTGGCCGACGGGGCCGGGCCCTCGCCAGGCCCGCCGGACGTGGCCTGCGGCCCCACGGCCTGGGGGCCGGTCGGGTTCGGCGCCCCGGACGGCCCGGGTCCGGGGTACCCCGGACCCGCCCCGGGCTGCGGCGGCGCGTACGGGGACGGCGCGACGGGCGCTGGCGCGTACGGTGCGGGCGCGAAGGGCACGGGCGGGGTCGGTGCAGCAGAGAGATCCGCGGTCCCGCTCGGAGCCCCCCACGCCACCGGCGCACCGCAGGGAGGTGGTGCGCTCGGGGCGATGCCGTACCCGACCACCGGTGTCATGCCGGTCGTGGCAGGGAGTGTCGCAGTGCTGGACGGTGGCGGCGGCGGGACCGGGGGCAAGGGGCGGGCCACGCTGGCCGTGTCCGCGGTGATGGACGCGGGCTTCACGACCGACGCCGCACCAGGCGAGAACACGGTGCTGTCGTCCAGGTCGTCGTCCGCGTCCCCACCGTCCGTGTCCGCACCGTCCTCGTCGCGGTGGTCCTCGGGGCCCGGTTCGTGCTCGCCGGCCGCACCGTCGACGAGGTCGTCGAGGACCTCGTCGTCCACCGGATCCTCGTCCGTCGTGCGCCACTCGTCCGGGTAGGCGGCGAGGGTCCGGCCGAACTCGAGCTCAGCGCGCTGGGCCTCGTCGAGCTCCGGTGCCTGGGCCGGTGCGCTGACAGAACGCAACGCCGCGCGTGTCAGGGGACGTTCCTGCTCGGCGACGCTGCCCGGTCCGTCAGCAGCCGGCTGGGCGTCGGACGGTGTGTCCGCAGCATCGGGTCGGGACTCAGGCAGGGGATCGAGTGACGGCACACCCGGGAGCTCCGAGACGTGGGCGACGGGCTCGGCGGACTCCTCGTCAGGCAGCGCCTGCGCATCGGACCCGGGAACAGCAGGCACGTGCTCGGTGTGTGCGGGCGCGACCGGCGCCTGCGCCGGGACAGGCTCGGGCGCAGCGTCCGTGAGGACAGGGTCGACGGGCCCCGGCTCCGCGGGTCCAGGCTCCGCGGGTCCAGGCTCTCCGGGTCCAGGCTCCACGGGCGCAGCCTCCACGGGCGCAGCCTCGTCCAGTCGAGGCTCGACCTCGGGTCCGGGCTCCGCAGGGGCGGACCCGTCGGCCGCCAGCTCCGCGTGCGCGCCATCGGTCTCCTCCGCCTCGACACCGGCCTCCTCCGGGGTGAGCAGCTCGCCCGTGATGCTGCCGGCAGAGCCCCCCTCGCCCGCGGTCTCGGTCAGAGGCGCGGTCGCGGTAGCGGTCACAGGCGCGGTCGCGGTCGCGGTCGCGGTCGCGGACCACGTGAGCACGCTCACGGGCACGACCGCGTCGGACACCGGCAGCGCACCGTCGATCGGGTTCGGGCCTTCGGCATCGACCGCGCGGACGGACAGCTCGTGCACACCCGTCTCGCGCTTCTCGACCCAGGTGGTCACGTCTCGTCCGACGACGTCCTGCACGGCACCCTCGGTGCTCACCGACACGGCCAGCGCCCCCCGTGCCGCGACGTGCACCGCGCCGTCGGCGACGACAGCGACGACGAACGACGGCAAGGCGCGCCACGTCGGATCGAGCACGGTCGTCACCGCGTCGAGGACGGCCGCCATCCCCGCGTCCGGTCCGAGGTGCGCGAGCTGCTCATGCAGCCGGACCGCACGCTGGCCACCTACGGACGACTCGACCACGACCACGAACCCCGGCCGCACCAGTGCGAAGTCGGGACCGGGCACGTAGCGGAACGGCATCTGAACCTCATCCATGTGTCATGCGTCGTGGCTCGCCCGCACCACGCGGGCGTCTGCTGCAGGGTCGGGCGCTGGAGCGGCACGGCTCCCGTGCGACGGTAGCCTACGCCGACAGGACCGAACCCCGACGGTGCCGCGACGCGTCGGCGAGGGCGACCGGCCCGACGTCGACGACGACGACGGTGATGTTGTCCCGCCCGCCCGCGAGCAGGGCGTAGTTCACGAGCTGGTCGGCGGCCAGCTGGGGGTGCGGCTGTGAGCGCAGCACGCTGGCGATGCGGTCCGGCGTGAGCTCCTCGGTCAGACCGTCCGAACAGATGAGCAGGCGGTCGCCCGGCACCATCGGCACGTACCAGCAGTCGGGCTCGGGTGCGACGAGCCCGCCGAGGGCGCGGGTGATGACGTGCCGGCGCACGTACGTGCGCGCCTCCTCCGGGCTCACCGAACCGGAATCGACGAGCTCCTGGACGAGCGAGTGGTCGTGGGTGACCTGCTGGAGGTCACCGTCCCCGAACCGGTACGTCCGCGAGTCACCGACGTTGGTCACGAGCCAGGCGGGCGCGCCCTCGTGCTGGACGACGACCGCTCCGGACAACGTCGTCCCCGCCCCCTTGCCCGGCGCGGTCGTGATGCGGGAGACCGCCCGGTGCGCATCGAGGACCGCGGAGCGCACGTCCTCCGGGGTCGTGTCCGTGGACTCACCCAGCTCGCAGAGGATCGCGACCGCCGTCGCGCTCGCCCGCGCTCCGGCCTCGTGGCCACCCATGCCGTCGGCGACGAAGTAGACCCCGCGCGCCGCATGGAAGGAGTCTTCGTTGCTGCCGCGGCGGCGTCCCGCGTGGGTGGTGGCTCCCCACCGCAGGGTGCTGGTGGCGGTCTGTATGCTCACGTGCCCACCACCCCGCTCCTGACTCGGACCTGTCCGAGGGCTCCTGCCCGACCGGTGCGGACGAGACGCAGACGGTGCACCTGAGGCGCACCCTGGGGTGCACCTGACGTCCGACCCTGGAACTCGACGGTATGCCCATGCCACCGTCGATGCGATGGGGACAACTCCCCAGGGGGATGGTGCCGCGGCGTGCCGCTCGGCTCAGGCCGTGCGGTCGACGAGCGCCTCGGCGAAGGACACGAGCGCGTCCTTGACCGGGCCGGACGGCAGCGGCGTGAGCTCGGCGACAGCGTCGTTCGCCCAGGCCACGGCCTGCGCGCGGGTCTCGGCGACGACGGGGTGCACCCGCAGTGCCGCAACAGCGCGCGCGAGGTCCTCGTCGGAGGAGAGGTCGCCGTCGAGCATCGCCAGGATCGCGAGGTCAGCCGGGTCGGGCGAGCCGCCGTCGGCCGCGATCTTGGTCCGCAGGAGGAGGCCGGGCATCGTCGGGACACCCTCGCGCAGGTCCGTCCCCGGCGTCTTGCCGGTCGTGACGCCGTCGGAGGTGAGGTCGATCACGTCGTCGGCCAGCTGGAACGCCACGCCGAGCTTCTCCCCGAAGTTGCCGACGACCTCGACGACCTCGGGTCGGCATCCCGCGAAGCGCGCACCGAAGCGGGCGGACGTCGCGAGCAGCGACGCCGTCTTGTCGGAGAGCACCTGGAGGTAGTGCAGGACCGGGTCGTCCTGGTCCGTCGGACCGACGGTCTCGTGGAGCTGGCCCAGGCACAGCCGCTCGAACGTCTCGGCCTGCAGCCGCACCGCCTCCGGTCCGAGACCCGCGACGGTGCGGGAGGCACGGGCGAAGAGCAGGTCACCTGTGAGGATCGCCACAGAGTTCCCCCACACCTCGTGCGCAGCGGGGGCACCGCGCCGCAACGGCGCGGAGTCCATGACGTCGTCGTGGTACAGCGTCGCGAGGTGGGTGAGCTCGACCACGACGGCGGCGTCGAGCACCTCGGGACGGCCCGGGTCCCCGAGCTCGGCCGTGAGCAGGGTGAGCAACGGACGCAGCCGCTTGCCACCGGCGTTGACGAGGTGGCGTGATGCGGTGTCAGCGAGCTCGTCGACGTTCGTCACGGAGTCCCGCAGACGCTCCTCGACGAGCGCGAGGCGGCTCGTCAACCTCTCGGCCAGGTCCGGGTCGGGCAGCGGCAGCCCGATCGTCGAAGTAGTCACACGTAGAACTTAGCCGGTGGCGCCGCGGAACCTGGCACGGGCGTGTCGTGCCCCTGCCAGGTTCCGTCGGTCAGCCCAGTCCGGTGACCCGCGCCACGAGGTCCAGGACGGGCGAGGGGAACACTCCGAGCACGATGACGGCTGCCGCGGTGACGGCCACGACGACGGCCGTGTAGCCCTCCGACGCGACGACCGTCACCTCCCGGGTGCCGGACGCGACGAGGACCGAGGACCGCGCTGCGGCGCCCCCGGGGTCAGCCTGGGCGGCGGTGGCGCCCGCCACGTCGCCGACGCCGTCCGAGCCGGTGGTGAGGCCGTCCTCGGCCGCGTCGTCACGCGCCGGCTCCTGCGGAGACGTGAAGAACATGATGACAATGACGCGGATGTAGAAGAACACCGCCACTGCCGAGGCGAGGACACCGACGACGGCGAGCACGGTCGCGCTGCCCAGGATCGAGTTCCCCTCCACCGCGGCGCCGAACACGGAGAACTTCGCGATGAAGCCGCCGGTGAGCGGGATCCCCGCGAAAGACAGCAGGAAGATGGCGAAGGCTCCTGCGAGCCACGGGCGACGCCGTCCGAGCCCTGCCCACTGACCGAGGTGCGTGGCCTCACCGAGGATCTCTCCACCCGGCCCGACCTCACGGACGAGCGTCACCACGGCGAACGCCCCGACGGTCGTCAGCCCGTAGACGAGCAGGTAGAACAGCACGCCCCGCAGACCTGTCGAGTTGAAACCCAGCACACCGACGAGGAGGAACCCTGCGTGCGCGATGGACGAGTACCCCAGCATCCGCTTCATGTCCGTCTGGGTGGCGCCGACGACGGTCCCGACGACCATGGTCGCGATCGCGACGACCCACAGCGCGGCCTCGACGGCCTCGACCATGGTCACCGTCCCGAGGAACGCGCTCGAATAGAGGATGCGCATGAGCGCACCGAAGGCCGCGATCTTCGTGCATGCCGCCATGAAGCCGGTCACCGGCGTCGGAGCGCCCTGGTAGACGTCGGGCGTCCAGGCCTGGAAGGGCACGGCGCCGACCTTGAACAGCAGCCCGGAGAGCACGAGCAGCATCCCGACGAGCCACAGCAGCTCCCAGCCGTCCGGGACGGTCCCGTCAGCGACGAGCACGGCCATCTGACCGATGCCCTCGAACGTCACCGATCCCGAGTACCCGTACAGGAGCGCGGTGCCGAAGAGGAACAGCGCTGACGCGAAGGACCCGAGGACGAAGTACTTGAACGACGCCTCCTGCGACAGCAGGCGCCGGCGCCGCGCCATCCCGGACAGCACGTACAGCGGGAGCGAGAGCACCTCGAGGGCGATGAACATCGTCACGAGGTCGCCCGCGACAGGGAAGATGAGCATCCCGCCGACGGCGAACAGCAGCAGGGGGTAGACCTCCGTCTGCTCGATCCCCTTGCGGCGTGCGAGGTCCTCGTACTCCGACCCGGGCACCGCCGCGGCACTGGGCGCGAAGGCGTCCTGCTTCGCGCCGGTCCGGTCGGCCACGACGAGGATCGCGACGAACGCGACGAGCGCGATGATCGCCTGGAACAGCAGCCCCGGTCCGTCGATGGTCAACGCGCCCCCGAGCACGACGACGAGCTCGGAGCTCCCGTCGCCGAACCAGCTCGCGCCCTGCCAGACGAGGACACCGAACGCCGCGGCCACGGCCACGAGCGCGAGGACGACCTGGATGCCCCGTCGTCGCCCGGAGGGCAGGAACGCCTCGAGGAGGACCCCGACGACGCCGGCGCCGAAGACGACGAGGAGCGGCGCGAGCGCACTCCACTGCACCTCTGGCGCGACGAACACGCCCTGCGCGGCTGCGGCGATCATGACTCGCTCCCCTCGGTGGTGGCGGTGGTACCGGTGGCGGTGCGCTCGGCCTGCGGGTCGCTCACCCCGACGTCGACGAGCGTCTGCTCGGCGGGTGCGTCGACGAGGTCGAGCGCGGGACCGGGGACGAACCCGAGGACGAGCAGCGCGGCCACGAGCGGCACCGTCACCCACGTTTCACGAGCACTGAGGTCACGCGTCTCGGCGAGCTCCGGCCTGACGGGTCCGGTGAACACCCGCTGGTAGGTGAGGAGCACGTACAGGGCCGCGAGGATGACACCGAGCGCTGCGACGACGGCCGCTGGCTCGTTGCGGCCGTAGGTGCCGACGAGCACCATGATCTCGGAGACGAAGGTCGACAGGCCGGGCAGCGCCAAGGCGGAGAGCCCGGCGACGAGGAACACGCCGGCGAGCACCGGGGTGACCTTCTGCAGCCCGCCGAAGCCCGCGATCTCTCGGGACCGCCCGGACGGCGAACGGACGACGAGGAACCCGGCGACGAGGAACAGCAGCCCCGTCGAGATGCCGTGGTTGACCATGTAGAAGGACGCTCCGGCGACGCTCACCTGGGTGAACGCGAAGATGCCGAGCACGATGAACCCGAAGTGGGACACCGACGTGTACGCGATGAGCCGCATGAGGTCGTTCTGGCCGAGCGCCAGGAGGGCCCCGTAGAGGATCGACACGACCGCGAGGACGATGATCACCGGTGCCGCCCAGCGGGACGCCTCCGGGAACAGCGGCAGGCACAGCGTGAGCATGCCGAACGTCCCGACCTTGTCGAGCACGCCCACGAGGAGCACCGACGTGCCCGCGGGTGCGTGCTCCGCGGCGTCCGGCAACCAGGTGTGCACCGGGAAGAGCGGAGCCTTGATGGCGAAGGCGAGGAAGAAGCCGAGGAACATGAGCCGCTCGGCGTTCTGCCCGAGGTCGAGCCCCGTGAGGTTCTCGGTGAGGAACCCCTGCTCCCCGCCGGGTCCGGCCACGTAGAGCGCGATGACGGCGACGAGCATGACGAGGCCGCCGGCGAGCGAGAAGATGAGGAACTTGATGGCCGCGTACCGCCGGCGTGCACCGTCCCCGAACGCCCCGATCATGAAGTACACCGGGATGAGCATCGCCTCGAAGACGACGTAGAACAGGAAGACGTCCCGCGCGGCGAACACGACGACCATGAAGGTCTCGAGGACGAGGACGAGAGCGAGGTAGTGCCGCGCACCGGCGGCGGACTGCTCGCGCCACGCCGCCGCGACGACCAGCGGGACGAGCAGCACGCTCAGTGCGACGAGCAGGAGAGCGACACCGTCGACACCGACGGCGTAGCTCACCCCGAGCTGCGGGATCCAGGCGTACGTCTCGGTGAGCTGGTGCTCCCCCGCACGGGAGACGTCGAAGGCGCCGAACGCTGCGACGAGCAGCAGGAGCTCGCCGAGCGCGACGGTGAGCGCGACCGGGCGGGCGAGCCGCACGGACCGGGCAGGCAGGGCCCACAGCACGAGCGCGCCGACGAGCGGCCACGCAGCGAGGAGCGTGAGCCACGGGATGTTCGGGTCGATGGTCATGGCAGCCGTCCTCTCAGTTCCACACGGTCAGGACGACGATGACGAGCACACCGAACCCCGCGAGCATCATCGCGGCGTAGGACCGCACGTAGCCGTTCTGCATCCGCCGCACACCTGCGCCGAGGAGACCGAGCACGTGCGCGAGGCCCATGAAAGCCCCGTCGACCACGCGCTTGTCCCCGTACACGAGCGACCGCGTGAGGTACTGCCCGGGGCGCATGAGGACGTTCTCGTTGACAGTGTCCTGGTAGAGGTCCTGACGGGCCGCCCGGGTGAGCACCGAGCCACGGGGTGCGACGAGCGGCACCGCCGACGCGGCGTACTGCCGCCACGCGAGGAACACCCCGACGGCGACGAGCAGCACGGTCGCGCCCATGATCACGGGGATCGGGAGCACGGGATCGTGGTGCTCCACGTGCCCGGTGACGGGCTCGAGCCACGTCGTGAACGTGCCACCGACCATGAGCAGGCCACCGAGGGCGACCGATCCGACCGCGAGCACCATCATCGGGACGGTCATGAGGCGGGGCGACTCGTGCGGGTGCCGCACGGGCAGCTCGTCGTCGGACAGCGCGCTCGTCCAGCGCGGGTCGCCGTGGAACGTCATGAAGAACAGGCGGGACATGTAGAACGCCGTGAGACCGGCGCCGAGGAGCGCCACGCTGCCGAACACCCACGGCTGCCAGCCCTGGCCGCCGTCGGTCGCGAACGCCGACTCGATGATCTTGTCCTTGCTCCAGAACCCGGACAGGCCGGGGAAGCCGATGATCGCGAGCCAGCCGGCCGCGAAGGTGAGCCACGTGACCTTCATGAACGCTGACAGCCCGCCGTAGCGGCGCATGTTCACGTCGTCGTCCATGGCGTGCATGACGGACCCTGCACCGAGGAACATGCCGGCCTTGAAGAACCCGTGCGTGACGAGGTGGAAGATCGCGAAGGCGTAGCCGATGGGCCCGAGCCCCGCCGCGAGCATCATGTAGCCGATCTGGGACATCGTGGAGGCCGCCAGGGCCTTCTTGATGTCGTCCTTGGCGCAGCCGACGACCGCACCGAACAGGAGCGTCACCGCACCGACGATCGCTGTGACGAGCAGCGCTGTGGGGGCCTGCGTGAAGATCGGCCCCGAGCGCACGACGAGGTACACGCCAGCGGTGACCATCGTCGCCGCGTGGATGAGGGCAGACACCGGTGTCGGGCCCGCCATCGCGTCACCCAGCCACGACTGGAGGGGGAACTGCGCGCTCTTGCCGCACGCGGCGACGAGCAGCGTCAACCCGATCGCGGTGAGCACGGCCGTGTCGGCGTCCCCCGCGAGCACGGTGTCGAAGTCCACCGCGCCGAACGTCGCGAACATGAGCATGAGCGCGACGATCATGCCGACGTCGGCGACGCGGTTGACGATGAACGCCTTCTTCGCGGCGGTCGCGTTCGCGGGCGTGTGGTTCCAGAACCCGATGAGCAGGTACGAGGCGAGACCCACGCCCTCCCAGCCGACGAACAGCAGGAGGTAGGAGTCGGCGAGCACGAGCAGCAGCATCGCCGCGACGAAGAGGTTGAGGTACGCGAAGAACCGCCGGCGGTCGGCGTCGTGCTCCATGTAGGCCACGGAGTAGACGTGGATGAGCGTGCCGACGAACGTCACGAGGAGGACGAACGTCATGCTCAGCGGGTCGACCCGCAGCCCGGCGTCGACCTCGAGGGCCCCCGCGTGGATCCACTCGGCCAGGTGGACGTCGACCACCCTGTCGTGCGCGTCGAGCCCGAGCAGCGCGAGGAGGACGAGGACGCCGACGACGAAGCTCGCCGCCGAGGCACAGACGCCGAGCCAGTGACCCCAACGGTCGGAGCGTCGACCTGCGAGGAGCAGGACGGCTGCGCTGACCAGGGGGATGGCGACCAGCAGCCAGGCAGCATCGATCAAGGACGTGTCCACCGCGACCGCCTCAGTTCTTCAGCAGGCTGGCGTCGTCGACCGACGCGGACCTGCGGGTTCGGAAGATGGACAGGATGATCGCGAGCCCGACGACGACCTCGGCAGCGGCGACGACCATGACGAAGAACGCCACGACCTGACCGGTGAGGTCCCCGTGCATCCGCGCGAACGTGACGAACGCGAGGTTCGACGCGTTGAGCATGAGCTCGATCCCCATGAAGACGATGATCGCGTTGCGCCGCAGGAGCACCGTCGCGGCGCCGATCGAGAAGAGGATCGCTGCGAGGACGAGATAGTTGCTGAGGTCCATGTCAGCTGTCCTCCTCGGTGGTGCGTGCGGGGGGGATGCTCGGCGGGGCGTCGTCGTCGGGCCCGGCGACCTGCGACGTGCCGGGCACGGGGCGCTCCTGCCCCCGCACGCGCAGCACGCGGGAGACGGAGGACTCGATGGGCCGGCCCTGGGGGTCGAGCGCCGGAACGTCCATGGCGTTGTGCTGGGCGTAGACGCCCGGCGCGGGCAGCGGGGTCAGGCTCTCGCCCGCGGAGACCCGCGCGGCTGCCATCTCCTTCTGCCCGACGCGCTCGGTGAGTCGCTGCTTGTGCGTGAGGGTCAGCGCGGCGAGCGCCGCGGTGACGAGGAGGACGCCGACGACCTCGAGGTTGAACACGAAGTCGGCGAAGAGGATCCGGGCGAGCGCGACCGGGTTGGTCTCCTCGTTGGCGACCTCGAGGCCGATGCCCTCGGGGAAGGCGACCCGCAGGAGGACACCGACGAGGACCGCGCCGAGCCCGAGGCCGAGGAGCCAGCCGACGACCCGCTGCCCCCGGATGGTCTCGACGAGCGAGTCCGAGGCGTCGACACCGACGAGCATGATGACGAAGAGGAAGAGCATCATCACCGCCCCGGTGTACACGACCACCTGGACGATCCCGAGGAACGGGGCCTCCTGCGCGACGTAGAGGACCGCGAGGCTGACCATGACGAACACGACGCACAGGGTGGCGTGCACGGCCTTGCGGGCGAACACGAGGCCGAGCGCGGCGAGGACCATGAGGGGCGCGAGGCACCAGAAGAGGATCGCCTCGCCCTGGCTCGCCATCAGCGCACCGTCCCTGCGGTGCCGGCGGCCGCGGCGCGCGCGGAGGCGAGGGTCGGGTCGTCTGCCCGGCGCTCCGCCACCCAGTCCACCTGTTCCGTGACCGGGTGGGTGACCTCGCCGCGGTAGTAGTCCGTGTCCTCGGTGCCCGGGACCATGGGGTGCGGGGCTGCGAGCATGCCCTCGCGCACCGGTGCCAGGAGGTCCTCCTTCTCCCAGATGAGCCCCGCGCGCGTCGGACCGGCGAGCTCGTACTCGTTGGTCATCGTCAGGGCGCGGGTCGGGCACGCCTCGATGCACAGCCCGCAGAAGATGCACCGCAGGTAGTTGATCTGGTAGACGCGGCCGTACCGCTCGCCGGGCGACATGTGCGCACCCTCGGGGAGGTCGGCGTTGTCGGCGCCCTCCACGTAGATCGCGTCCGCGGGGCACGCCCAGGCGCACAGCTCGCAGCCGATGCACTTCTCGAGACCGTCGGCGTACCGGTTGAGCTGGTGCCGCCCGTGGTACCGGGGCTTGGTGGGCACCTTCTCGAACGGGTACTGCTCCGTCACGGTCGGCCGGAACATCGAGGAGAGCGTCACGCCGAACCCGGCGACGGGCGCGAGCATCTCGCGGATCCCGGTCGCCGGTTCGATGAGCGGCTCATAGGGCTTCGGGTCGTCACTCATCGTCGGCCTCCTTGTCGGTCGTGGGGTGCGCGGCACCGATCGCGGCGCGCGCCCGGCGCTCGGCGCGGGGCGACGGCGGGAGCTTCTGCCCAGGCAGCGGTGGGACGGGGTACCCGCCGGCGAACGCGTCGAACGGCGCGTCACGCGGGTCGGCCTTCGGCTCCTCCTCACGCTTGTCGGGCAGGACCTGCAGGACGATGAGCGCCACAGCGGCGACGACGAAGATCGCCAGGGCGGTCGTGCGCATGTCCATGCCCTCGAAGTCGCGCAGACCGCGGATGACAGCGACGCACACGATCCAGCCGAGCGCGGCCGGGATGAGGACCTTCCAGCCGAACTTCATGAACTGGTCGTAGCGCAACCGCAGGACCGTGCCGCGGACCCACACGAAGAGGAACATGAAGCCCCACATCTTCACGAGGAACCACAGGATCGGCCACCAGCCCTCGTTGAACATGCCGTCGTTGACGGCCGAGATCGGCCACGGGGCTCGCCAGCCGCCGAGGAACAGGGTCGTGGCGACGGCCGAGACGTTGATCATGTTGATGTACTCGGCGAGGAAGAACCACGCGAACTTCATCGACGAGTACTCCGTCATGTACCCGGACACGAGCTCGCCCTCGGCCTCGGGGAGGTCGAACGGCAACCGGTTGGTCTCGCCGATCATCGAGATGATGTAGATGACGAAGGCGGGCAGCAGGGGTATCGCGAGCCAGTAGTCGGTCTGGTAGTCGACGATCTCGCCCGTGGACATCGAGCCCACCATGAGGAACACGCTCACGAGGGACAGCCCCATCGCGAGCTCGTAGCTGATGACCTGGGCGGTGGACCGCACCGAGCCGAGCAACGGGTAGACGGACCCGGAGGACCAGCCACCGAGGACGATCCCGTACACGCCCAGCGACGCGCACGCGAGGATGTAGAGCACCGCGACCGGGAAGTCGGTGAGCTGCGCCGGCGTCGTGATGTCGGTGAACGGGATCCTCACCTCGGGCCCGAGCGGGATGACGGCGAACGTCAGCAGCGAGCAGAACACCGCGATCATCGGCGCGAGGATGTAGACGAACTTGTCCGCCGCCTTGACGGTGATGTCCTCCTTGAGCAGGAGCTTCATCGCGTCGGCCAACGACTGCAGGAGACCGAAGGGCCCGTGCACGTTGGGTCCGGGGCGCACCTGCATGCGGGCGACGACCTTGCGCTCGAACCAGATGGCGATGAGCACGCTGGTGAGCAGGAACACGATGATGAGCACGGCCTTGACGATGTACGTCCAGATCGTGTCGTTCGAGAAGTCGGCCATCACGCGCCCTGCCCTTCGACGACTGTGGCGGGCGCGCTGGGGACAGCGGCCCGGGCGATGCGGACGAGCGAGCCTGGCGCGGCGGCGAGCGACTGGTGGACCCGTGAGCCCGGTGAGGACAGCGGCACCCACACGACGTGGTCGGGCATCACCGTGATGACCACCGGAAGGGTGATGCTCCCCTGCGCCGTCGCGACGGACAGGAGGTCCCCGTCCCGCACCGGGCCACCGGCGACACCCGCCGCGGTGGCGGCGGAGATGCGGGCGACCGGACGCTTGGCGGTCCCGGCGAGGAACACCTCGCCGTCCTGGAGGCGGCCCGCGTCGAGCAGCATGTGCCAGGACGCGAGGACGGCGTGGCCGGGTGCCACGGTGGGCGGTTCGAGGGCCTCGACGTCCGGGGCGGGCGTCCGGGTGCCGTCCCAGGCACCGAGCTGCTCGATCTCCCGGCGTACCTCCTCGAGCGTCCCGGTACCCAGCCGGACGCCGAGGGCGCCGGCGAGGGCGTCGAGGACGCGGTGGTCGGCGAGGGCGCTGGAGTCGAGGGTCTTGGGGAACGGCCTCAGGCGTCCCTCCCAGTTCCAGTACGCCCCGGCCTTCTCGGCGGGCGGCGCGACGGGCAGCACGACGTCGGCGAGCGCCGTGACGTCGCTCGCCCGGACCTCGAGGGACACGACCACGTCGGCGACCTCGAGGGCAGCGCGCGCCCCGACCGGGTCGGGCAGGTCGGCGAGCTCGAGCCCTCCGACGACGACCCCGCGCAGCTCACCGGCGGACAGCGCCGCCAGGATCCCGGCGGTGTCTCTCCCGGGGGCTGCCGGGAGAGACCCGGTGCCCCATGCGGTGGCGACGTCGACGCGGGCAGCGGCGTCGGCCACGGGGCGCCCACCAGGCAGGAGGCCGGGCAGGGCGCCGGCCTCGACCGCACCCCGCTCCCCGGCACGCCGGGGCACCCAGGCGAGGCGCGCACCGGTCGACGCCGCGAGGCGCAACGCGGCGGAGTAGCCTCCCGGCACCCCGGCGAGCCGCTCCCCGACGAGGACGACGGCGCGCCCGGGCTCAGCGTCGGCGAGCGCGGACCGGACCTCGGACAGCTCGCTGCCGGAGGTGATCGCATCCATCACCTCGGCCTCGGTGCCTGGTGCTGCGGGCACGAGGGTCCCGCCGTGCTCGCCGAGCCGCGCGAGCCCGGCAGAGGCGAACGGCGCGATGCTCAGTGCACGCAGCCCACCGGCGAGCGCAGCCTTGCGCAGCCGGAGGAAGACGACACCGGCCTCCTCCTCGGGCTCGAGTGCCACGAGGAGCACCACGGAGGCGCGCTCGAGGTCCGCGAACGTCACGCCGAGACCCGTCCCGGCGACGGCATGGGCGAGGAACGCCTCCTCCTCGGTGGAGTGGACGCGGGCGCGGTGGTCGACGTCGTTGGTCGCGAGCGCGACGCGGGCGAACTTGCCGTAGGCGTAGGCGTCCTCGACCGTGAGCCGGCCACCTGCGAGCACGCCGACGCCGCCACGGGAGTGCCGGTCCGGGGCCGCCGCCGAGCGGAGACCCGCGACGGCGACGTCGAGCGCCTCGGCCCAGCTCGCGGGCCGCAGCTCGCCACGGAAGCCGTCGGCGCCACGCTCGCGGATCATCGGGGTCGTGATGCGGTCGGGCGCGGACTGCCACGCGAAGGCGAAGCGGTCCTTGTCGGTGATCCACTCCTCGTTGACCGTCGGGTCGTCGCCGGCGAGACGACGCATGACGCGCCCACGCCGGTGGTCGATCCGGATGGCGGAGCCGGAGGAGTCGTGCTCGGCCACGGACGGGGTCGAGACGAGGTCGAACGGCCGCGAGCGGAACCGGTACGCCGCGTTCGTCAGGGCCCCCACGGGGCAGATCTGCACGGTGTTGCCCGAGAAGTAGGACGCGAAGGGTGCTCCGGACTCGTCCGGCTCGGCGGTGCCCACGGGGGCGTCGATGCCGGACTGCGCAGGGCCGTCCGCGTAGGTGTCGGAGACGAGGACCGGGTCGGGAGCGCCGGTCGGGTGGTGTTCCCCGACGCTCACGCCCGACACGTCCATCGACCCGCGGTCGTCGGCGAAGCCGAGCACCTCCGGGTCGAACCGGCCGATCTGCTGCATCGCGCCGCGCTTCTGCAGGTCGATGAAGGCGTCACCGGCGATCTGCTTCGAGAACCGGGTGCACCGCTGGCACAGGACGCAGCGCTCACGGTCGAGGAGGATCTCGGTCGAGATCGCGATGGGCTTGGGAAAGGTGCGCTTGACCTCGAGGAACCTGCTCGTCGCCCGCCCGTTGCTCATCGCCTGGTTCTGCAACGGGCACTCCCCGCCCTTGTCGCACACCGGGCAGTCGAGGGGGTGGTTGATGAGGAGCATCTCCATGATGCCCTTCTGCGCCTTGTCCGCCACGGCGGAGGCGTGCTGGGTCTGCACGACCATCCCGGGCGTGGCCTGCAGGGTGCACGACGCCTGGGGCTTGGGCATGGGCCGCACGTTGCCCTCACGGTCCGGCGCCGCGACCTCGACGAGACACTGGCGGCACGCGCCAGCAGGCTCGAGGAGCGGGTGGTCGCAGAACCTGGGGATCTGGATGCCCAGGTCTTCCGCTGCCCGGATGACGAGGGTGCCCTTCGGGACGGACGTCTCGATCCCGTCGATGGTGAAGGTGACGCGGTCGCCCTGCTCGCCAGTCATCAGTGACCTCCTGCGGGAGCGAGCGCGCCGGAGCGTGCACGCTGGGTGGGGGTGTACTCGAAGAGCGCGGAACGCTCGGGCGGGAACAGCTCGCTCGCGGGCGTGTGCATGCCGGCCTCGAACTCCTCGCGGAAATACTGGATCGCGGAGGTGATGCAGCTCGTGGCGCCGTCGCCCAACGCACAGAACGCGCGCCCGAGGATGTTGTCGCACGTGTCCAGCAGCGTGTCGATGTCGTCCTTGGTGCCCTGGCCCGCCTCGATGCGGCGCAGCACCTGCTTGAGCCAGTACGTGCCCTCGCGGCACGGCGTGCACTTGCCGCAGGACTCGTGCGCGTAGAACTCGGTCCACCGCGTCACGGCGCGCACGACCGACGTCGTCTCGTCGAAGATCTGCAGCGCTCGCGTGCCGAGCATCGACCCCGCGGCCGACACCGACTCGTAGTCGAGGGGGATGTCCAGGTGCTCCGCGGTGAAGATCGGGGTGGACGACCCGCCGGGGGTCCAGAACTTCAGCTCGCGTCCGCCGCGCACCCCGCCCGCCATCTCGAGCAGCTCCCGCAGGGTGATGCCGAGCGGGGCCTCGTACTGACCCGGGCGGGTCACGTGCCCCGAGAGCGAGAAGAGCCCGTGCCCCGACGAGCGCTCCGTCCCCATCGAGGTGAACCAGTCGGCGCCCCGGGCCACGATGAGCGGCACGGACGCGACGGACTCGACGTTGTTGACGACCGTCGGGCGGGCGTACAGGCCCGCGACGGCCGGGAACGGCGGCTTCAGCCGCGGCTGCCCGCGCAGCCCCTCGAGGGAGTCCAGCAGCGCCGTCTCCTCCCCGCAGATGTACGCGCCGGCACCGGCGTGCACCGTGATGTCGAGGTCGAAACCGGAGCCCTGGATGTTCGTGCCGAGGTACCCCGCCGCGTAGGCCTCCTCGACCGCCTTGAGCAGGCGCCGGTAGACGTGCAGCACCTCGCCGCGCACGTAGATGAACGCGTGGTTGCACCCGATGGCGTAGGACGTGATGATCGCGCCCTCGATGAGGAACTGGGGGGTGGCCATCATGAGCGGGATGTCCTTGCAGGTCCCCGGCTCGGACTCGTCGGCGTTGACGACGAGGTAGCGCGGCCCGCCGTCGGGCGCGGGCAGGAAGCCCCACTTCATGCCGGTGGGGAAGCCCGCTCCCCCACGGCCGCGCAGGCCGGACGCCTTGACGGTCGCCACGACGTCGGCGGGCGACTGCGCCAGCGCAGCTCGCAGACCCTCGTAGCCGCCGTTGGCGAGGTAGGTCTCGAGCGTCCACGACTGGTCAGCATCCCAGAACGCGCTGATGACGGGGCTGAGCTGAGTACTCACTTCGTGCCCTCCGGGGAAGAGTCAGGCTCTGCTGCGTTGTCGACCGGTCCTTCGTCGACCTTGGAGGTGCTCGTCGTGGTGTCCGGCGAGCTGTCCGCGGGCGTCGTCGTCGGACGCTGTGCGCTCGACCGGTCCTCGCCGGTCCCCGGCTCGGCGGCGTTGGTGCTCGTCCGGTCGGACCGCTGCTGGCCGTCCGCCCGGGCCTGGGTGTCCGGCTGCACGTCAGGGTCCGCCGCGCCGTCGGGCGTCCCCCAGCCGCGCTCGCGCGCGAGACGCGTCCCGGCTGTCGTCGGCTCGCCCGCCCCCGTGCCTTCGTCCGCGCGGCCGTCGGGGAACCCGGCGAGGACGCGTGACATGGCCTTGAACGAGCAGACCGACGAGGCTCCACGGGTGGGTGCGACGTCCTTGCCGGCGCGCAGGTCGTCGACGACCGCGGTCGCGCTGGACGGCGTCTGGCCGTCGAAGAACTCCCAGTTGACCATCATGACGGGCGCGTAGTCGCAGGCCGCGTTGCACTCGATCCGCTCGAGCGTGACGGCGCCGTCCTCCGTCGTCTCGTCGTGGCCGATGCCGAGGTGCTCGGAGAGCTCGTCGAAGATCTCGTCGCCGCCCATGATCGCGCACAGCGTGTTGGTGCACACACCGACGGTGTACGTCCCGTTCGGGCGGCGCTTGTACATGGAGTAGAAGGTCGCCACCGCCGAGACCTCGGCCGGGGTGAGGGACAGCATCTCGGCGCAGAACACGATCCCGTTGCGGGAGACGTACCCGTCCTGCGACTGCACGAGGTGGAGCATCGGCAGCAGCGCCGAGCGCGCCTGCGGGTACCGCGCCATGATCTCGCGCGAGTCGGCCGCGAGGCGCTCGTACGTCTGCGCGTCGTAGCCGCTCGCGCGGCCGGCCGGCTGCGCGCCGGCTCCTGGTGCCTGGACGGTCATCGGTCCACCCCTCCGAGAACTGGGTCGAGCGAGGCGACGGCGACGACGACGTCGGCCACCTGCCCGCCCTCGCACATGAGTGACACGGCCTGCAGGTTGTTGAACGAGGGATCCCGGAAGTGCGCGCGGTACGGCCGCGTCCCACCGTCGGACACGAGGTGCACCCCGAGCTGGCCCCGAGGGGCCTCGACGCTCTGGAACACCTGGCCGACGGGCACCCGGAAGCCCTCGGTGACGAGCTTGAAGTGGTGGATCAGGGCCTCCATCGAGGTGCCCATGATCTCCTTGATGTGGTCGAGGGAGTTGCCCATGCCGTCCGTCCCGATGGCCAGCTGCGCGGGCCAGGCGATCTTGCGGTCCGCGACCATGACAGGCTGCCCCGCGGTCGCCTCGAGCCGCTCGATGCACTGCTGGGCGATGCGCAGGGACTGGTAGCACTCCTCCACCCGCAGCACCACGCGGGAGTAGGCGTCGGCGTCCGTGGACGTGGGGATGTCGAAGTCGTACGTCTCGTAGCCGCAGTAGGGGTCCGCCTTGCGGACGTCGTACGGCAGGCCCGCCGAGCGCAGCACCGGCCCCGTGATGCCGAGCGCCATGCACGCCGCGAGGTCGAGGTGACCCACGCCGATGAGGCGGGACTTGAAGATCGGGTTGGCGAGCATGAGGTCCGTGAGCTGCTTGAGGTACTTGCGCACCTCGACCTCGACGCGGCGGAACTCCTGGGCGAGACCCGCCGGGACGTCCTGCGGGACACCTCCGGGCCGGATGAACGCGTGGTTCATCCGCAGTCCGGTGATCATCTCGAAGATCCGCAGGATCTCCTCGCGAGCAGTGAACGCGACCGTCATCACGGTCGTCGCGCCCATCTCGTTGCCGCCTGTCCCCAGGCACACGAGGTGGCTGGCGACCCGGTTGAGCTCCATGAGCAGCACCCGGATGACCTGCGCGCGCTCCGGGACGTCGTCCGCGACCCCCAGCAGCCGTTCGACGCCGAGGCTGTACCCCGTCTCCTGGAAGAAGGGCGCCAGGTAGTCCATGCGCGTGCAGAAGGTCGGACCCTGCGTCCAGGTCCGGAACTCCATGTTCTTCTCGATGCCGGTGTGCAGGTAGCCAATGCCGCACCGCGCCTCGGTGACCGTCTCGCCGTCGATCTCGAGCATGAGGCGCAGCACGCCGTGCGTCGACGGGTGCTGCGGACCCATGTTGACGACGATCCGCTCCTCGCCGAGCTCTGCGGCCTCGGCCGCGATGTCGTCCCAGTCCCCGCCCGAGGCCTCGAACGTCCGGACGCCCTCGTCGGAGACGGGCGGCCGGGTGGCCCGCGGCTGCGGTCCCGCTGTGCTCGTGGCGCTCATGAGTACGACCTCCTCTGGTCCGCGGGGGGCACGGTCGCGCCCTTGTACTCCACGGGGATCCCGCCGAGCGGGTAGTCCTTGCGCTGGGGGTGCCCGGGCCAGTCGTCGGGCATCTCGATGCGTGCGAGCGCGGGGTGCCCGTCGAAGACGATGCCGAAGAAGTCCCAGGTCTCGCGCTCGTGCCAGTCGTGCGTCGGGTAGACGACGGTGGTCGACGGGATGTGCGGGTCGGCGTCGGGCACCGCGACCTCGAGCCGCAGCTGACGCCCGTGCGTCACGGAGATGAGGTGGTACACGGCGTGCAGCTCGCGGCCGGTCTCGTGGGGGTAGTGCACGCCGGAGACACCCATGCTCAGCTCGAACCGCAGGTCCTGGTCGTCGCGCAGCGCACGGCACACGGCGACGAGGTGCTCACGCCGCACGTGCAGCGTGAGCTGCGAGTGCCCGGAGCCGTGCGGCGGGTCCACGAGGACGGACTCGACCGCGTCGGAGAACGGCACGCCCGCCTCGTCGAGGACCTCGGCGAGGACGTCCACCGCCTCGTCGTACCAGCCGCCGTAGGGACGCGGGCTCGCGTGCGGCATCGCGACCTGCCGGGTGAGGCCCCCGTACCCGGAGGTGTCACCCGTGCCGTGCACACCGAACATGCCCGTGCGCACGTCGACGACCTCGAGGGGCGCACCGCTGAACATGCCGGGCGCGGTCTCCCCGGGCGCCGCCATGGCGTCGCGCTGCGCCGCCGCTCCGCTGTCGCCGCGCACGTCGCCGCCGGGCGTGACGTCGCTGCCCGGGCCGTCCGGGCCGCGGGACCCGGAGATGTCCGTCGTGTCGTCGCTCACCGCAGCAGGCCCTTCATCTCGTGGGTGGGGGTCGCCTCGAGGGCGGCCGCCTCGACGGCACGGGCGGCCTCGCGGCGGTTGACGCCGAGCGGCTCGGCCTGGATCTGCTTGTGCAGCTCGAGGATCGCGTTGATGAGCATCTCCGGGCGCGGCGGGCAGCCCGGGAGGTAGATGTCGACGGGGACGATGTGGTCGACGCCCTGGACGATCGCGTAGTTGTTGAACATGCCGCCGCTCGAGGCGCACACGCCCATCGACAGCACCCACTTGGGCTCGGCCATCTGGTCGTAGACCTGGCGCACGACGGGAGCCATCTTCTGGCTCACGCGACCGGCGACGATCATGAGGTCGGCCTGGCGCGGCGAGGCGCGGAACACCTCCATGCCGAAGCGCGAGAGGTCGAACCGGCTCGCACCGGCGGCCATCATCTCGATGGCGCAGCAGGCCAGGCCGAACGTCACCGGCCAGAGCGAGCCCTTGCGGAAGTAGCCGGCGAGGTCCTCGACCGTGGTGAGGAGGAATCCCGAGGGAGCTTCTTCGATCCCCATGGTTCAGACCCTTTCGTCGCGCGGCGTGGTGGGCGGAGCTGTCCGGTCGGCCTTCACGGGGCGTGTCATACCCACTCGAACCCACCCCGCCGCCACTCGTAGATGAAGGGCACGGTGATGAGCGCGAGGAACGCGAGCATCGCGACGAGCCCGAACGTGGCGAGGGTCGCGAAGTCGACCGCCCACGGGTAGAGGAAGACGACCTCGATGTCGAAGATGATGAACGTCATCGCCACGAGGTAGTACTTGATCGGGAACCGGCCGCCGCCCACCGCGTGCGGTGTCGGCTCGATGCCGCACTCGTACGCGTCGAGCTTGGCACGGTTGTAGCGCTTGGGGCCGATGACCGCGCTCGCGGCGACGCCGCCGAGAGCGAGGACGAGAGCGATCCCCATGAGGACCAGCAGGGGTACGTACGGATTGCTCATGCTGATGGCACCACCCTGGACAGGCCCGCGATGACACGGTCGACGACGTCGCCACCGTGGGGCTCGTAGCAGTCGGACAAGAGCTTGACGACGAACTTCATGATGAGCGGCCGCGGCAGGCCGTACCGCGTGCACAGCCGCATGATCTCGGGGTGCTCGATGAGCCGGACGAAGTACCGGCCGAGCGTGTAGTACCCACCCAGGTCCCGGCGCATGATCTCGGGGTACGTCGCCAGCGTGCGCTCGCGGGCCGCATCCGTGGTGCGTGCGCGCGCCTGCGCGAGGACGTCCGCCGCCTCCCGGCCGGCCTGCATCGCGTACGCGATGCCCTCGCCGTTGAAGGGGCTGACCATGCCGCCGGCATCCCCGACGAGCATGAGCCCGCGCGTGTACAGCGGCTTGCGGTTGAAGCCCATCGGCAGGGCGGCGCCGCGGACGGGACCGAGCTGGTTCTCCGGCGTGAAGCCCCATTCCTTCGGTGCGTTGGCCATCCACCGGGCGAACAGGTCCTTGTAGTCGATCCGGCTGGCTGCCGACGTCGAGGAGACGGACCCGAGCCCGACGTTCACGGTGCCGTCGCCGAGCGCGAAGATCCACCCGTAGCCGGGCAGCAGGCGGGACTTGCCGGGGACGCCGTCCCAGAGCTCGAGCTGGGACTCCATCCACGGGTCGTCGTGGCGGGGGCTGGTGAAGTAGGTGCGGACGGCCACGCCCATCGGCCGGTTGGCTGCCTTCTCGATGCCGAGCGAGACGGCCATGCGTGCCGAGACACCGTCCGCCGCGATGACGACGGGTGCACGGTAGGTGACCTCTTCGCCCGCCCGGCGGCCGGAGTCGTCCACGGGACGAGCGGTCACGCCGACGACGCGGCCGGTGCGCTCGTCGAGCACCGGACCGGTGACGTTGGTGCGCTCCATGAGCTTCGCGCCAGAGGCGCGGGCGTGCTCGGCGAGGGTCTGGTCGAGATTCATCCGTGAGCGCGCGAGCCCGTACGAGGGGTAGGCCCGGAGCTCGGGCCACGGGAACTCGAAGGACCGTCCGCCGGCGACGGCACGCAGGCCGACGTTGCGGATCCAGCCGTCCTCGGCGCGCGTCGGCACACCCATCCGGACGAGCTCGCTCACGGCACGTGGGGTGAGCCCGTCGCCGCAGATCTTGTCGCGCGGGAAGGCCGACTTCTCGAGCAGGAGGACGTCGAGACCTGCGGCGGCGCAGTAGTGGGCCGCGGTTGCTCCCGCAGGCCCGGCGCCCACGACGATGACGTCCGCATCGTCGGTGCCGTTCAGTCCCATGTCCCCGCCCATCCGTCCCGCAACGTTGCGTCCGACTTTGTGAACCGCGTCACAACCGTCGGTGCCACTCTAGTCACGTCCGCCGCCGGTGTCTGCTAAGGCAGACCTTGGTTGACGCGCCACGGCCCCGAGGACCGCCTCCCGGCACCTCCGAGCGGGTGAAACGTTTACGCTCCCGCGCCGGGGACACATCGGGGCTAACGTCTCGCACAGGCCCGGACCGGACACACCGGCGCGTCTCCCCGACGCGGCGACGGGCCGCCGGGCCGCCTCCGTCCCGTCGTCCTGACGGGACCCTGCCGAACGGAGAACTCATGCGAAACCTCACGCGGAACGCGGCCCTGGCGGCCGCGAGCGCGCTCGTCCTCGCGGGACTGGGCAGCATCGGCGCGACGGCCACCGCGGCCGAGGGCTGTCGCGTCGACTACGCGACGCCCAGCCAGTGGGGCGGGCAGTTCCAGGCGGACGTCGTCGTGACCAACCTCGGATCCCCGGTGACCTCGTGGGAGGTCACCTGGTCCTTCCCCGCCGGGCAGCGGGTGCTCCAGGCGTGGGGCGCGACGGCGACGGCCTCCGGGGCCACCGCGTCGTTCTCGAACGCGTCCTACAACGGGTCCCTCGGTACCGGCGCCTCCGCGGGCTTCGGCTTCATCGGGTCGTGGCAGGGCTCGAACCCGGCGCCGACCTCGATCGAGCTCAACGGGGTCCCGTGCACCGGCACGGTCGTCGCCCCGGACCCGGACCCGGATCCCGACCCCACCCCGGACCCCACGCCAGACCCGGTCGACCCGCCGGCGAGCGCGACGGGGACCCTCTACGTCGACACCGCCACCCAGGCCGCCCGAGCCGCTGCGGCTGCGAGCGGTGAGACGAAGGTGCTGCTCAACAAGATCGCCCAGACGCCCCAGGCGTACTGGGTCGGCAGCTGGACCGACGCGCAGACCGCGAAGCAGCAGGTCACGGACTACACCGGCCGAGCCGTCGGTGCCGGCGCGATCCCCGTGCTCGTCGTGTACGCGATCCCCGGCCGCGACTGTGGCAGCTACTCGGGCGGCGGGGTCGCCACGAGCGAGTACGCGGCGTGGATCGACACCATCGCCTCCGGCATCCAGGGCGAGCCGTGGGTGATCCTCGAGCCCGACGCTCTCGCACAGCTCGGTGACTGCGAGGGCCAGGGAGACCGGGTGGGATACCTGAGGTACGCCGCGCAGAAGCTGACCGAGGCCGGCGCCCACGTCTACATCGACGCAGGGCACTCCGGCTGGCTCACCGCCGACGAGGCAGCCGAGCGCCTGCAGCAGATCGGGTTCGAGTACGCCGAGGGCTTCGCGCTCAACACCTCGAACTACCAGACCACCGCAGCGTCCACGGCCTACGGGGAAGCCGTGTCGAGCCGGCTCGGAGGAGTGCCGTACGTCATCGACACCTCGCGCAACGGCAACGGCTCCAACGGTGAGTGGTGCAACCCCCGCGGCCGGGCTCTCGGCGAGCGCCCCCGGCTCGTCGACGACAGCACCAACCTCGCCGCCCTCCTGTGGGTCAAGCTGCCCGGCGAGAGCGACGGATCCTGCAACGGCGGACCGGCCGCCGGTCAGTGGTGGCAGGAGATCGCTGTCGAGATGGCCCGCAACGCCAGCTGGTGAGGTCGGGGGTGCCGTCCGGTCGACCCGGGCGGCACCCCGGCCTCCGGTCCGCGCCCGTGCCCGTGCCGGGACCGGACGCGCAGCGACACGCTGCCGTCAGGCCGGACGCACGCCCCGGTGCAGGGCGACGATCCCGCCCGAGAGGTTGCGGAAGCCCACGCGACCCCAGCCCGCACCCACCATGAGCCTGCCGAGGGCTTCCTGGTCGGGCCACTCACGGATGGACTCCGCGAGGTACTCGTAGGAGCCGGCGTCCTTCGTCACGACGCCGGCCACCTTCGGCAGCGCACGCATGAGGTACTCGGTGTACACGCGGCGGAACGGCTCCCACGTCGGCTGGGAGAACTCGCAGATGACGATCCGCCCGCCGGGCCGCACCACCCGGAGCATCTCGGTGAGCGCCCCGGTGGTGTCGACGACGTTGCGCAGCCCGAACGAGATCGTCACGGCGTCGAACGACGCGTCCGCGAACGGCAGGCGCGTCGCGTCACCTGCGGTGAACGGCAGGTCCGGGCGACGCTCCTTGCCGACAGCGAGCATCCCGAACGAGAAGTCGCACGGCACGACGTGGGCGCCCGCGGCCGCGAACGGCTCGCTGGAGGTCCCGGTGCCCGCCGCGAGGTCGAGGACCTTCTCGCCGCGACGCGCTCCCACGGCTGCCACGGTGGCGCGGCGCCAGCGACGGTCCTGCCCGAGCGAGATGAGGTCGTTGGTGAGGTCGTAGCGGGCGGCGATGCTGTCGAACATCGAGGCGACCTCGGCGGGCTTCTTGTCCAGGCTGGCGCGTGACATGCGTCCATGCTCTCATCGTTGCCGACCGCTCCGCGGCGGTCGGTCGTCGGTCGTATCCTTGACCTGATGAGCACCCAGCGCGACGTGACCGACCGGAGCGGCGCCCCCGACCAGCGGCCCCCGACCCTCATGGTCCGCACCACAGCGATCGACGACCTCTCCCCGGACGTCGGAGCCCTCCTCGACCTGCTGCCGGCGGACTCCCCGCTCGCCTGGGTCCGCCGCGGCGACGGCATCGTCGGATGGGGTGTGGCGGCGCGCATCGAGACGTCCGGCGCGTCCCGCTTCGCCGACGCGGAGGCCGCATGGTCCTCTGTCCGTGCTCGCGCCATCGTGCGCGACGACGTCGGTGTGCCGGGCACCGGCCCTGTCGCGTTCGGTTCGTTCGCCTTCGACGAGGCGTCCGCAGCCGGCGGCGTCCTCGTCGTCCCCCGTGTCGTCGTCGGCCGCCGCGGCGGGACGTCGTGGATCACGACGCTCACCGCGGTCGACGCCGTCCCCACCCTGGGACCGGCCCCCACGCTGCGACGCGCCGTCGCGGACGCCGGGGGTGATGTTCCCGTCCGGGCGCCGGGAGCGGTGACGTACACGCAGGGCGCGGTGCCCGACGACGCCTGGATCGCCGCTGTCGAGGAGGCCGTCGGACGGATCCGCGCCGGCGCGCTCGACAAGGTCGTCCTCGCCCGGGACCTCGTCGCCCGCACCGAGGAGCCCTTCGACGTGCGCTGGGCACTGACCCGGCTCGCCGCCTCCTACGGCGGGTGCTGGACCTTCAGCGTCGACGGCATGATCGGGGCGACCCCCGAGCTGCTCGTGCGCTCGGACAAGGGGCTCGTCACCTCTCGCGTGCTTGCCGGGACGGTCCGCCGCACGGGAGAGGAGCAGGCCGACCTGGCCCGCGCGGCCGTGCTCGCCCACTCCTCCAAGGACCTCGAGGAGCACGAGTACGCGGTGGCGTCGGTCGCCCGTGCCCTCGAGCCGTTCTGCCAGTCGCTCAACGTCCCCGAGACGCCGTTCGTGCTGCACCTCCCGAACGTCCTGCACCTCGCGACGGACGTCACCGGTGTGCTCCGCGGGGCCCGCCCCGCAGCGGGGACCACCGACCCCGACCACGGGCCGTCGAGCCTCGCGCTCGCAGGGGCCCTCCACCCCACGGCGGCGGTCTGCGGCACGCCGACGGCGGCCGCCAACGACCTCATCCGGGAGATCGAGGGCATGGACCGTGCGCGGTATGCCGGCCCGGTGGGCTGGGTGGGCGGCGACGGCGACGGCGAGTGGGGCATCGCGCTGCGGTCCGCCGCGCTCGACGCCGACGACCCGCACCGCCTGCGCCTGTTCGCTGGCTGCGGAGTCGTGGCCGCCTCGGAGCCGGGGGCGGAGCTCGCCGAGACCGAGGCCAAGCTCGACCCGATGCGCCACGCCCTGGCCTGACGCGCGCACGGCCCCGACCGGCGGAACCGGACCGCGCCCCACGACAAGGGCCCGCACTCCTGGGAACGCAAGCACGGGCCCTCGTCCGACCTCGCGTGGCGCAAGGGGAGACGCCACGGAGGTGGCTGGTGACTAGCCGTTACCGAAGAGGTCGCCCAGGTCGGGGATGTTGTCCGGGCTGCTCGGCCCGCTCCGGCCGTTGCCCGACCCGCCGAAGCCGCCGGAGCCGCCGGAGCCGCCCGACCCACCCTGGCCGCTGTCCGGGCTCGGGCTCGGGTTCGTCGTGGCGTCCTCCGCCCTCGTGGCGAGCGTGACCGGCACGTCGATCGACTCGCCGTCCCGCACGACCGTCAGGGTGACGTCCGCCCCGGACGGGAGCGCCCGGACGAACCCCGTGAGGGACTCGGGCCCCGTGACGGGGTCGCCGTCGATCGCGACCACGACGTCACCGACCTCGAGCGCACCGTCCGCCGGCGAACCGCCGGTGATCTCCGTGACGACAGCGCCCTGGCGGGTGGTGCCGTCGACCGTGCCCGTCCCTTCGGCGAGCACGACGCCGAGGAACGCGTGCTCGGCGGCGCCCTCCTCGATGAGCTGGTCCGCGATGAGGAGGACGACGTCGGACGGGATCGCGAAGCCCAGACCGATCGACCCGGCCTGCCCGCTGCCGGACGACAGGCTGGCGATGGAGGACGTGATCCCGATGACCTCGCCGGTCGCGTCGAACAGCGGTCCCCCGCTGTTGCCGGGGTTCACGGCTGCGTCGATCTGGATGGCGTTCGTCACCGCGACCGTGTTGTCCGTGGTGGTCGCGGTGCTCACCGGCCGGTCGATGGCGGAGACGATGCCCGTCGTAGCCGTGTTCGACAGCCCCAGCGGGTTGCCGACGGCCATGACAGGCTCACCCACCTCGACGCCGTCCCCCTCGGAGATCACTGCGGGGACGAGATCGTCCGGTGCGTCGACGATCTCGACGACCGCAAGGTCCGTGGCCGGGTCGAGGCCCGTGATCGTCGCCTCGTAGACGCGGCCGTCCGAGAGGATGACCCCCACGGTGTCGTTGACGGCGCCCGTGACGACGTGCGCGTTCGTGACGATGTGACCGTTCTCGTCGATGATCACGCCCGACCCCTGGCCTCCGCCGGACTCGGTGACGACCTCGATGGACACGACGGACGGAGCCACCGCCTCGGACACCGCGATCCAGTCCGGGTCCGCCTCCGACGAGGACGCGACGGGCACCTCCCCTCCGCCCCCCTCGGAACGCCCGAGCGCGGAGAAGTCGGTCGCGCTGGGCGAGGCGTTCGTGCTCGGTGAGTCGTCGAGCGCCTCGCTGAGGGCGACGGTGCCCCCGGCAGCAAGGACGGCCGCGACGATCGCCGCGGCCGCGACGGGCGCGACGCGTCCTCGCGGCTCACGCCCGGGCGGGGGCGGGGGCGGCGGCGTCGGCGCACCGGTGCTCGGCGGTTGGTAGGCAGGGTCGTCGTGCTGCGATGTCATGAGTGCGTCCCTTCTCTGACTGGGCACCACTCAACTCCATCGCCCTGTGGCGAGGCTTGGTTTTCCCTGGGGACTTGCTGCGAATGTGCTAGGACCGGTCCTCGGCCTCGACCGCCCGCACGACGGCCGCCGCGAGCGCGTCACCGTCCGGACCCCGGGTCGCGCGGTCGACGCGCACCTCGAGCACGGACACCCCCGCCGGAGGGCTGGCGAGCGCGGCCCGCAGCCGCGCCGCGTCACGGACCACCTCGTGCGCGACGCCGTACCCGCCGCACAGGGCGCCGAGGTCCGCGCCGTGCGGGGTCGCGAAGACGCGCTCGAAGAGCTCGTCGTCGCCGAGGCGGGCGTGCTCGAGGGTCGCGAAGATCGAACCGCCGTCGTCGTTGACGACGACCACCTGGAGCTGCACCTGGGGCTCGTGCGGCCCACGGAGGAGCCCACCGACGTCGTGCAGGAACGTGAGGTCCCCCATGAGGGCACGGACCGTGGTGCCGGCCCGACGCTGCAGCGCGAGCGCGACCCCGGTCGCGGTGGACACGGTCCCGTCGATGCCGGCGAGCCCACGGTTGGCGACCACGACGGGCGGTTCCGTCCACCGCGCGAGGAGGTCGAGGTCGCGGACAGGGTTGCTCGACCCGATGACGAGTGCGTCGTGCGGCGTGCTGGCGTCCGCGACCGCGTCCGCGACACCGAGGGCGTCGAGGGACTGCGTCACGCCGCGGGCATCGAGCACGCCCGCTGCGGCCGCGGAGGCAGCCCGCCACCGTGCGAGCCACCGGACACCGGCTCCACCCTGGCCGGGCCCGATCTCGAGCCAGGCGGGTGGGACCCCTCCGAGCACCACGGCGGCGTTGCGCGCCGCGTCCGGCCACCGTGCACTGCCGGGCGCGACGACGACCACGCGCACGCGGGGGCTGGCGAGGAGCTGCTGCACCGGACGGGACAGCGTGGGCCGGCCCAGGACGACGACCTGCCGGACGCCGTCCGTGAGGGAGCGCACCCCGAGGACGAGCCGGTGCGCTGCGACGAGGCAGTGGCCGCCCGCGGCGCCGGAGGAGGCCTCGGCCAGCAGGGGCCACCCGCGCGCCTCCGCGAGACGGCGTGCGTCAGGACCTGCCCCGTCTCCCGCGACGACGAGGGTGGCGACCTCGTCCAGCACCCCGTCGACGTCCTCCTCGGGTGCCACGGCACGCAGGGTGACGAGCCCGAGCCCGGGCACCTTCTCGTCACCGGCTCCGGGGGCCGCGGTACGTGCGGTGTCCCGCAGGAGCTCGTCGAGGCCGCCGGCGGACGGTGCGAGCGGCTCCCGGTAGGCGAGGTTGACGTGCACCGGACCGGGGTCGAGGGTGCGGTACCCGGTCGCGGCCGCGTGCGCCCGGGTGAGCAGCGCACGCAGGTCGGCGTCCTCCCCGGCGCGCCCGGCGGGCGCCGGGACATCGACGGCGAGCCGCACCGCTGAACCGAAGATCCCCACCTGGTCGGCGGTCTGGTTGGCCCCGGTCCCTCGCACCTCGTGCGGCCGGTCGGCCGTGAGCAGCAGCAGCGGGATGCCACCGTGGTGCGCCTCGAGGACCGCGGGATGGAGGTTGGCGACGGCCGTGCCCGACGTCGTGACGACCGCGACCGGTGACGCGGCCCGACCGTGCAGGACCTGCTCGCCGCGCGCCAGGCCGAGCGCGAGGAACGCCGCGTCCCGCTCGTCGACGCGGACGTGCAACCGCACCCTGGCGTCCGGCACGGCCCGGGTCTCGGCGACGAGGGCGTACGCGAGGGGCGCGCTGCGGGAGCCGGGCGCCAGGACGACGTCGCGGACGCCGAGGCGGGCCAGCGCATCGACGAGCACGTGCGCCGAGCGGACGGACGGTGGGAGGGCGATGGGCTCGGGAGCCGGTCCGGTGCCCGTCACCGCGTCGACCCACCGGTGCGGCCGGCGACCCCGGGTGCGAGCCCTTCGGGTGCACCGAGCGCGCTGACCCGGGCGACACGGTCGAGCCATCGGTCGACGATCCGGGGATC
This sequence comes from Sanguibacter sp. Z6_81, assembly GCF_057180625.1. Classification (NCBI taxonomy): domain Bacteria; kingdom Bacillati; phylum Actinomycetota; class Actinomycetes; order Micrococcales; family Sanguibacteraceae; genus Sanguibacter; species Sanguibacter sp. Z6_81. The sequence goes on along the minus strand of NZ_JBXUFV010000004.1, from coordinate 218,894 downwards.
GACCCGGCCGGCGTCGGTCGCCTCGAGGTCAGCGACGTCCGGTTGCGGACGGCGCACGTCGATCGCCCCGTCCACCGGCAGGAGCGACCGACCGACCGTGTCCCGCGCGAGGAGCTGAGCGGTGGCCAGACCGCACGCGTAGGGCAGCTCGGGGAGGGCCGCGGCCAGCGCGAGCCCTGCGGCTAGCCCGACAGAGCTCTCGAGCGCGGAGGACACGACGACCGGCAGGCCCACCTGCTCAGCGAGCTCGAGGCACGCACGCACGCCACCGAGCGGCTGCACCTTGAGCACGACGATGTCCGCGGCCTCCGCCCGCACCACCTCGAACGGGTCCTGCACGCGACGGATGGACTCGTCCGCAGCCACGGGGATGTCGGTACGTCGCCGCACGTGCGCAAGACCCGCGACGTCGGGGCACGGCTGCTCGACGTACTCCAGGCCGCCAGCGGCGCGGTCGAGGACCGCCAGCCGCGCGAGCGCGGTCTGCGGGTCCCAGCCGCCGTTCGCGTCGATGCGGATCCGCCCCGCCGGTCCGAGTGCGTCCCGCACCGCCTCGAGCCGCGCGACCTCGTCGTCGACGGTCTGGCCGCGCTCCGCGACCTTGACCTTGGCTGTCCGGCACCCTCCGGACGCCAGCACGATCGCGTGCGCGCGCTCGGGGTCGGTCGCGGGCACCGTGACGTTGACGGGGACCCGCCGTCGGACCGGTTCCGGCCAGCCGTCGTGCGCGGCCTCGAGAGCCGCGGACCACCACGCGAGCGACTCCTCGTCGTCGTAGTCCCAGAAGGGTGAGAACTCGCCCCAGCCGGCCTCGCCCCGCAGGAGCACGCCGTCGCGCCGGTCGAGGCCGCGGAACCGCGTGGTGAGGGCTGTGGAGTAGACGTGCACCCACCCAGGTTAGGCGGTCGCCGGGACGCTGGGTCGTCAGACGCTGAGCGCGGGCACGGCCGTCGCGGACCGCAGCAGCCGGCGGACCTCGTCCCGCACCGGGCGACCCGACCCGAGGGCCCGCAGCGCAGCGCCGTCGACGAGCGCCACGACGGCGTCTGGCGCGAGGGTGATGCCGAGCGCGGCGACGAGATCCGCGACCGGTCCCTGGGCGGCGTCGCGGTCGGTCCCCAGGTGGTCGGCCCCCGGGGTGCGCCCCGACCGGCCCCCGGCGACGAGGTGCTCGTAGTGACCACGGACCGCGGCATCGTCGCCCTCGGGCAGGAGGGCGTCGGCGAGCGCGCCCGGGGGGTCGACGTCCGCACCTGCCGCGACCGCCGCGACGACCGTCCGGGACGAGCGCGCAGAGTGCTCCGACCAGCGCGCCGCGAGCAGAGCACCCGCGGCGCCGACGATGTCGTCGAGATGGTCGAAGTAGTACGTCGTCGAGGCGAGCGGTACAGCGGCTCGCTCTGCGACGGTCCGGTGCGTGATCGCACCCGGTCCGCCCTCCAGCACGAGCGACGCCGCAGCCGCCACGAGAGCGTCGCGGCGCTCGACACCACGCTGCTGGCGTCGCGTCGCGGTCGTCACGCGGCCGACCGTACGGGTGGGAGATGTCCGGAATGTTTCACGCAGCGACGCGGGATGTTTCACGGCTCGTCCTCCGCGCCTGCCACCGGGCCCGCGCGCCAGACCCTAGGCTGGACGGGTGAGCGACCTCCCCGAGACCGTGTCCCAGACCTTCGACCCGACCCGGTGGCGCACGGTCGCCGGGTTCGAGGGTCTCACCGACATCACCTACCACCGGGGCGTCGAACGCTCCCCCGACGGCGGTGAGCGCGACCTGCCCGTCGTCCGCATCGCCTTCGACCGGCCCGAGGTGCGCAACGCGTTCCGCCCGCACAGCGTCGACGAGCTCTACCGCGCGCTCGACCACGCCCGCATGACGTCGGACGTCGCAGCGGTCATCCTCACGGGCAACGGTCCGAGCCCGAAGGACGGCGGCTGGGCGTTCTGCTCGGGCGGCGACCAGCGCATCCGCGGCCGCGACGGGTACCGGTACACCACGCAGGACGCGACGGGGACCGCGGCCGAGAGCGCCGACCACATCGACCCTGCACAGGCGGGACGGCTGCACATCCTCGAGGTCCAGCGCCTCATGCGCACCATGCCCAAGGTCGTCATCGCCGTGGTCAACGGCTGGGCCGCCGGCGGTGGGCACTCGCTGCACGTCGTGGCCGACCTGTCGATCGCGAGCCGCGAGCACGCCCGGTTCAAGCAGACCGACGCCAACGTCGGCTCCTTCGACGCCGGCTACGGCTCGGCGCTGTTCGCCCGCCAGGTGGGACAGAAGCGCGCCCGCGAGGTCTTCTTCCTCGCCCGGGAGTACTCGGCCGAGGACGCCTACGCGTGGGGCGCGGTCAACGAGGTGGCGGACCACGCGGACGTGGAGACGCTCGCGCTCGAGTACGCGGCGACCATCGCGACGAAGTCGCCGCAGGCGATCCGCATGCTCAAGTTCGCGTTCAACCTGGCCGACGACGGCCTCGCGGGGCAGCAGGTGTTCGCCGGTGAGGCCACGCGGCTGGCCTACATGACGGACGAGGCCGTCGAGGGACGCGACGCGTTCCTGCAGCGCCGCGACCCCGACTGGTCCGGGTTCCCCTACTACTTCTGAGCCCGCCGTCGGGCACCGCTGGGTGTCAGCCCGCGACGAGGAGCGCGCCGAGGAGGTCGAGCACGCGGCTGCCGCACAGGGCCACAGCGATCGCCAGCGCGAACAGGCCGCCGAACGACAGCAGGACGGGGATGACGGATGCTGCGGGGCCCGGCTCCCCGGGAGCGGTGACGCGCGACGGGGCGTGCGTGCGGGCGGAAGGCCGGCGGAGCGACCTCGTGCGTGTGCCGTGATGAAGGATCGTTGCCATACCCCCACCCTCGCTCGGGAGGGCGCTCGAGCACATCGGTCCCCCGGCCCGGACTCACGCGTGCGCTCTCCGCCGATGGGAGGACCCGCGACCGGTCCGGGTCAGTCCTCCGGTGGACCGGCCGTCAGCTCGTCGAGTAGGCGCCGCCCGACCGCGGCACGAGCTCCACCCACGTGTTGCCGGGTGCGAGCGTGAGGGGAGCGCCGTCGGGCCCGGAGAGGACCACGGGCGCCAGCGAGCTCTCCTTGCTCCACGTGCCAGTGATCGTCCGGCCTGCGGATGCCACGAGCGCCTCCCCCGACCCGATCATCTCCGTCTCCGGGACAGGCGCCCCGGACGGGTCCTTGTACGGGGTGTCACGCACGGCGACGCTCAGCACGACGACGTTCTCGGCGGTCAGCCGGGCACCCGTGGCGGACACCGCCGGGGAGCCCCCCTCGGAACGCTGGAACAGCCCCGCCGCCGGGTCCCAGGACCACGACGGGCTGCTGTAGCTGGACATCGTGACGTTGACCGTGGTGACGGGCGTCCCCGCGGTCGCGGCGCTCGCCGACGCCTCGTCGCGGGCGAACTGGAACTGGGGTGCCGGGGGCGCGGTGTGCCCGGCGTCGGCCGCCGCGTAGAAGTCCGCCGTCCTGCCGTAGACGTTGTGCGGCGCGCGACGGTCCTTCGTCCGGTAGAAGCCGTCGGCACCCTCGTCGTGGCTGATGACCTGCAGCCCCGCGTCGCGCACGGACTGGACGAACGGCGGCTGCCCGCCCGAGAACGTCATGAGTCCGGCGAGCGGTGCGGCGATGTGCGCATCCATGGGCCGGACCGAGCGGATCGGGCCGATCGTCTCCGGCACCTGCGAGTGATACACCGCGATGTAGCGGGTCACCCCACCCTCGACGACTTCCTCCCACACGACGTCGGCGAGCTCGAGGCCCGTCTGGGGGCGCGCCTCGCGAGAGTTCTCGACCTTGACGGCCAGCGCGGGGCGGTTGCCCTGGTCGGCAGCGACGACCCCGGTGAGCGGCCAGGTGGGCGGAACAGCGGGATCGGGCGGGAGGGCCTTGACCACCTCGGCGTCCGGGGTGGTCGTCGTGGTGACCGCCTCGAGGGGCTCTGCGTCCCCGGCACAGCCAGCGAGCGCGAGCGTGCACGCGAGCGCCACGGTCATCGTCCGACGCCACCTGCGCCGGTCGGCACGAGCCTGCGTCAGGCCAGGGTTGAGCTGCACGGATCCAGTCTCCTCGCTTCGGGGCCCGCGGCTCCCGGCGCGCTGGGCGCGACGGCGCGCCGCGCGTCGTCGGTGCCCACCCTATGGCGCCCTAGGCTGAACCTGTGACGGGCACACCGAGGGACGTGGCGGCAGAGGCGGTCCGGCGTGCGCTCACGGCTCCTCCCGGCGCCCCGGAGGCGTACGTGCTCGTGCCCACCTCCGGTTCCACGGGTGCGCCGCGCACCGTCCGTCTCTCCGGGGCCGCACTGCGGGCATCGGGAACGGCGACGGCAGCCCGCCTCGGCGGGCACGGGCGGTGGTTGCTCGCGCTCCCGACGACGCACGTCGCCGGGCTGCAGGTCCTCGCCCGGTCCGTGCTCGCGGGGACCGAACCGGTGGTGCTCGACAGCGACGCCGGGTTCCGGCCCGGTGCGTTCGCGGCCGCGACGGACGCGCTGCGCGACACCGGTCCGGGCGGGGCCCGTGCCCCGCTGTACACGTCGCTCGTCCCCACCCAGCTGCACCGGCTGCTCGCGGCCGCGGGCGCGCTCGGGCCCGCCGGACCGGCGGGCCGGGCCGGCACGCCCGAGGGCCGCTCGGGGCTGGACGCGCTGCGCCGCTACGACGCCGTGCTCGTCGGCGGGGCCGCGACGTCGCCGGCCGTGCTGGCCGCGGCGCACGCCGCCGGCGTGGCAGTCGTCACGACCTACGGCATGAGCGAGACCGCGGGTGGGTGCGTCTACGACGGCGTGCCTCTCGACGGCGTACGCCTGCGCGTGCGCGAGTCCCTCGTCGAGATCAGCGGACCCGTCCTCGCGGACGGGTACGTGGACGACCCTGCCGCGACGCGTGACGCGTTCGTCGTCGACCCGGAGCCCGACGGCACGGGCACCCGGTGGTTCCGCACGTCGGACGTCGGCCGGCTCCACGACGACGCGCGCGGTCAGGTGCTCACGGTTCTCGGCCGCGCCGACGACACCGTCATCAGCGGAGGGGTCAACGTCGTCCCCGCAGCGGTCGAGTCGGTGCTCGCCGGGTGGGGCGGGATCGGCGAGGTCTGCGTCGTCGGGCTGCCCGACGACGAGTGGGGCAGCCGGGTCGTGGCGCTCGTGACGCTCGCCCCCGGTGGCACGGACGCACCGGACCGCCCGGCCCTCCTGGACGAGGTGCGGTCACGGGTCACCGCCGCCCTCGGTGCGCCAGCCGCTCCACGGGACGTCGTCGTCGTCGACCACCTCCCGGTGCGCGGGCCGGGGAAGGCGGACCGGCGTGCAGCGGCGGTGCTGGCGGCACAGCGGCTCGGCCGCCCGGAGGCACAGCGGCTGGGCCGCCCGGAGGCGCCGAACCGATAGCCTGAGTCCCCATGTCCGACGAAGGGAACCCCATGCCCTCAGCATCCCAGTGGCTCGCCGGAGCCCGGGTGCGCACGCTCCCCGCAGCCGCGACGCCCGTCCTCGTGGGGTCGGGCGCCGCAGCCCAGGTGGGCGGGTTCGAGCCCGTCCCGGCCGTCCTCGCGCTCCTCGTCGCCCTCGCGCTGCAGGTCGGCGTGAACTACGCCAACGACTACTCGGACGGGGTGCGCGGCACCGACCTCGACCGCGTGGGCCCGCTGCGGCTCACCGCGTCGGGGACAGCCCGGCCGGGCCAGGTCAAGGCGGCGGCGTTCACCTCGTTCGCCATCGCGGCGGTGCTCGGGCTGGCGCTCGTCGCCGTGTCGGGGCACTGGTGGCTCGTCGTCGTCGGTGCCGCCTCGATCGCGGCCGCGTGGTTCTACACGGGTGGCAAGAACCCGTACGGGTACCGCGGGCTCGGCGAGGTGGGGGTCTTCACGTTCTTCGGTCTTGTCGCCGTGCTCGGCACCACCTACACGCAGATCGACCGTGTGACGGTGCCGTCCGCCCTCGGTGCGGTCGCCGTCGGCCTGCTCGCGTGCGCGATCCTCATGGTCAACAACATCCGGGACATCCCCACCGATGCCGTGGTCGGCAAGCGCACGCTCGCGGTGCGGCTCGGCGACTGGCGTGCCCGGCGCGCGTACGTCGCGATGCTCTGGGTGCCGATCGGCCTGGGGATGCTCTGCGGGTTCGCGAACCCGTGGAGCGTCCTCGTCGTCCTGCTCGGACTCCCTGCCACGCTGCTGAGCATCCCCGTCCTCGCGGGTGCGCGGGGACGGCTGCTGGTCCCCGTGCTGGCAGCGACCGGCCTCTACGAGCTCGGCTTCGGTGTGCTACTCGGGCTCGGTCTGGCCATCTGAGGCCCGGCCGTCCCCGCCACCGGTGCGACGGCGGTCGAGGACTCCGTCGACACGCGCGTCCTCGGACGCGGCGTCCCCCTCGACCGCGTCGCTGAACCGTCCGCGGTCACCGTCGGCGCGCCGCGCGAGCCGGTCCTCGCGCCGCTGCGCGAGGTACACCGCCGCGGCCTCGCGCGGCCGCGAGAGCACCACATAGCTGATCATCAGCGCCAGGAGAGCCGCGACGACGACGAGGGGCCAGCTCCGCAGACCCACGAGGTAGAGGAGCACCCCGATGAGCAGGAGGAGCGCGACGCGGAGCACAGAATAGATGACGAAGGGCACCTGTCCAGGGTAAGCGCATAGGCTGGATGCATGCCCCGCGCTCTCGCCCTCGTCGCCGCTTTCGCTCTTGTCGTCTACGCTCTCGCCGACTTCGCGTCGAGCGACGAGCAGGACCGTGGGGGCATCCCGCGGTGGCTCTGGCTCATCATCATCGTCGTTCTCCCCTACTTCGGTCCGATCGCCTGGATCGTGTTCAGCCGGTCCCGCCGGTCGCAGGCTGCCGGTGGGCCGCCGGTGGCAGGCGCGGGGCGGCCCGGCGCGGGTCCCGGCCGCGGCCGACGGCGCTCGCGGGGGCCCGTCGCGCCTGACGACGACCCGGACTTCCTGTGGCGGCTGGCGCAGGAGCAGCGCCGACAGGGCCAGGGCCCCGCGGGCACCGGTCGTGGGTCAGCGACCGGTGACACGCGCGGCACCCCGGACGGACCGGCCGACGACGGCGGGACGTCGGGCGAGCAGGGGACCGACCCGACAGACGGCGACGAACCGGACGACGGTGCGGGACCGAACCCGCTCGACCGCTCGAACAGCTGAGCCCCGGCGCTGCGCGCCCGCGCTGAGCCGGGTCCTGCGGGCTGCACGCAGGCGTAGCCCACCAGGACGACGTGCTCCTGCACGTGCCGCCGCTCAGCCGGCCCAGTGCTGCCTGAGGACGTGGGAAGCCCGCGGGTCGTCCTGTACGCGATGGCCATGGCCCTCGAGGGTGAGGTGCTGTGCACCGCGCGCGACGAGAGCCCCGGCGGTCTCCTCGTAGAGGCGGCTCCACCCGCCGGTGACGACCAACGTCCTGGCAGGCAGGCTCCGGTGCGTCCCGAGCCCGATGCCCCACGGCGGACGCAGTGCCCGGAGCCGGCTGACGCTCGCCAGCAGCTCCTCGTCGGGCAGGTCAGGGGGCTCCATCCCCATCCCGGCCGAGAAGCGCCGGGAGAAGTCACGCGCCGACACGGACGCGTCGTCGGCGACCTCGAACAACGGGTGTCATCGCCGCGATGTGCTCCTCGACGGCCGGCCTTCCGCGCGCCAGGTCGAAGCACGCGGGCTCGAGGAGTGCCAACGACCGGACCATCGCAGGCGCGGTCCGGGCGGCCAGCACCGCCGCGTTCGCGCCGTACGAATGGGCGACGACGTGCCCGCCGCCGCACGCACGGAGCGCTCCTAGCAGGCGTTGCGCGTCCCGGGCGGCATCGTCGGCGACACCGTCGCGCCGTAGGAACAGCCAGCCGGGCTCCGCGGCCGCCGCCTGCTGCGGCCAGGCGGCGGCTCCCTCTCTCCCCGCCCCGTGAACGAACACCACATCCATAGCAGGTATGGTGCCGCACTCCCGGCGCACCGCACCGCACCGCACCGCGACGGGTGTGGACCCGCTGGCCGTACCAGCTCCGTCTCCCCGGCGTCGTGCGGGAGGCCCGACGGACGGGTCCTAGGAGTCGGGCAGCTCCGCGTAGGAGTGCTTGCCGCTGAAGAGGATGTTCACGCCGGTGAAGTTGAACAGCACGCAGGCGTAGCCCGCCAGGACGAAGTAGGCGGCACGGCGTCCCGACCAGCCCCGGGTCGTCCGGGCGTGCAGGTAGGCGGCGTAGACGACCCACACGACGAAGGTCCACACCTCCTTGGGGTCCCAGCCCCACGGGCGACCCCAGGCGTCGTTGGCCCAGATGGCTCCACCGATGAGCGTGAAGGTCCACAGGACGAAGCCCACGGCGTTGAGGCGGAAGCTCAGGGCCTCGAGCGACGTCGGCGTCGGGATCGCGTCGAGGAACCGCCAGTTGAACACGCGCGACGCGGCGACGTTCTTGCCGCGCACGACGGTGCCCTCACCGCGCAGGAACGTCGATCCGCGGTCGCGCGAGTCGCGCAGCAGCTGGAGCACGCTCACGGCGAAGGCAACCGTGAAGACTCCCGTGGCGCCGACCGCGACGCCCACGTGGATGACCAACCAGTAGTGCTGCAGGGCCGGCTGGACCTCGTCGGCGACGACGTGGAACGCGTTGAGGCCGACCATGAGGAAGGTCACGACGAGGAACGTGACGACCACACCGAGGAACCGCACGTCCCGTCGCAGCTGCAGCAGGAGGAAGGCGCCTGCCGCGACGAGGGTCCCGGCGAGGCAGAACTCGTACATGTTCGCCCAGGGGGCCCGCCCGGCGGCGATGCCGCGCGCGACGAGCGAGACCAGATGCATGCCGAACCCGAGCCACATCGTCGCCATCGCGATGCCGAGCGCCTTCCCCCGAGGGGTCGGCGCAGACGGCGACAGGGCGGCGGAGACGCCCGGCGTCGTGCTCGTCGACGCCCCGGCCCCGACGAGCTCGCGCTCGCGCGTGCGACGCTGCCCCACGGCGTCGGACAACCGCGAGAGGTCGAACGCGAAGGCGATCATCGCGATCGTGTAGGCGGTCGCCGCCCCCCACGCGAGGACGTCGCTGAGCTCTCCCCAGGGGAACGCTCCTGTGATGCCGGGATTCATCGGTCAGCCTTTCCCAAGCTCGGTTCTGGTCCGTCAGGTACTGCGGGTGCGGGGTGCTGGTCGGGGCCCGGGTCGTCGATCGTGGGCGGGTGTCCCGGGAGGGCGGCCAGGAGGCGCGCCACCTCCGCGTCGAGCCCGGCGTCGTCGCCACGGGCGAGGCCGGCGACCTCCACCACGGTACGGCGTCCACCGTCCTCGGCGACGTCCCGGGCACGGACCCAGATGCGACGGCGCGGTGTGAACAAGGAGACGGCCACGCCCCCGAGCGCGCCGAGCGAGAACGCGAGCACCCAGCCGAGGGACGGGTCGTGGCGCAGGTCCAGGGCGACGAAGCGCGGCAGCCCGGAGAACTCGATCGTCCCCAGGCCGTCCGGGAGCTCGACGGTCTCGCCGAGGCCGACGAGCAGCGTCGCCTCGGTGCCGTCCGCCTCGTCGGCGCGCGTCATGCCCTCGGTCTCCAGCTGGTAGACGTTCTGCGGGATCCCGTCGTCGAGCCCGAGGTCGCCGCTGTACACCGTGAGCACGAGCACGGGGTTGATGGGGTCCGGGAATACCGAGCGGGCTCCGTCCTCGGTGACCTCCGCCGTCGGCAGGAGGAAGCCGAGGAGCCCGATCTGCTCCCCGGTCGAGACGTCGGGCACCTTGATGACGCCGCGCGACGTGTACATGGCGTCCTCAGGGAGGAAGGGCACCGGGCCCGCGAAGGCGATCTCGCCTGCGGCGTCACGCACCGTGACGTCCGGCGCGTACCCGTTCCCCTGGAGGTAGATGTTGGCGCCCGACTGCGTGAGCGGCTCGTTGACCTTGATCTGCTCCTCGCGCGTGGTGCCGTCCGTCTCGCGCACCGTGACGTATGCCGTGAAGTCCTGCGCCTTGGCGTCGGTGATGCGGAAGCGCGACTCGAACGCGTCGAGCGTCATGGAGAACGGCACGAGCGCGTCCTCGCTGAACAGGGCGCCGCGCTCGAACGAGTCGTAGTCGACGACGGAGTTCGCGAACCCGCGCCCCTCCGTGACGATGGCCTGGCCGCGGTACTCGAGGAGCTGCCCCGTGCCGAACGCGATGAGGAGCCCGAGCAGCGAGATGTGGAAGACGAGGTTCCCGGTCTCGCGCAGGTAACCCCGCTCCGCGCTCACGGTGAGCGCACCGTCGGCGTCGGTGCCCGCTGCCACGCGGAACCGGCGCAGGCCGAGGACACGTCGCCCCAGGTGGGTCGTCGCGGCGTCCTGCACCTGCGCAGGGGTCGCGACGGTGGCGTCGACCGTGTAGGACGCGGTGGCCGGGAACCGCGAGAAGCGACGGGGCGTGCGCGGCGGCCGCGCACGCAGGGCGTGCAGGTGCGCCCTCGTGCGCGGCAGGATGCATCCGACGAGCGACACGAACAGCAGGATGTAGATCGCGGAGAACCACACCGACGCGTAGACGTCGAAGAAACCGAGGCGGTCGAGCCACTCGCCGAGCGTCGGGTTCTCCCGGATGTAGCGGACGACGGCTGCCTGGTCCTGGTTGCGCTGCGGGAACACGGAGCCAGGGACCGCGGCCACGGCGAGCAGGGTGAGGAGCATGAGCGCGACCCGCATCGACGTGAGCTGCCGCCAGGCGAACCTGAGCAGGCCGGTCGCACCGAGGTGCGGGACGGTCGCCTGCGTGCCGCGCGGGGTACCGGCCCCGGTCGCGTCGGGGGCCGCGGTGCGCCCGTCCGAGAACGAGTCGTCGATCCCGTCCGGCCGGTAGCTCGTGTCGCGGGGCTCCCGCGGAGTCGTCGGACCCACTAGATCACCGTCTCCGTCCCACCGATGAAACCTTGCATGGCGCGGCTCCACTCGCCCCAGAGACCGCTGACGAGCGCGAGCCCGATGAGGATGAGCAGGGCGCCTCCGAAGCGCATGATCGCCACCTTGTGCCGGCCCAGGAAGCCCAGGGCGCGCGAGCTGCGCTCGAGTCCCAGGGCGATGAGGAGGAAGGGGAGGCCGAGGCCGAGGCAGTACGCGACGGCCAGGGTGCCACCCCGCACGGACGTTCCCTGGTCGAGCGCCAGCGAGTAGATCGCGACGAGGGTGGGCCCGAGGCAGGGCGTCCACCCCAGACCGAACACGAGTCCCAGCAGCGGGGCGCCCCACAGACCGGCGCTGGGGCTCACGTGCAGCCGCCGCTCGCGCTGCAGGAACGGCATCGCTCCGAGGAACGCGAGCCCCATGAGGACGACGACGACGCCGAGCACCCGGGAGATCTCGTCGTCCCAGGCGCGCAGGAAGGAGCCGATCGTCCCGGTGAGGACTCCGATCGAGACGAAGACGAACGTGAACCCGGCGACGAACAGCGCCACGCCGAGCAGCACCCGGCCGCGCCGTGCGGAGGATCCTCCCCCACCCGCCGTGCTGGCCTTCGACCCGTTGCGCGTCGCCGGACCTGCGTTCGAGGCGGCGAGGCCGCTGACGAACCCGAGGTACCCGGGGACGAGCGGCAGGACGCACGGGGAGGCGAACGACACGAACCCCGCGAGGACCGCGACCGGGAGGGCGAGGAGCATCGAGCCGCCGAGGACGGCGCTGCCGAACGTCTCGCCGACGTCAGCGAGGAGCCGGGGGTCTGCTCCGGCGACGAGAAGGGCTGCGGTGTGGCTCACGGGGGTCTCTGACGCCGGCTCAGGCGTCGACCTCGGCCAGCACGTCGGAGACGAGCGCGTCGAGGGTCGTCGCCTGGACCTGTCCGAGCACGCGAGCGGCGACGCGCCCCTGCTGGTCGAGCACGACCGTCGTGGGTACGGCCTGCACGGGGACGACGCCCTGGAGGGTCGCGATGGCGGAGCCGTCGGTGTCGGCGATGGACGGCCAGGTGACGTCGTGCTCACGTTCGAACGCCAGGGCTGCTCCGGCGTCGTCCGTCCCGTTGATCCCGACGAGGTGGACGCCGTCCGCTGCTCGCTCGGTCGCGACCTCGAGCAGGTCGGGAGCCTCGGCCCGACAGGGCGGGCAGGCTGCGTACCAGGTGTTGAGGACGACGACGCCGTCGAGGGCGCCCGTGTCCACGGGCTCGCCGGAGAAGTCGGTGCCCTCGAGCCGGACGGCTTCACCGCGGTCCTCGACCGTCCACGTCTTGACGCTGCCGTCGCCTGACAGGTAGCCCTGGCCGACGACGTCCTCGGTGGCGGTGTTGCCCGAGTCGGTCGAGCACCCGGCGAGGGTGAGTCCCAGGGCGACCGCGAGGAGCGTCGTGCGCCGGGCCGACCGTCCGTCTCGGCGGTCGTCGGAGCCGTCGGGGCGCGCAGGGGTCAAGGCGTGAAGCACGGTGCCACTATTCCGGAGCGGACTGAGAGATCACTGAGAAACGGTGCGATCGCCATGTGATCTGCACGACGCCGGGCGCCTACGCGCCCGAGACCTTCGTCGCGCCGGGCAGGAGGTCCGCGACGGGCTCGGTGTAGTGGATGCCCACGAGTCGGTCCCCCTCGAACCGGAGAGAGGTGAGCGACGCGAGGGAGCACTGCCGGTTGCGCGGGTCGTGCCACAGTCGCTTGTTCTCGAACGCTCGGCGAGCCGTCCAGATCGGGAGCTGGTGGCTCACGAGGAGGGCTTCGTGGCCCTCCGCGCGCTCACGAGCGGCGTGCACGGCGGCGTGCATGCGTACGGCCTGCTCCCGGTACGGCTCGCCCCACGAGGGGCGGAAAGGGTTGACGAGGTGCGGCCAGTGCTCGGGGTGGCGCAGCGAACCGTCTCCGACGCCGAACGTCTTGCCCTCGAAGTGGTTGCCTGCCTCGATGAGCCGCTCGTCGGTGCCGAGCTCGAGCCCGAAGGCTGCCGCAGCGGGTGTGGCCGTCTCCTGGGCTCGCTGCAACGGCGAGGCGGTGACGTCGGTGATGTCGTGCTGCCCGTCGGCGAGGTACGCGGCGACCCGGCGCGCCATCTCGTGGCCGAGCTCCGAGAGGTGGTAGCCGGGGATCCGTCCGTAGAGGATCTTGTCGGGGTTGAAGACTTCTCCGTGACGCATGAGGTGAACTGTGGTGGCGGCCATGCGCACAGTCTCCCAAACATCTCGCGCTCCCCGCGCCGCCTCAGCGACAGGCGCGAGCGATGCGTTCCATCACCTCGCACAGTGCCTCCATCTGTGCGGGTGCGAGCGCATCGACGAGGTGCCGTCGCACGGAACGGACGTGCCCGGGCGCCGCCTCGACGAGCGCGCGGTTCCCGGCGTCGGTGAGCCTGCAGTCGACGCCGCGCCCGTCCACGGCACTGGACTCCCGGACGACGAGACCGCGTTCCTCCATGCGCCTGATCGTGTGGGTGACGCGACTGCGTGAGTGCGCGAGGTTCTCGGCCAGGTGCGACATCCGCATCGCGCCGTGCGGGGTCTCTGAGAGCCGCACGAGGACCTCGTACTCGTTGAGGGAGAGGTCCGCGTCGGTCTCGAGGTCCTTGTTGAGGGCCTCCATGAGGCGCGAGGTCCCTTCGAGGTACGCGCGCCAGGTCTTCTGCTCGTCGTCCGAGAGCCACTCGGTCGATGCTGTCTGTGTGGCCATGGCCCATCCCCCCTGCCGATGCCCGCGTTCGTAGGGCACATACCAGGACGATAGCGCGCAGACGCGCGGCACGAGCGGTGAGGCCCGGCGGGGGCCACCCTGGCCACGGCGTGCGCGCCCTGCTACGGTACTAGAACGTTCAACTAATGACGCGGCCTGCCCGTGCAGGCCGCCCGCACCCCGACCCGATGACGGAGACTCCCTCATGACCGCTCTTCCCGCCCAGCTCACGCCCGGCACCTACACGGCCGACCTCACCCACACGTCCGCCGCCTTCACCGTCCGCCACGCGGGCATCTCGAAGGTCCGCGGGACGCTGGCCGTGAACTCCGCCGTCATCACCATCGGCGACGAGGTCGAGAGCTCCGCCGTGGCCGCCGAGCTCGACGCAGCGTCCGTCAACACCGGCAACCCGGACCGCGACGCCCACCTGCGCACCGCCGACTTCTGGGACGTCGAGAAGAACCCCGTGTGGACGTTCGCCTCCACCTCCGTCGCAGCCGAGGGCGACGACCTCCTCGTCACCGGCGACCTCACCATCAACGGCGTGACCCGCAGCGTCGTGCTCGCCACCGAGTTCACCGGCACCGCCGTCGACCCCTTCGGCAACACGCGCGCCGGGTTCGAGGCCACCACCGAGATCTCCCGCAAGGACTTCGGGCTCACGTACAACGCGACGCTCGAGGCCGGTGGCGTGCTCATCTCCGACAAGGTCAAGATCTCGCTCGACGTCTCGGCCATCAAGGCCTGAGACCGAGGACGCCTCCGCGGGCCGGGTCGCACCACCTGCCCGGCCCGCGACAGGCCTCACCTCCCGTGGACGCCACGGCCACGAGCGCGCGTGTGGAACGCCAGGATCTGCAGCTCGCTCCCGAGATCGACGGACCGAAGCTTCACCCCGGCAGGCACCTGCAGCGCGCACGGCGCGAAGCTGAGGATCTCGCGGACCCCGGCACCGACCACCTCGTCGCAGACCTCCTGCGCAGCGTCACCGGGCGTCGCGATGACCGCGATCTCCACACCACGCCCCACGAGCACCTCCGTCAGTCGCTCGACGGGCTCGACGACCACTCCCGCCACGACCTGACCGACCACCGACGGTGACCTGTCGAACAGCGCCGAGACGGTGAATCCCCGGGCGCCGAACCCGGAGTAGTTCGCGAGCGCATGGCCGAGGTTGCCGACGCCGACGATCGCGACGCGCAGCTCCGTGGCGGTCCCCAGCACCGCACGGATCCTCTCGTGCAACCGCTCGACGTCGTACCCCACCCCGCGCGTACCGTGGGAGCCGAGGTAGCTGAGGTCGCGGCGCAGCTGCGCCGGCCCGACACCTGCGAGGTCGGCCAGCTCACCCGACGAGGTCCCCGTGACGCCCCGGGCGGTCAGCTCCGCGAGCGCCCGCAGGTACGTGGGCAGTCGTTCGATGGTCGCGCCGGGGAGAGCGCGCGCAGCCTCGTCCGGATCGGTCATGGGCCTCCTCCCGTGCGCCCGCATGTCGTCGTGCGGCCCGGTGGCCCGGCCGGTCAGAGCAGACGCGCCAACCGTCGGGCGTCGATACGCCAGAACCCCTGTTGTACACCGTCGACCATGACGACCGGGACGTACTCGCCGTAGGTCTCCGCGAGCCGCGCGTCGGAGTCGACATCGACGGCTCGCCAGCGCGCTCCCGCGTCGCTGCAGACGGCCGCGACGACCTCGAGCGCGTCGTCGCACAGGTGGCACCCTGCACGCGTGTACACCAGCACCCGTTCCGGGCACGTGTCGTCGGACTGCATGAGCCCAACCCTAGGGCCCTGGTTAGAGTGGTCGCGTGCGCAACGACGAGCTGGACCCCGCATCCGGGGAGGTGGTGGCCGCGGTCGCCGTGGAGCGCAACGCCGAGGCGCTCGCACCCGACGCACCAGCGGTCGCAGCGTTCTTCGACGTCGACAACACGATCATCCGGGGTGCGAGCTCGTTCCACCTCGCGCGCGGCCTGTACCAGCGGGGCTTCTTCCGCAAGCGCGACATCGTCAACTTCGCGTTCCAGCAGGCGCGGTACATGGCGTTCGGGGAGAGCAAGCAGCAGATCGACGAGGTGCGCTCGCGTGCGCTGCACCTCATGACCGGGCACTCCGTCGCGGAGGTCGTCGCGATCGGCGAGGAGGTCTACGACCAGGTCCTCGAGCTGCGCATCTTCCCGGGAACACAGAAGCTGCTCGACGCGCACATCGGCGCTGGGCACCAGGTCTGGCTCGTGACCGCCACACCGCTGGAGATCGGCGAGCTCATCGCGCGCCGGCTCGGTGCGAACGGCGCGCTCGCGACGGTCGCCGAGCATGCGGACGGCTACTACACCGGACGGCTCGTCGGAGACATGATGCACGGCGAGGCCAAGGCACGCGCGGTCGAGGCTCTCGCCGAGCGCACCGGCCTCGACCTCGCGGCCTCGTCGGCCTACGGAGACTCGATGAACGACGTCCCGTTGCTCTCCACCGTGGGCAACCCCTGCCCGATCAACCCTGACGTCCGGCTGCGCAAGCACGCCAAGATGGTCGGCTGGCCGGTGCGCGAGTTCCGGGGTCGGCGACGACGCGTCGCCCGGCGCGGCCTGAAGACCGCGAGCTGGGCAGGTCTCGCGTGGGCGGGCGGGCTCGTCGTACGCGCCGCCGCCCGGACCGTCCGGTCCTGGTTCGGGCGCTGAGACCGGGCCCTCCCCCTGCACGGGTCGATGGTGTCGACCTCCGCCTCTCTCCGCGCGCGAGGTCGCGAACGGGACGGGCGTCGAGCCGCACGGCGGAGCGTGCGAGCGCTCGGTCGTGGTGCAGGTCTCTGCGGGCGGGTGTGACCGGCCCGGCTAGAGGTGCATCGGCGTGACGCGGCGCTGCGTCACCGCCCGCGGGTTGCCGGGCGGGGATATGCCACGGGCCCGGTCGAAACCGGGCCCGGCGGGTACTACTTCTTGTTACGACGCTGGTGGCGCGTCTTGCGAAGAAGCTTGCGGTGCTTCTTCTTCGCCATACGCTTGCGACGCTTCTTGATAACGGAGCCCATGGGTCCTCACAATGTTGATCGGGTGACTTGCACAGCACACCACGTGCACCCGGACCTGGCTCGCAGGCCGGTCAGCCTGAAGTCACATCCAGAACTCGTCCACGTGACGCCCGCGCTCGGGAAAGTCCGCCCCCAAGACTACCTGCTTTCTCGTCGTGCGCAGACCTCACGCCGCCTAGCCGTCGGTGCTGACGTCCACGCCGAGGAGCGGGAACACGGCCTGCCGTGTGGCGCGTACCGCCCGGTCCACGGCAGCCTCCGGGTCGTGCCCCCCGTGCCAGCGCGTATAGGACACCCGGCCCGCCGAGTCGGACATGCACTCGGGTGGCGCGTGGTCGAGCCCTTCCTCCACGCACTCCCGCCACTGCGCCGGCACGGGCGCGAGCGGGCTGACGGGACGGTGCTCCGCGATCGCCAGCACGTGGCTCCACACGATCGGGACGACGTCCACGACGGCATACCCACCACCGCCGAGCGCGACCCAGCGCCCGTCCGCGACCTCGTGCGCGAGGTCGTGGATCCACTCCGCGGCCTGCCGCTGGGCGTCGATCCCGACGTCCAGGTCACTGAGCACGTCCTTGCCGTGCGCGTCGCACCCGTGCTGGGACACGATCACCTGTGGGTGGAACGCGCGGATCACGTCGGGGACGACGGCGTCGACCGCGCGCAGCCACCCCGCACCGTCGGTGCGCGCGGGCAGCGCCAGGTTCACGGCCGAGCCGGGCGCCCCGGGTCCGCCGGTGTCGGTGGGGTACCCGGTCCCGGGGAACAGCGTGGCGCCGCTCTGGTGCACCGACACGGTGAGCACCCGAGGATCGTCCCGGAACACGGCCTCGACCCCGTCGCCGTGGTGCGCGTCGATGTCGACGTACGCGACGCGCTCCGCACCGGCGTCCAGCAGCCCCTGGATGGCGACGGCGGCGTCGTTGTAGATGCAGAAGCCAGCAGCTGCGCCGGGCATGGCGTGGTGCATGCCGCCCGCGACGTGCACGGCGTGCGTCGCCTCCCCGCGCCAGACGGCCTGAGCCGCGTCGTTCGTCCCCGCCACGATCCGCGCCGCAGACTCGTGCAAGGCCGGGAAGATCGGGTTGTCCTCGGTGCCCAGACCCCGGGCGGGATCCTCGACGCCCTCGTCGGACGCTGCATGGACCGCCGCGATGTACGCGCGCTCGTGGACGGTCGCGAGGAGGTCGTCGGACGCGATCGAGCTACGGACCACCTCGACGTCGTCGTGGTCAAGGAGACCCAGGCTGCGGGCCAGGCTGATCGTCAGGTCGAGGCGCAACGGCGCCATCGGGTGGCCCGGGCCGAAGTCGTAACCGACGAGCTCCGGGCTCCAGGCGACGTGCACGCGGAAAGCCATGAGCAACGGTAACGCGAAGCGAGCGTCGGCCAGGGCTCGCGCGGCGGCGCTGGGCCGGTGAGGACCCTCGAGACCGTCGGGACGGACACCCCGGCCGTCCGCGCGACGTCGGCGATCACCGGTGTCCGAGGATGCGGGGGCGAAGTCACGGGTACGTGACTACTGTGTCCCGGCGAGGCCTCCGGCAGGCGCGGCTCGCCGCACGGACCCCGCCCGCATGACACAGTTCATCAGGAAGAACGACCGCGCAGCCCAGGGGAGACAGCAGATGGCATCCGGTGTCGCGGGGCGCCTGTGGGCCGGGCGTGAGCTCGTCGACCGCATCGCACGGCAGTCCCCCGCCCGGCTCGCCCTCACGGTCTTCGCCGCCGTGATCGCCGTGTTCACCGGGCTGCTCTCGCTGCCCTGGGCGACGAGCGACGGGACACGGGCGCCGTTCGTCGACGCGCTGTTCACCGCGACCTCCGCCGTGTGCGTGACGGGCCTGGTCACCGTGCCGACCGGCACGTACTGGTCGACGTTCGGCCAGGTGACGATCCTCGTCGCCGTCAAGATCGGCGGGCTCGGCGTCATGACGCTCGCCTCTCTGCTCGGCATGGCGGTGTCCCGGCGCATCGGGCTCACCCAGCGGCTCCTCACGGCGTCGGAGACGAAGACGACCCGGCTCGGCGAGGTCGGGTCTCTCGTCCGGGTCGTCATCATCACGTCCACGAGCCTCGAGGTGGCCATCGCCGCATTCCTCGTCCCGCGGTTCCTCGTGCTCCACGAGAGTCCCGGCGAAGCCGTGTGGCACGGCATCTTCTACGCCGTGTCCGCCTTCAACAACGCAGGGTTCGTCCCGACGGCGGAGGGTCTCACGCCGTTCGCCGGGGACTGGCTCCTGCTCATGCCGATCATCGTCGGGGTGTTCGTCGGGTCGCTCGGGTTCCCGGTGATCCTCAACCTCGCCCGCCACCGGCGGGACGTGCGCCGCTGGAGCCTGCACGCGAAGCTGACGATCACCATGAGCGTCCTGCTCGTCGCCGTCGGCAGCATCCTGTTCATCGCCCTGGAGTGGGCGAACCGGGGCACGCTGGGGCCCCTCAGCTGGCCGGACAAGCTGCTCACCGGTCTGTTCATGGGGGTCATGCCCCGCTCGGGGGGGTTCTCCACCGTCGACGTCGGCGAGATGCGCGAGGCCAGCTGGCTCATCACCGACGCCCTCATGTTCGTCGGTGGCGGGAGCGCATCCACCGCTGGTGGCATCCGGGTGACGACGATCGCCGTGATGATGATCGCGATCGTCGCCGAGGCCCGCGGGGACCGGGACGTCGAGGCCTTCGGCAGGCGCATCCCAAGAGACACCCTGCGCCTCGCCGTCGCGGTGTCGTTCGTCGGCGCGACGGCGGTGCTGCTGGCCACCCTCGTGCTGCTCGAGATCACCGGCTGGACGCTCGACGTCGTGCTCTTCGAGGTGATCTCCGCGTTCGCGACCTGCGGACTGACCACCGGGGTGACCCACGAGATGCCGACCGCGGGCAAGTATGTCCTCATCGTCTTGATGTTCATCGGTCGCACAGGCACGATGACACTTGCCGCAGCCCTCGCGCTGCGCGACCGCCGTCGGGTCATCCGACTGCCTGAGGAAAGGCCCATCATTGGTTGACAGGACGCCGACGATCATCGGCAACGACCGTGCGGAGATGCGTGCGTCGAAGGGCCGCACCGGGACGGAGACGGGCAAGGACCGCGGCTCCAAGGACGCCGGGGTCCTCGTCGTCGGGCTCGGCCGGTTCGGGTCGTCCCTCGCGCTCACGCTCGACCGGCTCGGCCAGGACGTCCTCGCCATCGAGCGCTCCCCCGCGCTCGTGGCCCACTACTCCGACCGGCTGCCGATCGTCGAGGCCGACGCGTCCAACCCCGACGCCCTCGAGCAGGTCGGCGCCCGCGACTTCTCCGTCGCCGTCGTCGGCGTCGGCACGTCGCTCGAGGCGAGCGTGCTCATCACGGGCAACCTCGTCGACATCGGCACACCACAGATCTGGGCCAAGGCGGTCTCGGCCGAGCACGGCCGCATCCTGCAACGGATCGGCGCCCACCACGTGACCTTCCCCGAGGCCGACGCCGGCAACCGCGTCGCGCACCTCGTCTCCGGCAAGCTCCTCGACTACATCGAGGTGGAGGACGGGTTCACGATCGTCAAGATGCGCCCGCCGAAGGAGACGCAGGGATTCACCATCGCGCAGACGAAGGTGCGCGAGCGGTACGGCGTGACGATCATCGGGGTGAAGTCCCCCGGGCAGGAGTTCGTCTACGGCGAGCCGGAGACCCGGATCTCCTCGAACGACCTGCTCGTCGTCTCGGGGCACTCCGACCTGCTCGAGCGGTTCGCCGCGCGGCCCTGAGACCCGCGGCGACCGTCCGCGCGGCGCCCCGGCCCCGGAGCGGGTCGCCGGGGCCCCGCGCGGGAGGCGACTACCGTCGGCGGAGCGTGATGACCCGCTGGAGGACGACGAACCCGAGCAGCACGAGCCCGATGAACACCCGGGTCCACCAGGAGTCGAGTCCCTCGCGGGCGATGAGCACCTGGATGAGCCCGTACACGAGGACGCCGAGCCCCGTACCGAGCACGTAGCCACCGCCCCCCGTGAGGATCGTCCCCCCGATGACGACCGCGGCGATCGCGTCGAGCTCCATGCCGATGCCGGTGAGGTTGAAGCCCGACTTCGTGTAGAAGGCGAAGAGGATCCCGGCGATCCCGGCGCACGTGCCGCTGATGACGTACACCCACACGACGGTCCGGCCACCCTTGAGCCCCATGAGCTGGACCGCGTTGCCACCGTCGCCGACGCCCACCCCGTAGACGGTCCGGCCGAACCGCGTGTAGTGGAGCATGAGGAAGGCGACGAGCAGGACGACGAGCGCCACGATCATGCTGAGGTTGATCTTGGAGATGTTGCGCCCCTCGCCGAACTTGATGCTCCACGAGGCGAGCGCCGCGAAGCCCTCGTCCTTGATGGCGAGCGACTTGACGCTCACGACGTTGCACAGGCCGCGGGCCAGGAACATCGCGGCGAGGGACGCGATGAACGGTTGGATCGCGAAGACGTGCACCATCGTCCCGATGAGGAGGCCGAACGCGGACCCGATGAGAACCCCGACGACGAGCACGACGGGCAGCGGGAAGCCCGCAGGGAGGAGCGTCGCGACGACCAGCCCGACGAGCGCGACGACCGCACCGACGGACAGGTCGATGCCGCCGGTGAGGATGACGAACGTCATGCCGACCGCGAGGACGAGCAGGTAGGAGTTGTCGACGAGGAGGTTGGAGAACAGCTTGACGCTGACGAACCCGCGTTCTCCTCCGTAGCGGGACTCTCCGACGGCGAGCATGATCACGAGCGTGAGGAGCGTCCCGGCGACGGGCAGGTACCGGGGCTCGATGACACGGGAGACGGCCGCACGGACCGCCGCGCCGGTGGAGCGCGGACCGTGGGCTCCCGCCGGGCGGTGCGCGGGCTGTGCAGTGGTCGTCGTCATCGCACGACCTCCTTGACGGTCGGGACGGAGGTCGGGGCGGGGGCCGCGCCCTGAGCGGGACGCGCGCGGCGCCGGGAGGCACCCGAGCGGATCATCTCGCGGAGACGGGGCGACTGGGCGACGCAGACCGCGATGATGACGAGGGCCTTGAACAGAGGGGTGATCTGGGACGGGATGTGGAAGATCACCACGGCGCGCTCGATCGTGCTGAGGATGAGGGCCCCGATGACGGTGCCGCCCAGGTAGAACTTCCCTCCCGCAAGGGTCGTACCGCCGAGGACGACGCACATGATCGCGTCCATCTCCTTCATGAGACCGATGTTGTTCGCGTCGGCGGCCATGGTCGGAGCGCCGTAGACGATCCCCGCCAGACCAGCGAGGAACGCGGCGACGATGTACACGAACCACGTGATGCTGCGCGCGGGGACACCGGCGAGCCGGCTCGCCTCGCGGTTGATGCCGACGCTCTCCAGGAGCATGCCGAGCGCCGAGCGGCGCACGAGCAGCACGAGGAGGACGAACACGACACCTGCGATGACGACCGGGGTCGGGAGCCCGAGCACGAAGCCCGAGCCGAGGAACTTGAAGGGGCCGCTCGTGACCGTCGTGATCTGGCCCTGGGTGATGAGCATCGCGATGCCCCGCCCCGCGACCATGAGGATCATCGTGGCGATGAAGGGCTGCACCCCCAGGACCGAGACCATGAACCCGTTGAACGCGCCCATCACGAGCGCGACGCCGAGGGCGACCCCGACGGCGACGAGGACGGTCGGGACGCTTCCCGCCGTCGGAGAGCTGTCGAGGTACGTGAGGGACACGGCGAGGGAGATCGCCATGACCGCCCCGACGGAGAGGTCGATCCCGCCGGTCGCGATGACGAGGGCCATGCCGAGCCCGAGGAGCATCGGCGTCGCGCTGAACCGCAGGATGTCGATGAGCTGGCCGAACAGGTGCCCGTCCCGCACGGAGACGTCGAGGAACCCCGGGCTGCGCAGCCCGCAGGCGATGAGCAGGATGACGAGTGCCGCGACGGGCCAGAAGAGCCTGTGGTGGACGACCTGCTGGAGGACGGTCGGGCCGCCCCCGCCACGTGCGGTCTCGGTGCTCACGGTGTGCTTCCTTCGAGGGGGGCGGGCAGGACGGGCGCGGCGATGCTCGTGAGGATCGTGTCGGGTGTGACGTCCGGGCCGTTGCGGATCTGCTCGACGAGGACGCGGTCACGGAGGATCTCGATCCGTTGGCTGACGCGCAGGACCTCCTCGAACTCCGAGGAGATGAACACGACGGCCATGCCGTCGTCGGCGAGCTCTGCGACGAGCTTCTGGATCTCGGCCTTGGCGCCGACGTCGATCCCGCGGGTCGGCTCGTCGAGGATGAGGATGCGGGGGGACGTGGCGAGCCAGCGGGCGAGCAGCACCTTCTGCTGGTTCCCACCGGAGAGGTTCTTGATGAGCATGTTCGGGCTCGCGGGGTAGACGTTGAGCGCCGTCATGTACTTCTCCACGATGGCGTCGAGCTCGCGTCGGGGCACCGGTCGCCACATGCCTCGCATGGTCTGCACGGCGAGGGCGATGTTCTCGCGGACGGTGAGGTCCCCGATGATCCCCTCCTTCTTGCGGTCCTCGGAGGAGAAGGCGATGCCAGAGGTGAGCGCAGCGAGCGGGTCGCTCAGGCGCACCCTGCGTCCGCCGAGCTCGAGTGAGCCCGTGTCCGGCTTGTCGGCGCCGGCGAGCAACCGGGCAGCCTCGGTGCGCCCGGAGCCGAGGAGACCTGCGAGCCCGACGATCTCGCCGGGGAAGACCTCGAGGTCGTACGGCTCGATCTGGCCGTTCTTGCCGAGGCCGATCGCTGCGATCGCGGGAGCCTCGCCGCTGTGCGAGGTGCGGGCCCGGGCGACGGCGCCCTCCTCGAGGCCCGCGAGCTCCTCGCCGGTCCGGCCGATCATCTTCGAGATGAGCTCGAACCGGGGCAGGTCCTGCGTGCGGTAGGACCCGACGAGGCGCCCGTTGCGCAGGACGGTCATGCGGTCGGAGATGGCGTAGACCTGGTCGAGGAAGTGCGAGACGAAGAGCACGGCCACACCGGCGTCGCGAAGGCCGCGCACGACGTCGAAGAGCTCGTCGACCTCCGCCTTCTGCAGGCTCGACGTGGGTTCGTCGAGGATGAGCACCTTCGCGTCGACGACGGTCGAGCGTGCGATCGCGCACAGCTGCTGGACGGCGATCGAGTGCGCGGAGAGCATCGATCCGGGATCGATCGACAGCCCGAGGCGCTCGAGGTACGCCGCGGCCTCCCTGCGCATCTTGCGCCAGCTGAGGAACGGACCGGTACGTGGCTCGTGGCCGAGCATGACGTTCTCCGCCACGGACAGGTTGGAGCAGAGGTTGACCTCTTGGTACACGGTGCTGATCCCCGCGTCCTGCGCGTCGCTCGGGCCGGTCAGCCGTACCTGCTCGCCGCTCACGACGATGCGTCCCGAGTCCACGGTGTAGACCCCGGTGAGTGCCTTGATGAGGGTCGACTTGCCCGCGCCGTTCTCCCCCATGAGGGCGTGCACCTCACCGGGGTAGAGCGTGAAGTCGACGTCGTCGAGCGCCTTGACGCCGGGGAACGTGATGGTGATTCCTGACATCTCCACGACTGGCGTGGCTGCCGCCTTCGTCAAGGACATCGTTGACCTTTCTGCTGCGGCCCGGGGGCCGCGAGGTGGGGCGTCGTCTCGACGCGGGGCGTGCGCCGTCCCGTCGCGGACGCTGACCGGGCCCCGTGCGGGGCGCGGGACCAGGTCAGCGTCCGTGCGAGAGGGTGCGGCAGCGGGTCAGAAGGACCGGCCGTCGATGACCTCTTGAGTGATGGTCTGGTCGAACGCCTCGTCCACGACGATGGTCTCCTTGTCGACCTCTTCGCCGTTGGCCACCTTGACGATGAGCTCGGCGAGCTGGTCACCGAAGGCGGGGTTGCACTCGACGACGTAGTTGAACTTGCCCTCGAGCAGCGCGGTCAGGCCGTCCTTGACGCCGTCGACCGTGACGATCTGGATGTCCTGGCCGGGGACCTTGCCGGCGGCCTCGATGGCCTCGATGGCGCCGAGGCCCATGTCGTCGTTGTGGGCGAAGATGAGGTTCATGTCGGGGTACGCCTGGAGGGCGGCCTCGACGGCCTCCTTGCCCTCGGTCCGCGTGAAGTTCCCGCTCGCCTCACCGATGACGTTGTCGCCCGCGACGGACCGGAAGCCTTCCTGACGGTTGGTCTGCGCGCCGGAGCCCATCGTCCCCTGCAGCTCGAAAATCTTCGCGTCCGGGTGGTTCGCCATGACCCACTCGCCGGCCGTGACGCCCTCGGCGGTGAAGTCGGCGCCGATCCACGTGACGAAGGGGTCCTCGACGGTGGTGTCGACCGTGCGGTCGACGAGGACGACGGGGATCCCGGCGTCCTTGATGTCCTGGAGGACCTCGTCCCAGCCGGTCTCGATGACGGGGGAGAAGGCGATGACGTCGACGTCCTGGTCGATGAAGTCGCGCAGCGCCTTGATCTGGTTCTCCTGCTTCTGCTGCGCGTCGACGAACTTCAGCTCGATGCCGTTCTCCGCGGTGAGGTTCTCCTTGATCGACTCGGTGTTCGCCGTGCGCCAGCCGCTCTCCGCCCCGAGCTGGGAGAAGCCCACCTTGACGAGGTCGCCGTCCGAGCCCTCGGACCCGCCTCCCCCGTCGCTGTCCGAGCTGCAGGCGGAGAGGGTGAGGATCGAGAGCGCGGCGAGGGTGCTGATCGCTGCGCGGGTGAAAGCCTTGCGGGCCATATCTCCTCCTTGAGATGTGCCTGGCGTCGTCGGTCGGCGTCAGACGGTGAGGGCGGGATCGTCGGCGGTCTCGCGCTACAGCGATGTTAGCGTTCACATCCGACATGGGCGCTTGGCGGTAGATCACTGTTGCGTAACGAAAGTCGGAGTTCGTTGTTGCGGTAAGTTTCGCCCGTTTCGCATCCCTTCGCCGTGCCCCCCGGGGCACGACAAAAGAGGGGGTCGGACAGTGTCCGACCCCCTCTTTCCGCGTCCTGCCCTAGAAGCCCTGCGCGAGCCTGTAGTACGCCTGGTTCCAGCGCAGCTCCTGCGCGAACCGCCGCGCCTCGGTCGACGCGTCGATCGTCACGAGCTCCGTCCGCGCCATGTCCGCGAGGTCCTGGAACGCCTCGAGGCCCAGCGCCGTGCTCATCACCGTGTGGTGCGCGGCTCCCGCGAGCAGCCACGCCTGGGCCGACGTCGCGAAGTCGGGCTCCGGCTTCCACACCGCACGCGCGACCGGAAGGTTGGGCAGCGCGTGCGCGGGCTCGACGACCTCGACGACGTTGACCGTGAGGCGGAAGCGCTCACGCATGTCCGACAGCGCGACGACGACGGCCGGGCCGGGGTCGGTGTTGAACACCAGACGGACGGGGTCCTCCCGGCCGCCGATCCCCAGCGGGTGCACCTCGAGGGACGGCCGCGCCGTGGTGAGCGTCGGGCAGATCTCCAGCATGTGCGCCCCGAGGATCACCTCGTCGCCGGGCGTGAGGTCGTACGTGTAGTCCTCCATGAGCGACGCCCCGCCCGGCAGGCCGTAGCCCATGACCTTCGCGGCCCGCACGAGCACGGCGGTCTTCCAGTCCCCCTCGGCGCCGAAGCCGTAGCCCGCGGCCATGAGCCGCTGGACCGCGAGACCGGGGAGCTGGCGCAGCCCGCCGAGGTCCTCGAAGTTCGTCGTGAAGGCATCGAAGCCGCCCTCCTCGAGGAACGAGCGCAGGCCTGCCTCGAGGCGCGCGCCGTACCGCAGCGACTCGTGCCGCTCGCCGCCGGGCAGCAGCTCGGCCGCGACGTCGTAGAGCTCGACATACTCCGCCACCAGGGCGTCGATCTCGCTCTCCGCGACCGCGTCGACGACAGCCACGAGGTCGTTGACGCCCCACGTGTTGACAGACACCCCGAGGCTGATCTCCGCCTCGGTCTTGTCCCCCTCGGTGACGGCGACGTTGCGCATGTTGTCCCCGAAGCGCGCCAGGCGCATGTTCCGCATGGCGTCGAAGCCCGCTGCGGCGCGCGTCCACACGGCGATCTGCTCGATCACGGCAGGGTTGGACACGTGGCCGACGACAGTCTTGCGCGGCACGCCCATGCGCGTCTGGATGTACCCGAACTCCCGGTCGCCGTGGGCGGCCTGGTTGAGGTTCATGAAGTCCATGTCGATGTCCGCCCAGGGCAGCTCGACGTTAGCCTGCGTGTGCAGGTGCAGCAACGGGGTGTCGAGCGCGTCGAGCCCGCGGATCCACATCTTCGCCGGGGAGAACGTGTGCATCCAGGCGACGAGCCCGATGCACGCGGGGTCGGCGTTGGCCGCGAGCGCGAGCTCCTTGATGGAGTCGGAGTCCTTGAGCACCGGCTTCCACACGACGCGCACGGGCACGTCGGGCGCCGCGTCGATCATCTCGGCGATGACCTGCGACTGCTCCGCCACCTGCCGCAGCGTCTCCTCGCCGTAGAGGTTCTGCGACCCGGTGAGGAACCAGATCTCCTTGCCGTCGAACGGGTTCTTCATCGTCGTTCCTTCACTGGCCGGGGTCACTGGCCGTAGACGTTCTGGTAGCGGTCGTAGAGGGCGTCGATGCTCTCGTCCGGGATCCGCGTGGGCTCGCCCAGCTGGCGTGAGATGTGCACGGTCCGCGCCACCTCCTCGACCATGACGGCGGCCTTCACCGCGGCCTTGGCGTCCCGGCCGATGGTGAACGGACCGTGGTTGCGCATGAGCACCGCGGGCGAGCGGGACGTCGACAGGGTCTCGACGATGCCGCGTCCGATGGAGTCGTCCCCGATGAGCGCGAACGGTCCCACGGGGATGTCTCCGCCGAACTCGTCGGCCATCATCGTCAGGACGCAGGGCACGGGCTCTGCGCGCGCGGCCCACGCGGTGGCGTACGTCGAGTGGGTGTGCACCACTCCCCCGACGTGCGGCATGTGCCGGTAGACGTAGGCGTGCGCCGCGGTGTCCGAGGACGGTTGACGGGTGCCGTCGACGAGCGTGCCGTCGAGGTCGCACACGACCATGGACTCCGGGGTGAGCTCGTCGTACGTCACGCCCGAGGGCTTGATGACGAAGAGGTCGGCGCTGCGCAGGCGCTGGGAGACGTTCCCGGCGGTCCAGACGACGAGCTCCCAGCGTGGGAGCTCGGCGTGCAGCCGGGCGACGAGCGCCCGGACCTCGGCGACCTCCGCCCGGACCTCGTCGCTGTACCCGTCGAGGCCTGCGGGTGCCCCGGCGCTCATGCGCCGGTCCGGGCTGCGCGGCGGATCGCCTTGAGGCGGTGCATGACGTCGTTGGCGCCGCGACCGAAGTAGTCGTGGAGCGTGCGGTACTCCTCGTACAGGGCGTCGTACCGGGCCGCCCGCTCCTCGTCGGGCTCGAACGCCGCAGCGGTCCGCTTGCCCATGGCCTTCGCGGCGCTGCGCACGTCGGGGTAGGCGCCCGCGGCGACGGCCGCGTGGATCGCGGAGCCCAGCGCGGGCCCCTGCTCGGACGCGATGGTCGACAGCGGCAGCCGCGTGACGTCCGAGTAGACCTGCATGAGGAACCGGTTCTTCAGCAGACCACCGGCGACGACGAGCTCGGTCACCGGGACGCCTGAGGCGTTGAACGCCTCGACGATGGTGCGCGTGCCGAAGGCGGTCGCCTCGAGCAGCGCGCGGTAGGTGTCCTCGGGCCGCGTCGCGAGGGTCTGCCCGACGACGACGCCGGAGAGCTCGTGGTCGACGAGCACCGACCGGTTGCCGGAGTGCCAGTCGAGGGCCACGAGACCGTGCTCCCCGATCTCCTGGCGCGCCGCGAGGTCGGTGAGGTACTCGTGCACCGACTGCCCGGCGGCAGCTGCGGCCTCGGAGTAGGCGGCGGGGACGCCATTGTCGACGAACCATCCGAAGATGTCACCGACGCCGGACTGCCCGGCCTCGTAGCCCCACAGCCCTTCGACGATCCCGCCGTCGACGACGCCGCACATGCCAGGGACCTCGTGGAGCTCCTCACCGCTCATGACGTGGCACGTCGAGGTGCCCATGATCGCGGTCATCTGGCCGGGCGCGACGGCGTCGGCCGCGGGGGCGCAGACGTGGGCGTCGACGTTCCCGACGGCGACAGCGATGCCCTCGGGCAGCCCCGTCCAGGCTGCGGCCTCGGCCGTGAGCGTGCCGGCGCGCGCACCGAGCTGGCCGATCTCGTGCTCGACCTTGTCGGCGACGAACCCGCGGAAGTCGGGGTTGAGCGCGGCGAGGAAGTCCTCGCTCGGGTACTGCCCGTCCTGGTAGATCCCCTTGTAGCCGGCGGTGCACGCGTTGCGCACGTACTGCCCGCACAGCTGCCAGACGATCCAGTCCGCGGCCTCGACCCAGTGGTCGATCCGGTCGTAGACCTCCCGGTCCTCCTCGAGGACCTGCAGGCCCTTGGCGAACTCCCACTCGGACGAGATGAGGCCGCCGTAGCGCTGGATCCACGACTCGCCGCGGGCGTGCGCGAGCTCGTTGATGCGGTCGGCCTGCCCCTGCGCCGCGTGGTGCTTCCACAGCTTGACGTACGCGTGCGGGCGGTCTCCGAGGCCGTCGAGCTCGCACAGCGGCGTGCCCGTCGTCGTCGTCGGGACCATGGTGCAGGCCGTGAAGTCCGTGGCGATGCCGATGACGTCCGCGGGGTCGACCCCGTGCTCGGCGTGGGCCTGGGCGAGGGCGGCGGGGACGGCGTTCTTCAGGACGTCGACGTAGTCGGCCGGGACCTGGAGCGCCCAGTCGGGGGCCAGCCGGACGGGCGTGCCGGAGTCGGCGGCCGGGCCGGCCGTCAGCACGTCGTCCATGACGGCGTGCGGGTACTCGAAGACGCCGGTGCCGAGCTCGGCGCCGTCGTGCACACGCACGACGACGGCGCGTCCGGAGAGAGTTCCATAGTCGACGCCGATGGTCACGGCGCGCTGCGGGTCGGTCATGGGGTGAGCCTCATCGCTGCTGGGGGGTGCGTGGATTCTCCGACAGTGCCACAGTCACCCGGACCCCGTCGTCGAACCACGATGTTAGCGTTCACAATCCGGTCCGTGTCAACCCCTCGTCGCCGCGCCGCGCCGCAGGGAACCCGCTCGGACCAGGCAGCCGACCACCCGCGTCGCGGGCCCCACCACAGCGGCGTCTCACGCCCGGGGCGGGCCGGTGCTGGAGCGCACGACGAGCGCGGGCGCAGAGACCGACGGCGCGGCCGAGCCGTCGTCGAGGACGCGCAGGAGCGTCTCGATGATGCGGGTGCCGAGCCGGTGGAAGCCCTGGCGGACCGTCGTCAGCGGCGGGATGAAGTGGGCGGAGCCGGGGATGTCGTCGAACCCGACGACGCTCACGTCGTCGGGCACCCGGAGCCCTGCCTCGTGGAACGCTCGCAGCAGCCCCAGCGCGAGCTGGTCGTTGGCCGCGAAGACCGCTGTCGGCACACCCTCCTGCACGAGCCGCCGCCCCACCTCGAACCCCTGGTCGGCGGACCAGTCCGCCGCGGCCGGCTCCCGCAGGTCGAGCCCGAGGTCCCGGGACTCGGCCTCCCACCCGGCGACGCGCGCTGCCGCGTCCAGCCAGTCCCGCGGACCTGTCACGTGCACCACCTCCCGGTGCCCGAGCCCGGCGAGGTGGCGCACGACGAGGCGCGCGCCGAGCTCCTGGTCGACGAACACCGTGGTGACGCTCTCCGGCGGGTCCGGGATCGACGCGACGACGACCATCGGCAGCCGGTCGTCGAACGCCCGCAGGGCGTCGACGACGTCCGCGTGCGGTGCGATGACGACGATGCCCTCGACCGCCTGGCCCATGAAGTGCTCGAGGGCGTCGTTCATCGAGGGCGCGTCCAGGACCCTCAGCGTCGCGACGGTGAGGAAGTAGCCCGCCTCCCGGGCCGCCTCCTCGATCGCGACGAGGGTCCTCGACGGGCCGAAGAGGTAGGACCCCGTGGTGACGACCCCGATCGTGCCCGAGCGGCGCGTCACGAGAGCCCGCGCGGACATGTTCCGCCGGTACCCGAGGTCGGCGATCGCCGTCAGGACCCGGTCACGTGTCTCCGGTCGCACGTTGGGGTGGTCGTTGAGCACCCGTGAGACCGTCTGGTGCGAGACCCCGGCCGCGCGCGCGACGTCGTTCATCCCGGGGGGACGCCCGGCAGCTGCCATCAGAAGCCGTATGCGCGGTAGACGTTCTCGACGTCCTGCCCGGGCCCGGCGACCTGGACGAGCACGCTGCCGTTCGTCCACACCGCCGAGCCGATCTCCCCCTCCGAGCCGGCGATGACGTAGCTGCCGGTGACGACGTCCCCGACCATGACCTCGCCCGAGTCCGTCGCCTCACCGACCTGAGCAGCGAGCCCGGCGGCGGCGGCCGCCGCCTCCTCCGGCGTGGCCCACTGCGCGACCGTCACCGCGAAGGACGCCTCCACGCCGTCGAGCTTCCCCGTGTACGTGAGGTCGTACCCCTCGAGCGCGCCGCTCGCCGCATGCGTCTCGGACGGGACGATCGACCGGAGGGAGTACTGCCGCACCGACGCCGGCAGGGCGAGGAACAGCGCGGACCCCTCGCCCCGCTCGACAGGCTCGACGTCGGGGACGGGCGGCGGGGCCTCGACCGTGACGGTGGGCGCGGGCTCGGCTTCCTCGCCGCCGGACAGCGCGAGGTACACCCCGGCACCGACGGCCGCGAGCACGGCCACCCCGAGCACCCACCACATCCATACGGGGCCGGGCAGCGCACGACGGCGGGTCGCGACGTCGTCGTCGGACTCCGCCCCGGCGGTCGCAGGGGCCCGATCGAGCGCCGCCGCAGCAGCCACCGTCGGATCGGTGGCACCGCGCAGCCGCGAGATCTCCGGTCGCGGCGCCGTGACCGCGCCCGCGCCCGGCGCGCCGGGCCCTGCGGCCCCGCCCCCCGGCTGCTCCCGCTCGGACCAGGGCCGCGCCGGACGTGCTGGCCGGTCGTCGTGCTCGCTCATCGTTCTCCTCGTCCACTCGGCGGTGGGCCCCGCACGGTCGCGCCCAGCCTACGGGTGGCGTCCGTCGGGAAGCGGGACCGCCCGCGGGTCCGTGTCGGTGGTCCCCGGTACCGTCCCGCTCATGGCCTCCTCGAGCACCACCGCGTCGCGCGCGACCGCGCGGACCAGCAAGCCCGGCTACCGCTGCTCCGAGTGCGGGTGGACGACGTCGAAGTGGGCGGGACGGTGCGGCGAGTGCCAGGAGTGGGGCTCGGTCTCCGAGGTCGGCGCTGCGGCGACCGGCCCCCGGACGGTGGCCAGCGCCCCGACGCGGAACCTCGCGCGGCCGATCGGCGAGATCGACGTCGACACGGCGAAGGCCACGCCGACGGGGATCAGCGAGTTCGACCGGGTCCTCGGTGGTGGCCTCGTGCCCGGCGCCGTCGTCCTGCTCGCCGGCGAGCCCGGCGTGGGCAAGTCGACCCTCCTGCTCGACGTCGCGAGCACGGCCGCGCGCGGTGGGCGCCGGGTCCTCTACATCACCGGGGAGGAGTCGGCCGGTCAGGTGAGGTTGCGCGCGGAGCGCATCGACGCCCTCGCACCCGGGCTGCTCCTCGCTGCAGAGACGGACCTCGGCCTCGTTCTCGGACAGGTGGAGGCGGCCGAGCCGGACCTGCTCATCGTCGACTCGGTCCAGACCGTCGCGTCCGCACAGGTCGACGGCTCACCCGGGGGCGTGAGCCAGGTCCGCGAGGTCGCCGCCGCGCTCATCGCGGTCGCGAAGGACCGCAACATGCCGGTGATCCTCGTCGGGCACGTCACCAAGGACGGTTCGGTCGCCGGCCCCCGCACCCTCGAGCACCTCGTCGACGTCGTGTGCCAGTTCGAGGGCGACCGCCACTCGCGCCTGCGGATGGTGCGCGCCGTGAAGAACCGGTACGGCCCGACGGACGAGGTGGGGTGCTTCGAGCTCACCGAGGACGGCATCCGCGGCCTGGCAGACCCGAGCGGCCTGTTCCTGTCCCACATCAACCTCGCCGTGCCGGGCACGTGCGTCACCGTCACGCTCGAGGGACGCCGCCCGCTGGCGTTGGAGATCCAGTCGCTCGTCGTCCCGAGCCCGCTGGCCAACCCCCGCCGGACGACGAGCGGTATCGACTCGAGCCGGCTCGCGATGATCCTCGCCGTGGTGCACCGCCACCTCGGGGCCAAGCTGTCCGACGCGGACGTCCACGTCTCGACGATCGGCGGGGCCCGGGTGTCCGAGCCCGCCGCCGACCTCGCCATCGCCCTCGCCACGCTGAGCGCACTCGAGAACAGGCCCGTACCGGTGGGCACCATCGCCATCGGTGAGGTCGGGCTCGCCGGGGAGCTCCGCGCCGTGACGGGCATCTCCCGGCGCCTGAGCGAGGCGGCACGGCTCGGATTCACCCGAGCGGTCGTCCCGGCAGGAACAGCGGGTCCCGCCCCTGCGGGCATGACCCTCCTGCCGTCCGCCAACCTCGCCGAGGCCGTCCGACTCACCCAGACGGTCGCCCGCCCCGCCGCGGCCGTCGGCGCGTAGGATTCGTCCCGTGGCCAACTCCCCCGCGCACATCGACGAACTCCTCCGCGAGACCCTCGCAGCCGTCGCACCCGGCACCGAGCTGCGCGACGGGCTCGAACGGATCCTGCGTGGGCGCACCGGCGCCCTCATCGTGCTCGGCTTCGACGACACCGTCGAGACCATCAGCTCCGGTGGCTTCGTCCTCGACGTCGAGTTCGCCGCGACCCGCCTCCGGGAGCTCGCCAAGATGGACGGTGCGATCGTCCTCGACCGCGAGGCAAGCCGGATCCTGCGAGCAGCCGTCCAGCTGCTGCCCGACCCGACGATCGAGACCACCGAGTCGGGTACCCGGCACCGCACCGCCGAGCGCGTCGCGAAGCAGACCGGCTTCCCCGTGATCTCCGTGAGCCAGTCGATGCGGATCGTCGCCCTCTACGTCAGCGGCTCGCGCTACGTGCTCGAGGACTCCGACACCATCCTGTCCCGCGCCAACCAGGCGCTCGCGACCCTCGAGCGCTACAAGGCCCGCCTCGACGAGGTGAGCGGCACCCTGTCCGCGCTGGAGATCGAGGACCTCGTCACCGTGCGCGACGTCTGCGCGGTGGTGCAGCGTCTCGAGATGGTCGGCCGGATCTCGGAGGAGATCGCCGGCTACGTCGTCGAGCTGGGGACGGACGGGCGCCTGCTCGCCCTGCAGCTCGACGAGCTCATCGGCGGGCTGGGCTCGGACCGCGAGTTCGTCATCCGCGACTACGTCGAGGTCGGCCGCAAGGACCACTCGGTCGAGGACGTGCTCGCGAGCCTCTCGGAGCTCGACTCCACCGAGCTCCTCGACCTCAGCCTCATCGGCCGGACGCTCGGCCTGCCCGGCGGCGGGGAGGCGCTCGACGCCGCGGTCGCCCCGCACGGTTACCGCCTCCTGTCGAAGGTGCCGCGCCTGCCGGCCCCGGTCGTCACCCGGCTCGTCAGCCACTTCGGAGGGCTCCAGAAGCTCCTCGCGGCCACCGTCGAGGAGCTCATGATGGTCGACGGCGTGGGCGAGCAGCGCGCACGGGCCGTCCGCGAAGGTCTCTCCCGCCTCGCGGAGTCGAGCATCCTCGAGCGTTACGTCTGAGCTCGAACGCTACGTCTGAGCTCGAGCGTGACGTCTGAGCTCGAGCGTGACGTCCGAGCGTGAGCGCTACGTCCGAGCGTGAGCGCTGGGCGTGACGGCTGAGCGTGACGACTGGGCGTGACGACTGAGCGCCCTCGTGCGAGCCGCTCAGCTCTCGACGGTGAACGTCACCGCGGAGGACGAGACACCCTGGGTGGTCACGACGGCCTGGTAGGTGCCCGCGCCGATGCCGGGTAGGTCACCTGCGCACTCGGGCGCCGACCGCTGGGTCGCCCACTCGACCGTCTCGGTGTCCCGGTCGCCCGGCGCGAGGAGCAGCATCCGCGGGCCCGCCGTGTCACAGTCTGCGCTGGACCAGATCCGGTCCGTGCCGGAGGTGATGACGAGCTCGCGCGCCGTGCGGCCAGCGTCGACGGTGCAGGCCACCGGGCCGCTGTGCGAAAGGCTCACCTCGAACCCCACGGAGTCACCGACGGCAACCGTCGCGCCCGGCAGCGTCAGGGCGAGCTGGAGCTCAGCGGCGGCACAGTCCGTCACGGGCGCCGCGGCGGTGGGGCTGGCCTCGGGCGCCGCCGGCTCGTCGCTCGCCTGCGACCGCGTCGCCCAGCCCACGAGGGTGACCGTCCCGGCGACGAGCGCACCGAGGACAGCGAGTGCCAGCACCGCGACGAGCACGCGGCGCCGCAGGAAGGTGCCGGGGCCGGGCCCGGACGGCCCTCCCGGGCGCGGCGGCCCACCCATGGGTCGCCGCACCCGGGGGGCCGCAGCAGCCGAGGCGGGCGGTTGACCCGCCCGGGGGCGCGGGGCAGGACCCCGTGACCCCGGCGGGCGGGAACCGGTCGGTCGTGCACCGGGCCGCCCCGCCCCGCCCCTGCCAGCCGCGTCGTTGTCCATCCGCTCATTGTGCTCCACGGCGAGGGCGAGGAGCCGTCACCTCCCCGGGAGCGTGCCACCTGCCGAACGCCCCGTGGTCGCAGAGGCCATGCCCGCGACGGTCGCGTCGTGCACGACGACCCGGTCCCTGCCCCGCTCCTTGCCCGCGTAGAGCGCGGCGTCCGCGCGCTGCATCACCTCGCCTGCCGTCACCCCGGGCTCCCAGGCGGCGATCCCGACGGTGCACGTCTGCCCCCCGGGCACCGCGTCCCGCAGGCGCTCGAGCACGTCCACCGCCTCGGTGAGCGTGCAGTCCGGCAGGACCACGGCGAACTCCTCGCCACCCCAGCGCGCGACGACATCCACCTCACGCACGAGCGTGGCGGCGCGCCCGGAGAACTCCCGGAGCAGGCCGTCCCCGGCCGCGTGCCCGTAGGTGTCGTTGTACGTCTTGAAGTGGTCGAGATCGATGAGCGCGAACGCGAGCGGCGTCCGGGTGCGGCGCGCGTCGGCCATCGCCTTCTCGACCGCGGCGTCCCACCCACGGCGGTTCACGAGCCCGGTGAGTGCGTCGCGTCCGGCCGCGTCCTCGAGCCGGGCGAGCAGCGCGCCGCGCTCGATCGCGTGCGCAGCCTCCCCCGCGAGCGTCTCGATCATGTGGAGCACGTGGGGCGCGATGGCGTCGACCCGGTGGTGCCACGTCATGCACAGGACGCCGACGGCCGGGGCGCCACCGCGCGACAGCACCGGGAAGCACGCCGCCGCGTTGGTGCCGAGCGCCGCACGGACCTGTGCCGACACCTTCTCGTCCTCGCTGAGGTCCGGCACGAGGACCCACCGGCCGGTGCGCAGCACCTCGGCGGTGCGGGACGGTTCCGACAACGGGATCCGCAGCGCGGGCATCTCCACCCCGACCACAGCGGTCGAGACGACGTTGCCGAGGCCGTCCAGCTCCATGAGGTACGCGCCGTCGGCGTCGGTGATGTCGAGCACGGCAGCGCACACCGCCTGCCGGGCGTCGTCCGCGGTCGCGACGGCGGACGACGCCCGGGCGAGGCGCTCGAGCCGGACGGCGTCGACCGCCGCGTCATCCGCCTGGCGGCGAACCTGGGAGAGGAGACGGTCCCGCTCGTCCCGGTTGAGCGAGATCGTCAGTCCCACGACGGTCGTCACGCCGACGAACGCCTGGACGAGCAGCGCCCTGGCGATGCCGTCCTCCACCTGAGCGAACGGCCCCCAGCCCTCCAGCGTGAAGATGCACGCAGCGACCCCGACGACGAGGGTGTGCAGGGTCGCGATCGTCGTGGTGAACCGCAGAGCCACCCACACGGTCACCGGAATGAGCCCGAACGCCACGGGGACGTCCGCGAGCGTCGTGAACGCCAGGGTGTACGCGAGCGCCGACGCGACGACGGCGAGCGCGAGCTCGAGCGCCGACCAGCCCGTGGGCCACACCTTCACCCGTGCCTGTTCCTCGCCGCCACCTCCCGGTCCCCCGAGGGACCGGGAGAGCTGGAACCCGACGCTGGCGATGAGCAGGACGCTCACGGTGTTCCGCATGACGAACATCCCCACGGTGAGCCACGTGACCTGGCCCCCGAGGACCGCGACGGCACCCAGCCCCACCGCGGCCGCCGCGACGCTGCTCACGACCGCCGCCGACATCAGCCAGAACGCCTCGTGACGGCGGACCAGGCGGATGCCTGTCCCCGGCGCGGCGGCACGCGCGCAGACGCGGAAGACGCCGACCTGCACGACGATGGACAGGGCGAGGGAGGATGCCAGCCCGGCGTCCGCACCGCTGAGCATCGTGACGAGCACGGTGAGGGTCAGAAGGAGCACGTGGTCCACGACCGCCCAGGCCCGGGGGCGCGCCGCGGCGAACCAGACGACCGCCACGCCCGCAGCGGGATAGACGAGGCTGAGGTTGAGGCCGTCGACCGCCGTCTGCCGCCCGATGACGAGCGCCAGGAGATACACGACGGCGAACACTGCTGTGCGCGAGGCCCCGGCGGCGCGGGGGGCGTCGCTGCCACGTGGGCCGACGGGGCTGCTCCGGGAGGTCGGGGCGGACTCGTCCTCGATCATGGGGGCCATTCAAGCATCTCCCCCGGTCCGCGGACCGGGACCTCGGGACGCCCGATACTTGACCGGTGCCGTCTTCTTCCATCTCCGTCCGGTCTCCGGTGCCTGACCCCGGTGAGCCGCTCGACGTGCCGGGGCTCCAGGCGGAGCTTGCCGACTGGTTCGCGAGCGAGGCGCGCGACCTGCCGTGGCGCGCCACCGACCGCACGCCCTGGGGGGTCCTCGTGAGCGAGGTGATGTCCCAGCAGACTCCTGTCGCGCGGGTGGCACCGGTGTGGCTCGAGTGGATGGCCCGGTGGCCCACCCCTGCAGCGTT
The DNA here is from genome assembly GCF_057180625.1 of Sanguibacter sp. Z6_81. Taxonomy (NCBI): domain Bacteria; kingdom Bacillati; phylum Actinomycetota; class Actinomycetes; order Micrococcales; family Sanguibacteraceae; genus Sanguibacter; species Sanguibacter sp. Z6_81. The sequence continues at coordinate 181,433 of NZ_JBXUFV010000004.1, read as the reverse complement.
CGCCTCGGCCCGCACCTCCGTTGTCCTGCGCGCGTGGGGCTCGCTCGGTTACCCGCGCCGGGCCCTGCGCCTGCAGGAGTGCGCCCGCGCCGTCGTCGAGCAGCATGGCGGGGTGGTCCCCGACGACCTGGAGAGCCTGCTGGGCCTTCCGGGCGTCGGTCCGTACACGGCGGGAGCGGTGCTCGCGTTCGCGTTCGGCCGCAGGGCCGTCGTGCTCGACACCAACGTCCGGCGCGTCATCGCCCGGACGGTGCACGGCGTCGCAGCGCCGCCGCCGTCGCTCACGGCCCGCGAGTCCGGCCTCGCGGCCTCGCTCGTCCCCGCCGACGACGCGGCGGCGGCACTGTGGGCAGCGGCGTCGATGGAGCTCGGCGCCGTCGTCTGCACGGCCCGCGCTCCGCGCTGCGGCGTCTGCCCCGTCGCTGCGCGGTGCGCGTGGCGGGCTGCGGGCTACCCCCCGGACGAGCACGCTGCCCGACGCCGCACGCAGGCCTGGGTGGGCACCGACCGCCAGGCCCGGGGCCGGGTGCTGAGCGTGCTGCGCGCTGCTGACGGACCGGTCTCGCGGGCGCGGGTGGAGGCAGCGTGGTCCGATGCCGCCCAGCTGCGCCGGTGCGTCGCCGGGCTCGTCGAGGACGGGCTCGTCGAGCAGACCGGCGACACGTACCACCTCCCGGAGTGACGGCGCCGTGCCCGTGCGCCGTGCCCGTGCGCCGTGCCCGTGCGCGGCGGCCGTGCGTCGTGCCCGGGTGCGCGGTCGCCGGGCGCTGGGAGCCCGGTCAGAGATCGATGAGCATCCTCGTGTTGCCCAGGGTGTTCGGCTTGACCCGAGCGAGGTCGAGGAACTCCGCGACGCCGTCGTCGTGCGAGCGGAGCAGCTCGGCGTAGACCGTGGGCTCGACGGGTGTCCCCCGGATCTCCCGGAACCCGTGCCGGGCGAAGAAGTCGACCTCGAAGGTGAGGCAGAACACGCGCTCGAGACCGATGTGCCGCGCGCGCTCGAGGAGCCCTTCGACGAGCGCGTGCCCGACCCCCTCGCCGAGCCACCCGGGAGCGACAGCGACGGTGCGGATCTCGGCGAGGTCCTCCCACATGACGTGCAGCGCTCCGCACCCGATCGTCTCTGCCGCGCCGTCGCCCGTCCCCTCCGCGACGAGGAACTCCTGCACGGCCTCGTAGTAGGCGACCGCCTCCTTGGCGATGAGGATGCGCTCCTGCGCGTAGGGCTCGACGAGCCTCCGTATCGCGCGGACGTCGCGGGGCAGCGCGGGACGGACGGAGAAGGGCCGGGGGGCTGCGCTCATCGTCGCAAGATAGCGCACATACTCGGTCGGTTGCATACGTACCCACTCCGTAGACCGTCTCCTCGCTGCTCACGGCCCTGGGCCGGAAGTCCCCGCGAGATCTGTCTCAACATGTGGCACTGTGGAGGCACGTCGTGCCGGAGCGAGCGAGAGGTGATCATGTCCACGTCAGGAACCTCGTCGAGGCTCACCACCGCCACCCGCGCCCGCTCCCTCGAGACGCTGCGGGAGACCGCGACCGGCGAGCCGCTCGACGTCCTCGTCATCGGCGGGGGTGTCACCGGAGCGGGCATCGCCCTCGACGCCGTCACCCGCGGTCTGAGCACGGCCGTCGTCGAGGCGCAGGACTGGGCCTCGGGCACGTCGAGCCGCTCGAGCAAGCTCGTCCACGGTGGGCTGCGCTACCTCCAGATGCTCGACTTCGCGCTCGTGCACGAGGCACTCACCGAGCGGGACCTGCTCATCACGCGCCTCGCTCCGCACCTCGTGCGGCCCGTCTCCTTCCTCTACCCGCTCGAGCACCGGCTCTGGGAACGCGGCTACGTCGGCGCGGGCGTGACGCTCTACGACACCCTCGCGAGCCTCTCCCCCGGCAAGCGGGCCCTGCCCCTGCACCGGCACGTCACCCGCAAGGGCATGGCCGCCCTCTTCCCCGACCTCCGGCACGACGCCGCGATCGGCGCCATCCGTTACTGGGACGCCTCCGTCGACGATGCCCGGCTCGTCGTGACCCTCGTGCGCACCGCCGCCTCCCACGGCGCGAGCGCCGCGAGCCGCACCCAGGTCGTGGAGATCACGAAGGATGCGAGCGGTCGCGTCGACGGCGCCGTGCTCGCCGACCTCGAGACGGGCGAGCAGTTCCCCGTCCGAGCGCGCAACGTCATCAACGCGACCGGCGTGTGGACCGAGGAGACCGAGGCCCTCGCCGGAGCCGACGGCGGCCTGCAGGTGCTCGCCTCGAAGGGCGTGCACGTCGTCGTGCCCCGCGAGCGCATCCGGGGGAAGGTCGGGCTGATCCTGCAGACCGAGAAGTCCGTCCTCTTCGTCATCCCGTGGTCCCGCTACTGGGTCATCGGCACGACGGACACGCCCTGGGAGCAGCAGCTGCAGCATCCCGTGGCGACGGCCGCCGACATCGAGTACGTCCTCGAGCGCGCCAACACCGTCCTCGCCGACCCCCTCACCCGCGACGACGTCATCGGCACCTGGGCAGGGCTGCGCCCCCTGCTGCAGCCGGGCACGAAGGCGGGGACCTCGTCGGCGAAGGTCTCCCGCGAGCACACGGTCGCCTCCCCCACACCCGGCCTGACCGTCATCGCGGGCGGAAAGCTCACCACCTACCGGGTGATGGCCCGCGACGCGGTCGACTTCGCCCTCGGCAAGGGTGCCCGCGCCCGGCCCTCGATCACCGCCGAGGTCCCGCTCGTCGGGGCGGTCGGCCTCGGCGTGCAGCAGAACTGGGCCCGACGGCACGCCGCGACGTACGGCTGGACTCCCGTGCTCGTCGACCACCTGCTGCACCGGTACGGCTCCCTCCTCGCCGACATCGTCGCGCTGTGCGAGCAGGACCCGGGCCTCGCGGCACCGCTCGAGCACGCACCCGCCTACCTGCGCGCCGAGATCGCCTACGCGGTGAGCCACGAGGGCGCCGTGCACCTCGAGGACATCGTCGTGCACCGCACCCGGCTGCAGTACGAGGTGCCGGACCGGGGTGTGGCCGCGCTCGACGAGATCTCCCGGATCGCCGCCGACGGCCTCGGCTGGGACGAGGACGCACGGCTCGCCGAGGTCGCCGCGTACACCGCGCGGGCCGACGCCGAGGCACGCGCGGAGCTCGAGCCCGACGACGTCGCGGCCGAGGTGGCCCGGCTCTCGGTGGAGGACATCGCGCCGCTCGTCCCGCTCGCCTCCCTCGACCCCGAGGACGCCGCGGCCGACGAGCCCGGTACGCACGGGACAGGTGGCGGCAACAAGCCCGGCTCGCCCACGGACAGCCGCGCCGCGGCCGGTCCCGCCGGGACCTGAGGAAAGGACGTACGTGGACGGTTCAGTGGCAGCAGTCTTCTTCGCCGAGGTGATGGGCACGCTCGTGCTCATCCTGCTCGGCACCGGGGTGGTCGCCAACGTCGTGCTCACCACGACGAAGGGCACCGGCGGCGGGATCCACATGATCACCGTCGGCTGGGGTCTCGCGGTGTTCTCCGGGGTGTGGGTTGCCCAGAAGTCAGGGGCGCACCTCAACCCCGCGGTGACGATCGGGATGATCACCGGGGACCAGGAGAACTTCGGCGGCACCGCCGCGCTCCCCATCACCCTGGGGAACACGCTCGTGTACTTCGCCGGAGAGCTCCTCGGAGCGATCCTCGGCGCCGTCCTCGCGTACCTCGCGTACAAGAAGCACTTCGACGCCGTCAAGCCCGGCACCCAGACCGTCGGGCTGTTCGCGACGACCCCGGCCATCCGCGCGTACGGGTGGAACTTCCTCACCGAGGTCATCGCGACGTTCGTCCTCGTGTTCGTCATCCTCGCCGTCGCAGCCTCGCCGCACGAGCTCGGGCCCCTGCCCGTGGCGCTCCTCGTGATCATCATCGGCGCCGGGCTGGGCGGTCCGACGGGGTACTCCATCAACCCCACGCGTGACCTCGGCCCGCGCATCGTGCACGCCCTCCTGCCGATCCCCGGCAAGTCCTCGAGCGACTGGTCGTACGCGTGGGTGCCCATCGTCGGCCCGGTCGTCGGCGGTGCGCTCGGCGGTGTGGCCGCTACCGCGTTCTTCTGACCTCGCACGACCCTGCCCTGCTCACGACGACGTGAAGGAAGCACCATGACTGACAAGTACGTCCTGGCCATCGACCAGGGCACCACGAGCTCCCGCGCGATCGTCTTCACGCACGAGGGCACCGTCCACTCCGTCGGGCAGCTCGAGCACGACCAGATCTTCCCGCGCGCCGGGTGGGTGGAGCACGACGCCGAGCAGATCTGGAGCAACGTCCGGGAGGCGGTCGGGCTCGCCCTGACCCGCGGGGACGTCACGCACACCGACATCGCCGCCGTCGGCATCACCAACCAGCGCGAGACCGCGGTGGTGTGGGACCGCACCACCGGCAAGCCCGTCTACAACGCGATCGTCTGGCAGGACACCCGGACCCAGAAGATCGTCGACAAGCTCGGCGGCGACGAAGGACCGGACAAGTACAAGGCGACGGTCGGCCTGCCGCTCGCGACCTACTTCGCCGGGCCGAAGGTCATGTGGATCCTCGAGAACGTCGAGGGCGCACGCGAGGCCGCCGAGCGCGGCGACCTCCTCATGGGGACCACGGACTCGTGGGTCCTGTGGAACATGACGGGCGGTCCGGAGGGCGGCGTGCACGTCACGGACGTGACGAACGCGTCACGCACGATGCTCATGAACATCGACTCCCTCACGTGGAACGAGGACATCGCGAAGGACATGGGCATCCCGATGTCGATGCTCCCCGAGATCCGGTCGTCCTCCGAGGTCTACGGCAAGGGCCGCAACCGCGGGATGCTCCCCGGGGTGCCGATCGCCGGGATCCTCGGGGACCAGCAGGCCGCCACCTTCGGGCAGGCGTGCTTCGAGGTGGGGACCGCCAAGAACACCTACGGCACGGGCAACTTCATGCTCCTCAACACGGGCACGGAGCCGGTGGCGAGCAAGAACGGGCTGCTCACGACCGTCTGCTACAAGATCGGCGACCAGCCGCAGGTGTACGCACTCGAGGGATCCATCGCGGTGACGGGCTCGCTCGTGCAGTGGCTGCGGGACAACCTCGGGCTGTTCCCGGACGCCCAGGACGTCGAGTACCTGGCGAGCAAGGTCGACGACAACGGTGGCGCGTACTTCGTCCCTGCGTTCTCCGGCCTGTACGCCCCGCACTGGCGCCCGGACGCGCGCGGAGCGCTCGTCGGGCTCACCCGGTACGTCAACCAGAACCACATCGCCCGTGCCGCGCTCGAGGCGACCGCGTTCCAGACCCGCGAGGTCCTCGACGCGATGAACGCCGACTCCGGCGTGGACCTCACCGAGCTGCGGGTCGACGGCGGCATGGTGGCCAACGAGCTGCTCATGCAGTTCCAGGCCGACATGCTCGACGTCGACGTCGTGCGCCCGCAGGTCGCCGAGACCACCGCGCTCGGGGCCGCCTACGCGGCCGGCATCGCCGTCGGGTTCTGGGACGGGGAGCAGGACGTCCGCGACAACTGGAACGAGGGGCAGCGCTGGAGCCCGGGCATGGGCTCCGACGAGCGCGAACGCCAGTACCGCCTGTGGAAGAAGGCCGTCACGCGGACGTTCGACTGGGTGGACGACGACGTCCTGTGACCCCTCGAGGTCCGTGACCCGACGTCAGCGTCCGGCGTCAGCGCCGGCCGGAGCGTCCGCGGGACGGGCCGCGACCACCGTCCCCGTGCGGGCGGTGGCGCGGCCCCCGTGCCGGCCGAGCAGGAACACCACGAGCGCGACGCCCATGCCCACCGCCGAGACGAGCGCCGTCGTCCGCACGTCGCCGTGCCTCACCACCTGGCCGCCGAGCAGCGCGCCGAGGCCGATGCCGAGGTTGAACATCATCCCGTTCGCGGCGGACGCCACGTCGGTGCTCCCCGTCGCCACGACGAGCAGTCGCACCTGGATCGCCGTGACGAGGGCGCTGAACGCCAGGGACACGACGGCGAAGGACGCGACGACCGCGACGGTGCTCGTGGACAGCACGTACGCCCCGACCATCGCCACCCCGACGACCGCGAGCGGCAGCGCGATCGCCACGTCGGGCCACCGGGGGGTGAGCCACCCGCCGAGCGCGACCCCCGCGACGCCCGTCGCGCCGGCGGCGAGCAGCGCGAGGCCCAGGCGCGCCTCAGGCAGCGAGCTGGCCTCGGTGAGGAAGACGGTGACGTAGGTCTGGGTGACGAAGTACGCCGTGACACCGAGGCCCGTCGCGGAGAGCACGGAGAAGTAGGTCCGACGGTCCGGGCGGGATCCGACGGACGTCGTCTCCGCGCTCCGGGGCCCGCCCGGGACGAGCACCGCGAGACCGACGAAGATCCCGAGGGCGACCACCGACATGACGAAGAAGCTGGGACGCCACCCGTGCTGGAGCGCGAGCGCGGTCATCGCCGGGATGCCCAGCACGGTGCCGAGCGAGCTGCCCGCGAAGAGCAGGGACACCACGCGGCTCTGCAGCGCGTGCTCGAACAAGGATGCCGCCGTGGTCGCGACGATCGCCCAGAACAGCGAGTGCGCGAGCGCCGTGAGCACGCGCGCGGCGAGCAGCAGGAGGTACGTGGGCGCGAGTGCGGTACCCACCGTGCCGACGACGAACAGGGCGAGCGCGGAGCACAGCAGCAACCGGCGCGGCACGTGCATCGTCGCGCGTGTCAGCGGGATGGACGCGAGGGCGACGACGGCCGCGTACCCGGTGACGAGCAGCCCGATCATCGGCTCGGTCGTCCCGAGCGACGGGGCCATGAGGGTGAGCAGCCCGATAGGCATGTTCTCGACCGTGACGAACACGAACGTCGAGGCCGCCAGGAGCGCGAGCGCCAGGACGGCCCGCCGGCGAGAGACCGGCGGTGCGGCGGGGTGGGCCGTGGAGAGCTCGGGAGACACGTCGTTCCTTCAGGTCGGTGCGGCCGCGCGGCGTCGGCCAGGCGCGGCGGCGATCACCGTACCGCGCGGACCACCGTGTCGACGGGTACTTTGGGCGGCAAGGACGACAGCTCTCGGGCTGTCGCGGGAGGAGGACGCGGACATGGGTCTGATGGACAACGCGAAGGCGGCGCTCGGCAAGGCCAAGGAGCAGGCGGGCGACCTCGCCCACCAGCACAACAGCGCGATCGACTCCGCCATCGACAAGGGTGGCGCGCTCGTGAACGCCAAGACCGGCGGCAAGCACGCCAGCGCCATCGCGAAGGGCAGCAAGCAGGCGAAGGACGCCGCCGACCGGCTCGCAGCGGAGAGCCGCGGACCGGACGGGACCGCGAAGCACGCCGCACCGGAGCGCGTCGACCTCGTGCGCCCCGACCCGGACCAGCCGGCGCCGCAGCACGTCGAGGACGAGCGACCTGCCACCTGACGGGTCGGCCGTCCTACAGGTGCGCCGGAGGCACGGCCCGCAGGTCGGGCTGCGCGTCGTTGAGCCACCGCAGCCCCGTCGTCGCGAGACGTCCCGCCGCCCGGCCGATCGTGCGGTCGGACCGCGGTGAGTCCGGCAGCCGGAGCGGCTCGCGTGACCAGCGCGGGAGGGTCGCGACCGCGGCACGCGTGAGCACGGCGTACGGCACCTTCGCCGGGCGGGGCAGGGGAGCGTCCGCGAGGAGGAAGCGCGCGACGTCGCGTGCCGCCGGGGTGCTCGCGAGCTCGGGGCGGAACCCCTCGATGCTCGCACGCAGCCCCGCCACCGTCGTCGGCACGTCGGTGGCGCCGAGGCGCCTCGCCACGAGGGACGTCTGCTCGACGTACGTGTCGCTCTCGGTATCGGTCAACGGCCGCGCCCCGAAGCGCTGGTGCGCGGTGAGGAAGCTGTCCACCTCGGCCACGTGCACCCAGGTGAGCAGGTGCGGGTCGTCCGCACGGTAGGGCCGCCCGTCGGGCGCGGTCCCGGCGATCCGCGTGTGCACGGCGCGGACGATCGCGACCGCGCGCTCCGCGTGCTCGACGGTCCCGAAGGTCGTGTCGGCGAGGAAGGTGCTCGTGCGGGCGAGCCGGCCCCAGACGTCGGTGCGGAAGTCGGAGAAGTCGTCGACCGCGGCCATGGCCAGCGGGTGCAGGGACTGCAGGAGGAGCGCCCGGATCCCGCCGACGTACATCGAGGCGTCGCCGTGCACGCGGTGCACGGGGCTCCCCGGCGGGAACCACCGGGGCCCCGGGGTCGTGTGGATGCGTTCCCGGGCCACAGGGCCCTCCGGGCCGGCGACCATGCCGAAGAGGGCGTCGCTCATGCGAGTGCGCAGCGCGCTCAGCGGGTTCACTGCTCCAGTATCCACGGCGCGCCCGACGGCCGCGGGGTGAGCGTTCCGGGGGCTCGGAGGTTCCGCGGGCTGGTGACCCGACCCGCGGCTACGATCGGAGCCTCACACCGAGGGGTCCCCACCGCATGCCCACAGCTGTCGCGCCGCGCGCGCCCGCGCCGCCGCGACGACCGTCACCCCGGACGCACCTGCGTGCTGCGCTCCCGAGCGGTGAGGACCTGAGCGAGGAGCGCTGGTCCACGCGGCACCGCGCGATCCGCATCCTCCTCGCGGTCCATGCCGTCGTCATCCCCCTCATCGGCCTGGTGCGCGGCTACTCCGTCCGGGATGTCGTCGTCGCCGGCCTGATCCTCGCCGTGCTCGCCCTGGGCGCCTCGGTCCCGGCGTGGAGCCGGGACACCCGCTCGTCCGTCGCGACGCTCGGTCTCATGGCGAGCTCGGCCTCCCTCGTCCACTTCTTCGACGGGACGATCGAGGCGCACTTCCACTTCTTCGTCATGGTGGCGATCGTCGCGCTCTACCAGGCGTGGTGGCCCTACCTCATCGCTGTCACGTTCGTCGTGCTGCACCACGCGGTCCTCGGCACGCTTTTCCCGGCGCAGGTGTACGGCCACCACGGTCACGGGACGTCGCCGTGGACGTCGGCACTCATCCACGGCGGGTTCATCCTCGCCGAGAGCATCGCGTGCCTCGTCCTGTGGCGGGCGAGCGAGGAGTCTCTCGAGCGCGAGCGCGAGCGCGACGCGCGACGCGAGGCCGCTCTGGCTCGGGACGACCTCGAGCAGGCCCAGCGGGTCGCCGGGATGGGCAGCTGGGACTGGGACGCGGTGACGGGTCTGCACACGTGGTCGTCGCAGACGTTCGTCCTGGCGGGACAGGACCCTGCGACGTACGCACCCACGGTGCGTGGGTCGATCGACCTCATCCACCCGGACGACCAGCCCCGGCTCACCGCGGCCCTCATGCACGCCTACGACACCCGGGGGACGTTCGACCAGGAGGTCCGCCTCGTCCGCCCCGACGGCGAGATGCGCCGGGTGCACGTCCTCGCCGAGTGGACGACGACGGCGGACGGCAGCCCGCACCGGCTCCTCGGAATCATGCACGACGTCACGGAGCGCTGGCTCCTGCAGTCCGAGATCGAGCACATGGCGTACCACGACCCGCTCACCGGCCTCACCAACCGGACCCTCTTCCTCGAGCGCCTCGAGGAGGCGCTCCAGACAGCGCGCAGCACGGGGCGCGAGTCCGCGGTCCTGTTCATCGACCTCGACGGGTTCAAGTCGGTCAACGACACCTACGGGCACCAGGTGGGCGATGACGCCCTCGTGGAGGTCGCGAAGCGGCTCACCGCCACGGTCCGGCCGTGCGACACGGTCGCCCGGCTCGGCGGGGACGAGTTCGCGATCCTCTGCTCCGACGTCGCCGGCCCGGCCGCCGAGGAGGTCGTCCTGCGCATCCGTTCCGAGCTCCTGCGGCCCGTCCGCGTGGGCCCCGCGGAGGTGGTGCTGGGGGGCAGCATCGGTGTCGCGTCGGACAGCGGGCACAGCTCCGCGGAGGATCTGCTGCGAGCCGCCGACGCGGGCATGTACGTGGAGAAGACCGCACGCCAGGACGCCTCGGTGCTCGGCGCGTGATCACGGTGCTGGACCGATGATCCCCGAGCACGCGGTGCTGTCCGTCGTCCCCGGCGCCGCAGTACGAGGAGCGGCGCGGCGGGCGGTCGAACGTTCCGGAAATGTCCGCGGCCCCCGTGCGTCGGTCAGGCGCGGACGCCGCGCAGACGCAACGCGATCCCTGCGACGACCGCGCTGCCGATGAGGAGGCCGACGCCGACGAGGATCGTCCCGACGAGCCACAGTCCTGACTCGTCGCTCGTCGCCCCGGACACGGCGAAGGCCGCCGTGAACCCGGCGGTCACCGCCAGCGCGGTGCTCAGGGTGTGCAGGCGGGTGGTGGCCGCGACCGTGAGGACGAGCAGCGTGATCACGGCGCCGACCACCTGCCACACCTCGTACGGTCCGCTCTGGTTCCCGTCCGCGTCGATCACGTACGTGGTGTCCCACGCGAACCACGCGACCCACGCCAGGGCAGCGAGGACGACGACGAACGCGACCGCACCCGCCCTCCGGGTGGATGACGGAGCGGGACCGGGAGGCGTCTCGAGGGTCATGCCGGAACTGTAGCGCCGCCGTCGGCGGCGTCCCGCTGCGCCCTGCGGGCGACGAGCAGGCTCAGGCGCGCGCCGAGGCGACGAGGTCCCGGACGGCGGGCGCGACCTCGGCGGCGTACCGCTGCGTCGTCGCCGCGTCGTCGGACGCGAGGATGAACCCGCTCGTCCCGTAGGTGAGCGTGACGTCCGCGAGCTGCTCCGCCCACTGTCGGGGCGGACCCTGGAGGAACCCGCTCCCGGAGGACGCGAACGACCCCCCGACGTTGAGCATCCGCCGCACGGCCCGCGGGTCGCGGCCCGCTGCCTGTGCACCGTCGTCGATCCGGGCGTTCATGTCCACGAGGTCCGCGAGACCACCGGCCAGGTACTGCATCGACGGGAGCCACCCGTCGGCGACGCGGCCGGTCAGGCCGAGCATCCGCGGCTTGTACGCGCCGAGCCAGATGCCGATGTCGTGCGCGGGGGCCGGGCCACGCTTGGCGCCCTTCACCTGGTAGAACTCGCCGTCGAGCGTCAGCCCGCCCCGCCGGCCCGCGTCCCAGACGCCACGGATGATCGCGACGGCCTCCTCGAGGGCCGAGATGGACTGCCCCGGCGTGAGGCGGCGGCCGCCCATCGCGGCGATCCCGTCCCAGAAGGCACCCGCTCCGAGCCCCAGCTCGAGCCGACCTCCGCTGAGGCGGTCGAGTGTCGCGGCGCTGCGCGCCAGGACCGCGGGCTGGCGCAGCGGCACGTTGAGGACGTTGGCGCTCAGCCGCACGTGCTCGGTCCGTGCCGCCGCGAAGGCGAGCAGCGTCCACGTGTCGTGGAACGTCGCGACGTACGGGTGGTCCTGGAAGGTCACGAGGTCGAGCCCCGCCCGGTCCGCGACGACGGCCTGCTCGACGGCGTGCTGCACCGGCTCCGCGGTGGGTGTGACGAAGGTGCCGAACAGGAGGTCGTGCCCGTAGTCGCTCATGCGCTGGTCTCCATCGTGTCGGCTCCCGCTGGTGCGAGAGGGAAGTTGTCCCGGAACAGGCCGTGCGGGTCGTAGGTCGCCTTGAGCCGACGCAGCCGCTCGAGCGTCGGCCCCGGGAAGGCATCGGTCACCCGCTCCGGGCTCGTGTCCGTCTCGAAGCTGAGGTAGAGACCGTCGAAGAGCTCACGCAGGGGCGCGAGCGCGCGGTCGAGCCGCCCGGCGTCGGCCCCCATGACCGTGAGGCTGAACTGCGCGTCGCGGTGCCCGTAGGCCATCGCGTCGGGCGGCACGTCGCTCGTCGCACCGCCGAGGGTGCGGATCTGGTACCAGTGGGCAGCACCACCAGCGAGCAGCCGGGCGCTCGCCGCACCGACCTCGGGGGTGATCTCCCGCAGGAAACCCGAGCGGGCGACGGGCTCACCGCGCCCGGCGTGCGGGGCGTCGGAGACCATGCTCATGACGGACGCGTACGACGTGATGACCACCCGTTGCTGGACCATCGGCGCGATCTCCGCGAAGGGCTGCAGGCGTGCGACGACGACCTCCGGGTCGTCCGAGTCGACCATCGCCATGACCTGCGCGATGCCGGGGCGTCCGGGCTGCGCGCGGCCCATGATGAGGAACGCGGTGGTGTCCCGCGGTGCGGACGACGCGACGCGGCCGAACTCCACGAGGTAGGTCGCGGGGTCTGCCACCTGGAAGGCCAGCTGGGCCCACCCGACATCCCCGACGGTCGCGGCCTCGAGCTCGAACGCGACGACGATGCCGAAGTTCGCGCCCGCCCCGCGGACCGCCCAGAAGAGGTCAGGGTTCTCGGTCGCGCTGGCGCGGACGAGCGAGCCGTCGGCGAGGACGACCTCGACGGCGCGCAGGTGGTCGATCGTCAGTCCGTGCTCCCGGGACAGGAACCCGATGCCGCCCGCCGTGGCGAGGCCACCCACGCCGACCCCGCCGTAGTCGCCCGAGCTCACCGCCCAGCCGTAGGGGTCCAGCGCTGCGGCGACGTCCTTCCACCGCGCGCCGGGACCGACGCGGACGAGCCGCGTGGCCTCGTCGAGCACCTCGATGCTGCTGAGCGCGCCGACGTCGATGACGATGCCGCCGTCGTTCGTCGACCGGCCGCTGATGCCGTGCCCGCCGCTGCGCACGCCGAGCGGCACGTGCGTGTGGCGGCGTGCGAACGCGACCGCCTCGACGACCTCGTCGACCGTGCGGGGGCGCAGCACGAGGCCGGGGCGCCCGCCACGCATGTACGTCGAGCGCACGCGCGAGTACCCGGGGTCGCCGGGTTCCACCGCCGCGTCGGCGAGCGCGGCCGGGACGTCGTAGTCGATTCCGTCGCGCCGCCGCGCGCGCACCTCGGCGCGACGCACGGGCCGGGTCGGGCCGGTGCCCGGCGGGAACGCCAGGTCGGCGGCTTGCCGGAGCGCGGGCCCGACGTCGCGCGCGAACCGCTCGACCGCGTCGGCGCCACCGGCGACCGCGTCGATCTCGACGAGGACCGTGTCGACGCCGTGCTCGACGACGAGCGTCACCAGCTCGGCGATCGACGGCTCCCGGACCACGACCACCCGTCGCAGCTCGAGGGGCTCCCGCCCGGCGGCCGCCGCCGCCGCGTCGAGGGCCCCGAGGTCACCGACGAGCGCTCCCGGGCCAGGATCGCCCACGGTGTCCAGCACCCCGACCCACCCGTCGGCCAGGCGGCCGGCCAGCTCCACGGCCGCGCGGTCGCCACCATGCACCCAGACGGCGACCTCGTGCGCCGGGACCGGCCCGGGCGCCGCGCCGTCGACGCGGTGGGCGACCCCGTCGTGCTCCACCTCGTCCTCGGACGTGTCCCACATCGCACGCACGACGCCCAGGGCGTCGGCGAGCGCGCCGACCTGCTCCGCCCCGGACGGCTCGCGGCCGGGGACGTCCGGTCGCGCAGCCGCGGTGGCGTCGAGCCCGATCGTCACGCGTCCACCCGCCAGCAGGTCGAGGCTCGCGGCCGCGCGGGCGAGCACCGACGGCATCCGCTCGGACGTCCGCAGCGCTCCCCCGACGAGCCCGATCCGGCTCGTGCGCGCCGCGACCCAGGACAGCAGCGTCCAGGCGTCGTCCGGAGCGGGTGCAGCGTCGTCGAGGTTCCCGGCCGGGTCGTCCTGCACGACGACGAGGTCGTAGCCGAGCTCCTCGGCGCGCACCGCGAGCGCGACCGCGGCCCCGGCCGTACCGTCCTCGGCGGAGCCGCCCGGGCGCAGCAGGACGCCGAGCCGGAGGCGACGACCGTGCGTCATCAGCGGATGACGAGCTCGGACAGGGGCTTGCGCTCACGGGGCAGCTGCTCGCGCTCGCGCAGCGCGTCGGGGAGCAGGTCCGCGTCGGCGAGGCGACCGACCGCGATGACGGTCTGCACGTCGTGGTCGGCGCTCAGACCGAACTCCTCCGCGAGGGCCTCCCAGCCGAAGCCGCCCATGGTGTGGGTGTGCAGCCCGAGGGCCTGAGCCTGGAGCGTGAGGTGCGCACCAGCCTGGCCGGCGTCGTACCGGCTCCAGCGCATCGGCTTGCCGTCGGCGTCGACGACCCGGGTGGCGATCGCGACGAGGGCGCTCGCGCTGCCCGCCCACACGGCATTGAACCCGAGCAGGTGCGAGGCGATCCGACGGTGGGTCTCGCTCCCCCGCAGGCCGACGACGAACGTCCACGGCTGGCTGTTCGAGGCGGATGACGCCCAGCGGGCCGCCTCGAGCACGGTCGTGAGGTCGTCCTCGGAGAGCTCGTGGTGGGCGTCGAAGGAGCGGGGGCTCCAGCGCTCGGCGATGAGGTCGAGGATCGGGGCGTCGGTCTCTGCGCCACGGGACGTCGTCGTGGTGGTCATGTCATCCATCTCTCTCGGGGAACGTGGGACGCGGACATCGTCGGCCGTGCTGCACAACCTCCACCTCACCAGGGGATATTCCCGCCGCGGGGGCAGACTGTGCCCATGCACGTCGTCGTCTCCGCCGCACCCGACGGCACCGTCCACCTCACGGACGTGCGCCTGGCGGACCGGTCCGCGGGTGGGGACGGAGCGGCCGCAGCGGTCGGCCCGGCGCATCACGTCACGCACGAGGACCTGCCGCGCGTCGTGCGCGACCGTGAACGGCAGCGGCCCCGGTGGGTGTGGTCAGACACGGCGACGTGGTACCCACCGCTCCTCGAGGCGGGCGTGCGGGTGGAGCGCTGCGTCGACCTGCGCCTGTGCCACGCGATCCTGCGCTCGAGCACGATCACGGCGTCATCGGCACTGGCGCTCGCGCCGGCGTCGGGCTGGGACTCGCCGCGCGGCGCACGGACCCCGGGCCTGCTGTTCGACCTCGACCCGCCCGCTGACGAGGACCCGGTCGCAGAGCTGCTCGCGCAGCACGCCGCGGTCTGCGGGGTGGAGCCCAGCCGGGCGGGCCGCCTCGCCCTCCTGCTCGCTGCGGAGTCGGCAGGTGCGCTCGTCGCTGCCGAGATGACGTTCGCGGGGGTGCCGTGGAGTGCGCGCGAGCACGACCGCGTCCTGTCCGGGCTGCTCGGTCCCCGCCCTTCGCCGGGATTCCGTCCGGTGCGTCTCGAGGCGCTCCTCGAGGAGATCCGGGCCGCGCTCGACGGCGCAGACGTCAACCCCGACTCCCCGGCTGATCTCCTGCGCGCCCTGCGGGGCGCCGGCCTCGACGTGCGCTCGACCCGGTCCTGGGAGCTGCAGGCGCTGGAGCACCCCGTCGTGGCGCCGCTGCTCGAGTACAAGAAGCTCTCCCGCCTCATGACGGCCAACGGGTGGGCGTGGCTCGACGCCTGGGTGCGCGACGGGCGGTTCCGTCCCACGTACGTGCCCGGTGGTGTCGTCACGGGACGCTGGGCGTCCGACGGGGGTGGCGCGCTCCAGCTCCCCCACCAGGTGCGCGACGCCGTCCGTGCCGACCCGGGGTGGGCGCTCGTCGTGGCCGACGCCGCCCAGCTCGAGCCGCGGATCCTCGCCGCGATGTCGGGTGACGCGGCGATGGCGGCAGCCGGCACGGCAGGTGACATGTACGCGGCGATGGTCGACGCCGGCGCCGTCGAGACCCGGGAGCAGGCCAAGGTCGGGATGCTCGGCGCGATGTACGGGGGCACGCGCGGCGAGAGCGGCCGCATGCTCCCCCGCCTCGCCCGCGCCTACCCGCGGGCCCTCGGGCTCGTCGAGCACGCCGCACGCGCCGGGGAACGCGGCGAGGTCGTCTCGACCTGGCTGGGGCGCAGCTCACCGCGTCCTGGCGAGGCACCGCCCCTGCCCGGTGACCCCGACGGCGGCAGGACCGCCGAGGACGAGGACGCGGCACGGGCCCGCGCCCGCGGGTGGGGACGTTTCACGAGGAACTTCATCGTCCAGGGCACCGCCGCGGAGTGGGCCTTGTGCTGGATGGCGACGATCCGCCGACGCCTGCTCGCGCTCCAGCCCGGCGTGCCCGAGGACCCGGGCACGGATCCCCGGCTCGTCGACGGCCCGCACCTCGCCTTCTTCCTGCACGACGAGGTGATGGTGCACAGTCCTGTCAACCTCGCGCCGGACGTCGCGCGGATCCTGCGCGAGTCGGCGGCCGAGGCCGGGCGCCTCGTGTTCGGCCGGACCGGCGTCGAGTTCCCCGTGACCGTGGCGGTCGTGGCGAGCTACGCCGACGCGAAGTGAGCACCTCCTGCGTTAGCCAATCGTTATCTTCAAGACTTGAACGCAGAGGGTGAAGAGGAATACTTTCGAACGAACGACGACCCTGGTGCACCGCTGCACCAGTCGGTGAGAGCAAGGATGCGACACCTCGGGCCCCGCGCAGAGAAGCGCCGGGACTCCCTGTGGCCCACACCTGTTCCCGCCCCGGCCACGGCCGGACCCTCGTCACCGACGAAAGGACAGCCAACGATGTCTAGGAACACCCGAATCGTCGCCGCCGCGACGGGCGCAGCGCTCATGCTCAGCCTCGCTGCGTGCAGCTCCGAGCGCGACGACGCCGGCGACGGCGGTGCCGACGAGACCACCATGATCGGGATCGCGATGCCGACCCGCAGCCTGGAGCGCTGGATCAACGACGGAGCACAGCTCGAGACGCTTCTCGGCGAAGCCGGCTACGAGACCTCCCTGCAGTACGCGGACAACAAGGTCGAGCAGCAGATCACCCAGATCGAGACCATGGTCAACCAGGGCGTCGACGTCCTCGTCGTCGCAGCGATCGACGCCGCCTCCCTCGGCCCGGCCCTCGACACGGCGGCGGAGGCTGACATCAAGGTCATCTCCTACGACCGCCTCATCCTCGGCACCGACGCCGTCGACTACTACGCGACGTTCGACAACTACAAGGTCGGCCAGCTCCAGGGCGAGTACATCGTCGAGCAGCTCGACCTCGAGAACGCTGCCGGGCCGTTCAACCTCGAGCCCTTCGCCGGCGACCCCGGTGACAACAACGCGAAGTTCTTCTTCTCCGGCGCGTGGGACGTGCTCAAGCCGTACATCGACTCCGGCAAGCTCGTCGTCCCGTCCGGCAAGGCGCCCGCGACCAACGACGACTGGACCGACATCGGCATCACCGCCTGGGAGTCCGCAGGCGCGCAGGACGAGATGGACACCCGTATCAACTCGTTCTACGGCGACAAGAAGGTCGACGTCGTCCTGTCCCCGAACGACTCGCTCGCGCTCGGCATCGCGCAGTCCCTCGAGTCGGCCGGCTACACGCCGGGGGCGGACTGGCCCCTCATCACCGGTCAGGACGCCGACGAGGCCAACGTGCTCGCCATGCTCGCCGACAAGCAGAGCATGACCGTCTGGAAGGACACCCGCACGCTGGGCGCCCAGACCGCCACGATGATCGACCAGATGCTCTCCGGCGAGACCGTCGAGGTCAACGACGAGGAGACCTACGACAACGGCAACAAGGTCGTGCCGACGTACCTGCTCCCGCCGGAGGTCGTCACCAAGGAGACCGTCGAGGAGAAGCTCGTCGGTTCCGGCTTCTACGACGCGGAGACCCTCGGCCTCTGACGCGCGCCCCCGTCACCCGACCCGCGTGGGCGGGGCCCTCCGGGGCCCCGCCCACGCGGCGGGCTCCACGTCCACCCGGCTCCGCCCGGAGCCAGAATGAGGCCACCCATGGACACCACCATCCTCGAGATGCAGAACATCACGAAGACCTTCCCGGGGGTCAAGGCCCTGCAGGACGTCACGCTGCAGGTCCGCCGCGGCGAGGTGCACGCGATCTGCGGCGAGAACGGCGCCGGCAAGTCGACACTCATGAAGGTGCTCTCGGGGGTCTACCCCCACGGCAGCTACGACGGCCAGATCCTCTTCGAGGGTGAGCCCTGCGAGTTCCGGACGATCCGGGACAGCGAGAACCACGGGATCGTCATCATCCACCAGGAGCTCGCACTGAGCCCCTACCTGTCGATCGCCGAGAACATCTTCCTCGGCAACGAACGCGCGCGCCACGGCGTCATCGACTGGAACGAGACCAACTCCGCAGCCGCGAAGCTCCTCGAACGTGTCGGCCTCCGGGAGCACCCCGACACCAAGATCATGGACATCGGCGTCGGCAAGCAGCAGCTCGTCGAGATCGCGAAGGCGTTGTCGAAGGAGGTCAAGCTCCTCATCCTCGACGAGCCGACCGCGGCCCTCAACGACTCCGACAGCGCGCACCTGCTCGACCTCATGCGTTCCCTCCAGCGGGAGGGGATCACGTCGATCATCATCTCCCACAAGCTCAACGAGATCGCTGCCATCGCCGACTCGACGACGATCATCCGCGACGGCCGCACCATCGAGACCCTGGACATGCACGCCCCCGGCGGGGTGTCCGAGGACCGCATCATCAAAGCGATGGTGGGCCGGGCGCTCGAGAACCGCTTCCCCGCGCACACGCCGAAGATCGGCGAGGAGGCCCTGCGGATCGAGAACTGGACGGTGCACCACCCGATCCACGACCGCGTCGTCGTCGACTCCGCCAACCTCACCGTGCGGCGCGGTGAGATCGTCGGTCTCGCCGGGCTCATGGGCGCCGGGCGCACCGAGCTCGCGATGAGCGTGTTCGGCCGCAGCTACGGAACGAACATCACGGGCACCCTCTACCGCGACGGCAAGCCCGTGACCCTCAAGACCGTCCGCCAGGCCATCGACGCCGGGCTGGCGTACGCCACGGAGGACCGCAAGCGCTACGGGCTCAACCTCATCGACGACATCAAGCGCAACATCTCGTCGTCGGCGCTCGGCAAGCTCGCCCGGTGGAACGTCATCGACTCCAGCACGGAGACGGCGACCGCCGAGGGATTCCGCACGAGCATGAACATCCGGACGCCCAGCGTGGACGCGGTCACGGGGAAGCTCTCGGGCGGCAACCAGCAGAAGGTCGTCCTCAGCAAGTGGATCTTCACGGACCCGGACGTCCTCATCCTCGACGAGCCCACCCGCGGTATCGACATCGGTGCCAAGCACGACATCTACGAGATCATCAACACCCTCGCCGACTCCGGCAAGGCGGTCCTCGTCATCTCTTCCGAGCTTCCCGAGCTCCTGGGGACGTGTGACCGCATCTATGCGATGAGCCAGGGGCGGATCACCGGAGAGGTCTCCCGCGCCGACGCGAGCCAGGAGCGCCTCATGCGCTACATGACCATGGAGAAGGAAGGCACGAACGCATGAAGGGCTTGACCGATTACCTCAGCCGCAACCTGCGGGACTACGGCATGGTGGCAGCCCTCGTCATCATCGTCATCATGTTCCAGGTCTTCACCGACGACCGTCTGCTCATCCCCAACAACGTCGCTAGCCTCATCCAGCAGAACGCCTACGTCTTCATCCTCACCATCGGCATGGTCATGGTCATCGTCGCCGGGCACATCGACCTGTCGGTCGGGTCCGTCGTGGCCTTCATCGGTGGGATCATCGGCTACCTGTTGGTGAGGCAGGACCTGCCCTGGCTGCTCGTCGTCGTCCTCGCGATCGTCATCGGCGGCCTCGTCGGCTGCTGGCAGGGCTTCTGGGTCGCGTACGTCGGGATACCGGCGTTCATCGTCACCCTCGCGGGGATGCTCATCTTCCGCGGTCTCGCGATCGTCATCGCCGGCACCACGGTCTCCGGCTTCCCCTCGGCGTTCAACGACATCTCGAAGGGGTCTCTGCCGAACTTCCTGGGCTTCATGGGGAACCTCGACGTCGTCACCGTCGTCATCGGTCTCATCGCCATCCTCGGGCTCGTGTTCGCCCAGGTCCGCGCACGGGTCGTGCTCACCAGGGCCGGCCTCGCGACGGAACCCATGCCCGCCTTCGTCATCAAGCTCGTCGTCATGGTCGCGGCGATCGCATACATCACCTACCTCCTGGCGAACTCCGCAGGCGGCACACCGATCGTCCTCGTCATCGTCGGCGCGCTCATCGTCCTGTACACGTTCATCCTCAACAAGACGGTGTTCGGTCGGCACATCTACGCCATCGGTGGCAACCTGCACGCCGCCCAGCTGTCGGGGGTGAACACGAAGAAGGTCAACTTCATGATCTTCGTCAACATGGGTCTCCTCGCAGGTGTCGCAGCGGTCGTCACGACCGCACGGGCCGGGTCTGCCGTGGCGACCGCGGGAAACAACTTCGAGCTCGACGCCATCGCGGCTGCGTTCATCGGCGGCGCGGCCGTCACCGGCGGTGTCGGACGGGTCTCGGGAGCGATCATCGGCGCGCTCATCATGGGCGTGCTCAACATGGGCCTGTCGATCATGGGCGTGGACGCAGCGTGGACGCAGACGATCAAGGGCCTCGTGCTCCTGGCGGCTGTCGCGCTCGACATCCTCAACAAGCGCAAGCTGTCGACGGTCTGACCCGTGCCGGTCGTCGACCGGCACGCCGCGCACGGGTGGTCCGGCTCTGCCGGGCCACCCGTCCGTGCACCTGGACGAGGAGTGCCGGGCTGAGAGGATGGACCCGTGAGCACCGATCCGGCCAGCACCGATCCGCCGACCACCGCCCCGTCCGACGAGAACGCCGTCCCCGCGATCGTGTTCCACGAGCCGCGCATCCCGCAGAACACGGGCAACGCGATCCGGCTCGCTGCGGTGACGGGCGCCCGCCTGCACCTCGTCGAACCGCTCGGCTTCGACCTCTCGGAGCCCAAGCTGCGCAGGGCGGGCCTCGACTACCACGACCTCGCCCACGTCGTCGTGCACCGGGACCTCGAGGCCATGCTCGCGTCCGCGCCGGGCTCGCGGGTCTTCGCGTTCACGACGCGGGCGACGATGCGGTACACCGACATCGCGTACGACCCCTCGGACATCCTGCTGTTCGGACCCGAGCCGACGGGGCTCGACGACGCCGTCCTCGCGCACGAGCGCGTGACGGCCGAGGTGAGGATCCCCATGCTGCCGAGCCGGCGGTCGCTCAATCTCACCTCGAGCGCGTCGATCGTCATCTACGAGGCCTGGCGGCAGCTGGGGTTCGTCGGGGGGCGTTGAGCCGCGAGCCGCACGCCTGGCCCGCCGCCGGGACCACCCGATTCGCCCGACTCTGGACCATCTCACCGATGCTCGCCACCGTCGGGCCGGACAAATCCTCACAACCGTGCTTACGCTGACGATAAGGAGACGACCGCGGCGTCGCGCCGGGCAGCCCGGCGCCCCCGCGCCCGACCTGCCGGCCCGATGAGGAGTCCCATCACATGCGTCACGCTTCCGGAGCTCGCTCGACCGACCCGGCTTCCGCTGCCGTCGCCCCCGCGGTCGTCGACCACCACCTCGACCCCGTCGAGGAGGACATCATCGACGTCGTCGCCCGGTCCATCCTCGGAGCGGTCTTCCACGAGGTCCCCGGGTGCACGGGTCCGGACGGTCGGCCCCGCTCGCAGCACTGGCTCGAGCTTCCTGACGGCAGCGCGCTCATCGAGCTCGAGCCCGCCACCCGCTGCGACGACGGGCGTCCCGCCCCGGAACCCGACCCGAAGGACCTCCCACCGGTCGGTCGACTGCGCACGACGACCCGGGGCGCGGGTGAGGTCCTGCGGGCCGCGATGGAGGCGGGATGCACGAGCGTCGCCGTCGCCGTCGGCCCACCCGGTACGGCCGACGCCGGCACGGGCGCTCTCTGCGCCCTCGGTCTGCGGCTCCTCGACTCAGGTGGCGAGGCGCTCGGCCCCGGAGGTGCGGAGCTCGCTCGGCTCGAGCTCGCCGACATGACCGACCTGCGCCGCCCGCCGGTGATCACGGTCGTCACCGGCTCCACCCGCCCGTTCCTCGGCGATGCCGGCGCGGCAGCGGTCGCCGCTCGCGCACCCGGGGTCTCGGCGGACGGCCGCTCGATCCTCGAGGAAGGATTCGCACGTCTCGCCGCCGTGCTGGGCGGCGACCCCTACGCGCCGGGCAGCGGCGCAGCAGGTGGCGCGGTGTACGCACTCACCGTCGCGCTGGGTGCTCGGATCGAGTCGCCCGCCGACTACCTCGAGCGGGTGCTCAGCCCCGCTGCCCGGGCCGAGCAGGTCGACGACCGCTCATGATCGCCCGCGGCGCCACCTCCACGGTCGTGCCGCGATGAGCCACGGCGTCGCGACCCTCAGCGATGTCGCCCGCGAGGCGGGCGTCTCCCTCGCGACCGCCTCGCGCGCGATCAACGGCAGTGCGGGCAGGCACGTGCGCCCCGAGCTGCGAGAACGGGTCCTCGAGGTTGCCGCCCGGTTGAGATACTCCCCCGACGCGAATGCGCAGGCGATGGCCCGCGGGCGCACGACAGCGCTGGCGCTCATCGTCCACGACATCACCGACCCCTACTTCTCGACCATCGCCGCAGGAGTGACCGACGCTGCCGATCGCGCGGGTCTCGTCGTCACCCTGGCGAGCACCCGTCGGGAGCATGAGCGCGACCTCGCCTTCGTCGAGCTCATGCAGCGCCAGCGGGCGCGGGCGATCATCCTCGCCGGAGGGCGGTCCGACGACGCCGCACTCAACGCCGCCCTGGCGGCGACGCTCGCCGAGTACCGGTCGCGGGGCGGTGGCGTCGCCGTGATCGGTCAACCGCTGCTCGGCGTCGACACGGTCATGGTCGAGTCCCGGCGGAGCTCGGCCGACCTCGCGCACCGCCTCCACACGCTCGGCTACCGCAGGTTCGCGCTCCTGGCCGGGCCGTCCGACCACCTCTCCGCCCGTGACCGCGCCGGGGGCTTCCAGGACGAGGTGGTGCGGCTCGGGTCACGCCCCGAGGACGTTCACGTCGTCCACTCGCCGGTCACTCGCGACGGCGGGCATGCCGCGATGACCGAGCTCGTCCGGCGGGGCGTCGTGACGGCCGGGGGGCGGTCCGCCACAGGTGAGGGGTCCGTGCCCGCCCAGCTCGTCTTCGCCGTCACCGACCTCATGGCCGTCGGTGCCATGGCCGCAGCACGGGACGCAGGGCTCACCGTCCCCGACGACGTCGCGGTCGCGGGCTTCGACGACATCGTCACCCTGCGGGACGTCACGCCCTCGCTCACGACGATCCGGCTGCCCCTGCCGGACATGGGAGCGATGGCCACGGAGCTGGCGCTCTCCCCGCCCGCGGACACCCCCCGTGTCGTTCCCGTGGACGGGACCGTCGTCCTGCGCGCGTCGACGCCCCCGCTCGGCTGAGCCGGGCGGGGGCGTCGGAGGACGTCCGTCGGGCGGGACACGGTCCCGGTCCGAGCGTGCAGATCAGAAGAGCTTGCCACCGGTGACGGAGATCGACTCACCCGTGATGTAGCTCGACTCCTGCGAGGCGAGGAACACGTAGGCGGGCGCGAGCTCGGCCGGCTGCCCCGCACGCTCCATCGGGGTCTCGGCGCCGAACTCCTCGACCTTCGCGTCCGGCATGGTCGCCGGGATGAGCGGCGTCCAGATGGGTCCGGGTGCGACGGCGTTCACGCGGATGCCCTGCGAGACGAGCTGCTGCGACAGGCCCCGCGTGAAGTTGAGGATCCCCGCCTTCGTCGTCGCGTAGTCGAGCAGCGGCGGGCTGGGGTCGGACGCCTGGATGGACGTCGTGTTGATGATCGTCGCACCCTCGTTCATGTGGGGCACCGCGGCCTTGGTGATCCAGAACAGGGCGTAGAGGTTCGTCTTGAAGACGCGGTCGAGCTGCTCCGTGGTGATGCCGAGCAGACCGTCCTCCTGCGCCATCTGGAAGGCGGCGTTGTTGACGAGGATGTCGATCCCGCCGAGCTCGGAGACAGCGTGGTCGACGAGCGCGTGGCAGTTCGCCTCCTCACGGATGTCCGCGGGGAACGTCGCGCCCTTGCGGCCCGCCTCGGTGATCCACCGGACGGTCTCCTGGGCGTCGTCCTCCTCCTCGGGCAGGTACGAGATGAGCACGTCGGCGCCCTCACGGGCGAACGCGATGGCGACGGCGCGGCCGATACCGGAGTCTCCACCGGTGATCACGGCTCGCTTGCCCTCGAGCCGGCCGGACCCACGGTAGGTCTCCTCACCGTGGTCCGGCTGCTGGGTCATCTCACCGGTGTGCCCCGGTGTCGACATGTCGTCGACCGGCTGCTCGGGGGTCGGGTGCTGGGTGGTCGGGTCCTGGGGTGTGGTCTGGTCTGTCATGGATCGATCTTGCTGTCGACGCCACGTGCCCGCATCTCGAACGCAGAGCGGGAAACCAGCCGGGCGAATGCCCGGACGCTGGCCCGGCAGGTCCGGGGAAACCGCTCCGACGCGCGCGCGGGACGTGGCGCACCGGGTCGGTGCGCCACGTCCCGGCGGCGGCGTCAGAAGTGCGTGATCGAGTGGACCGCGCGCTCCGGGCTCAGCAGTGCCCGCACCCGGTGGAGGGCGCCGGGCGTCCGCTCGTCGACGAGTCCGGCGGCAGCGAGGGTCAACGGGTCCGTCGAGCCGAGGTACACCGATCCCAGGGCCGCCACGTCGAGCTCGACGTCCGCCTCGAGGTCGTCTCCCCGGGTGACCGCGGCCCGACCGTCGCGCACCTCGATGCGGAACGTCCCGTCCGCGAACCCGAGCGCGTCCCGGACCCGGAGCGTCACGCTGCCGTCGAGGGCGTACGGGCGAGCCTCGAACGCCGCCACCGGGTCGAGCACCCGCAGCCAGACGTGGTCGGTCTCGCCGGTGACCTGACGCCGCCGGGAGTCGACGAGCGCGTGGGGCAGGGGGTCCGCGACCCCGGCGTCGCGGTAGACGACCTCGGTCGTGAGGTCGATCGACCCGAGGAGCTCCCACAGCCCGAGGTACGCGTCGTCGGACGCGGCCACGAGGTCCACCACCCGCACCGCGACCGCCTCGCCGCGCTCCTCGACGCGGTACGTGACGTACCCGTCCACCTCGCCGTCCGACGCGAGGTGGACGGCCGCGCGCAGCAGCGGCTCGGCGGGCTGGCCCGGCATCACCCCCGTGAGGGAGATGTCGTACTCCCCCGAGGCGCGCGAGATCGACCCGGGCATGCGTGCGTGGAGTCTCGCGAAGACGGACCGCGCGACGTCTGTGAGCGCCGCCGGGTCCGCGAGCTCGACGGTACCCGCGGGCGTGGTGAGCAACGCCAGTCCGTCGCGGGTGTCCACCCGCGTGCGGACGAGCGACGTCGCCGGACCGAAACCGAACCGCCGGTAGATCGTGGCCTCGGAGACGGTGAGCGCGGCCATCGCTGCGCCCCCGGCGGCCGCCCGCTGCAGGTCGTCGACCATGACGCGCCGCAGGATCCCGCGCCGACGGTGCGTCGGGCGGACCGTGACGTCCGAGATGAGCTGGGTGTCGAGGAGGACGCCACCTCCGACGTTGAGGGTCCCGGGGTAGGTGACGAAGGTCCCCACCGGTTGCGTTGCGGGAAGGGTGGCGGTCCGAGGATCGCGTGCGTAGACGCCCGTGAGGCGGCGGCCGTCCGCGATCCAGCCGCGCACACCGGCCGCCCGGCCCTCCGCGGAGTCAGCCTCCTTCTCGTGGAAGGCGGTGGCCACCGCGGTGGCCCATCCCGCTGTCGCATCGTCGGGCACCTCGGCGCCAGCGTCGTCGGTCGTCAGGCCGGGGCTGAAGTGTCGGATCTCGTACTGTTCATCGAAGCTGTTCACCGGTCCACGGTACGAGGATCGGCGCCCGCTTGCGGCATCGCCCGTGCGTCATAGTGTTGAACGGGACCACGAGAGCCTTGAAGGAGCCCGATGACCGACGCACGGAATCCTGACCCCGACCCCACGCAGCTGCCGATGGAGAGCGCGAGCGGATCCGTGAACCCTGGCGAGACGCCGCCGGGCGAGTCCTCTGTCGCCGCTGTCCAGGGGCACGACGAGGGCGGCGGCTCGCGGATGTCCTCCGGATTCTGGCTCCTGGGTATCGGCCTCGTCGTCGGCATCGGCATCCTCGCATTCGTCGGGTACGCCGTCGGCCTGTTCGACTGACGCACGCTGTCCGCCTCACGCACGCTGTCCTACCGACGCAACCTGTTCGACCGACGCCGAGCCGGGGGCGGCCCCGGCCCGGCGTCTGCGTCAGGTCACCGACCGCCCGTGAGCTTGCGGTTCCGCTGCTGGACCCCCGCCGTGCCGTACGGGTAGTCGTCGACGCGCGGCGCGCTCGCGTCGGTCAGCCGGGCGAGCTCGTCGTCGGTGAGCTCGAGGTCCGCGGCCCGCATCGTGTCACGCAGCTGCTCGACCGTCCGGGCCCCGAGGATGACGGAGGTCACCGCGGGCCGTGCGGCGAGCCAGGCGAGGGACACCTGCGACGCCGTCGCGTCGTGGGCCAGCGCCACCTCCTGGACCGCGTCGAGCACCCGCCACGTGCGGTCGTCGTCGTTGCGGGCCTGCCACGCCTCCATCCCGCGCTGGGGGTTCTCACCGAGACGCGTCGCACCCTGCGGCGGGACGTCACGCTCGTACTTGCCGCTGAGCCAGCCGCCGGCGAGCGGCGACCACGGGAGCAGCCCGAGCCCGGCGTCGAGCGCGGCTGGCACGACCTCGTGCTCGATGTCGCGCACGAGCAGGTTGTACTGCGGCTGCAGGGTGACCGGGGCCGACCACCCGTGGGCCGCCGCGACGTGCACGGCCTTGGTGAGCTGCCAGCCCAGGAAGTTGGAGAACCCGTAGTAGGAGATCTTCCCGGCCTGCACGGCGTCGTCGAGGAACCGCAGCGTCTCCTCCACGGGGGTCAGCGCGTCCCACGCGTGCACCTGGTAGAGGTCGATGTGCTCGACGCCGAGACGACGCAGCGAGTCGTCCAGCGCGACCCGCAGGTGCCGACGGGAGAG
This sequence comes from Sanguibacter sp. Z6_81, assembly GCF_057180625.1. Taxonomy (NCBI): domain Bacteria; kingdom Bacillati; phylum Actinomycetota; class Actinomycetes; order Micrococcales; family Sanguibacteraceae; genus Sanguibacter; species Sanguibacter sp. Z6_81. The sequence continues at coordinate 154,812 of NZ_JBXUFV010000004.1, read as the reverse complement.
CCCGACGTCGTTGGGACCTTCCCCCATGGGGAAACGACCCTTCGTGGCGACGACCACCTGGGCGGCGTCGGTCGGGTGCGCGGCGAGCCAGCGGCCGACGATCTCCTCGGACACCCCGGCGCTGTACACGTCGGCCGTGTCGAAGAACGTCCCACCGCCCTCGACGAACGCGGTCATGATCTCCCCCGACGTGGCCTCGTCGGCCTCGGCTCCGAAGGTCATCGTGCCGAGCGCCTGCGTGGACACGACGGCGCCGCTGGCGCCCAGGGTGCGGTACTTCATGGGATCTCCTCGGGAGGCGCTCGCGAGCGCCGTGGTGATGGCCGTGCGGTGGTCCCCGCTGCCCGGCCCACACTGCCTGCCGCACGCGGATCACGCCACCAGTCGTCTCCGAGCGTCAGCGCCCCGGCACAAAAAAACTGCCAGGTCCTCGCGCACGGTGGACGTGCACGAGGACCTGGCAGCGTGTGTCAGACGCGGATCAGACGAGGTCGCGGACCGCCGCGTACTGCTCGCGGATGATCGGCTCGGGGCTGGCGTCGAAGATCTCGTTGCCCTTCCCGGCCGCGCTCCACGTCGGAGCCTGCTCGGCGCCGGAGAGCACCCACGCCGCCTGACGGGCAGCGCCGTCAGCCACGTACTCGCCCGGCTCGGGGACCTCGACGGGCATCCCGAGGACCTGCGGCGCGATGCGTCGCACGGCCTCCGAGCGGGCACCGCCACCGATGAGCAGGAGGCGCTTGACCTCCACGCCCTGGGCGCGCAGGGCGTCCAGGCCGTCGGCCAGCCCGCAGAGCATGCCCTCCACGAACGCGCGCGCGAGGTGCGCGGGCGTCATGTTGTTCAGGCGGATGCCGTGCAGGGTGCCCGTGGCGTCGGGACGGTTCGGGGTGCGCTCGCCCTCGAGGTACGGGACGAGCACGAGCCCGTCCGCACCCGCCGGGGCGGACAGCGCGAGCTCGGAGAGCCCGGGGTGGTCCACCCCGAGGGTCCGGCACGCGGCGTCGAGCACCCGGCTGGCGTTGAGCGTGCACGCGAGCGGCAGGAACTCACCGGTCGCGTCCGAGAAGCCCGTGACCATGCCGGAGGAGTCCGTGGTCGGTGCCGTGGCGATGGCGGACACGACGCCGGACGTCCCGATGGAGATCGCGACGTCACCCGGCCCCATGCCCAGGCCCAGGGCGGCGGCGGCGTTGTCGCCGGCTCCCGGCCCGAGGGCCACGCCGTCGACCGTCCCGGCACTCTCCCCCGGCCCCAGCACGCGCGGCAGGACCACGCGCTGCGAGGCGCCCTCACCGAGGGCGAGGTCGAGGAGCTCCGGCACGTACGTGTTCGTCGCACCGTCGAAGTACCCGGTGCCGGACGCGTCGGAGCGGTCCGTCGTGAGCGCGGAGAGGTCCCGGGCGGCGCCGACGGAACCGCCGGCACCCGAGATCTGCCACGTGAGCCAGTCGTGCGGGAGCGCGACAGCAGCCACGCGCGCCGCGTTCTCCGGCTCGTTCTGCGCGAGCCACCGCAGCTTCGTCACCGTGAGCGAGGCCACGGGGACGCTGCCGATCGCGTCGGCCCACGCCTTCGGGCCGCCGAGCTCGGTGACGAGGTCCTGGGCCGCCCCGGCTGACCGGGTGTCGTTCCACAGGAGAGCGGGCCGGATGACCTGTCCGTCGGCGTCCAGCACGACCATGCCGTGCTGCTGGCCGCCGACGGACAGCGCTGCCACGTCGTCGAGCCCACCGGCGGCGGCCACCGCAGCACCGAAGGCGTCCCACCATGCGGCGGGGTCGACCTCGGTGCCGTCGGGGTGCTTGGCCGAGCCGAAGCGCACGAGCGCACCGGTCTCCGCGTCGCGGATGACGACCTTGCAGGACTGCGTCGAGGAGTCGACGCCGGCCACCAGGGTCCGACCGGACCCGGTGGCGGGCGACGAGGTGGCAGCCGTCATCAGCCGATCAGGTGGCGCAGGGCCAGCTGGTTGAGGCGCACGAAGCCGAAGTCACGCTGTGCAGCGGCCTCGGGGTCGAAGTCCTCGAACGCGGAACGGTCGGCGAGGAGCTCGGCGACGGTCTCGCCCTCGTTGAGGGTCGGCGTGGCGAGCTCGAAGATGCCGGCCGTCTTGAAGGCCTCCTGCACCTCGGGGTCGGCACGGTACTCGTTCGACTTCTTCGCGAGCATCTCGTACATCGCCATGTTGGCGGAGGCAGAGTCCCAGACGCCGGCCTCGACCTCGGTGCGCGAGGGCTTGTAGTCGAAGTGGCGCGGGCCCGTGTAACGGGGGCCGTCGGGCGTGCCCGGGAAGCCGTTCTCGACGAGGTCGACCGTGAAGAAGGCCGAGAGCAGGTCGCCGTGACCGAACACGAGGTCCTGGTCGAACTTGATGGAGCGCTGACCGTTGAGGTCGATGTGGAAGAGCTTGTCCGACCACAGCGCCTGGGCGAGCCCGTGCGTGTAGTTGAGGCCCGCCATCTGCTCGTGGCCCGTCTCCGGGTTGAGGCCGACGATGTCGCCGTGCTCGAGCTCGGCGATGAAGCCGAGCGCGTGGCCGATCGTCGGGAGGAAGATGTCGCCGCGGGGCTCGTTGGGCTTGGGCTCGAGCGCGATGCGCATGTCGTAGCCCTTCTCCTTGATGTAGCCGGCGACGAGGTCGAGGCCCTCGCGGTAGCGCTCGAGCGCAGCGTGCAGGTCCTTCGCGCCGTCGTACTCGGCGCCCTCGCGGCCGCCCCACATGACGAAGGTCTTGGCGCCGAGCTCGGCGGTGAGGTCGATGTTGCGGAGCACCTTGCGCAGCGCGAAGCGGCGCACGGAGCGGTCGTTCGACGTGAAGCCGCCGTCCTTGAAGACGGGGTGGCTGAAGAGGTTCGTCGTGACCATCTCGATGGTCATGTTGTGCTCTTCGGCCGCGGTCTTGACGCCGTTGAGGATGCGGTCGCGCGTCGCGTCGTCGGAGCCGAACGGCACCACGTCGTCGTCGTGGAACGTGAAGCCCCAGGCGCCGAGCTCAGCGAGCTTCGCGATGGAGTAGGTGGGGTCGAGGTTCGGGCGGGTCGCGGAACCGAACTGGTCCTGCGCGTTCCAGCCCACGGTCCAGAGACCGAAGGAGTAGTTGATACCAGAAGCGTTGGTCACGTGAGTCTCCTCGTTGAGCGTGTTTGTTGTATGACTGAACTTATCCCTGCGGACCGGTATGGTCAACCCATGGCCGCCATTCCCGCAGTCGGGCAGCACTCCCTGCGCGAGCAGAACATCGCTGTTGTCGCGCACCAGATCTTCCGGGCCACCACACCACCCTCGCGCGCCGACGTCGCGACGTCCACCGGTCTCACCCGCGCGACGGTCTCCGCCCTCGTCGACCGGCTCATCAAGGCCCGCATCGTCACCGAGCTGCCGCCCGCCCCGCTGCGCCGCGCCGGCCGCCCGGCGGTCCCCCTGGCCCCCGCGCCCGGCACGCTCGTGGGCATCGGCCTGGAGGTCAACGTCGACTACCTCAACGGCACGATCGTCGACCTCGCGGGCGACGTCGTGGCGAGCGCCTCCCTGCCGGGCGACTTCCACCACAGCGACCCCACCGAGGTCCTCGAGCGTCTCGCGGACTTCACCCAGGACCTCCTCGCGACCGCAGCCGCGCACGTGCCCGACCCCGTGCACCTGCGCATCGCGGGCGTCACCGTGGCCCTGCCCGGGCTCGTCGACGCGAGCTCCTCCACCCTCCGGGTGGCGCCCAACCTCGGGTGGGCCGATCTCTCCCCCGTCGACCTCAGCGCCATCGCCCGCCACACCGGGAGCGCGCCCCTGACGATCGGCAACGAGGCCAACCTCGCGGCCCTCGCGCAGGTCGTGCAGCCGAGCGCGGACGACGAGGTCGCGGGCGACGCGACACCCTCCATGCCCGGGTCCTTCCTCTACGTCTCCGCGGACGTCGGTATCGGGGCCGCGATCATCGTCGACGGGGAACCGTTCCTCGGTGGGCGCGGGTGGAGCGGGGAGCTCGGGCACGTCGTCGTCGACCCCCACGGGCCCCCGTGCGAGTGCGGCGCCACGGGATGCCTGGAGCAGTACGCGGGCAAGGACGCGCTGCTGCGCGCCTCCGGCCTCCCGACGACCGCGAGCACCGTGGATGTCCTCGCGGCCGCGGACGCGGGCAGCGACGAGGCGCGGGAGGCCCTCGCCCGCGCCGGCACCGCGCTCGGGTCCGCCCTCGCCGACTTCATGAACCTCATCGACATCCCCGTCGTCGTGCTCGGTGGTGCCTACTCCGACCTCGCGGACTCGCTGGAGCCGTTCGTCCGCGAGCAGCTCACCAACCGGGTGCTCTCCGCGCCCTGGTCGGAGTTCGACATCCGGCGCGCCGTGGTCGGCCACCGGGCGGCGGCCATGGGAGGCGCCCGCGCGGTCCTCCGCGAGGTCGTCTCCGACCCCGCACGGTGGCTCGTCGACGCGACCGCCTGACGACGACGGCGCTAGGGTCCCCGCATGACGGCACGAGGCAGAACGCGAGCGACGACGCTCCTCCCGCTCCTCCTCGTCCCCGGGGTGCTCGCGAGCCCCGCGGCCGCAGCGGATGCCTCCGACGACGAGATCCGCAGCCTCGACGTCGCCGTGACGATCGAGAGCTCGGGGGCCGTGCTCGTCACCGAGACGTACGCGTGGGACTTCGGGGACCGCGAGGGCCGGGGGTTCGCGCGCGACCTCGCCACGGCCGTCGAGCACGACGACGGCTACCGCCGGTACGAGTACTCCGACGTCAGCGCCAGCAGCCCGTCCGGGGCACCCGCGGAGCTCGAGGTCATCGACCACGGAGCCTCTCTCGAGATCCAGGTCGCGGCGGACGAGGACAGCGACGAGCGCGTCACCGGTGTCCAGACGTACGTCGTGTCCTACCGGATCGACGGCGCCCTCAACGCGGTGCGCGACGAGGCGGGCGTGCCCGACGCAGACGAGCTGTACTGGAACGTCACGGGTGACGACCACGTCCGCATGGACGTCGTGCACGTCACGGTCGAGGGCCCGGTCGACGCCACCGCGGCGCGGTGCACCCAGGCGAGCGACGGCACGGCGTGCGACGAGCTCAGCGAGCCGGGCGCGATCGTCACCGCGCGCGGCACCGGCATCGCGCACGGCGACAACCTCACCCTCGCCGTCGCGTACCCGGCCGGGACGTTCGCCGACGCCGCCCCGATCCTCCTGACCGACGAGGAGTACGCCGAGCTGACCGACGAGGGCGTGAGCAGCGGCGTGGCGACCGTGATCGCCGGGGTGATCGGCGCGCTCGTCCTCCTCCCCGTCGGCGGGGCGCTGCTCACCGCGCGACGTCGTCGCGACCTCACCTTCGCGGGTGTCGAGCCCGGCGTCGTGCCGGTCGACCCGGCGTCGGCCCCGGTCGTCGCGGTCCGCAAGGACCCGCCGGTCACGCTCCGCGTCACGCCGCCGGACGGGCTCACCGTCGGCGAGGTCGGCGCCCTCGTCTCCAAGCAGCTCCGCTCGCGGGACGTGACCGCGAGCATCGTCGACCTCGCCGTCCGCGGGTACCTGCGGATCGAGGAGATGCCCTCCGCCGACGCGACGGGGACGGGCGGGCAGCGGTCCGGTTCGACGGACCCCGACGACTGGCGTCTCGTCGAGGTCGAGAAGGACCGCTCGGACCTCGCGCCGCACGAGGCGCGGCTGCTCACCGGCCTGTTCAAGCTCAGCCGCACGCCGACCATGTCCTCCCTCGCGGAGAAGTTCGCCGGCGACCGCAGCGACGTGCTCACCGCCATCGACGAACGCCTGCGGGAGCGGGGGTTGGTGAATCAGCCCCTCGGCCCGGAGCACGTGTCCGTCGCGGCGTTCCGGCAGCGGACCGCGCTCGGCCGAGCCCTCTACGAGCAGGCCCGCGGGTTCGAGCACTACCTCAGCACCGCCGCGGCGGGCCAGCTGAAGATGGAGGAGGCGCACCGCCTCGTCAGCAGCAACCTGCCGTACGCGATCGTCTTCGGCCTCGTGGACCGCTGGGTCGAGCGCTTCGCCGAGCTCGAGCCGTCCGGGTCGTGGCTCGGCGAGGACGGCTGGTACCGCCCCCTCGACGGGAGCGTGCTGCGCTTCGGTCTCGTCGGCCAGTCGATCGGACGGTTCTCCACCGCTACGGACACGACGCTCGCGTCGACACCCGGATCGGGGACGACGAGCTCCTCGGGTGGCTCGGGCTTCAGCGGGTCGAGCAGCAGCTTCTCGGTCGGGGGCGGGGGTGGTGGCGGCAGCCGGGGCCTGTGACCGGCGCCTGCTCACCCCCCGGCGCCTGCTCACCCCCGGCGCCTGCTCACCCCACCGAGCGCTGCGGTGACCCCTCGACGTCTGCCCGGGAGCTCGAGCGCGTCCCGGGGTGACGTCCCGGGCGGTGAGCCCGGTCAGCGGCCTCCGGCGAGGAGCCACGTGGCCTCGGCCCGCAGCAGGGCCACCCGTGACGGCGAGGCGTACGAGCGCACGTCGTGACCGAGGGCGTCGTAGACCACCCGGAGGCCGTTCTCGCGGTTGACCCACAGGACCGGCTCCGGACGGTCCTCGTGGAGGTGCGTCGCGAGCACCTCCACCTCCGGGGCCACCTGCAGGAGCGCGTAGCGCTCGTCGAAGGCCGTGATCTCGGTGACCCCGCGCGTGGCGAGGTCGACGACGATCGGGTGGGCCCCGGCGTCGGTCACCCCCGCCCCCGCACCGGTGAGGGTGAACGTCACGTCGTCGATGGGCGGGTGCATCGACACCCCGTCGACCCACCGCCCACCGAGGATCCGCTCCCAGTGCGGGCTGTCGGCGAACGCGAGCGACGCCTGGTGCAGCCCGAGGACGGGTCGGCCCGCGTCGGCGTACGAGCGCAGCGCGTCGTGGAACGCCGCCCACGGTGCACTCGCGTCCTCCTCCCGGCGGACAGGGGCCGGTGCGTCGCCGGCCCCGCGGGGTGGACCCGCGGCGTTGACGACAAGGAGGTCGAACTCCCTGAGGTCCGCGAGCGCCTCCGGCACGGTCTCCCGCACGACGACCTCGCCCACGGCGCCGGCGGGATCGGTCTCGAGCGCCCGGGCGACGAGGGACGACGTCGCGGCCGTGTCGTGCCACGGGTCCGTGTACCGGCCGTGCCCGGCGAGCACGAGGACGCGCGCGCCGGGCGAGATCGGTAGGGTCGTCATGTCAGCGCTTGGTGCCGTCGACCGCGAACGCGTCGATCGCGGCGATCTCGTCGTCCGTGAGCGGCGCGGCGTGCGCGGCCTCGACGTTGTTCTCCAGCTGCGCGACGCTGCTCGCGCCGATGAGCGTGGACGTCACGCGTGAGTCGCGCAGCAGCCACGTGAGCGCGAGCTGCGCGAGCGACTGCCCGCGGCCCTTCGCGATCGCGTCGAGGCCACGCGCCCGCTCGAGGTACGTGTCGCTGATGGCATCGGGCTTGAGGAAGTGCCCGACGGCGGCGCGGGAGTCCTGCGGGATCTCCCCGCTGAGGTAACGGTCGGTGAGCAGGCCCTGGGCGAGCGGGGAGAAGACGATCATGCCCATGCCGAGCTCGTCGACCGTCTCGAGCAGCGACTGACCGGTCGCTGCCGGGTCGTCCGTGCGACCGGCGTCCGGACGCTCGACGTGCCGGTTGAACATCGAGTAGCTCGGCTGGTGGATGACCAGCGGGGTGCCGAGCTCGGCGGCGACGCGGTGCGCCTCACGCGTCTGCGCAGGGCTGTAGTTGGAGATGCCCGCGTAGAGGGCGCGGCCGCTCGTGACCGCCGTGTGCAGCGCGCCCATCGTCTCCTCGATCGGGACGGACGGGTCCGGGCGGTGGGAGTAGAAGATGTCGACGTAGTCGAGGCCCATGCGCGTCAAGGACTGGTCGAGCGAGGACAGCAGGTACTTGCGGGACCCCCCGTCGCCGTAGGGTCCGGGCCACATGTCGTAGCCGGCCTTGCTCGAGATGATCATCTCGTCGCGGTACGGGCGGAAGTCCTCGCGCAGGATGCGGCCGAAGTTCGTCTCGGCGGAGCCGGCCGGCGGACCGTAGTTGTTCGCGAGGTCGACGTGCGTGATGCCGAGGTCGAACGCGCGGCGCAGGATCGCCCGCTGCGTGTCGATCGGCGACGTGTCGCCGAAGTTGTGCCAGAGCCCGAGGGACAGTGCCGGGAGGTCGAGCCCGCTGCGCCCGCTGCGGCGGTAGGGCATCTGCGAGTAACGGTCGTCTGCTGCGAGGAAGGGAGTCACGTGCCGATCATGGCACGGTTATCGAATTGATTCGATCCGAAAGGTCGGAACGAGCGCTCTCCTCGCCGCAGCCCGGCGGTGGCGTTCTGCTGGCGGCCACCCGGAGGCCGCCGATATCCTTGATCGATGACGGTCCTCACCCGGAACGCCGTCCGCGTGAGCGGCCCCGCCGGCGCCCCACCCCTCGTGTTCGCCCACGGGTTCGGGTGCGACCAGGGCATGTGGCGCTACGTCGCCCCGAGGTTCGAGGAGCACCACCGTGTCGTCGTCTTCGACCACGTCGGAGCGGGGGCCTCGGACCTGAGCCACTTCGACAGGCAGCGTCACGCGACGCTCCATGGGTACGCGGCCGACCTCCTCGAGATCATCGATGCCCTCGACGTCGGCCCGGTCACCGTCGTCGGGCACTCGGTGAGCGCCATGATCGGGGTCCTCGCCTCGACCGCACGCCCCGATCTCGTCGACCGCCTCGTCCTCGTCGGGCCCAGCCCCCGCTACATCGACGACGAGGGGTACCGGGGCGGGTTCACCCAGGACGAGATCAACGAGCTGCTCGAGACGATGGACGCCAACTACCTCGGCTGGTCCGCACACATCGCGCCCGCGATCATGGGCCGGCCCGACGAGCCGGAGCTCGGCGAGGAGCTCACGAGGAGCTTCTGCCGCACCGACCCGTCGATCGCCCGACACTTCGCCCGGACGACCTTCTTGTCCGACAACCGCGCGGACCTCGCTGCCGTCGACGTCCCGACCCTCGTGGTCCAGTGCCACGACGACGTCATCGCCCCGATCGAGGTGGGTCGGTACGTGCACGAGAACATCACGGGCAGCGCGCTCGTCGTGCTCGACGCCGTGGGGCACTGCCCCAACCTCAGCGCCCCCGACGAGCTCGTCGCGGCGATGGAGCCGTTCCTCGCCGCGGTCCGCGTGGGCCCCGCCGGCGCGTGATGCCCGACACCGACCGCGCCGCCCCGGTGAGGTCGGACGGCGCGAGCTGGGACGCCGTCCCCTGCGGGCTGCTGACCCTGCGCAGCGACGGCACGGTCCTCGACGCGAACGCCACCTTCCTCGCGTGGGTGGGCCGGGACCGCGCGGACGTCGTCGGGACGCTCCGGCTGTCCCAGCTGCTCTCCGTCGGCGGGCGGATCTACTGGGAGACGCACCTGTCGCCGCTCCTGCACGTCGAGGGCCGGATCGACGAGGTCGCCCTCGAGCTCCGCTCCCCCGAGGGTCGCATCGCGGTGCTCATGTCCGCAGTCCTCGAGACGGACGAGCCGCTCGCTCCCGGCACTGCGCTCCGTGCGGCCCCCACCGGAGGTCGCATCCACGTCGCCCTGTCGAGCGCCCGCGAACGCTCCCGCTACGAGCGCGAGCTGCTCGCCGCCCGCCGGGAGGCCGAGCTCGCCGTGGCCCGGACGACGCTGCTCCTGCGCGCGACGACCGCGCTCTCCCAGTCGACGGACCTCACGAGCGTCGTCCGCGCCCTGCTCGCCGCGGCGACCGGTCCCCTCGGGGCCTCGGCCGCGACCGTCTGGGTACCGGACGCCGACGGGCACCTCGCCGCGCACGCATCCGCGGGGGAGGACGCAGCGACGGCACCCCGACCCTCCCCCGGGTGCGACCTCCGGTCACGGGTCGCGGGCACCGACGAGGGCCGCGTCGTCGTGCCGCTGCACGGGCTCTCGACCCTGCAGGGTGTCCTCTCGCTCGCCCCGGCGCGCGGAGCAGGGGCTGAGCCGGTCGACCTCCCTGCGCTCTCCGCCGTCGGTCAGCAGGCCGGGCTCGCGCTCGACCGCGCGCAGCTCTACGAGCACAGCGCGAGCGTCTCCCACCAGCTGCAGCAGTCGCTCCTGACGTCCCCGACGCCGGTCGACGAGAGGTTCGTCGTGAGCACCCTCTACCGGCCGGGCATCGCCTCCCTCGAGGTGGGCGGGGACTGGCACGACGCCTTCCTCGCGGACGACGACGTGCTCGCGATCGGCGTCGGCGACGTCGTGGGGAAGGGACTGCGCGCCGCGACCGTGATGGGGCAGCTGCGCAGCGCGGTGCGAGCCGTCGCCGGTCCCGGCGTCGGACCGGCGCGCCTGCTCACGCGTCTCGACCGGTTCGTCGAGCAGGTGCCCGCCGCGACGTCCGCGACGCTTGCCCATGCCGAGCTCGACCTCGCGCTCGGCCGGCTCACCTACGCGTGCGCCGGCCACATGCCGCCCCTCGTGCTGCCCGCGGACGGCCCGCCCCGGCTGCTGTGGGACGGGCGCTCGACGCCCCTCGGGCTGCGCGTCCCCGGTCTCGACCGGTCCGAGGCGACGCTCGACGTCGAGCCCGGGGACCAGGTGCTCCTCTACACCGACGGGCTCATCGAGCGGCGGACCCGATCGCTGCCGGACGGATTCCGCGCTCTCCTGGACGCGGTCGCGCGCCTTCGCGGCGCACGGCCGGACCACCTCGTCCGGGCGCTCACCGCAGACATGCTCCAAGACGAGGAAGGCCGCGACGACGTGTGCCTGCTCCTGCTCACATGGGTGGGCCAGCAGGGTCGGTGAGGGTCGGCGACCCGCAGATGTCACGAGTTCGCCCGATCCGGGGGACAATGAAGAGTTGGGGCTGTGACCCCGACGCGACCGGTCCGACGAACGCAGGATGTGCAGTGCCCCAGCCAGCCGTAGAACTTCCCACCCCCACGACGAGCTCCGCCACCTCGGTGGCGACCGCGGAGGCGGCACCCGCGGCCAGCTCGACCGTCCTCGCGGAGGCCTCCCGCCGCCGCTCCTTCGCCGTGATCAGCCACCCCGACGCGGGAAAGTCGACGCTCACCGAGGCGCTCGCGCTGCACGCGAAGGCGATCCGTGAAGCAGGCCGCTCCGACGGCAAGACCGGCCGCCACACGGTGTCCGACTGGATGGACATGGAGCAGGCCCGAGGGATCTCCATCACCTCCGCGTCGCTCCAGCTGACCTACCGCGACACGATCATCAACGTCGTCGACACTCCCGGGCACGCCGACTTCTCCGAGGACACCTACCGCGTGCTGTCCGCGGTCGACGCCGCCGTCATGCTCGTCGACGCCGCCAAGGGCCTCGAGGCGCAGACCATGAAGCTCTTCGCCGTCTGCAAGCACCGCGGCATCCCCCTCATCACCGTCATCAACAAGTGGGACCGTCCCGCCAAGGACGCCCTCGAGCTCATGGACGAGATCAAGGACCGCACGGGTCTCACCCCGACGCCGCTCACGTGGCCCGTCGGGATCGCCGGGGACTTCCGCGGCGTCCTCGACCGCCGGACCGGTCAGTACATCCACTTCACGCGCACCGCCGGCGGCACGACGATCGCCCCCGAGGAGGTCATGGACCCCGACGCGGCGCTCGAGCGCGAGGGCGACGCCTGGACGACCACCGTCGAGGAGGCCGAGCTGCTCGAGATCGAGGGCGCCGACCACGACGAGCAGACGTTCCTCGCCGGCGAGACCACCCCGGTGCTGTTCGGCTCCGCCGTGCAGAACTTCGGTGTGCACGCCCTCCTCGACGTGCTCGTCGACGTCGCCCCCTCCCCCGGCCCCCGGCCCACCGTCACCGGGGACGTCCGCCCCGTGGACGCGCCGTTCAGCGCCTTCGTGTTCAAGATGCAGGCCGGCATGGACACCGCCCACCGCGACCGCCTCGCGTTCGCGCGCATCTGCTCCGGCGTCTTCGAGCGAGGGATGGTCGTCACGTCCGCCCGCACGGGCCGCCCGTTCGCGACGAAGTACGCCCAGCAGGTGTTCGGGCGAGAGCGCACCATCGTCGACTCCGCGTACCCCGGGGACGTCGTCGGGCTCGTCAATGCGGCGAACCTGCGGGTGGGCGATACCCTGTACCTCGACAAGCCGGTCGAGTTCCCGCCGCTGCCCACGTTCGCACCCGAGCACTTCGCCGTCATGCGAGCCAAGGACGTGTCCCGCTACAAGCAGTTCCAGCGAGGCGTGATGCAGCTGGGAGCCGAGGGTGTCGTCCAGGTCCTGCGCTCGGACCTGCGCGGCGACCAGGCACCCGTGCTCGCCGCTGTCGGCCCGATGCAGTTCGAGGTCGCGGAGCACCGCATGGCGACCGAGTTCAACGCGCCGGTGACGCTCGACCACCTGTCCTACCAGATCGCGCTCCGCACGACGGCGGACTGGGTCGAGTCCCTCAACGCCCAGCTCGGCGTCGAGGTGCTCCGCCGCGAGGACGGCGAGTACCTCGCGCTGTTCCCGGACCGTTGGCGCGTCACGTCCGTGAAGAACCGCCTGCCCGACGCCGTGCTCGACCCGCTCGTCGCCACCTAGGCCCCAGATTTAGCACCACCCGGCAGTACCGCACACCCACCGGCCCACGCGGGCCACGAGACCTTTGAAGGTAACGACTTGCTGAACTCCCAGAAGATGACTCTCCACGCGCCCCCCGCACTGCCCCGCGGCGGCCTGCGCATCACCCCCCTCGGCGGCCTCGGCGAGATCGGGCGGAACATGACCGTGTTCGAGCACGAGGGCAAGCTCCTCGTCGTCGACTGCGGCGTGCTGTTCCCCGAGGAGCACCAGCCTGGCATCGACGTGATCCTCCCCGACTTCACGTCGATCCGCAGCCGCCTCAAGGACATCGTCGCGATCGTCCTCACGCACGGGCACGAGGACCACATCGGTGGCGTCCCGTACCTGCTCAAGGAACGGGCCGACATCCCCGTCATCGGCTCCAAGCTCACGCTCGCGTTCATCACCGCGAAGCTCAAGGAGCACCGCATCCGGCCCCGCACCATCGAGGTCGAGGCCGGCGACGTGTCCAAGCAGGGACCGTTCGACCTCGAGTTCGTCGCCGTCAACCACTCCATCCCCGACGCCCTGGCCGTCGCGATCCGCACCCGCGCGGGCCTCGTGCTGCACACCGGTGACTTCAAGATGGACCAGTTCCCGCTCGACCGCCGCATCACGGACCTCAACCACTTCGCCCGCCTCGGCCAGGAGGGCGTGGACCTGTTCATGACGGACTCGACGAACGCCGAGGTCCCCGGGTTCACGATGTCCGAGCAGGAGCTCATCCCCGCGATCGAGCAGGTGTTCCGCACCGCCCCCAAGCGCGTCATCGTCTCGAGCTTCGCCAGCCACGTGCACCGCATCCAGCAGGTGCTCGACTCCGCGCACGAGAGCGGACGCAAGGTCGCGTTCGTCGGACGCTCCATGGTCCGCAACATGCAGATCGCCGACGAGCTCGGCTACCTCAAGATCCCGCGCGGGCTCGTCGTCGACCTCAAGAAGCTCGAGTCGATGCCGCCGAACAAGATCTGCCTCGTGTGCACCGGGTCCCAGGGCGAACCCATGGCGGCGCTCTCCCGCATGGCGCAGGGCGAGCACGTCATCAAGGTGGAGGAGGACGACACCGTCCTGCTCGCCAGCTCCCTCATCCCGGGCAACGAGAACGCGATCTACCGCGTCATCAACTCCCTCACCGACCTCGGCGCGAACATCGTGCACAAGGGCAACGCCAAGGTCCACGTCTCCGGCCACGCCAGCGCGGGCGAGCTCGTGTACTGCTACAACATCGTCAAGCCGAAGAACGTCATGCCGGTGCACGGCGAGGCCCGCCACCTCAAGTCCAACGGCCAGCTGGCCATGAAGACGGGCGTGCCCGCGAGCAACGTCGTCATCGCCCAGGACGGCTCGGTCATCGACCTCGTCAAGGGGCGTGTGTCGATCGTCGGCAAGGTCCCCGCCGGTTACGTCTACGTGGACGGTCAGACCGTCGGCACGGCCACCGAGGACACCCTCGCCGAGCGCCGCGCACTGGGCTCCAAGGGGATCGTCACGGTCCTCGCCCTCGTCGACCTCGACCTCGGGGTCATGGCCGAGAAGCCGGAGTTCATCACCCGCGGGTTCGTCCACGACGGGCACACCTTCGACGACGCCGTCATCGAGATCGAGAAGGCGCTCGCACAGATCCCGAAGAAGGACGTCGGAGACATCGACCGCCTCGAGAACGTCATCGCCAAGGCCGTCTCCCGGTGGCTGCAGCGCAAGTACCGCCGCGAACCGCTCGTCAACGCGATCGTCGTCGACGCGTAGTCAGACCGGATGCAGAAGGACCCCGCACGCGATCTCGTGCGGGGTCCTTCTGTCCGTCCGGCCACTGCCGATAAGGACGACATCGGATCCACAACAGCGACCTCACGTGCGGCGCGGACGACGCACGTGACCTTCGGGGTCGCAGCACTCGTCCTCGGGATCGCTCGCGCCGTCACGGAGGGGGTCGCCAGCGGTCTCGTGTTTCTCGCGTCGACGGGCGTACCCGTCCTCGTCGTCGTCGCTGTCCTCGTCATCGCGCGCCCCCCGTACCGCGCGCCCTGGCTGATCGTCGCGGCCGCGCTGGCCATGTCGACCCTCCACAACGTGGTGTGGTTCGTCCAGGTCCCGCTCGGGGGTGCCGACGAGGCGGACGGACTCCTGTACGACGTGTCGCTCATGATCACGTACGCAGGGCTGCTCGTCGCCGCGATCGTCATCGTCATGCCCATCGCCAGGGGCGACGGCGGCGCGGTGGTCGACTCGGCCATCGTCGCCGTCAGCGGTGCGGGACTCCTGTGGACCGCCGTCCTCGCGCCCGCCCACGACGCCCAGGACGCGACCACATCCACCCGCGTGCTCTCCCTCGTCACGGTGCTGCTCGTGTGCGGCACGAAGGGGGCCGTCGTGCGGGCCGCACTCACGGCACGCGCCGCCCGCCCCACCCTCGGCTACCTCCTCGTCGCCGCGGCAGCCATGCTCGCGGCCACCGTCATCTCGGTGACGTCGGTGACGCCCGCGGGCGAGCAGGTCAAGGACGTCGTGTGGATCATCGCCTACCTCGCCCTCGCCGCCGCAGCCGCGCACCCCTCGAGGGACCGGCTCGGCACTCCCGGTCGGGCACCCGCACGCCCCCTCACCCTGCCCTACATGCTCGGGCTCGGGTTCGCCGTGTGCTCGAACCTCCTGCTCGCCGGGGTGCTCGAGCTCAGCGGAGCCGGCGCGGACCCGGCGCTCCTCATCATCGGTTCCCTCTTCGTCCTGGCGCTCTTCCTCATCCGGGTGTGGCAGATCGCCGGCCTCTTCGAGCACGCCCGGGCCGACCTCGTGCGGCTGGCCAGCCACGACGACCTCACCGGTCTGCCCAACCGGCGTGCTGCGACCGCGCACCTCGACGAGACGGTCCGCCTCATCGACACCGGTGCTCTCGCGGGCGCCCGGGTCTGCTTCATCGACCTCGACGGCTTCAAGTCCGTCAACGATCTCCACGGGCACCGGGTCGGTGACCTCCTGCTCGCCGCGGTGACGAAGCGGCTGCGCGCGGCCGTGCGCGCCGAGGACTTCGTCGCACGCCTCGGTGGCGACGAGTTCGTCGTCGTCCTGCGCTGCGACTCCCCCAAGCTCGAGGAGTCCACCGTGCAGCGGATCCGCTCGGCCTTCGCGGAACCGATCGAGGTCGGCGGCACCGCGATCCCCGTCGAGCTGAGCATCGGGTCGGCCTCGGTGCGCGACGGCGACGGCTCGACGGCTGACACCGTGCTGTCGCTCGCCGACCAGCAGATGTACCTCGACAAGCGCCGCGAGCGCGCGAGCGAGCACGCCTCGAGCTGACCGGGCTCAGCCGAAGACGGTGCCCACCAGCACGACGTACAGGCCCGTCCCCGCGACGATGCTCAGCAGGGCGTTGCGGCGCCACAGGTGCAGCGCGACCGTCGTGAGGAGTGCCAGCGCCTCGGGGATCCCGTGGGACGGCCCGGTGAACGAGACGTCGCGCAGCGTGTACACGACGAGGATGAGCATCACGCCGACCGGCATGTACCGGGCGAGGTAGCGCACGTACCGCGAGGACCGGAGCGGCTCGACGAGCGCGAACGGCAGTGCGCGCAGCGCGAACGTGACGACGAGGATGACGGTGAGCGACGCGAGGATCGCCCCGTTGCTAGGCATGCCCCTGCCCCTCGGCGCTGCCGCTGCGACTGCCCCTGCGCCCGGCGACGACGAAGCGGACGGTGAGTGCCGCGACGAACGCTGACAGCGCGACGACGAGCATCTGCCCGGGGGCGACGACGAGCGCCCCGAGGGCGCACAGCAGGGCGAGGACCGGCGTGGGGACGTCCCGGGAGACCCGGTACGCATCGAGGGTGAGGACGACGAACAGCGCCGTGAGTGCGAAACCCATCCCGCGAGGGATCTCCGGCAGGGCGGACCCGAGGGCCCCGCCCAGCACCCCACCGAGCACCCAGTACGACTGGCAGAGGACCTGCATCCACACGATGCGTCCCGTGGACAGCTCCTCGGGCGGGACGTGGTGCGCGAGCGCGTACGCCTCGTCGGTCAGCGCGTACATGCTGTAGGTGCGCGCGCCCGCGCCGTGCACGGCGTGCAGCGGGAACGACAAGGCGTAGAACACGTGCCGGAAGTTCACGAGGACGGTCGCGAGGGCGATCTGGGCGAGGGGCGTGGCAGCCACGATGAGCCCGATCGCGAGGAACTCCAGCGAACCCGCGTAGATGAACACCGAGAAGACGGGCGCCCACCACCAGGCCAGCCCTGCCTCGACGACGAGGAGCCCGAAGGCCACCCCCAGCGGCACGAGCGCCACGCCGACCGATGCGGTGTCCCGCAGAGCGGCTCGGAACGTCGCAGACATGGCGCCCACGCTACCTCCGGGCTCCGGGCTCCGTGCTCCGGGCTCAGGTCTCAGGTCTCCGTGCTCCGTGCTCCGTGCTCCGTGCTCCGTGCTCCGTGCTCCGTGCTCCGTGGCTACCATGGACATGCCGGGTCGCAATGGCGCGTCTCGGCGCATCCCGGTCGCCGGGGACGTCCCTCAGCGCCGCCGGGTACGCCCGGGCCGCAGCGAGGCCCGGGACACGCGTCCGCGCACGCGGGTCCACAGCGCGCCCTCCCCACGGATCACCGCCACGGACCGGTCCACGGCCGCCCAGTAGCTGGCGACCTCGGTGTCGCTCGGAGCCCCGCCCGAGAAGACCGCCGCGTCGGCGTGCTCTGCCAGGGCCGTCGCCGGCAGCGCGGGGTACACGACCGCGAGTCCCCGTGCGGTCTCCCGGCGGGTCCGGTCCGGGTCCGTTCCCGTCCCGTGGTCGCGGGCCGTGTCGAGCACCTCGTCCCACCCCCCGCTGATGCGCGCGACGGGGTCCGGCGCGTTCCGCCGGCGTCTGCGTCGCCGCTGCTTCGCGGCGACGACGAGGAGCGGGGGCAGCACGAGCAGCAGGAGCGGTACGGCAACGGCTGCGGTGACGAGGACCACGCGTCGGATGTCGACGCGCGCCTCCTCGGTCTCCTGGTTCGTGTCGACGTTCGGCTCCTCGACGTCCTCGCGCGGGGGGACGACGGGGTCGGCGGGCGGTGGCGGCGGCTGCACCACCTGGGGCTGCGGTTCCTTCTCGATCGGTGTCTCGTTCTCCTGCGGTGTCTGCGAGGTGGGCGGGGTCGGGAAGTACGGCACCCATCCGACGCCGGCGTACGCGACCTCGACCCACGCCTGCACGTGGTCGCCGGTGAAGGTGATCTCCTCCGCCCCGGCCTGCTCGGGTGCCGGGACGAACCCCATGACGACCCGTGCGGGCAGGCCCTGCTGCCCGACCATGAGCGCCATCGCCGACGCGTACTGCTCCGCGTCCCCGACCATGAGGTCACCGCCGAGGAGCTCGGTGATCCGTGCGGCTCCGTGCCCGGACGCCGACGGGTAGTCCCCGGAGGCCTCGATCCCGTGGCTGAAGAACCCGGTGTCGTGGAGGTGCGCCTCGAGGGCTCTGGACACGAGCGCCGCGGTCGTCGCGTGCGCCGCGACCTCCGTCGACCGCAGCGGGACGACGTCCGGCACGCGCTGCGGCTCTGGCAGGACGACGTCCGCCGGGTCCGCCGAGCCGATCTCCTCGTCCGTGGGGACGGGCGGCAGCACGGCGTCGAGCCGGTAGGTCTGGCCCTGCTCGAGCCCGCCGGTGAGCACCCCGGTACCCGTGGCGTCGTTGAACCGGAACTCCGCACGCAGGGCCTCGTCCCCCGCGAAGTCGACCGCGGTCGTCTGGCCCACGGTGGGCAACCAGACCCCGGCGAGCTCGTGGACCTCGACCTCGACGCTCACGTGCTCCCCCGTCACGGACGACGGGATCGTGTCCCCGACCTTGCGGAACGACCCGGAGCCGTCGGGCTCCCCGTCGCCCAGGACGTTCCACACGACCCCGTCGAACGCGTCGAGCGTCGCGAGGCGCACCACGGCGTCCTCGGGCAGGCCGCGGACGGTGAGGAGATCGGTGTCCTTGTGGTCCTTGACGTAGGTGCGGTACGCCGCCAACGGGCTCACGTGGTCCCGCGGGTCGAACGGTGGCACGACGACCGAGCGCAGGACGAACCGCGGGACGTCACCCGCGACGACCGGCGCGAGCAGCACGCCGCCACCCACCGACAGCACGAGCATCGCCGCGAGCGAGACCGTGCGGCGCGGCCGCAACCGGCCGGCGCGCCACGCCGCCCAGCCGAGCAGCAGGACGGTCATCGCGACGCCGACCTCCGTCACGAGCAGCAGCTCGACGGTCCCGAAGAGGATGGACGTCACGAGGACGAGGACCGGCACCGCCGCCGCGGTGACGAGCCGCAGACCGTGCCGACGCCCGGCCCCCACCGTCCCGGCCGCCACGACACCGACGAGACCGAGGAGGTACGGCACGACGAGCACGTTCCCCGCAGTACCCAGCGGGGGCTCGAGGGTGAGCACCTGCTTCCAGGACGTCACTACGCCCTGCGCCAGGGCCACCAGGGTGTCCCCGGACGGCACGACACCCGCCACGGTCGTGGACGGAGCCGCGAGAGGGCCACCGACGAGCACGAACGCCAGCCCGGCAGCGGCGATCGTCGTCATGACGGGCCAGCGCCGCAGCACGGCGCACAGCGCCACCGCGGTGCCGACGAGCACCCCACCGAGGGCCGCCGGCAGGGCGGCCGTGGTGCCGTACACGGGCAGGAGCGGGACGAGGGCCAGGGCCACGGCCACCGCGAGGACGAGGACGTCGACGACGCGGTGTGCCGCGGGCCGCTGCTGCTCGGGCCCCGGCGCGAGGGGGTGCACGGTCACGCCTGCACCACCTGCCGCAGGAGCCGGGGCAGGTCCCGGATCTCCCCGAGGGTCGCGAGCGACAGCGCACCCTCGGTGCGCAGCGAGACCTCGCTGCCGACGCGGCACGTGACGAACACGGTCCGTAGACCGGCAGGCAGCCGCCCGGCGCTCGCGCGCAGCGCGGCGGGCGAGGTCGTCGAGCCCGTGATGCAGATGGCCATCGACGCCGTCGGCACCGCGCGTGCCACGACGTACGCGAGGTCCCTGTCGTCCTCGGTCGGCGGGAGGGTGTCGATGCGCGAGCAGTCGTCGAGCAACCACCGCGGCGTGCGCGCACGGAGCACCTCGGGCCCGGCGAGCGGCGTGATCTCCAGCCCGTCGCGGATCGCCTGGACCCCGATCGACGCGAACGCGCTCACCGCGAGCTCGAGCTCGTCGTCGTGCGCGTAGTCCGTCGACCGCGTCGCGACGGCGAGCGCCGTGTGGGTGCGACGCGTGTCCTCGAACTGGCGGACCATGAGGGTCCCGGTGCGGGCACTCGTGCGCCAGTGGATGTTGCGCCGGTCGTCGCCGGGGATGTACTCGCGCAACGCGTGGAAGGACATGTCGTTGTCCGTGATCGTCCGGGTGGACTGGCCCTCGAGGTCCCGCAGGAGCCCGGGTCGCGTCCCGGCCAGGGAGACGGTCACCGGGTGGACGTAGAGCTCCACGGGGTCCGTCCACCGGGTATCGCGCCGCGCGATGCCCAGCGGGTCGGCACGCACCGAGTGCACGGGACCGACGACGACGACGGAGCGCCGGGACGTGGGGATCGCGAAGAGCTCGTCGTGCACCGCGCCCGGGGCCATGCTCGGCAGCGCGAAGCTCGCCGCGCCCTGCCCCACCGGCAGCTCCACGTACGCGGGCAGCAGCCGTCCGCGGCCGGCGTTGCGCACCTCGATCCGCCCCATGGCGCGCTCCCCGACGGTGACGAACCTGTCGGCGAGGTCGAGGTCGACCGCATAGCTCGAGCGCCCGATGGTCAGCAGGAGCGCGACGACGAGGGCGACCCCGAGCACGCACCCACCGACGACGAGCTCGGCCCACCCGAAGCGCCGCCCCACCCCGAGCGCGAGCACGGCGCACACGGCCGTCGCCCACCCGAGACCGGTGAGCAGGCGCGCCCGCGCCCGCACGACGGCGACGGACCGGCGCCACGCACGCCGCAGCCGCGCGGGTTCCTCGACCCCGGTGTCGTCCACCGCAGCCACGTCAGACCTCGTCCATGTCAGGCCACGCGCTCCGACGGGGGCGTGGTCGTCGACAGGATCCGCTCGAGGACGTCCTCGCTCGTCACGCCCGCGAACTCGGCCTCGACGTCGAGCACGATCCGGTGCGCGAGCACCGCGACCGCGAGGTCCTTCACGTCGTCCGGGATGACGTACGGCCGCCCCTGGGCCGCCGCCCACACCTTCGCGCAGCGCACGAGGGCGAGGCACCCCCGGACGCTCACGCCGAGGCGCGTCTCCGCGTCGCGCCGGGTGGCCTCGGCGAGCCGGGAGATGTAGTCGTGGATCGTCCCCTCGACGTGGACGGTGGCACCGAGGTCCGCCATGTCGGCCACGGCGGTGGAGGAGATGAGGGGCGTGAGGCTCGTCGTGCGGTC
The DNA here is from genome assembly GCF_057180625.1 of Sanguibacter sp. Z6_81. Classification (NCBI taxonomy): domain Bacteria; kingdom Bacillati; phylum Actinomycetota; class Actinomycetes; order Micrococcales; family Sanguibacteraceae; genus Sanguibacter; species Sanguibacter sp. Z6_81. The sequence goes on along the minus strand of NZ_JBXUFV010000004.1, from coordinate 133,884 downwards.
GCGCTCCGCCGCGCCCGCGAGGATCTGCACGGTCGACGCGTGGTCCGGGTACCCCAGCGAGGTCTTCATGAGGAAGCGGTCGAGCTGCGCCTCGGGCAGGCGGTACGTCCCGGCCTGCTCGATGGGGTTCTGGGTGGCGATGACCATGAACGGTCGGCCCGCGGAGTGCGTCACCCCGTCGACCGTCACGCGCGACTCCTCCATGACCTCGAGGAGCGCGGACTGGGTCTTCGGCGAGGCCCGGTTGATCTCGTCAGCCAGCACGACGGACGCGAAGATCGGCCCCTTGTGGAACTCGAAGGCACCCGACTTCTGGTCGTAGATCGTCACCCCCGTGACGTCCGACGGCAGGAGGTCCGGGGTGAACTGGATGCGGTTGTGCGTCCCGTCCACCGTCGCCGCGAGTGCGCGCGCGAGCATCGTCTTGCCCGTGCCCGGGGCATCCTCGAGCAGGATGTGCCCCTCGGCGAGCATCGCCGTGAGGACGAGGCGGACGACGTGCGTCTTGCCCAGGACGGCCTTGCCGACGTTGTCGACGAGCGCACTGAAGGTCTGTGCGAACCATGCGGCCTGCTCGGCGGTCATCGGGGTGGGTGTCATGTCACGGGCTGCTCTCTGTGCTGGGTGGGGTGCGGGTGCTCGGCGGGCGCTCGGGGCGCCCGGCGCTGGTCAGCCATCGCCGGGTTCCGGCGGCGCCGCGACGACGACGTCGGTCGAGGCCGTGGCATCTCCTGGGCCTTCCGCGCTCAGCGCGCGGACCTCGACACGGACCGTCCCGGGGGGGATGGCGACGAGCGTCACCGGGCTGGCCGTGGGGGCGCCCGTCCAGCCGCCCGGGACCGTCAGCGGACGCACGATGCGGTACTCGTACCCCGTGACGGGCGACCCGTTCTCGGGGGCCGGCGTCCAGCTGAACTGGATGGTGCCGGGGCCGGGGGTCGACAGCGTGACGGACCCCGGTGCGTCCGGCTCGCGGATGCGCTGGGCTGTCCCGGTGGCGGACGCGACCGTGCTCGTGCCGGCCGCGTTCGTCGCTCGCACGAAGACCGTGACGTCCTGCGAGTCGCCCCAGCCGCCGAAGTCGACGGCGTGGGCGAATCCTGACGGCGGGACGGGATTCCATACCGACGGCGTACCGACGGCGTACTCGACGCTCGTGATCGGGGACCCCCCGGTACCGGCCGTGGACCACGTGACCGTGACCTGGCCGTACCCGCCGGCGACGTTCACGGTCGGCTGCTCCGGGACGGTGACGGGGGTCGCGCTGCCGATCGATGCCCAGTCGCCGCAGGCACCGCGGGTGTTGCACGCCCGGACGCGGTACGCCGGGGTCGGAGTCCCGCCCCCGAGGCCACCGATCGCGTAGCTCGTCACCGCGCCGACGTTGCCGATCCCCTCGACCTCGTAGGAGCTGATGCCGACGCCTACGCCGCCGGTGGACGTCGGCGCACCCCAGGCGAGGACGACCCGGCCGTCGCCGAACCCGCGACCGGTGGCCGTCGCGCTGATGCTCGGCGAGGTCGGGGCGCCGGGCGTCGAGAACGTCGACGTCGTCGTGGACCCCGCCGTGCCCGTGCCCGCCTTGTTGCGCGCGGTGACGGCGAACGTGTACTCGACACCGTTCACCGCGTTCGTGAACGCCCAGCTCGTGCTCGTGCCGCGGCTGACGACCTGGGTGGCCTGCCCCGCGCCGCTCACGGTCACCACGTACTCGTCGATGGGCGCGCCGTTGGAGGCTGGCGCGTCCCACCCGACGTCGATCTGGCCCCCGAGCGCCGTCTCCACCCGGCTGGCGCGCACCGTCGGAGCACCGGGCACCCCCGCGGGGATCGCCGACGACGACCACGGGCTCCACGAGCCGCCCTCGGGCGGGGTCGCCCCGTTGTGCGCGCGGACCCGGACCTGGTACTGGGTGCCGTTGGTGAGGCCGGTGAAGGTCACGGACGTCGAGGACGTCGTGCGGCTCCCACCGCCCGACGTCGGCAGGGGCGAGATCTCGACCGTGTACTGGGTGATCGGGGTGCCGGTGTTGCTCGGCGCGCTCCAGCTCGCGGTGAGCTGCTTGTCGCCCTCGGCGAGGGTCGGCGCGGCAGGGACGTCGGGGACGGCGTCGGGTGTGGCGGACGCGCTCGCCGGCGACTCCGGCGACCACCCGATGGCGTTCTGTGCGGCGACCGTGAACGTGTACGCCGTGCCGTTGGTGAGGCCGGTGACCGTGCAGGTCGTCGACGCGCAGCTCGTCGTCTGACCGCCCGGTGAGCGGGTGAGGCGGTACGCGGTGATCGGTGAGCCGTTGTTCGCGGGAGCCTCCCAGGACAGCACGACGGACTGGCTCGTGACGCCGCCTGCTCGCGGAGCCACCGGGGCGTCGGGCCGGTCACGGACGTTCACGGAGATCCGCCCCTCGACCTCGCGCAGGCTGTCGCCCGTCGCGTCACGGACGCGGTACCGCACGACCATGGACCCGACGAAGCCCTCGTCCGGCCGCACGACGACGGTGGACCCTGACACGGACGCGGTGCCCGACCCCGGGGTCTCGACGGTCGCACCCAGCACGGTCACCGCCTGGTCGGGGAACGGGTTGAACACGACGGGGACGGCGACACGCGTGTCGACCCCGGCCGCGCCGTCGACGCTCACGTCGGGCGTGACCTTGACGAGCGCACGGGTGCTCGCCACCACCCGGAACTGCACCTCGACCGTGAGGCTGCCCGAGCGGCCGTACCCGAGGGTCAGCTGCGTGGAGCCCGTCGTGCCACGAGCCACGTCCGGAGAAGCGACGACCTGGAGGGTCGTGCCGGTGAGCGTCGCGCTGAACCCCGCGGTGGGGGTCCCGGCGAGGCGGAAGGTGTACGGCTGCGCCCCGTCGGCACCCTCCGGGCCCTCGGCGAACCCGAGCAGGTCGACCGCTGCGGCGGCGTCGCCCTGCGGGATCTCGATGACGCTCGGCGTGAACGTCGGCGGGTAGTCCTCCTCCGCGTACACGGTGATGGGGAGCGTCAACGTGGCCCTGCGTCCGCTCGCGTCGTCGCGGCTGGCACCGTCGGTGACCTGGAACGTGATGGAGGCGGGGCCGGCGTAGCCGACCTGGGAGGCGTACCGCAGCGTCGTCTCGTCGACGACGAGCTCGGAGCCGTCGGAGCGTGTCGCGCTCACGAGCGTCGTGTCGCCGATGCGTGCCGTCTTGCCGGTCCCCACCTGGACGAACTCCGCGATGGGGATGGCGAGCTCCGCGCCGGACGCCACCCGCAGCTCCCGCGCCTTGGGGCGCAGGACGGGCGGGAAGTCGCCGAGCGCCGGGACGGTGATGAAGGCGTAGGCGTGCACACCGTCGGCGTCGGGGTGCGTGTTCGTCAGGAGGTACGGGACCGTCTGCGCCTCGTCGGTCAGCGTCACGAGGACCCTGTCGTCGGCGGTCACGGACGCGACACCCGAGTGCGACGACGGGACGGACACCTCGAGGTCGCTCAACGGGCCCGAGGGGTTCTCCGCCACCTCGAACACGTCGACCTCGACGCTCGTCTTGCCGACGACGTCGATGGGCGCGACGGTGACGTCGCCCGCGACCGGCGGGGCGATGACGGCGTCGGCCACGACGTAGACGGTGAGGACGGCGGTCGCCCGGCCGCCCCGGTCGTTCGTCACGGTGTAGGCGATCGAGATCGGCGGTCCGGGTTCGGCGGGTGCCTCGACGACGATGCGGCGTCCCTCGGTGCGCGCGACGACACCCGGCGGGACCTCGATGTCCGGGGAGAGCGTGAGGTCGCCCCCGGAGGGGTTGACGTCGTTGCGCAGCACCCGCACCTCGACCCGCTGGCCGGGCTGCACCGTCACCTCGTCGTCCTGGGCGACGATGGGCAGCGCCTCCGCGGGCCTGCGGGCGATCCCGACCCGGACGGTCGCGACGGCGCGCTGGCCCACCCAGTCCTCGACCGCGTACGTGAAGGTGTCCGTGCCGGTCTCGCCGGGGAACGCCTCGTACTCGATCCAGTCGGCGCCGACCGCCGAGATGCGCCCCTTCTTCGGGGCGGTGTCCCCCTGGCCGAGGAGGACGACGCCGTCGCCGTCGGGGTCGATGCCGGTGAGCGGGACCATGACGCGGACCACCTCGCCCTCGAAGGTCCGGGCGGTGAGGTCCTTGGGCCGTGGCGGGGACTTCGTCGTGGCGGACGACTCGTGGACCGTCACCGTGAGCCGGCCCGCGCCCACGTTGCCGGCGGAGTCACGGACGCTGAACACGGCGCGGGCCGTCGTCGGCGCCGACGGCGCCTGGTAGCGCAGCTGGTCGCCGGAGACGAACAGCAGGCCCTGCCCGTCGGCGAGCGGCTCCGCGAGCTCGGGGACGAGCTCCATGTCGTCGCCGTCCGCGTCGTACGCGTAGTCCAGGGCCGGGATGGTCACGACGCCTCCGGTCCGCACGGAGACCTCGACGTCGCGGACGACGGGCGCGTGCTGGTCGGCGGACGGGGGCACGGGCTGCACGAGGATCTCTCCGCGTGCCTCACTCACTCCGTTGGAGATGACATAGGTGACCGTCTCGGGTGCCTCCAGGGCCCGCAAGGACGTGATCCGCACGAGGCGGTGGTCGATCACCGCGACGCGCAGCGCCGAGTCGGGCACGGCGGTCGCCGACGTGAGGACGAGCACCCCGCCGTTGGGGTCGACGTCGTTCGCCATCGGGTCCACGGTCACCTCGCCCCCGAGGGGGAGCAGCGCCAGGTCCCGCACGGCGACGGGCGGCAGCGGCGCGCCGGGCCACTCGCGGACGTCGACCCGCGCGAGGCCCGTGGCCTGCTGCGGGGACGCGACGACCGTGAAGCCGACGTAGTACGTCCCGGGGTTGGGTGCTGTGAACGTGAACGTGCCGTCCTCGAGCTTCGGCAGGATCGTCGTGCCAGCGACTTCCTCGACCGACGCCAGACGCACGGGCTCCCGGGAGGCGCTGCGCACCGACGCGAGGATGTCGACGTCGACGGGCTGCCCCACGTAGGTCACGGCGTGCACCGGGTCGATGACGGGCGGCAGGGACCCGGTCGGGCGGACGTCGACGACCATCTCTCCGACGACCGTCGCCCTGCCGTCGGTCACGGTGAGCTGCACCGTCTGCCGTCCGAGCGCCTCGCCCTCGGCGACGAACGTGACGATGCCGTCCTGGCGGGCACGCACGGACCCGCTCCCGTCGGTCACGGCCGAGCTGAGCAGGAGGTCGTCGCCGTCCGGGTCGGTGAAGTTCGCGAGCGCGTCGTACTCGATGGTCGCGCCCTGCTCGACCTCCACGGCGCCGGTGCGGACCTGCACGGGGTCGGCGTTCTGGCTCGGGTCCTGGGCCGTGAGGGTGACGGTCGCCGTCGACGGGGGGTTCTGGCCGCGGCCGTCGGTGATCGTGTACGTGAACGTGACGCTGCCCTGGGCGTCCGGGAAGATGACGGCCTGCAGCGCGCGTCCGCCGTACACGGGCTCGAGCGTCCCGAACGTCTCGGGGATCGCGTCGAAGGCGCTGATCGCGATGATCCCGCACTCACCCGCCGTGTCGTTGTCGAGCACCTGGAGGATGGTCGTGCGCCCGGGACGCACCCCGAGCGAGTCGTCCATGGCACCCGGCGTCGCGGACTGGTCCGTGCACTGGCTGAGGAGCTGCTGGGCAGTCTGGACGTCGTCGGACGTGTCCTCCTGGTCGTCCGGCTCCTCCTCCTGCTCGATGTCCTGCCAGTTGGGCTCCTGGACCTTCGGCAGGTCCTCCGGCAGCCACATCCGACCCTGGGCGGTGTCGTTGAGGACGACGACGGACCGGTTGACCCGGAAGACGAGGACGTCGGACGTCGTCATCCCGTCGAGGTCGACGATCTCGGGGTCACCGTCCTCGCACTGCGACACGTAGCTCCCGGAGCCCGACGCCCACGCCGAGTGCGTGCAGTCCCCGACGCGCACGGGGCGGGCGGGCACTCCTGCGCCACCGGTCGGCAGCGCGTCGACGCTCCCGTCCTCGAGGTCGACGCGCACCGCCGCCGTGGTCGTCGACGCGAGCACGACGTCGGACGCTGCCGACGGTTGCTGCAGCACCGCGCCCGTGCCGTGCTTCTCGAGGTTCACCGACCAGCCCTCGCCGTAGAGCGTGCTCCCGCCACGCACGACAAGCTCGTCGCCGACCGCGGTGATCTCGTCGGGCTCGACGCCGGCCGCGTCCGTGAGCGTGACCACCTGCTCCTGCTCAAGACCCTCCGGCGTGACCGCGACGCGGTGCACCCCACCGTCGGACGGGTCGAACGCGAGCACGTCGCCGTCGACGGTCACTGTCGCGAGGGCACCGTCGGCGAGCTTGAGGTCACCGGGCGTCGCAGCATCGATCGTCGCGAGCGTCGCCGTGGTCCGGACCCAGACGTTCCCGTCGGCGCCGGTGATCGCCACGACCCCCGCGGACATCGACACCTGGGTGTCCGCCGGGATCTCCGCCTGGGTGGCAAGCGTGACCGACGCCGTGTCGACGACGGACACCTTCCCCGGTTCGGTGAGCAGCACGTCCTGGGCGTCCTGGAGGACGTCGAACGCAGGATCGGTCGCGACGAGCCCGCCGTTGAGCTCCTTGACGGTCGCGTTGTAGCGGCCGAGCTTGAGCCCCTGGGCGTTGGTCACCCACACGGCGCCGTCGTTGAGGTCGATCTCCGCGATCTTCACGCCGGGGTTGATGATCGCGAGGGCGGCAAGCACCGCAGGAACGGTGATGGCGGCGACGACGGAACGCGCGGTGGAGGTCCGGGAGGACGTGCTCCCGCTGCGGGACCGACGGAGCCTCATGCGCTGCACCCCTGCGCCGGCGTCGCCGTCGCGCGGCCGTCGGCACGCACGATCGACACCTCGATGCAGACGGTCGTCGAGCCCTCGGGCACCGGGACCGACACGGACGGCCGGGTGACCCGCTCTGCCGGCGCCGTCGACCCGACGGCGACGACGCGCCACAGGTATGCGTCGCCCTCCAGCTCGTCGGGGTTGCTCCACCGGAAGGTCGCGGTGCCGTCCGGGTTCGTCCGCCCCTCGAGGCCCTCGGGTGCCGGGACCGTCGCCCCACCGATGAGCGTCGGGGACGGCGTCGCGCTCGCGGACTCCTGGGGGTTGCCCTGCGGCCCGAGGCCGAGGGTCTGGCTGGCGACGAACGCGAGGAGCGCGACGACGACGACGCTGCTGGCGCCGACGAGGAGCCGTCGTCCGGTGGACGTGCGCCCGGCGTGCTGCTCGTCCTCGGCACGGTGCTCGGTCCGGTAGTGGCGTGTGCGGAGCTCGCTCGCGCTCACCTCGAACTGCGCCGGGCGGGGCGCCGGCCCGCCGGTCGACGGTGGGACGGCCACCGAGGCCGCTCGGGGCGCCGGAGCTGCACCCGCGCCGTAGATCCCCGCCGGAGGAGTCGTTCCGCGAGCCCCGGCACCGTAGGGGATCGAGTCATGGGACGTCGGCGGGTGCGGCGCGTGCGGGTGAGACGTCTGCGTGTGCGCCGTCGGCGTGCGGATCGCCGCGTCGTGCGTCACCGGGCCGGGGCTCGTCGTCGACGGCGACGGGGCGGCGCTCGTCCCGGGGCGCGTCCGGCCACCCTCCGCACCGGCGGGGTCCGGCACCTCCGACGCGCTGGTCGGCCCCGGAGCCGGGGCCCCTGGTCCTGGGAGGCCGGCCGGGTCCGCCGCGCCCGGGTACGGGCCGTGCCCCGTCGTCGACGGGGCGACCACCGGTCCGTGCGGGGAGATGCTCGTGACGGCGCGCATCCGCGTCGCCTGGTCGTCGAGCTCCGCGACGTCGTCCGCCGACCGTGCGCTCACGGCGGCCGACGGTGTCCCTCCCGGCGCCCGGGCTGCATGGCGCGGCGCAGGGGCGGGCGCTCCCTGCGGGTCGATGCTCGTGATGGGCCGCAGGCGCGTCGCCTCGTCGGAGTCCGGCTCGCGAGCGGAGCCCGGCGCAGCGGGAGCCTCGAACGGGCTCCGACCCTGGTGGGGGTCTGTGACGGTGTCCGCCGGCGGCTGGAACTCCTCGGACAGGTCGATGCTCGTCACCGGCAGCTGCATCGACCGCTCGACCTGCTGGAGGGCGTGCGCGAGGGCGAGGGCGCTGACGAAGCGGCGCTCCGGGTTCTTCGCCATGGACCGCGCCAGCACTGCGGTGAGGCCCGGAGGGACGTCCTGCCGGTCGATCGGCGTCAGGGGGCTTCGCTCGATGCGCGAGAGGAGGTCCGCTGGGGTGTTGTTGCGTCCCGGCACCTCGAAGGGCGAGCGACCGGCGAGGAGCGTGTAGAGCGTGGCGCCGAGGGAGTACACGTCCCCACGTGCGTCCCCGGTCGGGTGCTCGGCGAGGAGCTCGGGTGCGGACCACGGGATCGACATCCCCGTGGCCGCCGCCGACGAGCCGAGCGTCGCGGCGATGCCGAAGTCGGTGAGGGCGGGCCACCCGAAGTCGGTGGCGAGGATGTTCGCAGGCTTGATGTCCCGGTGCAGGATCCCGAGGCGGTGCGCCGCCTCGACGGCCGACGCGACACGGATCCCGGTCCGCAGCACCTCGGCGACGGTGAAGCGCTCGGTGCGGTACCGGGCTCCGAGGCTGGGCCGCGAGCAGTACTCCATGACGAGGAACGGGCGACCGTCCGCGGCGATGTCCGCGTGGTAGATCGTCACGATCGACGGGTGGTGGGACAGCTGCGCCATGACGTTGGCCTCGGCGAAGAACGCCTCGCGGGCGTCCTGGTCGAGGGACCCGCCGAGGAGGACCTTCACGGCGACCGAGCGTCGCGGGAGCTCCTGCCGGTACTCGAAGACGTCGGCGAACCCACCCATGCCCAGGAGCCGGACGTACTCGTACCCGGGGATCCGTGGCGCGATCGAGGGTTGGCGGCGGGAGCTCACTCGTCCCGCTCCAGCTCGAAGGTCACGCCGTCGCCGAGGTCGACGACGGCGCCGGGCACGACGACGGTCGCCTCGCCCGGGCGCAGCCGACGGGCGGGCTGTCCCGGCTCGACGAGGAGCATGCCGTTGGTCGAGTTGAGGTCGGTGACGAGCACGTCCTCGCCCTCGGCCCGCACCTGGGCGTGCGTCCGGGAGATGTCCTGGTTGGGACTCGTCACCGTGACGAGGCGCGGGAGGTCCCGTGCCGAGACGCGGGACACGACGGGCGCCCGGCCGATGAGGACCGCCCTGTCGAGCGGGACGACGAGTCCGGACGCCATCCGGATCCGATGGACGCGGACGGGCACGCCGGGCACCGAGAAGGGACCGGGGACGAAGTCCTGCTGCCAGTCGGGCATCTGCCGGCGCAGCTCGACGAGGCTGGAGCTGAGCACGGTGCTGCCGTGCACGTCGTCCTCCTCGTCCACAGCGCCGGCTGCCGCCCGCGGGAGGGCCGTCACGGACGAGGCGGGCACCGTCTCGAGCGCGTGCACGGGCACCGCAGCGAGCTCGCCCGTCGGCGCAGCACCCGGACCGCTGCGCGGAGCGACGGACGACCCCGCCTGCCCGGCGTCCGCAGGGCTGTGGGCCGGCGGGTCCTCGAGGGGCGGCGCGACCGTCATCTCCGACGCGGGCGGCACCTCGAACGGCTCGAGGGCGCGGCGCGGCGCGGGCCCTGCCGGGAGCTCGTCGAACGAGGCGCGCGCCGGTGCGGCGTGCGCGCGGCCCGAGGACACCACGCTGTGCGAGGTGAGGGCACTGTGCGAGGTGAGGGCGCTGTGCGAGCTGAGGGCACTGTGCGAGCTGAGGGCGCTGCGCGAGGCGAGGGCGGGGACGGCGCTCGCGCCGACGCGCAGCACGACCTCCACGGCCGACGCCTGGACCACGGCGGCGAGGGCAGGCATCCGCGCCGCCCGACCACGCGGGGCCTCGTCCTCCGGCACGGCGACCGTCAGTGCGTGCGCGTCGGTCACGTTGATCTCCGCCCACGTCGCGACGTGGGTCGCGGTGTGCTCCGCCAGACCGCTGGCGGTGGTGACGAGCAGGCGGACGTCACCCCGGAGGAACCCACGGACGTGGCCGTCCACGACGGTCACGAGGGCGAACGGCGGCAGTCCCACGAGGCCCCCGCGGGCAAGCACGGCGAGCCCGTGCGTGAGATCGGGGCTCTCCCGGAGCGCATCCCACACCTCCGCGACCTTGGCGTGGTCGACCGACGGCGGCAGCAGGGCCACCGCACCGTCGGTGACCACCGCGAACCAGTCTCCGGGGGCGTACCGGGGGACGATCACGACGTCACCGTCCGTGGTCGCGGCACGGTGATGCCGTGCATCTGCTCGTCCCACTCGGGAGGCGGCTCTGCGACCGGGTCCGGGCGGCCGTCCTGGTTGTGGGTCTCGTCAGCGCTCGTCAGTCCGTGCCAGATCGTCGCGACGTCGACGACCACCGCGGTGATGTTGTCCCGGCCACCTGCCTCCACGGCGGCGTGCACGAGCGACTCAGCGGCCTCCTGGGCATCGCTGATCAACGTGAGCCCCACGCGGATCTTGTCATCGTCCAACTCATCGGTCAGTCCGTCGGAACAGATGAGCAATCTGTCCTGGGCACCTGCCGGGATCATCCAGTAGTCCGGCTCGGGGGCGGACGCGGTCTCGAGCGCACGCGTGACGACGTGCCGCTCCGCGTGCACCGACGCCTCCTCCTCGCTCAGGCGGCCTGCCTCGACGAGCTCCTGGACGACCGAGTGGTCGACGCTCACCTGCTCGAGGTCCCCGTCCGCGAGGCGGTACACGCGCGAGTCGCCGATGTTGAACACGAGCCAGTACGCGGCGTCGTCGTGCATGGCGATCGCCGCACCGGCGACCGTCGCTCCCCCGGTACGCCCGACGAGCATCTCGCGGAGGCGGTCCGCCGCCCGGCTGAAGCACTCGTGGACGTCCTCGATCGTCACGAAGCGGCGCCCGACGAGGAGCGAGAACTCCTCGACGACGACGCGGCTGGCGACGTCGCCCGCCTCGTGGCCGCCCATGCCGTCGGCGACGAGGAAGACGGGCGGGTACGCGAGGAGCGCGTCCTCGTTGAGCGTGCGGACGCGTCCGGTGTCGGTCGCCGAGCCCCAGGTCGTGTGCATGGGCCTCACCCCTGCCCCCGGACGTCGGGCCGGAGGCTGAAGTCGCCGAAGGTCACGACCGACCCGGGCGCCATGCGGATCGTCTGGCCCGGAGCGCAGAGGATCTGCTGCCCGTCCGGGAGGGTCACGAGCGTGCCGTTCGTCGAGTGCCGGTCGGTGACGAACGGCCCGCGGGCGTCCATCCCGACGAGGAGGTGCGTCTTGGAGACCGACCGGCGCGGGTCGCTGAGGGTCACGAGGTCCGTGATGATCTCGTCGGGTGCGGGCTGCGGGTGACGGCCGACGAGGGTCATGCCGCGCAGCGGGAGGACCTGTCCGTCGGAGAAGCGCAGCACGACGTCCGGCCCGGCCGCGGACGACGCGGGCGGCCGGAGCTGGCCACGTTGCTCAGCCACTGCGGGACCCCTTTGGACACGGACGACGATCGGAGCCCGGCGACCGCCGAGCACAGACCCTGGGTAGGTTACCCCGTCGCGCCGGAGACAGGCCGCGCGATCCACCCATCACGGACGGCCTGCGGCGTCGCTCGGGCCGGGCAACCGCCGGGCCCGGTCCCGTGGCACCGGGCATGTCTGTGCTGGGTACGAGGTCCCACAGGACGCCCCGAGCCGGTACATACGGTGGGAGCCAGACATCGAGGAGGCCCCCGTGGGAACCCAGCACACACCGCAGAGCGGCTCGGAGCGGGGCGCCCAGAGCCCTGACCCGAGGCGCATCGTCGTCGTCGGCGCAGGCATGGTGGCCCACCGGTTCGCCGAGAGCCTCGCCGCACGCGACCCCGAGGGACGCTGGGAGCTGACGATGCTCGGCGACGAGGGCCGGTTGCCCTACGACCGGGTGGCCCTCACGAGCTTCTTCGGCGGGGCGAGCCCCGAGGACCTCACTCTCGGCGGCGCCGACGGCGGCACCGTCCTCGCTGCCGACCCACGCGTCACCGTCCTGCCCGGCTCCCCGGTCGCCGCCGTGCGACCCGAGGACCGTGTCGTCCTCACGGAGGACGGCGTGCACAGCTACGACACCCTCGTCCTCGCGACGGGGTCCCGTGCAGCCGTCCCGCCGATCCCGGGAGCCGACCTGGCCGGTGTGTTCGTCTACCGCACGCTCGACGACGTCGCGGCGCTGCGGAGCTGGATGGCCCAGCGCACCCGCGCCCTGCGCGCCCGCGGTGACGACCGCCCCCTGCGGGGCGCCGTCGTCGGCGGCGGTCTGCTCGGTCTCGAGGCAGCGGGCGCTCTCCAGGCGCTCGGTGCGCGGAGCACCGTCGTGGAGTTCACCGACCGCCTCATGGCGCTGCAGGTCGACGCGGGAGGCGGCGAGGCCCTCCGCCGACTCATCGAGGGGCTCGGCATCGCGGTGCGCACCGCGACCGCCACGAGCGCGCTCCTCCCGGCGCCCGAGGACCTCCTCGACGTGCCGACCGCGGACGAGGCCCGCACCGAGGGTGCGACGGCGTCCGAGCCGCCGGCCGTCGCGACGATGGTCTTCGCCGACGGCTCGGACATCCCCGTGGACGTCGTCGTCCTCGCCACCGGCATCCGGCCCCGCGACGAGCTCGCCCGGGCCGCCGGCCTCGAGATCGGCCCGCGCGGCGGGGTCGTCGTCGACGCCGCGTGCCGCACGAGCGCCCCCGACATCTGGGCGGTCGGCGAGGTCGCCTCGATCGACGGTGGGTGCGTGGGCCTCGTCGCCCCCGGCAACACGATGGCGGACATCGTCGTCGACAACCTCCTCGGTGGCGACGCCCGCTACCCGGGGACGGACCTCTCGACGAAGCTCAAGCTGCTCGGGGTCGACGTCGCGAGCTTCGGGGACGCCTTCGCGGCCACGCCCGGCGCGCTCGAGGTCGTCTACGCCGACCCGATCGGTGGCACGTACAAGAAGCTCGTCATGTCTGACGACGCGAAGGTGCTGCTCGGCGGCATCCTCGTCGGCGACGCCTCCGCCTACGCGTCGCTGCGCCCCATGGTCGGGCGCTCCCTCGGTGCGGACCCTGCCGCCTACCTCGTCCCCGAGGGCGCGGGCGCTGCAGCACCGAGCGCGGACCTGCCCGACGACGTCGTGGTGTGCTCGTGCAACAACGTCACGGCCGGCACGGTGCGCCAGGCGGTGGCTGACGGCCACACGAGCGTCGCGGCCGTGAAGACCTGCACCAAGGCGGGCGCCACCTGCGGGTCGTGCGTGCCCCTCGTGTCGAAGATCGTCGACGTCGAGCTGCGCCGCTCCGGCCAGACCGTCTCCAGGGCGATGTGCGAGCACTTCGCCATGAGCCGCTCGCAGCTGTTCGACGCCGTCCGGGTCACCGGGCTGCGGACGTTCACCGAGATCGTCGCCCGGCACGGCGTCACGGTCCCCCTCGCCGGGGCTGACACGCCGCGCGGGTGCATCATCTGCAAGCCCGTCGTCGCGTCGATCCTCTCCTCGCTCGACGTCGGGCACGTGCTCGACGCCGAGCAGGCACCGCTGCAGGACACGAACGACCACCTCATGGCGAACATGCAGAAGGACGGTTCCTACTCGGTCATCCCCCGGGTGCCCGGGGGCGAGATCACTCCCGAGAAGCTCCTCGTCATCGCTGAGGTCGCCCGCGACTACGGGCTGTACACGCGGATCACCGGCGGGCAGCGGATCGCGATGTTCGGTGCCCGCATCGAGCAGCTGCCGCCCATCTGGCGGCGCCTCGTCGACGCCGGGTTCGAGTCCGGCCAGGCGTACGGCAAGTCCCTGCGGACCGTGAAGTCGTGCGTCGGGTCCACGTGGTGCCGGTTCGGTGTCCAGGACTCCGCCGGTCTCGCCGTGAAGCTCGAGATGCGGTACCGCGGGCTGCGCTCCCCGCACAAGATCAAGTTCGGCGTCTCCGGGTGCGCCCGCGAGTGCGCGGAGGCCCGTGGCAAGGACATCGGCGTCATCGCGACCCTCAAGGGGTGGAACCTCTACGTCGCCGGCAACGGCGGGTTCGCCCCTCGGCACGCGGACGTCATCGCCGAGGACCTCACGGAGGAGGAGCTGTTCCGGGCGATCGACCGCTTCCTCATGTACTACGTCCGCACGGCCGACCGCCTGCAGCGCACCGCGGCGTGGGTGCAGGAGGTCGACGGCGGCCTCGACGGTGTCAAGCAGGTGATCTTCGAGGACTCGCTCGGTATCGCAGCCGACCTCGACGCGGCCATGGCCACCCACGTGGAGCGGTACGAGGACGAGTGGCGCGCGACCCTCGACGACCCCGAGAAGCTGCGGAGGTTCGTGTCGTTCGTCAACGCACCCGAGCAGGCGGACGGCGACCTCGCGTACATCCCCGTCCGTGGCCAGGTGCGGCCCGCCGCCCCGGAGGAGCGGGCACCGGACCTCCCGCACACCCCGCTCGCCGCCCGGCCCTGACCCGCCCGACCCGCCTGACCAGCTCGCCCCGAGCCACGACCGTGAAAGGCACGACGATGACCTGCCCGACCACCTGGACCGACGTCTGCACGCTGTCCGACCTCCCGCTCGAGCGGGGCGTGCCCGCTCTCGTCGGGGGCGAGCAGGTCGCGCTGTACAAGCTCTCGCGGCACGAGGTCGTCGCGGTGCAGCACCGCGACCCGTACTCCGGGGCCAACGTCCTCGCCCGCGGCATCATCGGCTCCCGGGACATCGGGATCATGGGCCCGATGGTCACCCTCACGTCTCCCCTGCACAAGCAGATGTGGGACATCCGCACGGGCGAGTGCCTCGACGCCGGCGGCAAGGACCCGGTGGCGCTGCGCACGTGGACCGTCCGGATCGACGAGGGACGGGTGCTCGTCCGGACGACGACGGCGACCCCCGGCATGTCGCCGGAGGTCGCCGCCTAGGAGCACCTGGGGTGCGTGCCGGTCGTCAGCCGGCGACCACGACGTGCTCGTTGGGCACGCAGTGGGTCATGACGAGGCCCGTGACGTCGCGCGGGCCGTTCTTGCCGAGGTTCGCCGCACGCGTGAGCTCGTCCTCGGTGAGGGTCTGGCTCTGCAGGGGCGGCAGGCCACGGACGTCGTCGGCGGAGATGCCGATGCCGTCACCGACGCGCTGACCGAGCTCGTCGTCGCACATGTAGAAGTGCCAGACCATGCGCTCCTGGATCTCACGGCGGCACTGCGAGAGCGCACCGACGAGGTTGGTCACGAGGTCGTCCTTCTCCCACTGCTCGGAGAGCTGGTACCGCTCCCCGGCCTGCACGTAGTCGTTCGTGCGGGGGATGCGCGCACGGGTGAGGCGCCCGGTGATCTCGGGCCCCTGCACGTCGTGCGTCGGGTACTGGGCCTCGCGCAGGCCGCCCGTGATGGACGGCTCGTAGTTGACGTGCGGGTTGGACCCGTTGGCGTCGACCGTGTACTGCATCTGCCCACCCTGCTGGTTGGTGGCGACCCGGGCGTTCTTCGCCTGGTTCACCGGCAGCTGCAGGTAGTTGGGGCCGACGCGGTAGCGCTGGGTGTCCGAGTAGGAGAAGGTGCGTCCGACGAGCATCTTGTCGTCCGAGAAGTCGAGACCGTCGACGAGCACGCCGGTGCCGAAGGAGATCTGCTCGTTCTCCGCGAAGAAGTTCTCCGGCATGCGGTTGAGGGTCATCTCCCCGACCTTGCGGAGCGGGAAGTCGTTCTCGGGCCACACCTTGGTGTCGTCGAGCGGGTCGAAGTCGAGCTCGGGGTGCTCGTGGTCGTCCATGAGCTGGACGTGGAGCTCCCAGGAGGGGTACTCGCCGGCCTCGATGGAGTCGTAGAGGTCCTTCGTGTGCGCGCCGAGGGTCTTGGCCTGCACCGCGGAACCGTCAGCGGCCGTGTAGGACGCGACGCCCTGCTTCGGCAGCCAGTGGTACTTGACGAGCTGTGTGTCGCCGGCCTCGTTGACCCACTTGTAGGTGTTGACGCCGAAGCCCTGCATGGTGCGCAGGCTCGCCGGCAGGCCGCGGGGGCTGAAGACGAGGGAGACCATGTGCATGGCCTCGGGGGTCTGGCTGAAGAAGTCGAAGGCACGCTCGGGGACGTTCGCCTCGAAGGTGACGGGGTCCGGCTTCTGCGAGTGGATGAAGTCGGGGAACTTCACGGCGTCGCGGATGAAGAAGACGCCGAGGTTGTTGCCGACGAGGTCCCAGTTGCCGTCCTCGGTGTAGAACTTCACCGCGAAGCCGCGGGGGTCGCGGGCCATCTCGGAGGAGTCCCGGCCGCCGGCGACGGTGGAGAAGCGCACGGCGACGTCGGTCTTCTTGCCCGGCTCCTGGAAGAGCTTGGCGCGGGTGTACTTCGAGATGGGCTCGTCGCCCACGGTGCCGTCGGCGGTGAAGGTGCCGTACGCGAGCACGCCACGGGCGTGCACGACGCGCTCGGGGATGCGCTCGCGGTCGAAGTGGCTGATCTTCTCGAGGAAGTGGTAGTTCTCCAGCGTGGCGGGGCCGCGGGCCCCGACGGTGCGCTGGTTCTGGTTGTCGTAGACGGGGTGGCCCTGGCGCGTGGTGAGCACCGGGCGGTCGTCTCCGGGTGCGGGCGGCTGCGACGCGACGTCGGTCATGACAGTCCTCTCGTTGGCTGTGGATCTTGTGACGCAAGTCCTCGGGAGCTGGCGCACTCGGCGCACCACCCCCAGAAGGTGATCTCGGCCTCGTCGATGACGAAGCCGGGCGGTGTGGTCGTGGGTGCACCGTCCGCGCTCGCGCGGACGTGCGGGACGAGGCAGGGCGCGGCAACCTCGACGCAGTCGACGTCGGTGGTGGCGCCGCAGCCCCGGCAGACGAGGTGGTGGTGGTTGTCCCCCACGCGTGCCTCGTAGAGCGCCGCCATCCCGGCGGGCTCGATCCGGCGGGCGAGCCCGGACCTGACGAGTGCGTCGAGGCAGTCGTAGACGGCCTGCGTGGACAGCGTGCCGAGGCGGGCGCGGGCGCGCTCGGCGACCGCGGCTGCGGTGAGGTGGTGCTCGCGGTCGGCTCGCGCCTCGTCGAGCACCTCGTAGACGGCGACGCGGGGGCTGGTGATGCGCAGGCCCACGGCGCGGAGTCGTTCGACGGTTGCTGTCACGCCCTCATCGTCCCACGATTCCGGAACGATGCCAAGAAAGGATCGGCTACATCTTTTGTGACGAACGTCAGAGGGCCACAGGCGGGAAGCTCGTCTGAGGCACCGGAGCCATCGGGTCGATCAACCATGCCGCCCGCAGGTCCTCCCACAGCTCGACCGGCACGTGCGCCCGCGAGCGCCGCAGCGTCGTGCGGACCTCGTCCTCACCCAGCGCCCCCACCGCCGTGGCGACGACGGCGGGGTGCGCACGGACGAACGCGAGCGCGGCCTCGGGGAGCGTCACCCCGTGCCGCTCGCACAGGGCGGCGATGCGCTGCGCCCGGTCGAGCACGGCCTGCGGGACCTGTGCGTAGTCGTAGTGCGCGTCAGCGCCCGGTCGCGGCGTCGCGAGCAGACCCGAGTTGAACGGACCCGCGACGACGACGCCCACCTCACGCTCGAGCGCCGCCGGGAGCAGGTCGGCGAGCGCGCCCTGCTCGAGGAGCGTGTACCGCCCCGCGCACATGACGACGTCGACGTCGGTCTCGCGGACGAACCGGGTGAGCATCGCCGACTGGTTCATGCCGACGCCGACCGCCCGGACGACGCCCTGGTCGCGGAGCTCGACGAGCGCCGGCACGGCCTCGCGCGACGCCTGCTCCCAGTGCTCGTCGGGGTCGTGGACGTACACGACGTCGACGCGGTCGAGGCCGAGCCGCCCGAGGCTGTCCTCGAGGGAGCGCAGCACGCCGTCGCGCGAGAAGTCCCACTCGCGGCGGACGTCGGCCGGGACGAGGAAGTCGCTGTCCTGCTGGCCCGCGAGCTCGGGCGCGGGAACGAGGAGGCGGCCCACCTTCGTGGAGAGCACGTACTCGTCCCGGGGGCGCTGCGCGAGCGCCGCGCCGAGACGCCGCTCAGCGAGACCGATGCCGTAGTGGGGCGCGGTGTCGAACGACCGCACACCCTCGTCCCAGGCGGCGTCCACCGTGCCGCGCGCCTCGTCCTCGTCCACCGCCCGGTACATGTTGCCCAGCGGGCCGGTCCCCAGCACGAAGGGCCCCAGACGCCCCACGACGCCCTGTCTGATGGTGCTCGCGTCGACGCTCATCCGCTTACCTTCTCAGGCCTCGGCGCGGGGCGCCCACCAGGACTCGCACCACGGACATCGCCTGTTGCGAGCGTCACAGCGCCGCCGCACGCGACGTGAGCGGGTTCGCCCCGACCTGTGGAGGTTTAGGGTCTGCCACCACGGGGAACAGCAGGTGCATGACCGGTTCTGGACGGCCCGTCGCGGCCCACGCCTCCCCGGTCCCGCCGCGTGCCGTCCTGTTCGACCGCGACGGGACACTCGTCGTCGACGTGCCGTACAACGGCGACCCCGCGCTCGTCGAGCCCATGCCCACGGCCGTCGCGGCGGTCCGCCTGCTCCGTGACGCCGGGATACCGGTGGGGGTCGTGACCAACCAGTCCGGGATCGCCCGCGGCCTCATCACCCGCGCGGACGCGGACGCCGTCCACGCCCGCGTCGACGAGATCTTCGGGACGTTCGCCACCTGGTGCGTGTGCCCGCACGCGCCCGAGGACGGGTGCGCGTGCCGCAAGCCCCGGCCCGGCCTCGTCCTGCAGGGCGCCCGGGACCTCGGCGTGGCACCCCACGAGGTCGCCGTCGTCGGAGACATCGGCGCGGACTACCTCGCGGCAGCGGCAGCCGGCGCGCGCGCCGTGCTCGTCCCCACCCCCGCGACCCTCGAGCACGAGGTCCGCCGGGCGCCGGCGGTCGCGCCGGACCTCCTGGGCGCCGTCGGCTCGCTCTTCCCCGCGCTCCTGCGCACGCACCACCCGACGGCCCACCCGGACCGCGAGGGAGCCCGCGCCCCGACCGCTGCTGCCGCCGAGAGGAGCGTCCGGTGAGGATCTCGATGGTCTCCGAGCACGCCAGCCCGCTCGCGGCCCTCGGCGGCGTGGACGCGGGTGGCCAGAACGTGCACGTCGCCGCCCTGTCCTGCGCGCTGGCCCGGCAGGGCCACGAGGTGACGGTCTACACCCGCCGGGACGACCCCGACCTGCCCGAGCGTGTGCCGGCGGCCCCGGGCGTCGAGGTGGTGCACGTCACCGCCGGCCCCACCGGGCACGTGCCCAAGGACGAGCTCATGCCCTACATCCAGACCCTCGGCGAGGGCATCGCTGCGGACTGGGCGGACGACCGGCCCGACGTCGTGCACGGGCACTTCTGGATGTCCGGCATCGCGGCGCTCGAGGCGGTGCGGCTCGCCGGTGCGACGGGAGACATCCCTGTCCTGCAGACCTTCCACGCGCTCGGCACGGTCAAGCGCCGCCACCAGGGCGACGCGGACACGAGCCCGGAGGAGCGCGCGCTGCTCGAGCCCTGGGTGGGCACCACGGCCGACGGTGTCGTCGCGACGTGCTCCGACGAGGTGTTCGAGCTCCGGTCGATGGGCATCCCCGCCCGGGCGATCTCGGTCGTGCCGTGCGGGGTCGACACGGAGCACTTCCGACCTGACGGGGAGGTCGCCGACCGCCCCGACGGGCGGGTCCGCGTCGTGTCGATCGGCCGTCTCGTCCCGCGCAAGGGGGTCGGCAACGTCATCTCGGCGCTGGCCCTCCTGCGGGCGCGTGGCCGCACCGACATCGAGCTCGTCGTCGTCGGGGGCTCCGCGGACACCGCGAGCACGACGGACCCGGAGCTCGAGCGCCTCCGCCAGCTCGCCGACGCCCTCGGGGTGCTCGACCTCGTCGACTTCCGGGGGCAGGTGGACCGTGGCGGGCTGCCGGCGATCCTGCGGTCTGCCGACGCGGTCGTCTGCGCGCCCCGGTACGAACCGTTCGGGATCGTCCCGCTCGAGGCCATGGCGTGCGGGGTGCCCGTCGTGGCGGCGAGCGTGGGAGGCCTCATCGACACCGTCGTGCACGGTGTCACCGGCCTCCACGTGCCCCCGCGCGACCCGGGCGCGATCGCGGACGCCGTCGAGAGCCTCGCCGACGACCCGGAGCGGCGCGCCGCCCTCGGTCGGGCTGGTCGCGCCCGGGTGTGCTCCCGCTACTCCTGGGACCGAATCGCGACGATGACGACGAAGATCTACCAGGGCGCCCTCGCCGCCACGACCACCCGCAGCGAGGCCGTCCGGATCCCCCGCAGCGAGGCCGTGACGGGCACGGGGAGCCGCGCGACGTCAGGGCGCAGCGGGCACCCGGCCCGCTCCGGGGCAGGGACGCGCGGCACGGCGCTTCGCCAGGCAGAGGGGACGGCACGATGACCGCCCACAGCATGCTCGTCGCGGTCCCGGACGAGGCGTCCTCGGTCGAGTCCGGCATCTGCGCGCGGACCGTCGCCGCGCACCTCGGCGCGCTCGAGGGTGTCCTGGCGCACCTGCGCGTGGAGTCCGGGCACCTCACCGCCTGGGGCTGCGAGCTGGCACGTCGGCTCATCGACGGGCAGCGGCTCCTCGCGGCCGGCAACGGGGGGTCGGCCGCCGAGGCGCAGCACCTCACGGCAGAGTTCGTCGGACGGTTCGACGGCGACCGACGCCCCTTCTCCGCGATCGCCCTCCACGCGGACACCTCCGCGATCACCGCGATCGGCAACGACTACGGGTACGACGAGGTCTTCGCGCGGCAGGTCCACGCCCACGGGCGACCGGGCGACGTCCTCGTCCTCATCTCCACGAGCGGGCGCAGCCCCAACCTGCTGCGCGCGGCGGCCGCGGCCCGGGAGGTCGGGGTGACGACCTGGGCGCTCACCGGGCCCGGCCCCAACCCGCTGTCGGAGGCCACGGACGACTGCGTCGCCCTGAGCGGGCCGTCCGCGAACGTGCAGGAGGCCCAGCTCGTCGCGGTGCACCTGCTGTGCCGGGCCTTCGACACCTACGTGCGGCACACCGAGGAGGGGCACGGATGAGGGTCGTCGTCGTCGGGGACGTCCTGCTGGACGTCGACCTCCTCGGACGGTCGGACCGGCTGAGCCCGGACGCCCCGGTCCCCGTCGTCGACGTCGAGGGGACCGTGCTGCGCGCAGGCGGTGCCGGGCTCGTGGCGCGGATGCTCGCGGCGGACGGCCACGACGTCCGGCTCGTGACCGTCCTGTCGGACGACGCCCGTGCGGCGGACCTGCGAGATGCCCTCCGGGGGGTGCGGGTGGTCGCCGGTGCGTCGAACGGGCCGACGCCCGTCAAGACACGGGTCCGTGCCGCGGGCCAGGCCGTCGTGCGTGTCGACGAGGGGTGCGCCACCCCCGCCGAGCCGACCGTGAGCGACGCGATGGTCGCCGCGATCGCCTCGGCGGACGTCGTGCTCGTCGCCGACTACGGGCGCGGGGTCGCCGCGCACCCCCGGGTCCGGGCGGCGGTCGCGGCGCGCGCCGCCGACGTCCCCGTCGTCTGGGACCCCCATCCGCGCGGAGCGGACCCCGTACCGGGGACGACCGTCGTCACGCCCAACCTCGCCGAGGCCACGAGGTTCGCGCAGGTGCGCGGCTCGGGCATCGCAGCGGCGCACGACGCCGCAGCGCTGCTCCGGGCGCGGTGGGGCGCGGACGCCGTCGTCGTCACCCTGGGCGACCGTGGTGCGCTGCTCGTGGCGGACCCCGCGGGCCGGCACGGTGCCACACCCGGACCCGTGGTCGTCCCGGCCCCGGGGGTCGAGGCGTCGGACCCGTGCGGCGCGGGCGACCGCTTCGCCGCGACGCTCGCGGTCGCACTGCTCGACGGCACGCGCCTGCCGGACGCCGTCGACCGGGCCGTGCGGGCCGCCTCGACGTTCCTCGCTGCCGGCGGCGTCGCCGGGCTCGTCCCCGTCAGCGCACCCGACGACCGGCCCGTCCTCCCGCCGGTACCCATCGGCGGGACCGCCGAGGCGCTCGACGTCGCCCGCCGCACGCACGCGGCGGGAGGCACGGTCGTGGCCACGGGCGGCTGCTTCGACCTCCTGCATGCCGGGCACGCCCGGACCCTGGCCGCGGCCCGCACGCTCGGCGACTGCCTCGTCGTGTGCCTGAACTCGGACGCGTCGGTCCGCCGCCTCAAGGGCAGCGAGCGGCCGATCATCGGGCAGGAGGACCGGGTCGCCCTGCTCCTGGCGCTCGAGTGCGTCGACGCTGTCCTCGTGTTCGAGGAGGACAGCCCCGAGGACGCGCTCGCCCGACTCCGACCCGACGTGTGGGTCAAGGGCGGCGACTACCGGGTGGACGAGCTGCCCGAGGCCGCGCTGCTGCGGACCTGGGGTGCGGTGACCGTCACCGTCCCCTTCCACGCGGCACGGTCCACGTCGCTGCTCGCCAGCGCCCTCGCGCGGGTGAGCTGATGCCCACCCGTCCCGTCCCCCGACCGGCCCACGTGCCGACGACGGACATCCACCCGACCACCCGCACGACGAGGAGACACCAGTGAACCCATCGACACGCACACCCGGCCGCGTCCTCATCACGGGCGGGGCCTCCGGGCTGGGCGCCGCCGTCGCCCACGCCGTCAAGGCCGCGGGGGGCACGCCCATCGTGCTCGACCGGTCCGTCGAGGGCGTCGAGGCGGTCTCCGCCTACGAGGTCGACGTCGCCGACACCGCTGCGGTGGAGGCAGCGGTGGCCCGGGCCGTCGCGGAGCACGGCGGGCTCGAGGGCGTCGTCACCGCCGCCGGGACGGACAGGTGCGGGCGGCTGGAGGACATCGCTGCCGCGGACTGGGAGCGTGTCGTCGCGGTGAACCTCATCGGCACCGTGAGCGTCGTCCGCGCAGCCCTGCCGCACCTGCGCGCCACGCACGGCCGGGTCGTCACCGTCTCGTCCTCGCTCGGTATCAAGGCGGTCTCCGACGCGACGGCGTACTGCGCCTCGAAGTTCGGCGTCATCGGCTTCACCCGTGCGCTCGCTGCCGAGACCCGCGGCGAGATCGGCGTGACGACGCTCATCCCCGCCGGCATGAAGACGCACTTCTTCGACGACCGGGACGAGCAGTACAAGCCCCAGGACGACTCGCGGCTCAACGACCCCGCGGCCGTCGCGGACGCCGTGCTCTTCGCCCTCAACCAGCCCCCGGGCTGCGAGGTGCGCGAGCTCGTCATCTGCCACGAGGAGGAGGGCTCCTGGCCCTGACGAGCAGCCGGCGCCCGGCACGGCGCGGGCATGCGGCGCAGCGGGGCGCGGCAGGCTCCGACCGCCCGGACGCCATGCCCCGCTTCGTCCCACCTTCAGCACGGACGCACCCAAAGCACGAAATGCCCGTTCCGGTGGCGGCGCCGGAGGAGCGGTGCTTCTCTGAGGTCACCCGTGGTCGACAAAGGCGCCGCGCCGATCTCCTCCCACACGGAACGAGGCCGCCGTGAGCGCACTCGACGACATCCCCACCCCTGCCGA
Source organism: Sanguibacter sp. Z6_81 (assembly GCF_057180625.1). Classification (NCBI taxonomy): domain Bacteria; kingdom Bacillati; phylum Actinomycetota; class Actinomycetes; order Micrococcales; family Sanguibacteraceae; genus Sanguibacter; species Sanguibacter sp. Z6_81. The sequence goes on along the minus strand of NZ_JBXUFV010000004.1, from coordinate 110,481 downwards.
GGTCCGCACCCCGTCCCGCCCGCGCAGCCGGACCGAGGTGGACGCACTCGTCCTGGCGCACCTCGGCGTCGCCGAGTCCATCGCCCGCAGGCACAGCGCCGGTGGCGGCGACTGGAGCGACCTGCGGCAGGTCGCGTACGTGGGGCTGGTCAAGGCCGCCCAGCGGTTCGACCCCGTCAAGGGTGAGCAGTTCGTGTCCTTCGCGGTCCCGACGATCGCGGGCGAGCTCAAACGCTACCTGCGGGACTGCGGATGGATCGTCCGGCCACCGCGCCAGGTCCAGGAGCTCCGGGGCCACCTGTCCACGGAGATCCCCCGCCTCACCCAGGCCCTCGGCCGGCAACCGTCGTCGGCGGACCTCGCAGCAGCGATGGGTGAGGACCTGCGCCGGGTCGAGGAGGCCCTCGGTGCGCACAACAGCATGCGTCCGTTGTCCCTCGACGCCCCCGGTGGACCGGACGACACCGAGGGCAACCCGCTCGTGGACCTGCTCACCCGGGAGGACGCCGGCCTCGAGCGGGCCGAGCTCATGGCGACGCTCGCCGCGGCCTGCGGGACGCTGTCCGTCCGCGACCGGCAGATCGTCTACCTGCGGTTCTTCGAGGAGAAGACGCAGCAGGAGATCGGGCGCGAGCTCGGCGTCACCCAGATGCAGATCTCGCGCCTGCTCACGCACATCCTCGGTCGCCTGCGCGCAGAGCTCGTGCCGGGTCCACCGGGGCGACCCACGGCAGCCTGACCGCACCGGTCGCGACCCGCACGGGTATGCAGCCTCAGCGGGAGAGGACCTCGTCCGCGGCCGCGAGGACGTCGCGGACCGTCACCGCGAGCAGCGCAGGGTCTGGCTCGTCCCCGAACGTGTCGCCCACCCGCACGCTCGCGTCGGTGAGCGCGACGTGCGGACCCTTCGGCGGGCCCCACTCCTCGACGGGGGCGGGACCGAAGATCACGACGGACGGGATCCCGAACGCCGAGGCGAGGTGCGCGGCACCCGTGTCGACCGTGACGACGAGGCGGGCGTCCGCGACGACGGCGGCGAACTGCCGCAGGTCGAGCAGGCCCGCGAGCGCGTGGGACTCGTCGAACCCGGCCTGCCGCGCGACGTCGAGGGCACGGTCCCGCTCCGCATCGCCCCCTGTGAGCACGACGTCGAACCCGTCGTCGGCGAGCCTCCGCGCGACCTGCGCGAACCGCTCCGCGGGCCAGCGCCGCGACCCGTAGAACGCGCCGACGTGCACGACCGCTGCACGCGGCCGCGGGCTGGGCCCGGGGTGCCGGAGCCACACCTCGTCCGGGTCCGCGGGCATGCCGTGGGCCTCGACGAGCCGGGCCCAGCGCACCCGCTCGTTGATGCCGTCGAGCCACTGGGGCCCGTCGCTCCCGGGGCCCCGGTGCCCGATGCGGCGCCGGGCACCGAGCGCGTCGATGACCCGGCGGCTCTCCGGTCCGTTGCCGTGGAGGTTGACGGCCGTGTCGATGCGCCCGGGCCGCAGAGGCAGGAGGTCGTCGAGACCGCGGGCGGGCAGGAGGGCGTCGACGCCGTCGACGAGGTCGATGACGGGGTCGAGCCAGGCGGGCATCGCGAGCACGAGCCGGTGCTCGGGGAGCGCCCGACGGATCGCGTGCAGCGCGGGGACGGCGACGAGGAGGTCACCGAGCTTGAGGGTCCGCAGCGCGAGCACCTCGGGGACGTCGCAGGTCCTCGCATCGAGGTCGGTGAGGAGTTCCACGCTGCCACCCTGGCAACGTTTGGGGGCCCGCGCCACAGGGAACAGCACGGGGTATGAGCCATCCTTGCGCCGCCCCGCTCCAGCCGCCGCGCGCACGCCGCCGCGTCCTCGTCGCCCGGCTCGACAGCGCCGGCGACGTCCTCGTCTGCGGCCCCGCGGTGCGGGCTGTCGCCGCGAGCGCCGACGTGTGGATGCTCTGCGGGCGCCAGGGCGTGGCGGCGGCGCGCCTCCTGCCGGGCGTCTCGCAGGTGCTCGAGTGGGACGCTCCGTGGATCGCGGCGTCCGCGCCGCCGGTGTCGGTCGAGCACACGGACTCCCTGCTCGCCGCGGTCCGGGAGTGCGCACCCGGTGCCGCGGTGATCCTCACGTCGTTCCACCAGTCACCGCTCCCCCTCGCGCTCCTGCTCCGTCTCGCGGGTGTGCCGCACATCAGCGCCGCGTCGGTCGACCACCCCGGTCACCTGCTCGACGTCCGGGTGCGTCCCGGCGAGGACTTCCCGGAGGACCAGCCGGAGGCCGTGCGCGCACTGGCGATCACCCGCGCCGCGGGCTACGAGCTCCCGGCGGACGACGACGGGCTCCTGCAGGTCCTCGCCGCGCCGGCCCCCGCCCCGGACGTCGCGGCGCTCGTCGGGGACGAGCCGTACGTCGTCGTCCACCCCGGCGCGTCCGTGCCCGCCCGCACCTGGCCGGGGTGGCGCCACCGCGACGCCGTCGAGCTGCTCGCCGCGCGGGGCGTGCGTGTCCTCGTCACGGGCGGACCTGACGAGCGGGACCTCACCCGCGAGGTCGCGGGCGACCACGGCACCGACCTCGGCGGACGCACGGACCTCGCCGTGCTGTCCGGGATCCTCGCGGGCGCCGCGATCGTCGTCACGGGCAACACGGGGCCGGCGCACCTCGCAGCCGCCGTCGGGACCCCCGTCGTGAGCCTCTTCTCCCCCGTGGTCCCCGCCGCGCGGTGGGCACCCTACGGCGTCCCTGTCGCGCTGCTCGGCGACCAGGCGGCTCCGTGCGCCGGATCCCGCGCGCAGGTGTGCCCGGTCGCGGGTCACCCGTGCCTGACCGACGTGACGGCGGACGAGGTGGTCGCCGCCTGCCTGGAGCTCGCCGGAGCGGCGCTGACGCCGACGGCGACGTGGGAGAACAGCGTCCCCGAGATGGAGGTACCGACCGCGTGAGGATCCTCGTGTGGCACGTGCACGGCGGCTGGATGGACGCGTTCGTCCGCGGCGACCACGACTACCTGCTGCCCGTCGACGCTGACGGGACCGGGGGACGTGGCCCCCGGCAGTGGCCCGCGAAGGTCCGGGACGTCCCCGAGGGCGAGCTCGCGGACACGGACGTCGACGTCGTCGTGCTGCAACGCCTCGAGGACCTCGAGGCAGCCGAGCGCCTCCTGGGCAGGCGCCCTGGCCGGGACGTGCCGGCGGTGTTCGTCGAGCACAACACCCCGCGCGTCGACATCCCGTCCTCCGTGCACCCGCTCGCCGACCGCAGCGACATCCTCGTCGCGCATGTCACCCACTTCAACGCACTGTTCTGGGACTGCGGGCGCGCGCCGACCACGGTCGTGGAGCACGGCGTCGTCGACCCCGGGCCGCTCTACACCGGGGAGCTCGAGGCGATCGGCGTCGTCATCAACGAGCCCGTGCGGCGGTGGCGGGTGACCGGGAGCGACCTGCTGGGGGACTTCGCTCGCGTCGGACGGGTCGACGTGTTCGGCATGAAGACCGAGGGTCTCGCCGCCGCGCTGGGCGTGGAACGCCCGCCGGGCCAGGAGATCGTCCTGGCCGCGGGAGACCTGCCCACGGCGGAGCTGCACGCGCAGCTGGCGCGCCGCCGCACGTACCTGCACCCGGCCCGGTGGACGTCGCTCGGTCTGTCCCTGCTCGAGGCCATGCACATCGGCATGCCGGTGCTCGGCGTCGACGCGACGGAGATCCGCCGCGCCGTGCCGCCCGAGGCCGGTGTGCTCTCGACGGACATGACCGAGCTGCACTCCGCCGCGGCCCGGTGGCTCGCGCACCCCGACGAAGCGCGCGCCCGCGGCGCGGCAGCGCGCGCCTTCGCGCTCGAGAACTACGGCCTCGCGGCCTTCCTCGCCCGGTGGGACGAGGTGCTCGGCGCCCTCTGACGCGTCACGGATGCCGAGCGGACGCCGAGCGTGCGAGGAGGTCGGCGACCTCCTCGCGCATCTCGTCGACCGTGACCCCGGCGACGAACGGCACGTCGTGCGCGCACCGGTCGTCCCTCGCCGGGACCTGCGGTGCTCCGCACTCCGGGCACCGGGTGGTCCACGACATGAGGACGCGGTGCCCGGTGCGGGCGAGCGGACCGGCGTTGATGACGTTGCCGCACCAGAACACCCCGACGGTCGGGCACCCCACGGCGAGCGCGAGGTGCCGCGGGCCGCTGTCGTTGCCGGCGAACGCGTCGGCCGCGGCCAGGAGTGCGACGAGGTCGCTCAGCGAGAGCTGTCCCCCGAGCGAGCGCACGTGCGCGCCGCGTCCCCGGCCCACGAGCGGCCGGGCGGCGGCGGCGACCTCGTCGGCGAGGTCCGCGTCCGCACCGTCCCCGACGACCACCACGTGCGCGCCGTCGGCGGCCGCACGGGCCGCGAGCTGCGCGAACGACGCGACCGGCCAGCGCCGGCGCGGGTCGGTCGCACCCGGGTGGACGACGAGCAGCGGGGACCCGTCCGGGGGGCGCAGGCCCAGCCCGCGCTCCCGCTCGGCGTCCGTGACGACGAGCTCGGGCTCGAGCCCCACGGGGCGCGCTCCCGCCAGTGCGGCGACCTCGAGCCCGCGCAGCATCTCGTGCTGGTAGTACCGGAACGGGATGGTGCGCTCGAGCGCGACGGCGTCGGGCGTCCGTGTGCCCACCGTGTGCCGCGCCCGGGCACGCAGCAGGAACGGGTTGGAGTTCCGGCCACCCCCGTGCACCTGGACGGCGAGGTCGTAGCGCCGGGCGGCCACCCGCTCGAAGAACGCGTCCGTCGCCGCGGGGTCCTCGACGAGGCCGACGCCGTCCCGCACGCCGTGCGCGACGGGCAGCAGCTCGACGTCCGACACGGGCGACGGGCGTCCCGCGAGCAGCGCACGGTGCAGCGCGTTGCCGAGGAGCGTGATCCGCGCTCCGGGGTAGGCCGCGGCGAGCGCGTCGATCGCGGGCAGGGCGAACAGGAGGTCACCGAGCCCTCCCCCGCGCAGCACGGCGATCCGCTCGATGTCGTCGAACGGCGGCGAGAGCGGGCCCACGGTGGGCACGCGGCTCACAGGGGCGGCGAGACCACCGACGCCCTGCTCGGCGTCCCCGTCCGTCGTGGTCGTGGTCAGCGGTGCGGTCGTCACTGGTCCTCCTCCGGGCGCGTCCTCCGGGCGGTCGTCCACGCCCTGTTCCCGTGCCGCGCCCCCGGCAAACGTTCCGCCGTGCACGTGTAGGGGGACCCCGGGGTGGGTACGGGACCCCTGTGCCCGCCGAGCAGACGCCCGGCCCCACCCGACGCGTGCAGCCGGCCCGCGCCACCGCTCCGGAGGACCCCATGTCGCTCATCCACCTGCCAGGCAGTCACACCGACGAGGTGCTGATGACGATCGTCGACCCCCGGGACGGCAGTCCCGTGGGGGATGTCGAGCCGACGGCGCTGGATGCGCTCGAGGACGTCGTCGACCGGGCGCGCGACGCGTTCGCGTGGTGGTCGCGGGTCCCGCCCGGCGAGCGTGGCTCCATCCTGCGCCACGCCGCCGCCCAGGTGGCGGAGCACGCCGAGTCCCTCGCCCGCCTCAACGCCCGCGAGACCGGCCGACCGGAGGCCGAGGCGCTGGCCGGGGTCACCGCCGGCGTCGAGACGTTCCTGCAGTACGCGGAGCTGGGCCCGTTGCACCGTGGCAAGAGCCTGCGGGGTGCGGTCGACGCCGCCGACTACACGGTGCCCGAGCCCCGCGGCGTCGTGCTCGCCGTCACGCCGTGGAACGACCCGGTGGCCGTCGCGGCCGGGCTCATCGGTGCCGCGGTCGTCACAGGCAGCACGGTGATCCACAAGCCGAGCGAGCGGTGCCCGCACACGGGCGCCTTCCTCGGTGAGATCCTCTCCCGGGCGTTCCCGGCCGACGTCGTCCAGACGGTCCTCGGCGGGGCGGGGGTCGGCGCCGCACTCACCCAGAGCACCGGCATCGACGTCATCGCGCACGTCGGTTCGACGGCGACCGGCGAGCGGATCGCCCGCACCGCTGTCCTCACCGGCGCGCACGTCATCCGCGAGAACGGCGGCAACGACCCCCTCGTCGTCGACGCGGACGTCGACCCGGAGTGGGCTGCGCAGCAGGCAGCCCTCGGCGCGTTCGCCAACTCCGGCCAGGTCTGTGTCTCGGTGGAACGCATCTACGTCCACCAGGCGGTCGCCGGGGCCTTCACGGACGCGCTCGTCGCCGAGGCCCGCCGACGGGAGGCCGAGCGGGAGCTCGGGCCCCTCGTCGACACCGCACTGCGCGACGAGGTGCACCGTCAGGTGTCGACCTCCCTCGCCGCGGGTGCCGTCGCCCGGACGGGCGGGTTCGTCCCCGACGGCCCGGGTTCCTTCTACCCGGCCACCGTGCTGACGAACTGCGGTCCGGGCATGCCGGTCATGACGGAGGAGACGTTCGGGCCGGTCGCCCCCATCCAGGTCGTCCAGTCCTTCGAGGAAGGGCTCGAGCTCGCCGCCGCGGACCGCTACGGGCTCGCGGCGACCGTGCTCACCGGGTCGATCCGCAACGCCCAGCGCGCCGTCGCGGAGCTCCCGGTGGGGACGCTGAAGATCAACGCCGTGTTCGGCGGAGCGCCCGGCGGTTCGGCGGAGCCCCGGGGGGACAGCGGCAGCGGGTACGGGTACGGGCCGGAGCTGCTCGACGAGATGACGCTGACGAAGGTCGTCCACATGGAGGCCGCGCCGCTGCGCGGCGAGACCGCCTGACCCTGCGAGGGCACCCGGAAGGAACGTGCGCATGGCCCCCACCGAGCCGATCCTCTCGTCACGCGCGGCGCTCACGGCCGAGGTGCCGCGGATGCTCGCGCACATGTCCCCCGTCGTGAGCGTCGTGGGGGACCCGATGCTCGACGGCTGGTTCAGCGGCACGAGCGACCGCATGGCGCGTGAGGCGCCCGCGCCGGTCGTGCACATCACGGCGCGCCGGTACGTGCCGGGCGGGGCAGCGAACACCGCGATGAACCTCGCCGCGCTCGGGGCACGGGTGCGGTTCTCCGGGGTCGTCGGGGACGACGAGCCGGGGCGGATGATCCGCGACCTGCTCGCCGGCGCCAGGATCGACGTCGCCGGGCTCGTGCTGCATCCCGACGTCGTGACGACGACGAAGGACCGCATCGTCGTCGGCGACCAGGTCATGGTGCGGATCGACGAGATGCCGGCCGGGGTGTACCCGGCGGAGGCCCTCGAGGCGCTCGCCGCCGCCGCCGTGCGAGCCGGCGAGGACGCGGATGCCGAGGTCGTGTGCGACTACTCCTCCGGCACGCTCCAGGGACCGGTGACGCAGGCGCTGCTCGCCCGGTCCGCGCGTCCCGGGCTCTGCGTGGTCGACGCCCACGAGCCCGCGCTGTGGGCCGCGCTGCACCCCGACCTCGTGACGCCCAACGCCGCCGAGGCCGCGGCCACCGTCGGTGTCGACCTGCGCGGGGAGCCGGACCGTGCCGCCGCGGTGGCGGCGCTGGCCCGCCGGCTCACGGGGACGACCGGAGCACGGGACGTCGTCGTCACCCTCGACAAGGACGGTTCCGTGCTGCTCGACGCCGACGGCCTGCAGCACCGCACGTGGGCGCGCCCGGCCACCGAGAAGCAGGCGTCCGGTGCGGGCGACACGTTCGTGGCGGCCCTCACGCTCGCCCGCACCTGCGGGTTCCCGCTGACCACGAGCGCGGACCTCGCCCAGGCCGCCGCCGACGTCGTCGTCACCCGGTTCGGCACCTCCCTGTGCACGACCGCCGACCTCGTCGACCACCTCGCGGGCTTCGCGGACAGCGCCCTGGACCACGACGAGCTCGTCCGCAGGATCGAGCAGGACCGCGCCGTCGGGCGCTCTGTCGTGTTCACGAACGGGTGCTTCGACGTGCTGCACCGCGGCCACACGACGTCCCTCAACCAGGCCAAGCGGCTCGGTGACGTGCTCGTCGTCGCGATCAACGACGACGACTCCGTGCGCCGGCTCAAGGGCGAGGGGCGGCCCATCAACCCCGCCGCGGACCGGGCGGGCGTGCTCGCGGCGCTCAGCTGCGTCGACTACGTCACCGTGTTCTCGACCGACACCCCGGTGCCGCTCATCGAGCGGATCGAGCCGGACGTCTACGCCAAGGGCGGGGACCATACCGACGCCGGGATGGTCGAGTCGGACGTCGTGCGCGCGCACGGCGGGGAGGTGCGGATCCTCGACTACGTGCCCGGGAGCTCGACGACGGCGGTCGTCCGGCGGATCCAGCTGGCCCCGGCGTCGACCGCCTCGACAGCAGCGCCCGACCGGACGGTCGTCCGGTCCTAGGTCGTCGTCCGGTCCTGGGTCCCAGCCGCGACGCCCAGGAGCGCCGCGAGCTCGGGGGCCGTGCCCACGCTGGGGACGCCGTCGGGCGCGTGGCCCGTGTCGTGGGACCAGGTGACCCGCGCCGCGCGCATCCCCACGCGGGTCGCTGCGCCGAGCTCGTCGACCATGCCGTCGGCGACGTACCAGGCGTCCGCCGGCTCGAGGCCGAGCGCTGCGAGCGCCGTCGTGTAGATCTCCGGGTCCGGCTTCATGTGCCCGACCGCGCAGGAGAGCGTCACCCCGTCGAGCAGGGGCAGCAGGCCGCTCGCGTCGAGGGTGTGCTCGACGCTCGCTGAGCAGTTGCTCACGAGCCAGGTGCGGATGCCACGGGACCGGAGGTCCGCCAACAGCTCCGGTATGCCGTCGACGACGCGGACGGCGTCGCGCAGGAACCGGTGCTCGGCGTCGGCGAGCTCCGCGACGAGCTCGTCGCTCGTGTCCCGCGGCGCCGGGAGCGCGTCGAGGACGTGCCGGACACGCTCCGTCGTCGGGCCGACGACACCGGTGTTCGACGCGCGGCTCGTCGCGTCCCACAGCGCGAGGAACTGCTCGGTCGGGATGCCGATGCGCTCCGCGAGGTCCTCCTGATGAGCTCTGCGTGCGGCCGGGGCGACGACGACGAGCGTGTCGTAGAGGTCGAAGGTCACGGTTCGCACGGGTCTGTCGTCAGACGGAAGCATGGCCCCACCCTGGCACGGCGACCCTGCCCCGATCCACGCGCGGAGCGACGCGCAGATGGGTGGTGGTCACATCGGGCCACGGCACAGCGCGCCATCGCGCACCCGCGCCTAGGGTTGCGAGATGCACTTCGCGCTGCTGGCGGTCATCGGGGTCCTCGTGGTCGTCGCGGTGTCGGCCTTCGCCTCTCGGCTCGGCGTCGCGGCGCCGCTCATCCTCGTCGTCGTCGGGGTGCTCGGGAGCTTCGTGCCCGGGGTCCCGGTGCTCGAGTTCCCACCGGAGCTCATCCTCACCGTCGTCCTCCCACCGATCCTCTACTCCAACGCCGTCACGGTCCCCCTCGTGGACTTCCGCCGGAACATCAAGGCGATCACAGGGCTCTCCGTGCTGCTCGTCCTCATCTCGGCGCTCGCCGCCGGCGCACTCCTCTACTCGCTGCTCCCGGACCTCAGCTGGCCGGCGGCCATCGCGCTCGGCGCGGTCGTCAGCCCGCCCGACGCGGTCGCGGCCACCGCGATCGGCAAGCGCCTCGGTCTCCCGCCACGCCTCGTGACCCTCCTCGAGGGCGAGGGCCTCGTCAACGACGCCACGGCCCTCGTGCTGCTGCGCTCCGCGATCGCCGCGACCGCCGGAGCGGTCTCCGTGTGGGAGGTCGCGGGGGACTTCCTCTTCGCGGTCGTCGCGGCGATCGTCATCGGCCTCCTCGTCGGGATCATCACGGTGTGGGTCCGGTCGCGGCTCGACGACCCGGTGCTCACCACCGCGATCTCCTTCGCCGTGCCGTTCGTCGCCTTCATCCCCGCCGAGGAGCTCCACGCCTCCGGTGTCCTCGCGGTCGTCGTCGCGGGCCTCTACACCGGCCACCACAGCGCCGCGGTCTTCAGCGCGCAGGACCGCATCAGTGAGCGCACCAACTGGCGCACCGCGCAGTTCCTCCTCGAGAACGGCGTGTTCCTCCTCATGGGGGTCGAGCTCAAGGGCCTCGTCGAGCAGGTCCGCAGCGACGAGCTGACACTCACCGGCGCCGTGCTCATCGGGCTGGCCGTGACCGGCCTCCTCGTTCTCGTCCGGGCCCTGTTCGTCGTTCCCCTCATCGCGGTGCTGCGCCACGACCAGCGCCGGGCCGTCGAGCGTCGGACCCGGCTGAAGAAGGCGCTCGAGCGGCTCGACCAGTACGAGGAACGGGCGGACGAGAACGAGGACGGGCCGCGGGACGTCGCCCGTGCCCGCCGGTTCCTCGTCCGCCGTCGGGCCGACGCCGTGTTCCTCACGCAGGAGGGCCTCGGCTGGCGCGGTGGCGCCGTGCTCGCGTGGTCCGGGATGCGCGGCGTCGTCACGCTCGCCGCGGCCCAGTCCCTCCCCAGGGACGTGCCCTACCGCGCGGAGCTCGTGCTCGTGGCATTCGTCGTCGCGATCGTCACGCTGCTCGTCCAGGGCGGCACGCTCCCCGCGCTCATCCGGAAGCTGGGCGTCGTCGGGTCCGACTCGGAGGCCGACCGCGCCCAGCTCGCCACCGTCTACCAGGAGATCGCGACGACGGGCCTCGCCACCCTCGACGACCCGGACCTCGCACAGCCCGACGGCCGACCTTTCTCCCCCGACGTCGTCGAGCGCGTCCGGGAGGACAGCCTCATGCTGGCGGAGGCCGTCCAGGAGCGCGCAGCGGTGACGGAGGACGACCGCCCGCACGCCCAGCACCGCCAGCTGCGGCTCATGGTCCTGCGGGCGGAGCGGGCCGCGTTCCTCGACGCGCGGGCGTCAGGCACGTACAGCTCACGCATCCTCGACCGCGTGCAGTACATGCTCGACATGGAGGAGGCGCGCCTCATGCAGATCGCCCGGGGCGAGCCCGGGCACCACTAGCAGCGTGAGCGTCGAGATCTCCGGGCGCGTCTCCAGCTGCCGCGCACACGACCCCGTGGGACGTCACCGGACGCCCCCCGGACGGAAGGACGATCAGGTGAACTCGCAACCATGGGCAGCCGAGCCCGAGCACAGCGACGCGGTGGCGCGCGAGAACACGGGCCACGGCTGGGACGAGTGGGTGGCGCTCATCGACGCGGGCCCGGGCCGCGACGCCGGGCACACGGCGATCGCTGCCTGGGTGCAGGACGCCCACGGGGTCCCGGGCTGGTGGGCGCAGAACGTCACCGTGAGCTACGAGCGGATGACCGGCCTGCGACGTCCCGGTCAGATGGTCGACGGGACGTTCACCGCGAACCGGTCCCGCATCGTCGAGCGGCTTCCGGAGGAGCTCCGCGCGCAGCTGCTCGACGACGTGACGCGAGCATCCCTGCTGCCCGGCCTCGCGCTCGAGCTCCGGTCCCGCCCGACGACGAGGTCACCGAGGTTCACCCTGCCGGACGGGACCGCGGTCCTGTTCTCCATCGATCCCGCGAAGGCCGACCGGACCCGGGTGAGCGTCGCCCACGAGAAGCTCGCCTCGCAGGACCAGGTCGATCGCTGGAAGACGTTCTGGGGCGACTGGCTCGCGAGCCTCTAGGCGGGACTGCCGAGCGCCCGCCCGCGAGATCAGGCGTAGTACAGCGCGACGGCGCGCCCGTCGATCTCCCGGACATCCACCGGGGTGTCGTACACCGCCTCGAGGACCTCCGGTCGCATGATCCCGGCCGCCGACGCGTCGGCGACGACGCGTCCGTCCCGCATGGCCACGATCCTGTCCGCGTGGGTGGCAGCGAAGTTGATGTCGTGGAGCACGACGATGACGCGCTTGCCGAGCTCGTCGGCCATCCGGCGCAGGAGCCGCATGATCTCCACGGCGTGCCGGAGGTCGAGGTTGTTGAGCGGTTCGTCGAGCAGCACGTACCGGGTGTCCTGCGCGAGGACCATCGCGACGAACGCCCGTTGGCGCTGACCGCCCGAGAGCTCGTCGAGGAACCGGTGCCGCAGGCCGTCCATGTCGAGGTAGCCGAGGGCACGCTCGATGGCCTCGCGGTCCTGGGGTCCCAGCCGACCCTTGGAGTGCGGGAACCGGCCGAACTCCACGAGGTCCTGGACGGTGAGCCGCGCGGCGATGTGGTTGTCCTGCTGGAGGACGGCCAGGCGGGTGGCGAGCTCCGGTGAGGACGCGCGCGAGACGTCGAGCCCGTCCACGGTGATGCTGCCGGCGTCGGGCCGCAGCAGGCGACCGATGATCGAGAAGAGCGTGGACTTGCCCGCCCCGTTCGGTCCGATGAGTGCGGTGACGCCTTCCTCACCGAGCTCGATCGACACGTCGGAGAGCACGGTCGTGCTCCCGTACCGCTTGGTGACGCCGTCGAGCGCGATCATCGCGCCCCCTTCCGTAGCACGAGGAACAGGAAGAACAGGCCGCCGGCGAACTCGATGACGACGCTGATCGTGGTGCCGAGGTGGAACACCCGCTCGAGGACGAGCTGCCCCGCGAGCAGGCAGAACATGCCGAGGAGGACCGCCATGGGCAGGGTCCACCGGTGCCGGAACGACCCCGCGAGCGAGTAGGCGAGGTTCGCGACGATGAGCCCGAAGAAGAGGATCGGGCCGACGAGCGCCGTCGAGGCGGCGATCATCACGGAGACGATCGAGAAGAGCACGAGGACGGTGCGCCGGTAGCGCACGCCCAGCCCGACGGCGGCCCGCTCGCCCAGGCTGAGCACGTCGAGGGTGCGCAGCAACGGCACGAGAGCGACGAGCGCGGCCGCGACGATGATCCCGGTGAACAGCAGCAGCTGCCGGTCGGGGCGCGTGAGGCTCGCGAACATCGCGTCCTGGAGCACCTGGAAGTCGACCGGGTCGATCATCCGCTGCATCCATGAAGACAGGCTGCGGAAGAAGGTCCCCAGGACGATCCCGACGAGGAGCATGAGGTGGATGCTGCGGCGCTTGCCGGCGAACATCCACGTGAAGAGCCCCGCGGCGAACGCGACCATGACGACGACCTGCACGCCCCACAGGAGGAGCTCGTCGGCCCGTACGAGGACGGTCGCTCCGAAGAAGAAGACGACGAACGTCTGGACGAGCACGTAGAACGCGTCGAACCCCATGATCGACGGCGTGAGGATCCGGTTGGCCGTGATGGTCTGGAACACGACGGTCGAGGCGCCGACGGCGGCCGCGACGACGAGCATCGCGAGCACCGTGCGGGACCGGATCTTCACCGCGTAGTCGAGCGACCCGGGGACGTCGGTGAGCAGGTACAGGGCGACGAGCACCACGACGACCACCGCGAGCGCGGTCAGCCGCGCCCACGGCGGGACGCGGGGTCCGGGCCGGGCGAGCCCCGTGGCGGGGCGCACTCCGGAGTGTGCGCCCGTGCCGGGCGCGGGAGCGGTCTCGTCGGAGGGGTCCGCGGGCTGCGTCGTGCCGCGTGCGGGTCTAGTGAGCACGGGACCTCTTCCGCAGCAGCAACCACAGGAACAGCGCGCCGCCGATGATCCCGACGACGACGTTGAGCGGGATCTCGTACGGGAACCGCACGACCCGGGCGAGGATGTCGCACGCGAGGATGAACACGGCCCCGAGCGCCGCGACCCACGGGATGGACCGCCGCATGTTGTCGCCGACGAGGAGGCTGACGACGTTGGGCACGACGAGGCCGAGGAAGGGCACCATCCCGGCGGTGACGAGCACCGACGCCGTGATGACGGCGATGAGCACCATGCCGATGGCGACGACCGGCCCGTACCTCACCCCGAGGTTCGTCGCGAACACCTCGCCGAGCCCGACGACGCTGAACCGGTCCGCGGCGAACCAGGCGACGACCGTCATCGCGGCAGCGATCCACAGGAACTCGTACCGTCCCTGCATCACCCCGGAGAACTCACCCTGCGACCAGGTGCCGAGCGCCTGGAGGAGGTCGTACCGGTAGGCGAAGAACGTCGTGAACGCGCCCACGACTCCGCCGAGCATGATCCCGACGAGGGGCACGAGGACGAGCTGGCGGGACGGGATGCGGCGCAGGACCGCGAGGAAGACCCCGGTCCCCACGAGGGCGAACAGCGCGGCGAACGCCATCTTGCCCAGCTGGGGCATGCCGGGCCACAGGAGCAGGGTGACGAGGACGCCGAGCATCGCGAACTCCGTCGTGCCGGTCGTCCCGGGCTCGACGAAGCGGTTGCGGACGAGCATCTGCATGAGGAGCCCGGCGATGCCGAGGGATGCTCCTGCGAGGACGACGGCGAGCGTGCGGGGGACGCGGCTCGCCATGAGGAGGAATGCGGCCTGTCCGTCGGCACCGCCGGTGAGGAGGCTCGCCGGGGAGACGTCGGCCACGCCGATGAACGTGCTCGCCACGACGAGCACGAGCAGCGCGGGCAGCACGAGGACCCCCACCCGCGGGGTGCGCAGGGTGGGGGTCGGTGCCGTGAGGACAGCGGTCACCCGTGGGTCAGGGAACGAGCGAGCTGATGTCGTCGACCATCCGGTCGACGGTGCTGATCCCGCTCATGACGATGTACCAGGCGGAGGGGTCGAGGTAGACGATCTGGTCTTCCTGCCAGGCGGTGGTCCGGTGCATGATCTCGTTGTCGAGCACCTGCTGTGCGGACTGGCCGGAGCCGTCCCCGGCCACGGCCTCGCGGTCGACGACGAGCAGCCAGTCGGGGTCGTGCTCGAGGAGGAACTCGAAGGAGACGGGCTCGCCGTGCGTCGCGGAGGCGACGTCCTCGACGGCCGGCTCGAGGCCGAAGACGTCGTAGACCATCGCGAACCGGGCGGCGCGCCCCTCGGCCCCGGCGGACGGGCCGTACGCGCTCACGTCACCACCGGAGACCTGGACGACGAGACCGTTCCCGGCCTCGGCCGCGATCGCCGACGCCTCCTCGATGCTCTTCTCGACGCCGGTCCACGCCTCGGCTGCCTCGTCCTGCTTGCCGAAGATCTCGCCGAGGACGGTGACGTTCTGCTCGAAGTCGTCGAGGAAGGAGTTCCAGCCGAGCGTGAGGTCGATCGTCGGCGCGATCTCGGCGAGGTCGTCGTAGGCCGCTGCGGAGCGGTTGGCGACGATGATGAGGTCGGGCGCCGATGCCTCGATGGCGACGAGGTCGGGCTCGAAGAGCGAGCCCGCGTTGACCATGTCCTCGGTGACGTACTCCTGGAGGTAGTCCGGGACGGCGTCGAGCGCCGTCCCGGACACCTCGACGCCCAGTGCACCGAGGGTGTCGAAGCTCGCCATGTCGAGCACGACGACGTTCTCCGGGCGGTAGGGCACCTCGACGGACTCGGTGACGACGGCGGGCTCCTCGCCCTCCTTGGCGGTGTTGCGCTCGAACTCGACGGTGATCGTCTCGGGCGCGTCGTCGGTGCCGGCAGACGCGACGGCGTCGTCGCTCGAGGAGCAGCCGGCGAGGACGAGCGCCGCGACGAGCGCGGTGCTGATGGTCGTAGCGGGGAGGAGACGGGACGCGCGCATGCAGGGCTCCAGCTTCTGGGAAAGGGATCCAGGACGTCGATAAGGACGCCCTTAGGAAACGAAGCCTAGCCTAACTTCGCCCTCTCCCCGCATGGCCGGTGAACGCAGTCGGGCCCGGCACCGAACGATCCGGTGCCGGGCCCGAGCAGCTGTGGGCGTCAGCCCGCGGCGTTCGCCGCTGCCTGCGTCGCGTCCACGATGTCCTGCGGTGTCGCCTGCCCGGCGAACATCAGGGCGATCGCGTCGTTCAACGCACCTCCGATGGTCGCGCCGAGCTGGGTGTCGAGGTAGAGCTGGACGTAGGGCGCGGAGTCACGCTGTCCGACGAGCACCGCGAGCGCAGCGTCACCGACGGATGCGACGGCCGCCGGGTTGGTCGGCAGTCCCATGCCCTCCTCCGCGAAGCCCTGCTGCACCTTGTCCGAGACAAGGTAGGAGATGAAGTCAGCACAGGCCGGCGGCGCGTCAGCACTGCACGCCCATGCGTCGCCGCCACCGAGCTGCGCCGTCGGGTCACCCTGCCCGCCTGCCACTGCTGGGAAGCTGAACCACCCGGCGTCCTCGCCGAGTCCCTGGCGGTCCTCGGTGAGACCCTGCATGACGCCGGACTCGTAGTGCCCGGCGAGCTCCATCGCGACCTGGCGGTTCGCGATGAGCCCGGAGGCGCTCGTCGCGCCCTCCTGCGCGCCCGTCGTGAGGAATCCCTCGTTGAACGGTTCGGCGGCGATGAGCTTCTCCAGCTCCTGACCGGCCTGGAGGAAGCACGGGTCGGAGAAGTCCTTCGAGGACGCGAGGTTCTCGAGGACGTCCTGCGAGCAGGTCCGCAGGGCGAACGTGTACCAGTAGTGGGCGGCGGGCCACTTGTCCCCCGCACCGACCGAGAGCGGCGTGATCCCCGCGCTCCGGAGCTTGTCGATGGCACCGTAGAACTCCTCCATCGTCGCGGGGGTGCCCTCGATGCCGGCCTGCGCGAACAGCGCCTTGTTGTACCAGAACCCGACGACCCCGAGCGTGAACGGCAGGGCGTAGGTCGAGCCGTCGAGCTGCCAGCCGGCGAGCCGGACGTCACCGATCTTCGCGGCCGCCTCGGCGGTGCTCTGGGTGATGTCCTGGATCACTCCCGCGGCGACGTGGTCGGCGAGCTCACCGCCGCCACGCTCCATGAAGACGTCGGGCATCGGTCCGTTGCCCGCGAAGCCCGCCTCGAGCAGGGAGAGCATGTCCTGGTGCTGCAGGGCCGTGATCTCGATGGTGACGCCCGGGTTCTCGTTCTCGAACGCCGTGGCCACGGTCTCGTAGTAGATGTTGCCCGGGTCCTGGTTGGAGTTGTGCCACCAGGTGATGGTCTGCGGCTCGAGAGCGGGGACGTCGTCCTCGGCGGACCCGCTGGAGCATGCGGCGACGAGCAGGGCGCTCATGGTGACGGCGACGGCTCGGAGTGCGGTTCGGTTCTTCATCGGTGCGTCCTGTCGGCTCTGACATGGCGAGTTGGGGAATCCGGGCCAGCCTCCTGCCGCGCGGAGCGCCTGTCAATCGTTTTCCACAGCGTTAACCCGACTCTTCACCCAGTCGGGCCCCCGGCGAAACGCGCCAGCAGATCCTCGACGTGCTGCTCGACGAGCGCCCGGAACACCTCGTGCTCGGCGAGCGCGGGATCGAAGACCTCCCGCACGGCGAGCATCCGACCGGCGAGGTCGCCGTCCGGTCCCTGCGCGGCAGCACGCAGCGTCTGCGCCGCGGGGTCGTCCAGCGGCAGCGGCGCGCCCGTGAAGGTCGTCCCTCGGGCGACGAACACGATCCACACCGCCACGACGAACGCTCCGGCGCGCGGCTGCGCCCCGGCGGCGAGCCGGTCCCGGAGCGTCGGGAACAGCCGGAACGGCAGCTTCTTCGAGCCGTCCATCGCGACCTGCTCGGTGGTGTGGCCTGTCGCGGGGTTGGCGAACCGTTCGAGGAGCGACTCCGCGTACTCGCCGAGGTCGACGCCGGGGGGCGGGACGAGGGTCGGGATGACGTCCTCGATGAGCAGGGCACGGGCCGCAGCTGCGATCTCGGGATCGTCCATCGCCTCGGCGATGAGCCGGTGGCCCCGCAGGGCGCCGAGGTAGGCGAGCAGCGAGTGCGTCGCGTTGAGCATCCGGAGCTTGGCCTGCTCGTAGGGCCCGACGTCTGCGGTGAGCGTGGCTCCGGCACGCTCCCAGGCGGGACGGGGACCTGCGAACCGGTCCTCGATGACCCACTGGACGAACGGCTCGGCGACGACGAGCCCCTCGTCGCGCACGCCCGACACCTCCTGCGCCCGTGCGCGGTGCTCCTGCGTGGTGGCAGGCACGATCCGGTCGACCATGGTGCTGGGGAACGTCACCGACTGCGCGAGCCAGTCCCGCAGGGACACCGCGGGGCCCTCATGGACCACGGGGTCCGCCGGGCCGGCGCCACCGCCTGTCGCAAGAGCGGCGCCGAGCAGGTCGCCCACGAGCCGTTCCACGACCCGCCCGTTGTCGACCATGTTGTCGCACGTCAGCACGGTGATCGGGGCGGCGGACGTGGCGGCGCGACGCACGAGACCGCGCACGAGGAGCCCGATCGGCGAGCGGGCTGGTGCAGCGGTGGCACCCGCGTTGCCGATCTCGGCGGCGAGCGCCGCGACGTCGGCGGCGACGTCCGGGTCCTGCAGGTCGAGCGAGCCGTCGGGCCCTGCCCGGTACCCCTTCTCCGTCACGGTGAGCGTGACGACGTGGGTCGTCGGCGCTGCGAGCGCCGCGAGGACACGCTCGGTGTCCTCGCCGGGGAACGCGACGTCCCGCACCGAGCCGATGATCCGCAGCGAGGACGAGTCCCGACCGGCGGTGAGCACGCCGTAGAGGCCGTCCTGCGGGGCGAGCTGCTCGACGACGGAGCGGGAGCGCTGCGTGACGCCGAGGATCCCCCAGCAGGTCTCGCCCGTGGCTGCTGCGGCGTCCTCCGTGAGCACGGCCTGGTGCGCACGGTGGAACGCCCCGAGCCCCAGGTGGACGATCCCGATGCTCACCGCTGCGGGGTCGACCCGGGGGCCCTCGACCGGTCCGTCGGGGCACGCCGCGCGCTCGAGCGTGGCGAGCGAGAGCCGCGGCCCGGTCGCCACGACGGTGCCGCCGGACTCCTGCTCAGTACTCACTTCAGTCCTCTCAGGAGCTCGTGGCCCCGGTCGACGCGCGGGAGGGAACCGAGGTGGAGGCACGGATGATGAGCTCCACCCCGAGCTGGGTGTGCTCCGGCAGGGGAGCTGTCGCGGTGGGCTGCGCGGATGCACCCGACGAGGGCTCGTTCGTGCTGGCGAGGTGGGCGACGATGAGGTCGACCCCGTAGCGCCCGAGGCCGGCCTGCGGGATGTGGACGGTGGTGAGTGCCGGGGAGACGAGCGTCGCGACGGAGACGTCGTCGAACCCGACGACGGACATCTCGCCGGGGACGTCGACGCCGCGTTGGCGCAA
This sequence comes from Sanguibacter sp. Z6_81, assembly GCF_057180625.1. Lineage (NCBI taxonomy): Bacteria > Bacillati > Actinomycetota > Actinomycetes > Micrococcales > Sanguibacteraceae > Sanguibacter > Sanguibacter sp. Z6_81. The sequence continues at coordinate 91,646 of NZ_JBXUFV010000004.1, read as the reverse complement.
CCGGTCGACGATGCCCAGGGCCATGAGGTCGTTGTACGCCACGACGGCGGTGATGTCCGCGGCGAGCGCGAGGTCGGCGGCGGGGTAGCCGCCGGAGAAGTAGGGCCGGAAGTGGCCGAGGTCGACGACCGTGACGTCGGGGAACTGCTGGGCGACGCTCAGCGCGGCGATGCGCCGCTGCTCCCCCGACCACGACTGCGCCGGCCCGCTGGCATACCCGATCGACCGGTGCCCGAGGGCCCGCAGGTGGCTGACGACCTGCTGCATGCCGTCCGCGTTGTCGACCGTCACCGAGGGCACACCGTCGACCTCACGGTTGAGCAGTACCGCGGTGCGTCCCCCGACGGCCTCGATGACGTCCGCGTCGGCGGCGCGGGGCGACGCGAGGATGATGCCGTCGACCTGTGCCGCGAGACTCGCGACGAGCTCGAGCTCCTGCGCGGCGTCCTCGTCGGAGTCCGCGACGAACACCGCGTACCCGGCCGCCCGGGCCCGGCTCTGGACGCCCTTGGTGACGGAGGCGAAGAAGGGGTTCTCGAGGTCGGGGATGAGCAGCCCGATGTTGTTCGTCCGTCCCACGCGCAGGCCGCGAGCGGCCGCGTTGGGGCGGTAGTCGAGCTCCTTGGCGGCGGCGAGCACGCGCTCGCGCGTGGCGTCGGAGACCATCCCCGGGGCGGACAGTGCGCGCGATACGGTGGAGATGGAGACCCCGGCTCGGACTGCGACGTCACGGACGGTCGCCACGCCCCACCTCCTCCACAGACCGAAGACGCCGCTCTGCGTCGGTGGACAGTCTGCAAACGATTGTTTTGTCCGTCAAGTTCGTCCCACCGCGCCGCGGGCAGCACCGGCGTTTGTTGCTTCTCGCCCTGTGACCGGGCACGATGGACTGCAAACGATCGCAGTGACGTTTCAACGAGGAGGCGAACTTGGCTGCACAGCGCTCTGCCCCGACCGTGGCCGTCGGCACCGACGACGAGGCCGTGACCGGGGCGCCGTGGACCCTCCACGAGGACCGCGCACTGCCTGCCGAGCCCGCGACCCGCTCCGTCGCCCGCGAGATCTACGCGGCGACGCGGACGTTGCCCATCATCTCGATGCACGGTCACGTCGAGGCCCGGCTGCTGGCCGAGGACACCCCGTTCGGCGACCCCGCCGAGATGCTCGTCATCCCGGACCACTACCTCGTGCGGATGCTCGTCTCCCAGGGCGCCTCCCTCGACCAGCTGGGCATCGCCCCGACGACGCCCAGCAGCACGCTGGTTCACGAGACCGACCACCGAGCGGTCTGGCGGCGCTTCTGCGAGAGCTGGAAGCTCTTCCGCGGGACGCCGACGCGCTACTGGATGGAGCACGAGCTCGTCGAGGTCTTCGGCGTCACGCAGCGCCCCTCGGCCGCCACCGCCGACGCGATCTACGACCAGCTGTCCGCAGCCCTCGCGTCGGAGGAGTTCCGCCCGCGCGCGCTCATGGACCGCTTCGGCATCGAGATCCTCGCGACGACGGACCCCGCGTGGAGCCCGCTCGAGCACCACGCGCACCTGGCCGAGACCGGCTGGGGAGAGCGCGTCGTCCCGACGTTCCGCCCGGACCCGTTGCTGCACCTCGACGGCCCGGGCTGGACGCACGACGTCGCGCGGCTCGCCGCCGCTGCCGGCATGGAGGTCGGCACGTACGACGCCTACCTCGAGGCCCTGCGCGACCGCCGTCGCGCCTTCATCGCGGCGGGTGCCCGCGCGACGGACCACGGCCACTTCTCGGCGGACACCACGCCGTTGCCGCACGCGCAGGCCGCGCGCATCTTCGACACCGCGCTCCGCGGCGGCCCGGTGAGCGCAGCCGAGGCGCAGGCGTTCAGCGGCCACATGCTCTTCCAGATGGCCGCGATGTCGGCCGAGGACGGCCTCGTCATGCAGCTCCACCCGGGCGTCCAGCGCAACCACGACCGCGGCGTCCACGCGACGTTCGGCGCGGACATGGGGTACGACATCCCCGTCGCGGTCGAGTACACGCGCGCCCTGCGTCCCCTGCTCGAGGCGTTCGGCCACCACCCGCGCTTCCGGTTCATCGTCTTCACCATCGACGAGACCGCGTACTCCCGGGAGCTCGCCCCCCTCGCGGGGGTCTACCCCGCCATGCGGCTGGGGGCACCCTGGTGGTTCCTCGACTCCCCCGACGGCATGCGCCGCTTCCGCGAGGCCGCGACGGAGACCGCGGGGTTCTACAACACGTCGGGATTCGTCGACGACACCCGCGCCTTCGCGTCCATCCCCGCACGGCACGACCTCGCGCGACGCATCGACGCCGGCTACCTCGCGCGGCTCGTCGTCGAGCACCGACTCGACCTCGACGAGGCCGTCGAGACCGCCGTCGACCTCGCCCACACCCTGCCGCTCGAGAGCTACCCCCAGCCCTGAGCTCCGCCCGCGCCGGCAGGCGCACCCGCCCCCGCACCCTGGAGTGACCGTGATCATCACCGATGCCGTCGTCGTCATCACCTGCCCCGGACGCAACTTCGTCACCCTGAAGATCACGACGTCAGACGGGATCGTGGGGCTCGGGGACGCAACAGTCAACGGGCGCGAGATGTCCGTCGCGAGCTACCTCACCGACCACATCGTCCCCATGCTCATCGGGCGCGACGCACGCAACATCGAGGACACCTGGCAGCTGCTGTACCGCGGTGCGTACTGGCGCCGCGGACCGGTGACGATGGCGGCCGTCGCGGCCGTGGACATGGCGCTGTGGGACATCAAGGCCAAGGCCGCGGGCATGCCGCTGTACCAGCTGCTCGGCGGCGCGTCCCGCGTCGGCGCGCTCGCCTACGGGCACGCGTCCGGCTCGTCGCTCCCGGCCCTGTTCGACTCCGTCCGCAACCACCTCGAGCTCGGCTTCAAGGCGATCCGCATCCAGACCGGCGTGCCCGGGCTCGGTCAGATCTACGGCGTCGGCTCGGACCAGAGCGCGGGCGAGCGCTACGACTACGAGCCGGCGAAGCGCAACCTCCTCGACGGCCGACCGACCCCCGTCGAGGAGGTGTGGGACACCCGCGCCTACCTGCGGCACATCCCCGCCGTGTTCGAGGCCGTGCGCAACGAGTTCGGCCCGGAGCTGCCGCTCCTGCACGACGGGCACCACCGCATGACGCCGATCCAGGCGGCCAAGCTCGGCAAGTCCCTCGAGCCGTACGACCTCTTCTGGCTCGAGGACTGCACACCGGGTGAGGACCAGACGGCGCTGCGGCTCGTCCGCCAGCACACGACGACGCCGCTCGCGATCGGCGAGGTGTTCAACACCGCGTACGACTACGCGACGCTGCTGCCCGAGCGCCTCATCGACTACGTGCGCTCCGCGGTGACCCACACGGGCGGTGTGACAGCCATGAAGAAGCTCCTCGACTTCGCAGGCATGTACGGCGTGAAGTCCGGCATGCACGGGCCGACGGACATCTCCCCCGTGGGCATGGCCGCCGCGCTGCACATCGACCTCGCGATCCACAACTTCGGCATCCAGGAGTACATGCAGCACTCCGCGCAGACGCTCGAGGTGTTCCACACCTCCTACACGTTCACCGACGGCCTGCTGCACCCGGGCGAGACCCCCGGTCTCGGCGTCGACCTCGACGAGGAGGCGGCCGCGAAGTTCGAGTACACCCCGGCGTACCTGCCCATCAACCGCCTCGTCGACGGCACGGTCCACGACTGGTGAGTCCCCGTCGTGCCGGCGGGCGGGGTCCCTTCCCCGCCTGCCGGGACGGCTCGTCCCGGCAGGCCGTGTGACGATGGGCAGATGAGTCGACGCGCTGCCATCGAGGAGCGGCGTGCTGCGCTCGAGGGGCGGCGCGCTGCGCTCGAGGAGGACCACCGGCGGGTGCTGAGCAACCTCGCCGAGGTGCGCGACGCACGGACCGGGCAGTCGGACGACGACGAGCACGACCCGGAGGGCGGCACGACATCGGCCCAGTGGTCCCACCTCACGGGCATCCGGGCAGAGATCGAGGCGAGGATCGCGGAGGTCGACGTCGCGCTCGAGGGCCTCGACGACGGCACCTACGGCATGTGCCGCTCGTGCGGCCGCGCGATCTCCCCCGAGCGGCTCGACGCACGCCCGGCTGCCGACATGTGCATCGACTGCGCGCGGGCTGCAGCGACGAGGCCGTGACGGCGGGAGCCCGGCGCGCGCCTGGGACAATGGTTGCGTGACACACCCCGACTCCCACGGCCTGTTCGACCTCCCGGCCGGCGCCCGGCAGCCGGGTGCTCGCGTCGTGCTGCTCACGGGGCCCTCGGGCTCCGGCAAGTCGAGCCTCGCGCGCCGCCTCGGCCTGCCGTCGGTCCAGCTCGACGACTTCTACCTCGACGCCGACCACCCCGACCTCCCGCGTCGCTTCGGCATCGCCGACTGGGACTCGCCGACCAGCTGGGACTCCGAGGGCGCACTCCGGGCACTCGTCGAGCTGTGCACGACCGGCCGCGCCGACCTGCCCCTCTACGACATCCCGACCTCACGCCGCACCGGGACGACCCACGCCGACGTCACCGGCGCCACGCTCCTCGTCGCCGAGGGCATCTTCGCCGCTGAGCTCATCGAAGCGTGCCGCGCCGAGGGGATCCTCGCGGACGCTCTCTGCGTGACCCGTCCACGGCTCGTGACCTTCTGGTTCCGTCTGCTGCGTGACCTCGGCGAGGGACGCAAGCCCCCGCTCACCCTCGTCCGCCGGGGCTGGGGCCTCCTGCGCGACGAGCCGCGGTCCATCGCGCACTGGGTCGAGCAAGGGTGCCGTCCGCTGCCCGTCGCACAGGCGGAAGCGCACATCCGGTCGCTCGCCCGACGCTGACCCCTCCTCGGAGCCGCGCGAGAGGGCGGACACGCTCACATCTTCGTGGGCCGTGGCCTCTAGCGGTGACGCCTGCCCTGGCCTCACACTCTGAACTGGGGCAAGTTCGACAAACCTCGCGAGCCCCGTGAGTGCACGGCGACAGGAGGTGGATCTCATGGTGACGACCGACAGCATCTCCCGCGGGCGCCGCCGGGAACGCGCGACCGTGACCATCAGGGACGTGGCAGCCGCGTCAGGCGTCTCCATCGCGACCGTCTCCCGGTGCTTCAACGGGGGCGAGCGTGTCCTCGCCGAGACGCTCGTGCGCGTCCACGAGGCAGCACGGACCCTCGGGTACAGCCCGTCCCGCACGGCTCGTGGGCTCGTCACAGGCCGGACCTCCAACCTCGGCATCATCCTCCCGGACGTGACCAACCCCTTCTACACGCCTCTTCTCGCCTCGATCGAGTTGGCCGCGCAGCAGCGGGACAACAGCGTGCTCATCGGGGACAGCCGACAGGACCCGGACGCCGAGGAGCGCATCACACGCCGGATGACGAGCCAGACCGACGGTCTGGTCCTCGTCTCGAGCCGCATGCCGGACGACGTGCTGCTGGCGTTGAGCGCGCGGGTACCGGTGGTTCTCGCGAACCGCCTCGTCACGGGCATGGACTGCGCGCTCATCGACATCGCCCCCGCATTCGCCGACGCAGTGAACCACCTCGTCGCGCTCGGCCACGACCGCATCCTCTACCTCGGCGGCCCGGAGACGTCCTGGTCAGGGCGCGCGAAGGAGACCGCCGCCCGGGCTGCCGCCGCGCGGAGCGGCACCACCCTCACCGTCTGGGGCCCGCACCAGCCCTCGTTCAGCGTCGGGCGGGACCTCGCCGCGGACGTCCTCGCCCAGGGGTTCCGAGCCGTCATCTGCTACGACGACCTCATGGCCCTGGGCGTGATGACCGGGAGCATCGACCTGGGCGTCGCAGTGCCGACCCGGCTGAGCGTCGTGGGATGCGACGACTCCCTGCCCGCCGGGTTCGCCCGGCCGGCGCTGACGACCATCCGCGCCCGCTCCGACGAGCTGGGGCAGGACGCCGTGGACCTGCTCATGCGACGGATGGCGGAGCCGGACGCGTCCGCGCAGGTGCGCCAGGTTCCCGCCCGCCTCGTCGTCCGCGACTCCACGGCGCCCGCCAGCACGATCTGACGACCCCGCGCGCCAGCGCCATCGGGTGGTCCCACGACGAGGGCCGACGTGCGACGTGCCGGGCAGATCGGTCCGTGGGAGGCTCGGGAAATGAAGCAATCCTCAGACCTCACCCGTCAGATCGGTGTTCTCGTCCTCGCGGTGCTCGCCATCGTGGGCGCCACGATCGGCTCCGGCGCCTTCGGCGGCACACCGATCGCCGAGGCCGCCGACGGCGCTCTGTCTGCGACGGCCACCCCGGTCGCACCGGGATCGACGGCGTTCTCGATCTGGTCCGTCATCTATGCGGGGCTCCTCGGGTACGCCGTGTGGCAGGCCCTCCCCGCGCAGCGGACGAACGCGCGGCAGCGGGAGCTGGGGTGGTTGGCGGTCGCGTCGCTCATCCTCAACGCGGCGTGGATCCTCACGGTCCAGGCGGAGATCCTGTGGTTGAGCGTCCTGACGATCCTCGCCCTGCTCGTCGTCCTCGTCCTCATCCTCCTCGTGTGCCTGCGCACGCGGGCGTCGTCGAAGGTCGAGGTGGTGCTCGTCGACGGGACGTTCGGGCTGTACCTGGGGTGGGTGACGATCGCGACGATCGCGAACGTCGCGGCGACGCTCAAGGCGGCGGACGTGGGCGACCTGCTCCTGGGCGCGACCGGATGGTCCGTCGTGCTGCTCGGGGCTGCCGCGGTCATCGGGGTGGCGTACGCCGTGGCGACGCACGGGCGCCTGTCCATCGCCGTCGCGCTGGCGTGGGGCTTGACGTGGGTCGCGATCGCTCGCGCCACGGGCGATCTGGAGAACACCCCGGTGGCGGTGGCGGCGGGGATCGCCGCGGCGGTGACGCTCGTGTCTGCGGTCGTCGTCCGGCTCGTGCGCGGTCGCAGGACGGCACGGCCCGGGGCGGTCGCGGCCACCACCGCCTGACGCTCAGCGGCCGGGTGGGCCTGGCACGCAGGTGCAGCACGGCCGCCCGCAGGACGCGCGACACAATGGCCCCGCACGACACAGAACGGCCCCGCACCAGAGCAGGTGCGGGGCCGTTCGTGTGCTGCAGCGGGTCGGCGCGGCGGTCAGTCGGCCGTCGCGGCGGCTGCTCCGCCACCCGGTGCGGGCGGCAGGTCGGTGATGTTCACCGGTCCGTCGTTCACGGGGAGAGACCCGGCGGGGACCGCCACCGGCTGGCGCTTGTGCAGGGACTTCGGCACGCCACGGAAGCTGAACTCTCCGAGGATGCCCTCGCCCTCGGCGTCGACGAGGACGACCTCGCCGGCCTTGATCTCACCGAAGAGGATCTTCTCCGAGAGCACGTCCTCGATGTCGCGCTGGATGGCACGGCGCAGCGGACGGGCACCGAGTACCGGGTCGTAGCCCTTCTCGGACAGGAGGACCTTCGCGGCGTCGGTGAGCTCGATCGCCATGTCCTTGTCCTGCAGACGCGAGTCGAGCCGCGCGATCATGAGGTCGACGATCGCGACGATCTCGTCCTGCGAGAGCTGCGGGAAGACGACGACGTCGTCGACACGGTTGAGGAACTCGGGCCGGAAGTGCTGCTTGAGCTCTTCGTTGACCTTCGTCTTCATGCGCTCGTAGTTCGTGCCGAGGTTTCCGCCGGCGTTGAACCCGGTCTGGACGCCCTTGGCGATGTCCCGGGTGCCGAGGTTGGTCGTCATGATGATCACGGTGTTCTTGAAGTCGACGACGCGACCCTGGGAGTCCGTGAGACGCCCGTCCTCGAGGATCTGCAGGAGCGAGTTGAAGATGTCAGCGTGCGCCTTCTCCACCTCGTCGAACAGGACCACGGAGAACGGCTTGCGCCGCACCTTCTCGGTGAGCTGTCCACCTTCGTCGTACCCGACGTAGCCGGGGGGCGAGCCGAACAGGCGCGAGACGGTGTGCTTCTCCGAGAACTCGGACATGTCGAGCTGGATGAGCGCGTCCTCGTCACCGAAGAGGAACTCGGCGAGCGCCTTGGCGAGCTCCGTCTTACCGACACCCGTGGGGCCGGCGAAGATGAACGACCCACCGGGACGCTTGGGGTCCTTGAGCCCGGCGCGGGTGCGCCGGATCGCCTGGGACAGCGCCTTGATGGCGGCGTCCTGGCCGACGATGCGCTTGTGGAGCTCCTTCTCCATGTTGAGCAGGCGGGTGGACTCGGCCTCGGTGAGCTTGAACACCGGGATACCGGTGGACAGGGCGAGCACCTCGGCGATCAGGTCCTCGTCCACCTCGGAGACGGTGTCCATGTCCCCGGCCTTCCAGGCCTTCTCCTTGTCGGCGCGCTGCTGCGTGAGCTGCTTCTCGCTGTCACGCAGGCGTGCGGCCTTCTCGAAGTCCTGCTCGTCGATCGCCGACTCCTTGTCGCGGCGCGCCTCGGCGATCTTGTCGTCGAGCTCGCGCAGCTCCGGCGGAGCGGTCATCCGGCGGATGCGCAGGCGCGCTCCCGCCTCGTCGACGAGGTCGATGGCCTTGTCCGGCAGGAACCGGTCGTTGACGTAGCGGTCCGCGAGGGTCGCTGCAGCGACGAGGGCGCCGTCCGTGATGGACACCCGGTGGTGCGCCTCGTAGCGGTCACGCAGACCCTTGAGGATCTCGATGGCGTGCGGGAGGGACGGCTCGGCCACCTGGATGGGCTGGAACCGGCGCTCGAGCGCCGCGTCCTTCTCGACGTGCTTGCGGTACTCCTCGAGCGTCGTCGCACCGATCGTCTGCAGCTCACCGCGGGCGAGCATCGGCTTGAGGATCGACGCGGCGTCGATGGCGCCCTCGGCCGCACCCGCACCGACGAGGGTGTGGATCTCGTCGATGAACAGGATGATGTCGCCGCGGGTGCGGATCTCCTTGAGGACCTTCTTCAGGCGCTCCTCGAAGTCACCGCGGTAGCGGGACCCGGCGACGAGCGCACCGAGGTCGAGGGTGTACAGCTGCTTGTCCTTGAGCGTCTCGGGGACGTCCCCGGCGACGATGTCCTGGGCGAGGCCCTCGACGACGGCCGTCTTGCCGACGCCGGGCTCACCGATGAGGACCGGGTTGTTCTTGGTGCGGCGGCTGAGCACCTGCATGACGCGCTCGATCTCCTTCGAGCGCCCGATGACGGGGTCGAGCTTGCCCTCGCGGGCGGCCTGCGTGAGGTTGCGGCCGAACTGGTCGAGCACGGCCGAACCGGCGGGCGTACCCTCGCTCGGGCTGCCGGCGGCGACGGGCTCCTTGCCCTGGTAGCCGGACAGGAGCTGGATGACCTGCTGGCGGACCCGGTTGAGGTCCGCGCCGAGCTTCGTCAGCACCTGGGCGGCGACGCCCTCGCCCTCGCGGATGAGGCCGAGCAGGATGTGCTCGGTGCCGATGTAGTTGTGTCCGAGCTGCAGCGCCTCGCGCAGCGACAGCTCCAGGACCTTCTTGGCGCGCGGGGTGAACGGGATGTGCCCCGACGGCGCCTGCTGACCCTCACCGATGATCTCGGTCACCTGTGAGCGGACCGCGTCGAGCGAGATGCCCAAGGACTCGAGGGCCTTGGCTGCGACGCCCTCCCCCTCGTGGATGAGACCGAGCAGGATGTGTTCGGTCCCGATGTAGTTGTGGTTGAGCATCCGCGCCTCTTCTTGGGCAAGGACGACCACCCGACGGGCTCGGTCAGTAAATCTCTCGAACATGTTCGCTCCTCACGGGTGCGGGCCGGAACTGGAGGGTCCAGGCCTGACCGCACCGACTCTAGTGGGCGACAACGGGTGGGAGCGGCTCGATATGCCCTTGTTCGCCAGCGGCGTGACGACTTGGTCCGCCGGCTGCTCCGCGCCCGCCGCTCCGGGACCCGGGTACGCCAGGGACCGGCCCGGACCCGGGTCCTGCCTCGGGCCCGGGCGCGGGTCCGGCCTCAGCGCCCCCGCAGCTCGCGGTAGCGCGCGACGAGGGCGTTCGTCGAGCCGTCGGCGTCGGCGGCGGGCGCCTCGACGGAGGTGAGCTTCGGGGCGAGCTGGTTGGCCATGACCTTGCCGAGCTCGACGCCCCACTGGTCGAACGCGTTGATGCCCCAGATCACCGACTGGACGAAGGTGATGTGCTCGTAGAGCGCGACGAGCTGGCCGAGCACCGACGGCGTGAGCTTCTCCGCGAGGATCGTGTTCGTCGGCCGGTTGCCGGGCATGACCCGGTGCGGGACGACCGCCTCGGGGCTGCCGTCGGCGGCGACCTCCTCGGCGGTCTTGCCGAACGCGAGCGCGGCGGTCTGCGCGAAGAAGTTCGACATGAAGAGGTCGTGCATCTCACCGAGGTCGTGGTTGGGCACCGCGAACCCGATGAAGTCGGCGGGCGTCACCTTCGTGCCCTGGTGGAGCAGCTGGTAGAAGGCGTGCTGCCCGTTGGTGCCGGGCTCGCCCCAGAAGATCTCGCCGGTCTGCGTCGCGAAGCCCTCGGCGACGTTGTCGGAGACAGGGGTGCCGTCGAGGTGCACGGACTTGCCGTTCGACTCCATGGTCAGCTGCTGGAGGTAGGCGGGGAACCGGTGCAGGTACTGGCTGTAGGGCAGCACGGCGTGACTGCCGGTGCCGTAGAAGTTGTTGTACCAGACGTTGAGCAGGCCCATGAGGACGGGGACGTTCTCGGCGAACGGCGTCGTGCGGAAGTGCACGTCCATGGCGTGGAAACCGTCGAGCATCTGCCGGAACCCGTCCGGGCCGATGGAGAGCATGAGCGCGAGCCCCACGGCGGAGTCGAACGAGTAGCGTCCACCCACCCAGTCCCAGAACCCGAACATGTTGGCGGTGTCGATGCCGAACTCGGCGACCCGCTCCGCGTTGGTGGACACGGCGACGAAGTGCTTCGCGACCGCGGACTCGTCGCCCCCGTAGGCCTCGACGAGCCACTGCCGTGCGGTGCGCGCGTTGGTGAGCGTCTCCTGCGTGCCGAACGTCTTGGACGCGACGATGAACAGGGTCGACTCGAGGTCGAGGCCGTGGACCTTCTCGTAGACGTCCGTGGGGTCGATGTTGGAGACGAACCGGCACTCGATGCCGCGGTCCGCGTAGGCACGCAGCGCCTCGTACGCCATGACGGGACCGAGGTCCGAGCCGCCGATACCGATGTTGACGACCGTCGTGATGCGCTTGCCGCTGTGCCCGGTCCACTCCCCCGAGCGGACGGAGTCCGCGAACACGCCCATGCGGTCGAGCACGGCGTGCACGTCGGCGACGACGTCCTGCCCGTCGACGACGAGCGTCGCGTCGCGCGGCAGCCGCAGCGCGGTGTGCAGCACGGCCCGGTCCTCCGTGGTGTTGATGTGCTGGCCGGTGAACATCGCCTCGATCTTCTCCGCGAGGCCCGCCTCCTCCGCGAGCGCGACGAGCGCCTCGACCGTCGTGCGTGCGACGAGGTTCTTGGAGTAGTCGAGGTGGAGGTCCGCCGCGTCGGCCGTGAGCCGGGTCGCGCGCTCGGGGTCGGCGTCGAACAGGTCACGGAGGGAGATGCCGGACAGGTCCGAGTGCTCGGCGGCGAGCGCCTGCCATGCGGTGCTGCCGGTGAAGTCGTACGAGGTCACGGGGTTCCCCTTCGAGAGGTGGGCGGACGTGGGCGACGGCGGTGTCACTGGCACCGACTGTTCCACGAACGACCCTACCGACCCGCGCGTCCCGCGACCACGCCTCCGCTGGCCGCGCCGCGTGCGCCGCCTGTCTCTCGCCGTGGGCCCGGTCGGAGCCGCCCGTGCTCCGGGTGGGAAGATGGGCCACATGACGGAGCTTGCCTTGCACGTGGTCCTCGATCGCCTCACCGGGGAGGTCGTCGAATCCCTGGGGGTGTGGGAGGACGCCGACGCCGCCCTGGAGGAGATCACCGAGCAGCACCCCGCGGAGCCCGGTCGTTACGCCGTCCGCACGCTCCTGGACGCCGGAGGTCTCACTGACGAGACCTTCACCCAGGCGCCGCACGGTCCGTCGGAGGTGCCGGTCCCGCCCGTCGCGACGCTCACGGACGGGACCCTCCTCACGGCGTCCTTCGCGGCGACCGTCGGCAGGGCGCGCTGCACCTTCCGCCTCCCGACGGGCACGGTGTGCGGAGCGCAGATCCTCACGCCCGACGTCACGAGCACCACCCCGACGGGCGACGTCGTCGTGCCCGCCGACGCGTGGGCCGCCTGGGACGCGGGCCGCTGCCTGGAGCACGTGGGCGCCTGAGCGCAGCTCCCGTCCAACCCGGAGAGACGTGAGCGGACGACGACCTCAGTCGCGGTAGAGCGCGAGGACCTGCGCACCGATGACGTCGACGTCGAACCTCGCTGCCTGCCGCACCTGCCGCTCGCTCGCGCGGTCGCGGGCGGCGCGGTCGGTGACGAACCGCGCGAGGAGCGCGGCGAAGGCGGTCGTGTCCGACGCGTCGACGAGCTGGTCCTCGAGCCCGTCCATGACCGTCCGGTAGCCCGGGTTGTCGCCGGCGAGCACCACCCCGCGGCTCGCCGCGAGCGCCTCGACGACGCTGATGCCGAAGCTCTCCCCGCCGGTCGAGGGCAGTGCGACGACGTCGGCGCCCGCGAGGAGCGCCGCCTTGTCCTCCTCCGCCACGAAGCCCGCGAACTCCACGACGTCGGACAGCCCGTTCGCCCGGACGTACCCGCCGAGGGTCTCGCGGAGCGGCCCGGTGCCACCGACGACGACGCGCACCGGGACGTCGGTGAGCGCGCGCAGGGCGACGACGGCCCGCAGCAGCTCCCCCGCGCCCTTGCGCTCCACGAGCCGGCCGAGGAAGACGATCCGCACGGGCTCGTCGGCCGACGGCTCCTGCCCACCCGCGGTCCCCTGGGCACCCGCGGTCCCCTGCGCACCCGAGGGCCCGGCCTGGTGCTCGCGGCGCGCCACCTCCGCGTCGCGTGCGCGCGTGAACCGTTCCACCTCGACGGGGTTGCCGATGACCACGGGCGACACGTGCAGGGCCTCGGCGGCGAAGGCCGCGGCGGGTGCCGACACCGCGACGACGTGGGAGAAGCGCCGCAGCTGGCGTCGCTGGACGAGCCCGAGCAGGCGCGTGCCCCACCGCGTGAGCGCCGTCCACGGAAGGATGTGGAACGTCCCGACGACCCGCGTCGAGGGCGCGGCTCGCGCGACGAGACGCCCCGCCAGCAGCGGGCTGTACGGCATGTTCACGTGCAGGACGTCGAACCCCACGTCCGCGAGCACCTCGTCGACAGCCCGCGCGGACGCGGGCAGCGGGATGCCCAGCCGGTTGCCGTTGAACCGCAGGCGCAGGTTCCGCGCGAGGGAGTGCAGACCGGGCAGGTCGGTCCGTCCGGTCGTGCTCGTGAGGTAGTGGACGTCGTGGCCCTGACGCGTGAGCCACGCACCGAGGGTGAGGACGTGCTGCTGCACGCCGTCCGGTCGGTCGAGGGAGTCGTCGATGACGAGCCCGACCCGCAGCGGACGCTCGCTCATGAGTCGAGGATGATCGTCACCGGGCCGTCGTTGACGAGCTCCACCTGCATGTCCGCGCCGAACCGCCCGGTGCCGACGTTCAGGCCCCGCGCGCGCAGGTCGTCGACGACCGCCGCGACGAGGGGCTCCGCGACGGCGCCGGGCGCGGCGGCGTTCCACGACGGCCGCCGCCCCTTGCGGGTGTCGGCGTAGAGCGTGAACTGGCTGACGACGATGACGGGCGCGCCGAGATCGACCGCCCCCACCTCGCCGGACGCACCGGGGAAGATCCGCAGCTCGGCGACCTTCCGCGCGATCGTCGCGGCGTCGCCCGGTCCGTCGTCGTGCGTCACGCCGACGAGCGCGACGAGACCAGGACCGTCGAACGCCGCGAGGACCTCGTCACCCGTGGTCACCCGGGCGCGCGCGACCCGCTGCACGACTGCGCGCACGGGTCACCACCGACCGGAGGAGCCGCGATCCCGGTAGCCGCTGATCGACGGCCGCACGTCCGTGAGGTAGATCGCGGCCGGGACGACGACGAACAGCGCCCACAGGCCGAGGTAGCCGCCGCCGATCGGCGGGAAGAGGCCGATGAAGCCGAGCACGGCGAACACCGCGAGCAGTCCCACCCAGAAGCCCTTGGTGCGCTTGCCGGCACTGACGAAGGCGGCGGGGCGACGGCGCGCGGCGTCGACGAGCGCGAACACCTCGGCGGCGAACAGCACGGCTGAGATGAGAGCGAGGAGGTACAGCTGGAGATCGTCGAACATGGTCACCAGCCTAGGGTCATAACGGGGCGAGGGCGTCCCGCGCCCCCCGCGGGTCCGCCCCGGCCGCCTCGGCGAGGTCGACGACCGCGGACCTGAGGATGAGCATGAGCGACTGCACCTGCCACTGCCCGTCGCCGAGCAGCCCGGGCGCGGCGCGCCCGGCGACCTCGAGGACGAGCGACAGCGACGGGCGAGGGTAGCGCCCGGCGGCGACGTCCTCCGCGAGCTCCCGCGTGGCCTTGCCCAGGTCGTCGAGCAGTGCCGCGAGGCGCTCGACGTCGTCACCACCTGCCGGCAACGACAGCGCCCGCCGGGCGATGACGCGGACGGTGCGCATCGCCCGGTCGGCGAGCACGGCCGTGCGCTCGAGCTCGGCGAGCTCCTTGCGGTACCGCCGCCCGGCTGCCGTGACCCGGGCCGTGGCGAGCGCGTCACGCGCCGACGTCTGCCACTCGTCGAGCGCCGGCTCCGACGCGCGGCCGCGGACGAGGGCGTGCTCCTTGTCCGTGTCGTCCCCGGTCCGCAGGCCCGTGGCGATCGCCTGGAGGGTGTCCGCGACCTCCCCGAGGCCCTCCCCGCCGACGCGCCTGGGCGCACGGCGCGGGTCGCCCGGGGTGAGTGCGGTCGCGAGCAGCGCGACGGCCGCACCGACGAGCGCGTCCGTCCACCGCCCCAGCCCGCCGCCCGTCGAGGCGAGCGGCAGACCGATGATGACGATGGCCTGCACGCCCGCCTGCGTGGCCATGAGCGGGCCGCGGTCGACGAACCGGGCGAGCAGGGCGGAGAGCCCCAGGACGAGGCCGATCTGCCAGGCACCGGTCCCCATGAGGTGGAGCAGGATCTCCCCGAGGCCGACGCCGAGCGTCACCCCGATGCCGAGCTCGAGCACCCGGCGGATGCTGCGGTCGGCGGTGAATCCCAGACAGATCCACGCGCACACCGGCGCGAAGAAGGGGTACTGGTGCCCGAACAGCAGCCCCGCGAGCCAGAACGACACGGTCACGGCGATGGACGCCACGAGGACGGGCAGCGCTGCGCTGCGGACTCTCGAGCGGCCCTGCCGGACCTTGCTCGCGAGGAGGAGTCTCACCGGGGCGTGAGGCCTCGGGCGACGGGACCGCGCGGCGCCGGGCGGTCCGTGGAGACCCCTTCGCCCGGGACGATGACCTCCTGGCCGGCGGCGACGGCCCCACCGTCGCACGCGACGAGCAGGTCCGTGTCGACGGGCGCGCTGCGCTTGATGACGGCGAGCGCGATGGGCCCCACCTCGTGGTGCCGCGCCACGCTCGTCACCGTCCCGACGACGCGGTCCCCGGCCTCGACCTCCGCGCCCCGCTCGGGGAGCAGATGACCGGAGCCGTCGAGGTGCGCCATGACGAGGCGCCGCGGCGGGCGCCCCAGGTTGTGCACCCGAGCGACGGTCTCCTGTCCCCGGTAGCACCCCTTGCGCAGGTGGACCGCGGTGCGCAGCCAGTCGAGCTCGTGCGGGATCGTCTTGTGGTCCACCTCGGTCGCGAGGCGCGGGCGCCAGGCGGCGACGCGCAGGGCCTCGCTCGCCCACGTCCCGGCGAGCCGCCACCCGGCGGCCTCCCGCGCGGCGACCGCGTCGACGATCTCGTCCCGGGGCACGAGGACGAGGCGCCACGGCCGCTCGGCGCCCGGGTGCTCGTCGTCCGGCGGGCCGTAGCGGGTGCCGCCCGGAGCGGTGCGCGGCCAGGGGTCGCGCCACGTGACGGGCTCGCCCTCGCCCGCCTCGGCGTCGACCGGCTCGCCGAGCACGGCCCACTGCGCGCTGACGTCCTCGACCTCGACGCGCAGCGCGAACTTCATCCGCGTGAGCCAGGCCGTGAGCGCCGGGGCGTGGCTGCCCTCGGTGATCAACCACGTCGTGGCGCCGTCGTCGACGACGGACAGCGCGTGCTCGACGTGACCGTGCGGGGAGAGCACGAGGGTCTCGGTGGAGTGCCGCGGCGCCAGCCCGGTGAGCTCCTGGGACGTGATGGAGTGCAACCAGCTGAGACGGTCGGGACCGCTCACCGTGACGACGCCCGCGTGGGAGAGGTCGACGACCGCGCCGCCGGCGACGAGCGCGCGCTGCTCCGCCGTGGGGTCCCCGTAGTGCCATGCGACCCCGGTGTCAGGACCGGCGGCCGCGACGGCGCCCCGGCGGGACAGGAGCGGGCTCGTCCACGTCGTCCCGGACGCCGACGTCATCTCAGGCGTCCACTCGGGAGAGGTTCGCGGAGGCGTAGGACTGCAGCGGGTTCCCGAACGCCGCGAGCTCCCACACCCACATGAGGTTGCCCTCGACGAGGCCGTACAGCCGCTTGGACGCGGTGACCTCGGCGGCGGTGGCCGTCCTGGCGATGAGGTCGTCGACGAGGTCGATGCGGCCGTTGCCGATCGCACCCGCGTACAGCGTCAGTCGCCCGGCCGGGTCGGCGAGCATGACCTCGAGGGGTGTCTTGTCGGCCGGGAAGTCCTCCGGCCGCTCCGGCGGCACGCGCCAGTACCCGGTCTCCGTCGACCACACCGTCAGCGCGGCGGCACTCTCGGTCGGGCGGTCGGCGGCGGGCCAGTCGTCCGGCACCGTCTCCGGGACGGAGGGCTCGAGCAGCCGGATCGTCGACTCGTAGCGCAGGTACGGTCCACCGTCGTGGTCGAACACGACGTCCTGGACGAACGCCGCCTCGTCGATCCCGGGGTAGGCGACGACGCCCTCACCCCGCCAGGACCCCACGAGCCAGGCCAGCGGGTAGACCTCAGGGGCGAGGCCGTCTGGCAGCGCGAAGGCCACGGTCAGCGCTGTCCCTTGAAGAGCTTGTAGACGACGTAGAACGCGAACCATGTGATGACGAGCGTCGCCGCGATCAACAGCCCGAGGTACGTCAGCTCCAGTGCGTGAAGGTCCATGCGCTCATCCTACGTCGCGCTACCCTGACCGCATGAGCGACCCCGCACCGCGTGCGTCACAGCGACTCGTCATCAAGACCACGGCAGGCACGGAGCGTCCGGAGGCGACGAATCAGGCCTTCACCGTCGCTGCCGCCGCGATCGCCGCGGGCGTCGAGGTGAGCCTGTGGCTCACGGGCGAGTCAGCATGGTTCGCCCTCCCCGGACGCGCCGCCGAGCTCGTGCTCGAGCACGCCGCTCCCCTGCCCGACCTCCTCGAGACGCTCCTCGAGGCCGGGACCGTCACGCTCTGCACCCAGTGCGCGGCCCGCCGCGGCATCGGGCCGGACGACGTGCTCCCGGGCGTGCGGATCGCGGGAGCGCCCCGCTTCGTCGAGGAGATCATGGCGCCCGGCACGCAGGCACTCGTCTACTAGGCGATGAGCAGCCGGCCGACGACGTAGACGAGGATCCCGCCCACCGCCACCGGCAGCACGATCGCGGCGAGCGCCGCACGAGGGCTGCGCAGCTCCGGCAGGCGGTCGAAGAGCAGGTGCAGCGCGACGACGAGCCCGCCCGTGACGAGCCCCGTCCAGATGCCGCTCAGCCACGTGGTGCCCGGCATGACGTAGCCGACCGCCACTCCGGCCGCGACGGCGACCGCGACGGTCGCGGTGAGGACGAGCGGCATCGCCAGCCGGACCGCGGAGACTGCGGACGCCGCGGCGATCGACACCGCGCAGCACACGACGAGCGACGTCCCGTCGTCGGACTTGTCCGACGCGATCCACCCCGCCGTGCACGCGGCGACCACGAGCCCGCTCACGCCGCCGCACAACGACTCGACGAGGCGTTCGCGCCCGTCGGCCCGCAACAGCTCGTTGATGAACGCCAGCAGCACGCCCATCGCGATGACGAGCGGCAGGTACCGCAACCACGGGTCCGTGTACGTCACCTGCACCGCGGCCAGCGCGCCGAGGCCCGGGAGCACGACGACGAGGAAGGAGCCGCCCGGGGCGGGCAGGCCCAGGAGCGACGCCCACCCGAGCGCGAAGAGGACGACGAGGGCCGCCAGGACGACCAGGAGCGCGACGCCTCCGAGGTACGCACCGCAGGCGATGGCGGCGGCCGCACAGGCCGTGGCGACTGCGCGCGACGAGAGATTCACAGGCCCGAGTCTCCCAGATCCGACGGGTCCCGCCCCACCCGCGGCGGTGAGCATGGAACAATCGGGGCCGAGCAGGGTCCGCGCGAGCGACACCCGGAGCTCCGGCGTCCATCGCATTCCGGTGGTCGCCCGTCGGAGAAGAGGTGAATCTCATGGCCACGTTGCTGCTCCTCACACCCACCGCGGGTGGGTCCGCGCAGGTCCTTCCCGCGCTGGGGCTCCTCACCCACCGGATCCGCGTGCTGCCCATGGAGCCCTCGGCCCTCGTGGACGCACCGGACTCGGACGTCGTGCTCATCGACGCGCGTCGGGACCTTGCGGGTGCCCGGACCACCTGCCGGCTGCTGCGTGCCACCGGCCTGAGCATCCCGATCGTCCTCATCCTCACCGAGGGCGGGCTCATGGTCGTCACCGCCGAGTGGGGCGCGGACGACATGCTGCTCGACAGCGCCACCCCCGCAGAGGTCGACGCCCGGCTGCGGCTCGCCCGCGAGCGCAGCACGCACGGTGGCGCGCAGGACCAGCCCGAGGAGATCTCCTCCGGCGAGCTCATGATCGACGCGAGCGGGTACACCGCCCGTCTGCGCGGCACCCCGCTCGACCTCACGTACAAGGAGTTCGAGCTCCTCAAGTACCTCGTCCAGCACCCGGGTCGTGTCTTCACGCGCGCCCAGCTGCTCCAGGAGGTCTGGGGCTACGACTACTACGGGGGCACCCGGACCGTCGACGTCCACGTGCGTCGCCTGCGGGCCAAGCTCGGCCCCGAGTTCGAGCAGCTCATCGGCACGGTGCGCAACGTCGGCTACCGCTTCGACGCACCCAAGGACCGTCGAGCCGCGCAGGTGGCTGACACCCTCGCGCTCGACGCCGCGGAGCTGGCAGCGAGGGAGCGTGAGGTCTCGGACGTCCCCGACCCGGGGCCGTCGGCCACGGAACCCGTCCGGTGACCTCGGACTACAGCGACGTCCTCATTCCCGGCGACTGGCGGCACGAGTTCGTCCCCGCGAACGGGGCGCGCTTCCACGTGGCACTGGCGGGGCCGACAGACCCGAGGGCGCCGCTCGTCGTGCTGCTCCACACCTTCCCGCAGTTCTGGTGGGCCTGGCGCGCGCAGCTCGTCGCCCTCGGCGAGGCGGGATACCGGGTGGCCGCGCTGGACCTGCGCGGCACGGGAGCCTCCGACAAGCCCCCGCTCGGCTACGACGTGCCCAGTCGCACCCGCGACGTCGCCGGCGTCATCCGTTCGCTCGGTGCGGAGCGCGCCACGGTCGTCGGGCACGGCCTCGGGGGGACCGTCGCGTGGGCGATGGCCGCCCTCCAACCCGTCGTGACGTCGGCCGTCGGTGCGGTCAGTGCACCCCACCCCGGCGTGCTCCACCTGCCGCTGCGGAGCGTGCTCACGCGCCGGGGGGCGGCCCGGTTCGCCTATCTGCAGCTCCCGGTCGTCCCCGAACGTGCACTGGCTCGCGGGGACCTCCTCGCCACGCTCCTGCGTGAGTGGAGCGTCGCCCCGTGGTCCGACGAGGCGATGGCGACGTACCAGACCGCGATGCGTGTCCCGTTCGCGGCGCACAGCTGCCTCGACGCGGTGCGCTGGTTCGCACGCACGTCCTCGACGGCCAGCGGCCGCCGGTTCCTCGCTGCCGTCCGGGCGCCGATCGACGTCCCGGTGCTGCAGCTGCACGGCGAGGCCGATCCCCTCGCGCGGCTCGAGGTGGCCGACCTCGAGAGCTCGGCCTTGTGCCGGGACCTGCGGTTCGAGGTCGTGCCGGGGGCAGGGCACTTCCTCCCCGAGGAGGCGCCGGACGCCGTCTCCGAGCTCCTCCTCGACTGGCTCGGGAGCATCCGGGACCGCGAGGTCAGCTGGACCTGAGCAGGCCCCTCGCGATCTCCGGGTCCGTCTCGCCGACGCCGTAGGACGGGCACAGCGCGGCGACGGGGCACGCCCCGCACGCCGGGCGCCGCGCGAAGCACACCCGCCGCCCGTGGAAGATGACCCGGTGCGAGAAGACGGTCCAGTCCTTCTTCGCGACGAGCGCGGCGATCTCGTGCTCCACCCGGACGGGGTCCTCGCTCGTCGTCCACCCCCACCGCCTCACGAGGCGACCGACGTGAGTGTCGACGGTGATGCCCGGGGTGCCGAACGCGTCCCCGAGCACGACGTTCGCGGTCTTGCGTCCGACGCCCGGGAGCGAGACGAGGTCGTCGAGACGTGCCGGGACCTCCCCGCCGAACCGCTCGACGAGCGCGACCCCGATCCCCGACAGCGCTCTGGCTTTGGGCCGGTAGAACCCCGTCGAGCGGATGAGCTCCTCGATCTCCGCCGGGTCCGCCGCGGCGTACGCCGCGGCGTCGGGGAACCGCGCGAAGAGTGCGGGGGTGACCTGGTTGACGCGCTTGTCCGTGCACTGCGCCGACAGGACCGTGGCGACGAGCAGCTGCAGGGGGGACGTGAAGTCGAGCTCGCAGCGGGCGTCGGGGTGCACGGCGGCGAGCTCGCGGTTCATCCGTCGGGCCCGGCGCACGAGAGCCAGCGGCGGGCCGGGACGCTCAGTGCCGCCTGTGCTCGGCATCGGGGCCTCCGTCTGGTCGCGCGCGTGATGACGGTCTCAGGGTCTCGACGCTCAAGAACCGGTCCGTCCCTGCCGAAAATCTAGTACACGCATCACACGTCGACGTCAGGAGGTCACCAGTGCTGCTGCCCGACGGCTGGCGAGCCGACACCGAGCTGGCGGAGATCCGCCGGACGCACCGCATCCTGCGGCACGAGGTCACCCAGATCGCCCACTGGCGCCGCCTTCTGCGCGCACGCCTCGACCTCACGGTCGCCCGAGCGGTCCTGCCGGACCGGCTGGGTGACGACGCCGCGGCGCACCTCGAGGCGGACGTCACCGCGCCGGTCGTGCCCTACAGCCACCTCGTGGACCTCACTCGCGGCACGGGTGAAGCGTTCCCCGTGGACGATCTCCCCCGCCTGCGCAGCGCGGACGCCTCGCTCTCGATCTACGAGGGGCAGGTGCGGGCTGCGCTCATGGTCGCCACGGATCTGCTCGTCGCGCACCTCAGCCAGGACCCCGCGTCCCCCGCGGTCGCGCTCGCCACCTGACGTCCTGCGGCGACCCACCACCGCGTCCCGGCGCGCTCGCGGCACGGCAGCGGCGCCCATGAGGCAGACTGTGGGGACAAGCTCGCCCGCTACTCGCGTGAAGGACGTCCGCGTGGATAACGAAGATGTTGTGCTCACCGCCCCGCTGTTCGCCACGATGGCTGACGACGAGACACGAGCCCTCCTGGCGTCGATGACACGGATAGACCTGGCGCGCGGCGACGTCCTGTTCAGCGAGGGCGAGCCGGGCGACCGGCTCTACGTCATCAGCGAGGGCAAGATCAAGCTCGGCCGCAGCTCCGGTGACGGCCGCGAGAACCTGCTCGCGGTGCTCGGCCCCGGCGAGATGTTCGGCGAGCTCTCCCTGTTCGACCCGGGCCCGCGCTCGCTCACCGCCAGCGCGGTGTCCGACTCCGTCCTCCACGAGCTCGGCCACGCGGCGCTCGTCACAGCGCTCGAGGAGAACCCCGGCGTCGCGAAGCACCTGCTGACCGCACTCGCGCGCCGCCTGCGCCGGACGAACGAGGCCCTCGCGGACCTCGTGTTCTCCGACGTCCCCGGTCGCGTCGCGAAGGCGCTGCTCGACCTGTCGAAGCGGTTCGGCGAGCCGGTGGACGAGGGTATCCGCGTGGCGCACGACCTCACGCAGGAGGAGCTGGCACAGCTCGTCGGCGCATCCCGCGAGACGGTGAACAAGGCCCTGGCCGACTTCTCGAGCCGCGGGTGGGTGCGCCGTGAGGGCCGCGCCGTCGTGCTCCTCGATCTCGACCGCCTGGAGCGTCGCGCTCGCTGACCGCGGCGACGAGCGTCAGGCCTCGTCGAACTCCACGACGATCTCGACCTCCACCGGGGAGTCGAGGGGCAGGACCGCGACTCCGACGGCGCTGCGCGCGTGGACCCCGGCCTCGCCCAGGACCTCGTGCAGCAGCGTGCTCGCTCCGTCCACGACCGCGGGCTGTCCCGTGAACGACGGGTCGCTCGCCACGAAACCGACGAGCTTGACGACGCGCGTGACGCGGTCCAACGAGCCGATCTGCGCCCGGACGGCTGCCAGGGCGTTGAGCACCGCGGTGCGCGCCAGAGCCGTGGCGACCGCCGGCTCGACGAACCCGGGTCCGTCGCCGACCTTGCCTGTCACGGGCAGCACGCCGTCGACGAAGGGCAGCTGGCCCGACGTCCATACCTGGCCGCGCGAGCACACGGCCGGGACGTACGCGGCGACCGGAGCGGCGACCTCGGGGAGCTCGATGCCGAGCTCTGCGAGGCGCGCCGCCACGGTCCCCGTCTCGCTCCCGCGCGTCACGCTGACGTACCCGTGGGCCGCTTGAGGTAGGCGACCAGACCGTTGCCGTCGGGCCCGGTGACGACCTGGACGAGCTCCCAGCCGTCAGAACCCCAGTTGTCGAGGATCTGCTTCGTCGCGTGGATGATGAGCGGAACTGTCGCGTACTCCCATGTCTGTGCCATGTACCGAGCGTAGTGTGCATGCACACACAACCCGCACACCGGACGCCACGAGAGGCCTCGATCGCCGAGGGCCCCTCCCGTACCCTGAGACCATGGCAAACTCTGGTCACGAGGGGACTGCTGCGTCTTCCTCCGCCGCGTCTCGGCCCACCGTCTCCCTGAACCTGTTCCAGGTTCTCGCCCTCCTGCTCGCGTTCCTGCTGCTCTCGGTCGTGGGTGGGGTGCTCGCAGCCGGGATCATCGTGCCCGTCGCTGCCGGCGCGAGCGCCGTGACGCGCGGGACGGTCGGGGCGTTCGACGACCTGCCGACCGAGCTCGAGCCCGGCACCCTGGCCGAGGCCTCCTACGTCTACGCGAGCGATGGTCAGACGCTCCTTGCCACGTACTACTCCCAGAACCGGGTCGTCGTGCCCGCCGAGAAGATGTCGCAGTACCTCCGTGACGCGGTCGTGGCCATCGAGGACAAGCGCTTCTACCAGCACAGCGGCATCGACGCCGAGGGGATGCTCCGCGCCGTGATGGCGAACCTCGCCTCCGGCAAGACGGAGCAGGGAGGATCGACGCTCACCCAGCAGTACGTGAAGAACGTGCTCATCGAGAAGGCGTACGCGGAGGGTGACACCGCCGGTGTGAACGCCGCACAGGCCAAGACGGAAGCGCGCAAGCTCCGTGAGGCCAAGCTCGCCATCGCCATCGAGGACCGCATGACGAAGGACGAGATCCTCACCAACTACCTCAACATCGCGCAGTTCGGTGTCTCGGTGAACGGGGTCGAGGCGGCCGCACAGCGGTACTTCGGCAAGACCGCCGCGGACGTGACGATCGCGGAAGCCGCGACGATCGTCGGGACGACGAAGGCGCCCGGTACCTACGACCCGATCCAGAACACCGACAAGGCGCAGGAACGGCGCAACGTCGTCCTCAGCGAGATGTTCAAGCAGGGCAAGATCACGAAGGAGGAGCACGACGCCGCGCGTGCGACCCCCCTCGCCGAGAACCTCAACGTGCAACCGATCACCCAGGGGTGCGCGGGTGCCGGGGGCGCGGCCTACTTCTGCGACTACGTCACCCAGGTGATGACGAAGGACCCCGTCTTCGGGGAGACCTTGAAGGAGCGCCAGGACCTCCTCTACCGCGGAGGTCTCACCATCATCACGACGATCGACCTCAACGCCCAGGCGATCGCTGACAAAGAGGTGCGCAACGCGGTCTCCGTCGACGACCCCCAGGGGTTCGCCTCGTCGCTCGTCTCGGTCCAGCCCGGCACGGGCAAGATCCTCGCGATGGCGCAGAACCGCACCTTCAGCACGGAGAAGGCCCCGCCGCCCGGCTCCACCTCCGTCAACTACAGCACGGACCGGGACCACGGTGGGTCGCGCGGCTTCCAGCCGGGCTCGACGTTCAAGACCTTCGTCCTCGCCCAGTGGCTCAAGGAGGGGCGGACGCTGAACGAATCGGTGAGCGCCGCCTCCAAGGAGTGGAAGGGCACCGACTTCAAGGCCACCACCTGCACGAACTTCGCGGGTTCCACGTGGAACCCGAAGAACTGGGACGGCCAGGGCAGCGGCAACAACACCGTGCTGCAGGCGACCGCCCTGTCGATCAACACGGCGTACGCCTCGATGTCGAGCCAGGTCGACCTCTGCGGCGTCTCAAAGCTCGCGCACGACGTCGGCTTCCGGCCCGCGAACCTGGAGACCGACGTGGGCGACGCCGTCGCGGTGCGCATGGGCATGACGCTCGGGACCCAGGAGACGTCGCCGCTCTCGATGGCGAACGCCTACGCGACCTTCGCGGCGGGCGGGATGCACTGCAACCCGATCGCCATCACCTCCGTCACCGACCGCGACGGGAACCAGCTCCCGACCCCGCCGGCGGGGTGCGCGAAGGTGGAGGGCCTGGACCCCGCCGTGGTCAACGGCGTGAACCACGCCCTGCAGGCCGTCCTCGGTCCGGGCGGCGGTGCTGCGAAGGCCCGTCTCGCCGCTCACTCGGCAGCCGGGAAGACAGGCACGACCAACAACAACGCAGACAACTGGTTCGTCGGCTACACGCCCGCGATGTCCACGGCGTTCTGGATGGGCCACCCGGACGACAAGTCGATCACGCTCCAGAACGTGCGGATCAACGGGGTCCAGCACCGGATGGTCTACGGCTCCACCATCGCGGCCCCGACGTGGAAGCGGTACATGGACCAGGTGCTCGCCGGGACGCCCGACATCCCCTTCGCCGCCGTCGGCCAGGCGCAGCTCGGCGGCCAGCCTGCCGCTCCCAAGCCGCCCCGTCGCGCCCCCAAGCCACCGTCCACTCCCGCGGTGCCGCCGCCGCCGGTGGCCGTCCAGCCGGGCGACGGCGCCGCGCAGCCCACGGGCTGACGGCGTGACCGAGACACGACGGACCGTGGCGCGCGTCACGGCCGGACTCGTCGCGGCGGGTGTCGGGGCTCTCGCCTGGGCGCACCACGAGTCGAGCCTCTACACGCTGCGCGAGGTGACGCTCCCGGTGCTCCCGGCGGGTCAGCGCGACCTGCGCGTCCTGCACATCTCCGACCTCCACCTCACGCCGACGCAGGAGTCGAAGATCGCCTGGGTCCGCTCCTTGGCCGACCTGCGCCCCGACCTCGTCGTCGACACCGGTGACAACATGGCGCACGTCCATGCGCTGGAGCCGCTGCTGTTCGCGCTGCAGCCGTTGCTCGAGCTGCCTGGCGCGTTCGTCATGGGCTCGAACGACTACTACGCGCCCGTGTTCAAGAGCCCGTTGCGCTACCTGCTCCCGGACGCACGCATGCCGCGTGCGCGGGAGGCGCTCGACCTGCCTGCCGACGAGCTGGGAGCACGGATGCGCGCGGCAGGGTGGAAGGACCTCACGAACCGGCGCGACGTCGTCGTCGCGGACGGACGCCGCATCGCCCTCGTCGGTGTCGACGACCCGCACCTCGACCGCGACCTGTTCCCCGGCGCCACAGACCCTGGCGCGGGGGCCGCGCCCGCGGTCGACCTGCGCCTGGGAGTGAGCCACGCCCCGTACCGGCGCGTGCTGGACCAGATGCACGCGGACGCGTCGGACGTCATCATCGCGGGGCACACGCACGGGGGTCAGCTGTGCCTCCCGTTCTTCGGTGCGCTGGTCACGAACTGCGACCTCGACCGACGCCGCGCCAAGGGTCTGCACGGATGGCCGGGGCCGCGGCCGGACGCACCGGGGGGCACGGACTCGGCCTGGTTGCACGTCAGCGCGGGCCTCGGCACCTCGCCGTACGCGCCCGTGCGGTTCGCGTGCCGACCCGAGGCCACGCTCCTCACCCTGACGGCTGCCTGACGGCTGCTCGGTTTCGTCGCACGGGCTGTTGTCCGCTATCCTAGGCAGGCCCCAACCGCGCATCACTGGTGGTGGGGCGTGTGCGCGAGCACACCGGGGTGTGGCGCAGCTTGGTAGCGCGCGTCGTTCGGGACGACGAGGTCGCAGGTTCAAATCCTGTCACCCCGACCAGCACAGCACAGAGGGCATCTCCCCCGGGAGATGCCCTCTGGTGTTTCTGGGCCCGCGCCCGATGCCGCAGCTGCTGGGCCTCCGGCCAGCACCGCTGCGGTGTCAGGCCCCTGCCCGACGCGCGCGCACCGCCGCCGCCAGCTCCCCGAGCAGCCCAGCGGTCGTGTCCCAGTCGATGCAGGCGTCGGTGACCGACTGGCCGTAGGTGAGCCCCGACGGTGCCGGGTCCTGCCGGCCGGCGACGAGGAAGCTCTCCATCATCACTCCGGCGACGCCCCCGTTCCCCGCGCCGACGGACGAGGCGATCTCTCGCACGACCTCGGCCTGGCGCACGTGAGACTTGCCGGAGTTGCCGTGGCTCGCATCGATGACGAGACGCGGCTCGAGGCCGGCGCCCCGCACGACGTCGAGCGCCGCGGCCACGGACGTGTCGTCGTAGTTCGGTCCGCCGCGCCCGCCGCGCAGGATGACGTGGCAGTCGGGGTTACCGCTCGTCGCGACGGCAGCCGCGCGTCCCTGTCCGTCGATGCCGAAGAACGTGTGCTCGGCCGCGGCCGTGACGCACCCGTCCACGGCTGCCTGCACGTCGCCGTCGGTGGCGTTCTTGAAGCCGATCGGCATGGAGAGCCCGGATGCGAGCTGGCGGTGCACCTGGCTCTCCGGGTTGCGGGCACCGATCGCGCCCCACGAGACGGCATCGGCGATGTACTGCGGGCTCGTCGGCTCGAGGAACTCGCACGCGGCAGGAACACCTTCGGCGAGGACGCCCAGGAGCACCTCCCGGGCGAGCGCGAGCCCGAGGTGCACGTCGAACGACTCGTCCATGCCGGGGTCGTTGATGAGCCCTTTCCACCCGACCGTCGTGCGCGGCTTCTCGAAGTAGACGCGCATGACGATGCACAGGTCGTCGGACAGCTCGCCGGCGACCGTCGCGAGGCGGCGGGCGTAGTCGAGCGCGGCCTCGGGGTCGTGCACGGAGCAGGGGCCGACGATGACGAGCAGCCGGTCGTCCGTGCCGGCGAGGACGCTGCGCACCTCGGTGCGGCTGCGCTCGACGAGCTTCGCGGCCTCGGTGGGCAGCGGCTGCTCCGCACGCACCTGGTCCGGGGCCGGCAGGGGCTCGAGGGCACGGATGCGCAGGTCGCTCGTCAGCATGGAGGCATCGGCGTCGGACGGCGTGGTGGGGTCGAGTGCGTCGATGGGCATGGGGTGGGGCTCCGATCCTGGTCTGGGTGCTCAGACGGAGCCGCGCGCAGGCCGACCGGAGGGGACGGAGTCGGCTCTCGTCTGAATGACGAAGGGCCGAGACGCGTCTGCGTCTCAGCCCTGTGCTGGCTCCGGTGGGTCGGTCGGTCAGGCGTTCGCCCGCTCAGCCCCACCAGGAGCCAGCGTAAAGCGCCAATACCAACGTTGTCCGGTCACGCGCAGCACGCTAGCACACAGCACGGGGGCGGATAGGCTCGAGACATGCCGATCCCCCCGTTCGTCACTGCCCTGCGCGCCCACGTCGGTACGTCCCCCTTGTGGTTGCCGGGAGTGAGCGGGGTCGTGCTCGACGACGCCGGTCGCGTCCTGCTCGCGCAGCGCTCCGACACCCACGCGTGGACGGTCATCAGCGGCATCGTCGAACCGGGCGAGGAACCCGCACGCGCGCTGGTGCGGGAGATCCTCGAGGAGACCGGCGTGGACGCGCGCGTCGAGGCGTTCTCCGCCCTGAGCGTCACCGAGGAGATCGTGTACGAGAACGGCGACCGCGGCCAGTACGTCGACATGTGCTTCGTGTGCCGTCCGACGAGCCCCGCGAGCGCGGCGGCGGCGCACGTCGGGGACGACGAGGCTGTCGCCGTCGGGTGGTTCTCCCCGGACGACCTGCCCACCGGCCTCACGGAGTCCTCGCGCGACCGCATCCGGTGGAGCCTGGCGTTCCTCGCCGACCCGTCCGCGGGCCCGCGCTTCGCGCGCTGAGCCCGGCGCCACCGGTCTCCGCGGCGGGGACGGCAGCCGCCCGGTCAGCCCGTGGCCGGCGCGATCGGCACCCGTCGCGCGACGAGCCAGTATGCCAGCGTCACCGCGGCGAGGACGATCACCGCGAGCGCGACCCGCACGCCCACGGCGTCGGGGGGCGTGACGATCAGCCAGTCGCCTCGTGTGCGGACCATGCCGCTGGCGACGAGCACGGGCGTCGCGGTGACGACCAGGGCCACCGTGCCGGTCCCCGCTCCGAACCGGTAGTAGACGATCCCGACGAGGAGCCCGGGGAGTCCCCCTGCTGCGAAGACGATGAGGTGCTGGGCAAGGACGGGCAGCACCTGGTCCGTGGAGGTGAACATGCCCGCGCCCGAGAAGGCGTGCGTCCACCCGGCTGCGCCGTACACGAGTCGCTCC
Source organism: Sanguibacter sp. Z6_81 (assembly GCF_057180625.1). Taxonomy (NCBI): domain Bacteria; kingdom Bacillati; phylum Actinomycetota; class Actinomycetes; order Micrococcales; family Sanguibacteraceae; genus Sanguibacter; species Sanguibacter sp. Z6_81. The sequence goes on along the minus strand of NZ_JBXUFV010000004.1, from coordinate 62,964 downwards.
ACCTGCAGGAGGACCGTCAGGACGACGGCATACACGCCTGCCGTGAGCAGCACCCCGAGGATCGACGCCCGGACGAACGCCCGGCGGGTGACCCCCGCGGCGACGTGCACGGGCAGGTGCTGGGTCGTCACGTAGGTCGCGATGGCGAAGGTGAACCACATGCCGACCTGGGCCGCGATCGCGAGGACAGAGCTGTCGACAGTGCCGTACCGGTCCCGCAGGACGCCGATCACGACGGCGACGACGAGGGCCACGCCCCAGAACCACGCGGCCACGAAGAGGTTGACCTCCATGAGCATCCGCAGCGACCGTCGCGCCTGCGAACGTTCCAGTGCCTGCATGGTCATGCCTCCTTCTCGCCGTGCTGAGATGTGTCCGTGCGATGCCCCGCGTGCTCGGTGAGATGGACGACGAGGTCCTGGAGCCCGACTCGCCCCACCTCGACCTGCGTCAGCCGTGCGTGCTCGACGACGTGCGCGGTCACCTCCCCGTACACGGTCACCTCGCTGGTGCCGCCGAGCGCCCGACGTCCGACGACATCGAGGCCCGCCGCGGCCACCACCGCGTCCACGGCAGCGGCAGGACCGGTGAGCGTGGCGCCACGGCTACGGAGCGCCTGCGCCTCGTCCGCGACGAGGAGCCGACCGCGGTGGAGGATCGCCACGTTCTCCAGCAGCCGCTCGAGCTCACCGATGAGGTGGCTCGAGACGACGAACGTCCGGGGATGAGCGATGTAGTCCGCCAGGAGGGCGTCGTAGAAGGCGTAGCGGGAGGGCGCGTCCATGCCCAGGTGCACCTCGTCGAAGATGGTCAGCGGCGCACGAGCGGCGAGCCCGACGACGACCCCGAACGCGGAGCGCTGTCCCCGCGAGAGCGCGTTGACCTTCGACGTCGCGTCGATCTGGAAGAGGTCGACGAGCTCGTCGGCGTAGCCGCGGTCGAACGAGGGGCGCATCGCCTCGAAGAACCCGAGGTTGTCGCCGACCTTCTCGTCGGCCAGCACGTCGCCGCTCTCCCGGACGAAGCACACGCCCTCTGCGATCCGGGCGTTCTCGAAGGGGTCCTCGCCGTCGACGAGCACCCGACCCGAGCGGGGTCGGCGGAAGCCCGCTGCCAGGGACAGTGCGGTCGTCTTGCCGGAGCCGTTGCGGCCGAGCAGACCGTGCACGACGCCCGCGGCGAGGTCCAGGGTGAGCCCGTCGAGTGCCGGCGGACCGAAGGGGACCCGGACGTCCTCGAACCGGACCGCGTACCCGGGGGCGGTCGGTGCTGGCGTCATGGCCGGGCCCCCGCGTCCCGGATGTAGGCGACGAGCTCGTCGTCGGAGATCCCGAGCACCCGGGCCTGGTCGAGGACCGGCGCGAGGGTCTGGGAGTAGAAGCGGGACCGGTGCGCGGCCCGCAGCCGCTCGGCGGCGCCGTCGGCGACGAACATGCCGACGCCGCGCTGCTTGTAGAGCACGCCCTCGTCGACGAGCTCGGCGAACGCCTTGGCGGCCGTCGCGGGGTTGATCCGGTAGGTCGTGGCGTACTGCGTCGTGGACATCACCTGCTCCCCCTCCTCGAGGGTCCCCGCGAGCACGTCGCGACGGATCTGGTCGGCGATCTGCAGGTAGATGGGATCTCGCCCGTCGAACATCGCCCCTCCCCCGGTAGTTGTTCGGTGGTTCATTACACAAGTAATGAACCATGGAACCCGCCGCGGCGCAAGTCCCTCCACGAGAAGGTTGGCCCTGGAGTCCTGGCGGCCGCGGTCCCGGAGCCGGGCAGCGCCGTGAGCACACGTGCGACAGGCCCCCACCGCGTGCGGTGGGGGCCTGTCGTGAGGCCGTGCGGTCCGTGGCGACGCCACCGACCAGGCTGGGCTCAGCCAGCCGCGGACAGCCGCTGCGCGACGAGCTCCGCGACCTGGACGGCGTTGAGCGCCGCACCCTTGCGGAGGTTGTCGTTGCTCACGAACAGCGCGAGACCACGTCCGCCGGGGACCGACTGGTCCGTCCGGATGCGCCCCACGAAGCTCGGGTCCGCGCCCGCTGCCTCGAGCGGGTTCGGCACGTCGGCGAGCTCGACACCCGGCGCGGCCGCGAGCAGCTCGCGCGCCCGCTCGGGCGACAGCGCACGCGCGAACTCCGCGTTGATCGCCAGGGAGTGCCCGCTGAACACGGGCACCCGGACGCACGTCCCGGAGACCGCGAGCTCCGGCAGACCGAGGATCTTGCGCGACTCGTTGCGCAGCTTCTGCTCCTCGTCCGTCTCGAGCGAGCCGTCGTCGACGATCGACCCGGCGAGCGGGACGACGTTGAACGCGATGTTCTTCACGTACTTCACCGGCTCCGGGAACGTCACCGCTCCGCCGTCGTGCACCAACCCGACGAGGTCCTGCTCGACGGCCGCACGCGCCTGCGAGTCGAGCTCCTGGGCGCCAGCCAGACCCGATCCGGAGACCGCCTGGTACGTCGAGACGATGAGGCGCTCGAGCCCGGCCTCGTCGGCGAGCGGCTTGAGCACAGGCATCGCGGCCATCGTCGTGCAGTTCGGGTTCGCGATGATCCCCTTGCGCGCGTCGGCGATCGCCTCCGGGTTGACCTCGGAGACGACGAGCGGGACGTCAGGGTCCAGGCGCCACGCCGACGAGTTGTCGATGACGACGGCACCCGCCGCGGCGAACCGCGGGGCCTGGGCCTTCGACGTCGACCCGCCTGCGGAGAACAGCGCGATGTCGATGCCCGTGAGGTCGGCGGTCTCCGCGTCCTCGACGACGACGTCCTCCCCCTGCCAGGGCAGGGTCGTTCCCGCGGAGCGGGCAGACGCGAAGTACCGGATCCGCCCGACCGGGAACTCCCGCTCGGCGAGCAGACGGCGCATGACGGCACCGACCTGCCCGGTCGCCCCGACGACGGCGACCACGAGCCCGCCCGTGCGGCTCCCGGCGCCCTGGACGACGCTCTCCGCCGCGCTCATCGTCCGGTCCCGCCGTAGACCACGGCCTCGCCCTCGCCGTCGAGCTCGAACGCCGTGTGCACCGCACGCACGGCGTCGTCGAGGCTGTCCTCACGCGTGACCACGGAGATGCGGATCTCCGAGGTCGTGATCATCTCGATGTTGATCCCGGCGTCACGCAGCGCCCCGAAGAGCTTGGCCGAGACGCCCGGGTGGGACTTCATGCCCGCCCCGACGAGGGACACCTTCCCGATCTGGTCGTCGTACTGCAGCGACGCGAACCCGATCTCGGTCCGGACGGCGTCGAGCGCCGTCATCGCGAGCTGCCCGTCGCCCTCGGGGAGGGTGAACGAGATGTCGGTGAGGCCCGTGGAGGCGGCCGACACGTTCTGGACGATCATGTCGATGTTGGCGCCCGCGCTCGCGACGACCTCGAAGATGCGCGCGGCGGTGCCCGGCACGTCAGGGACACCGACGACCGTGACCTTGGCCTCGCTGCGGTCGTGCGCCACACCGGAGATGATCGGGGCTTCCATCGTTACCTCTACCTCGCTCGGACCTGCCGCGACGTGCGCGGGGACGTTGGTGACCAGGGTTCCTTCCTTGCCGGAGAACGACGACCGGACGTGGATGGGAACGTTGTAGCGACGCGCGTACTCGACGCAGCGCAGCACGAGGACCTTGGCGCCCGACGCCGCCATCTCGAGCATCTCCTCGTAGGTGATGCGGTCGATCTTGCGAGCGCTGGGGACGATGCGCGGGTCGGCGGTGAAGACGCCGTCGACGTCCGTGTAGATCTCGCAGACGTCTGCGCCGAGGCCGGCAGCGAGCGCGACCGCGGTCGTGTCGGAGCCACCGCGGCCGAGCGTGGTGACGTCGTTCGTCGACTGCGTCACCCCCTGGAAGCCCGCGACGATCGCGACAGATCCCTTCTCGACCGTCTCCCGGATGCGCTCCGGGACGACGTCGACGATCCGCGCCTTGCCGTGCACGGCGTCGGTGATGACGCCCGCCTGCTGCCCGGTGAAGGACTTCGCCTTCACGCCCAGGCTGTTGATGGCCATCGCCAGCAGCGACATCGAGATGCGCTCGCCGGCGGTGAGGAGGATGTCCATCTCCCGGGACGGGGGCAGCGGGGTGATCTGCTGGGCGAGGTCGATGAGCTCGTCGGTGGTGTCCCCCATGGCCGAGACGACGACGACGAGGTCGTTCCCTGCCCTCTTGGACTCTGCGATCCGCTTGGCGACGCGCTTGATGCTCTCCGCGTCGGAGACGGACGAACCGCCATATTTCTGGACGATCAGTGCCACGAGTGGTACTCCGTTGCTCAGCTGGTCCCGTCGATCTAAACGTCCACCAGCATGGTTACGAACACTCGATGGTAGGGCACGACCGGTTCAGCCGACGACGAGGTCGTAGCCCAGCGTGCACACCAGTGCGGCGACGACGACGACGAACACGGCACGGACGAAGCGGTTCCCGCGCGCGACGGCCGTGCGCGCTCCGAGGTAGCCGCCGCAGAGGTTGGCGGCGCCGACGCAGAGCCCCAGCGCCCAGACCACGTGACCGCTGGGGACGAAGAACATGAGGGCGCCGGCATTCGTCGCGAAGTTGACGATCTTGGCCAGGGCGGAGGCGGGCAGGAACGCGTAGCCCAGCACGCTCACGAGGGCGATGACGAGGAAGGTGCCGGTGCCGGGCCCGAGCAGCCCGTCGTAGGCGCCGATGACGAGGCCGATCCCGGCCGCGGTCCAGCGGTGGCCGCTGCCCTCCCACCGCAGCACCGTGTCCTGGCCCAGGTGGGGTGTCCGCAGCGTGTAGGCGGCCACCCCGACGAGGACCACGAGGATGATCGGTGTGAACAGGTCCTCGGGGATGCGCGACGCGAGCGCCGCACCGCCGACCGCACCAGCGAGCGCGGCGAGCGCCATCGGCCCCGCCGTCCGCAGGTCCGGGCCGACGCGCCGGTAGTACGTGACGGCACTGACCGACGTGCCCATGATCCCGGCGAGCTTGTTGGTGGCGAGCGCCTGCACCGGCGTCATGCCCGGGACGAGCAGGAGCGCGGGGAGCTGGACGAGCCCTCCGCCACCGACCACGGCGTCCACCCAGCCGGCCACCAGACCGGCGAGGACGAGGGCGACCATCGTCAGGACGCCGATCTCGAGGTGGCCGACCGTGAGGGTTGCTGCGGTGAGCGCGCTGGGATCCACACGACATCCCTACCATCACTCACCCTGCCGTCCCCACTGACGCGACTCCGCAGCCGCTACAGTCGGCCCATGACGAGCGCAGAGCCGCCGAAGCCGCCGATACCGGGCGCCGCACCGGGTCCTGGGGACCAGGTGGGCGCGGTGGGGCGCGACGCGTACGGCGCGCATCCGCGCGCCGCGTACGGCGCAGATCCGCAGGCTGCGTACGGCGCACCTCCGCACGGCGCGTACGGCGCCCATCCGCAGGCTGCGTACGGCGCACCTCCGCAGGGCCAGTTCGGCGTCATCGCCCAGGGGGTCGCGCGGAGCTTCGGCGCCGTGCGGGCCGTGGACAGCGTCGACGTCCTCGCTCGACGGGGCGCCGTCACCGCGCTCATCGGCCCCAACGGCTCGGGCAAGACGACGCTCATGCTCATGCTCGCCGGTCTCCTCGTGCCCGACGCCGGGCACATCTTCATCGACGGCCTCGACCCGGTCACCCAGAACTACGCGGCACGGTCCCGCGTCGGCTGGATGCCCGACCAGTTCGGCACCTGGGAGTCGCTCACCGCCCGCGAGGTCCTGCTGACCACCGGCGCGACGTACCGGATGTCCGCGGAGCACAGCCGCCAACGCGCGATCGAGCTCCTCGACACGGTGCACCTCACGGCCCTCGCGGACCAGCCGGCACACGTGCTCTCCCGCGGGCAGAAGCAGCGCCTCGGGCTCGCCCGGGCGCTCGTCCACCGCCCGTCGGTGCTCGTCCTCGACGAGCCGGCCAACGGGCTCGACCCGCGGTCGAGGATCGAGCTGCGGACGCTCGTGCGATCCATCGCCGCGGCAGGCACGACGGTCCTCATCTCCAGCCACATCCTCGCCGAGCTGGACGAGATGGTCGACGACGCCGTGTTCATCTCCGCTGGTCGCACGGTGGCCCATGAGTCGGTCGCCGAGGCGCGCACCGCACACCGCACGTGGCGGGTGAAGGCGCTGCAGGTCGCGCCCCTCGTCGAGTGGCTGCGCTCGGTGGGCATGCCGTTCGTGCAGCAGCCCGACAGCACCCTCATCCTTCAGCTCGGCGGCGAGGAGGCCGCGTCGCGGCTCCTGCGGGACGCCGTCACCGCCGGCGTCCCGCTCGTCTCGCTCGCTCCGTCGGGCGGCGCGCTGGAACAGACGTACCTGTCACTCAACGAGGAGCGCCGGTGAGCACCTACCCTGCCCCACCCCCGCCGGCTGCACCGCAGGTGTACGGGGCGCCACCCCAGGGTCCCGAGAACCGCGGCGACTGGTCGTTGTCCTGGCATGGCGTGACGACGGTCGCCCGCCTCGAGCTCACCCAGCGACTGCGGTCCACGAGGTGGAAGGTCACTCTCGGCGTGTGGTTCGTCGTCGTGGGTGGCATCTGCATCCTCATCAGCGCTGCGTCGTCCGCCGGTGCCTCCTACGGCGACATGAAGACCGGTCCGCTGATCTTCGGTCTCAACGTCATCTTCATCCTCTTCCTCGGCCTCCTCGTCACCCCGACGTTGAGCTCGGGGGCGATCAACGGCGACCGCAACGCCGGGACGCTGGCGATCCTCCAGGTCTCCATGCTCACGCCCGTGGAGATCGCGCTCGGCAAGATCGCCGCCGGCTGGCTCGCGTCGATGGCGTTCCTCGCCGTCAGCGTCCCGTTCATGGTCTGGGCGTTCCTGGCGGGAGGGGTACGTTTCCTGGCGCTCCTCACCACGCTCGTCATCCTCGCGCTGCTGCTGCTCGTCGTCTGCGCGGTCAGCCTGGCGTTCTCGTCGCTCGTGAGCAAGACGAGCGGGTCCGCCCTGCTGTCCTACCTGTCCGTGGCGACCCTGAGCTTCGTCACGGTCGCCGTCTTCTTCCTCACGATCTTGATCGTCACCGAGGAGAACGTCGAGGTGACGACCTACCGACCGACGGAGTGGGACCAGAGCACCGGCAGGGTCACGGAGTGCGAGCTGCAGACGTACCGCACGACGCTCATCCACACGGAGTGGACCTGGTGGCTGCTCGCGGTGAACCCGTTCGTCCTCGTCGCGGACGCCGCACCCGGCGGTGAGGCGTTCGGCCGTGGGGGACCCGACCCGCTCGCCGGGATCCGCGACGGCGTGCGCCTCGCCCGTGCGGGGGCGGACACCGGGAACGAGTGCGAGGAGTTCGTCGACGTGGCCGACGCGGGAGACCGCGAGACCGAGCTGTCCAGCATGAGTCCCGTGTGGCCGTGGGGGCTGGCGTTCTACCTGCTGCTCGGGGCGGGCGCGCTGTTCGTCACCGTCCGGCGCATCCGGATCCCGCAGCACAGGCTGGCACGTGGGACCCGCGTCGCCTGAGGGTCAGGACTGGAGCGCGTCGTACTCCGCCTCGGCGGCGACGTCGTCGTCTACGTCGAGGCGCAGGTGGGCGAGGATGAGCTGGAGCACGCGCAGCGCGCTGGCAGCGCGCTCGCCCCAGGAGGACAGGTAGGAGAACTGCCACCACCACAGGGCCTCGACCTCGTGGCCGGCGTCGTAGTGCTGGAGCCCCTGGGTCAGCGCGGACGCCACCGTCGCGAGGTCCGCGGAGAGGCTGGCCCCGCCCACCTCGACCCCGAGCACGGGGTCGATCACCTCGACGTACTCGTCGAGCCCGTCGAGGACCCGAGCGAGCCCCACCCGCAGCGGGTCGAGGTCGACGTCCTCGCCGTCGTCGGGCTCGAACCGGTGGGCCGGGACGACGTCGACCATGGCACCCAGGCGGGCGCCCGCTCCGAGGATGTCCGACGTCGCGAGGAGCAGCAGGGAGATCGCCGCCTCGGGGGCACCGCCGGAGGCGACCTCCGCGCAGGTCTGCACGAACCGGGCCGCCTGGGGCGCTACCGCGCGCGCGACCGAGGCGACGTCCGCCGGGTCGGACTCGGTCGGGGTGCGCGGGTTCGTCGGGCCTTCGTCCGTCATGCTCGTTGCGCTCACTGCGTCCCCCGTGGTGTGTGTCATCCTCCGACCAGCCTACGGCCCTCGAAAGCTCGGCCGAGCGTGACCTCGTCGGCGTACTCCAAGTCTCCCCCGACGGGCAGACCGGACGCCAGGCGCGTGATGCGCAGGCCCATCGGACCGAGCATCCGTGCGAGGTAGGTGGCTGTCGCCTCTCCCTCGACGTTCGGGTCCATCGCGAGGATGACCTCCTGGACGGTGCCGTCCGCGAGCCGCGTGAGCAGCTCCTTGATGCGCAGGTCGTCGGGTCCGACGTTGTCGATCGGGTTGATGGCGCCGCCGAGCACGTGGTACCGACCCCGGAACTCGCGGGTCCGTTCGATCGCGACGACGTCCTTGGCCTCCTCGACGACGCAGATGGCCGTCAGGGAGCGCCGGGGATCCCGGCACACGCGACAGAGCTCGTCCTCCGCGACGTTGCCGCAGATGTCGCAGAACCGCACCCGCGCCTTGACCTCGGTGAGCACCTCCGCGAGGCGACGGACGTCGGACGCCTCCGCCGCGAGCAGGTGGAAGGCGATCCGCTGCGCGCTCTTGGGCCCGATGCCGGGCAGCCGGCCGAGCTCGTCGATGAGGTCCTGGACCACTCCTTCATACACACCCCCAGCCTACGCGGGCGCTCCGAGAGGGCCGGACACGAGCGGCACGGGACGGGACGGGACGGATCCTGACACCGGGGCGCATAGCGCGGGAAACGACGACATCCGCCGCCGTGGCGGGAAACGTCGCGATGCATCGCGATCAATCGTCATTCATCATGATTGATCATCGTTCTTCGCGATGGGTGGGTACATGTCCTGACAAAGGGGCATAAATGCCGACGAATGGGTATTCGCAGCATGCTCGTTGCCGCGCCCTCGTGCCGTTTCAGGCTAACACATCCACTGACCGCAAGTATGAACAGCGGTATGTGAAGGTGAATGTTTTTATTGCCCGTCGATGATCTCGTCGATGACCCGTCCACCGAGCATCTGGGTCACGAGCGGCACACCGACGAGACCCGACGACGCGAGGTCCTCGTCGTCGGGCTGGGGGTCGTCGACGACACGAGAGCGCGCGTCGAGCGCCTGCCGCGACTCCGCCGCACGCCGCTCCGCCGCCTGGCGCGGGGTCTCGCCCCCACCCGGCGCGTACTCGGGGCCGGCGTCGTAGTCGGCCGGTGGCTCGGGGGCGTCCTCGTCCACCACCCGTGCGGGCGCCGCGACCGGCCCGCGGGGCGCCTGGGGGTCCGGCGGGGTCGGAAGAGCGACGCGCGCCACCGGTGCCGCCGGCGCGTCCCAGGAGGCGGCGGCCGCCGCAGGGTCGACGCCCGCGATCCGTGGGCCCGCCCCGCCCCCGCCGGTCGCGGACGACGCCCGGTCGTTCGTCGCGCGCGCCGCCGGGCGGGCGCCGTCGTCGACGCCACCCTCGACCCGCACGTCGAAGCCGAGGGTCTCGCGCACGGCACGCTGCACGAGCTCCGCACCGGGGCTGTTACGGAACGTCGTGGCGAGCCCCGCGGAGGAGAAGGTCAGGGACAGGGTCGTGTCGGTGAGCTCCGCAACCTGGGCGTTCTGACTCACCAGGGCCCAGGTCGCCTTGCGGAGCCTGCTCAGCGTGTCGAGCACCTCAGGCCACCTCCGCCGCAGCATCTCGGTGTTCGTGGCCTGCGTGGCGGCGGAGGCAGGCACGGCAGCGGAGGCAGGCGCACCCGCTGCGGGCGCCGACGACGCCGGGGCAGCCTGGGGTGCTGGAACAGCCGGGGAGCCGGCGCCAGGGCGCGCGGCGGGCTGACCCTGCGACACTGCCCGCTCCCGCGTGTCCTGCCGCGGCTGCGGGTCCGGCTGCGGGGCCGGCTCCGGCTGCGCGTCCGGCTGCCGCTGCGCGTCCGGCTGCGAGCCTGCGTGTGGCGATGCCTGCCCCTGTGTCGGCGGCTCGGCGTGCGCCTGGACCGCCGGAGCGGTCTCCCATGGCGGGTCGTCATGGGACGTGACGGGCGTAGGGGCCGAGGAGGCGGACGCGGGAGACGCGGGCGCGGGGGACGCGGAGCCCACCTCCGCGGTCGTCGCCGTCACCGGAGCGGGTGCACTTCTGGTCGGGACGGGCGCGGTGCTGGCGGGGACGGGCGCGGTGCTGGCCGGGACAGGGGCCTGGCGGACTGCCGCGCCCCGTTCGAGCCGGTCGAGGCGGGCGGCCAGACCCGCGGTCGTGTCGTCGACGGCGGGCAGGAGGAGCCGGGCGCACAACAGCTCGAGGTGCAGCCGGGGCGAGGTCGCTCCGCTCATCTCGGACAGCGCAGCGTTCACGGTGTCCGCCGAGCGGGAGAGCTCGCCCGCGCCGAGGTTCGACGCCTGCGCCTGCATGCGCGCCATCTGGTCTGCGGGCACGTTGCGGAGCACCGCCTGCGCGGCGTCCCCCGAGACGGACAGGACGATGAGGTCGCGCAACCGCTCGAGCAGGTCCTCGACGAACCTCCGCGGCTCGTGACCGGTGGCGATGACGTGGTCGACGACACGGAACATGCTCGCGCCGTCCCGTGCCGCGAGCGCCTCCACGACGTCGTCGAGCAGCGTGACATGCGTGTATCCCAGCAAGGAGACGGCGCGTTCGTAGTCGAGCGCGCTGTCCTGCGCCCCGGCCATGAGCTGGTCGAGGACGGACAGGGAGTCACGGACGGAGCCACCTCCGGCGCGCACGACGAGGGGCAGGACGCCTGCGCCGACGCTGATTCCCTCGCTCTCGCACAGCTCGCCGAGGTACTCCTGGAGCGTGGTCGGCGACACGAGCCGGAACGGGTAGTGGTGGGTGCGTGAGCGGATCGTCCCGATGACCTTCTCGGGCTCGGTCGTCGCGAAGATGAACTTGAGGTACTCCGGCGGCTCCTCGACGATCTTCAGCAGCGCGTTGAAGCCCTGCGCCGTGACCATGTGGGCCTCGTCGAGGATGAAGATCTTGAAGCGGTCCCGGGACGGGGAGAACGTGGCCCGCTCGCGCAGCTCCCGGGCGTCGTCGACCCCGCCGTGGCTGGCTGCGTCGATCTCGACGACGTCGAGGCTGCCCGGGCCCCCGCGGGAGAGCTCCACGCACGACTCGCACTCCCCGCACGGGGTGTCCGACGGCGACTCAGGCGTGTTGCGGGCGCAGTTGAGGATGCGCGCGAGGATCCGGGCCGAGGTCGTCTTGCCGCACCCGCGCGGACCCGAGAAGAGGTAGGCATGGTTGACGCGGTCCGAGCGCAGCGCCTGCATGAGCGGCACGGTGACGTGCTCCTGCCCGATCACCTCGGCGAAGTTCTCGGGACGGTAGCGGCGGTACAGGGCTGTGCTCACGGACGCCACTCTAGACGCCGGCGCTGACAGGGCACCGGGCCGAGAGGGCCGCCGAGCCCCCCAGGTCCGGGCGGCCCGACGGCGGCGGCGCCAGCGCGGTCGTGGGTGCCGTCCGCACGATCGTCCAGCGCTGAAGCAGCATCACCGCGCCCCGGGTGCCCTCTCGGCCGACCTGCCGGGCACCACGGGTCGCAGCACTGGGCTGTGCCGCAGCGTGTCGAGCGTGCACCTCGAGGAGTCCGACGAACAGCACGGTGTGGACGAGGCTGCGCCGCAGCCTGGGCCAGTCAGCGGTGCAGGGCCTTGCGCGCCAGCCAGTTCCCGAGCAGCTGGGCGAGCTGGACGATGAGCACGATGACGACGACGACGACGAGCACGACCTCCCAGTTGAGGCGCTGGTAGCCGAACCGGATGGCGAAGTCGCCGAGCCCTCCTCCGCCGATGATGCCGGCCATCGCGGACATGTCGACGATCGCGACGAAGATGAAGGTGTACCCGAGGATGAGCGGGGCGAGCGCCTCGGGGATGAGCACAGACCACACGATGCGCAGGCGCGAGGCGCCCATCGCGCGCGCAGCCTCGATGACGCCCGGGTCGAGCGAGACGAGGTTCTGCTCGACGATCCGGGAGACCGCGAACGTCGTCATGATCGACAGCGGGAACGTCGCCGCGCCCGTACCCAGCGTCGTCCCCACCACCTCGAGCGTGAGCGGGCCCACGAGCGCGAGGAAGATGACGAACGGGATCGGTCGGACGATGTTCACGATGATGTTGAGCACCGCGAACACCGGGGAGTTGCTGAAGAGGTTGCCCTTGCGGGTCCCGTAGAGCGCGAGCCCGAGCAGGAGCCCGAAGAACCCGCCGGCGAGCAGGCTGACGGAGACCATGAAGGCGGTCTCGCCCACCGATTCGAGCAGCTGTGGGCCCAGCCGGTCCCAGTCGGTCTCCCGCGCGGCGAGGTTCATGACGCCTTCCCGACGGTCGTCCCGGTCGATGCCGCGGAGCTCCGGGGGCCTGTGGCGTCCGGGTCGGTGAGCGGCGCGGCCGCTGTCCCGAGGTCGATGACCGTCGTCGAACGGCGCAGGTCCGTGAGGAACGCGCGGATCTGCGCGTCGTCCCCCTCGAGCGCGACGGTGAGACTGCCGAAGGGCCGCTCGGAGATCTCGGTGATCCCGCCGTAGACGATGGTGCCGTCGACGGCGTGCTCACGCAGCGCCCGGGTGAGGTCGGTGCTCGACGCCCCGTCCTCCCGGACCCCGATGGTGACCATCCGCCCGGGATGGCGTCGCCGCAGGCGCTCGAGCGCCGCGGGGCTGGGCCGGTCCTTGAGGGAGGTGCCGACGAAGCGCTTCGTCGCCGGGTGCTCCGGGTCGGCGAACACCCGGTACACCTCGCCGGACTCCACGACCTTGCCGTTCTCCATGACTGCGACGCGGTCGCACATGTACTTCACGACGTCCATCTCGTGCGTGATGACGACGACCGTGACGCCCAGCTCCTGGTTGACGCGACGCAAGAGGTTGAGGACGTCCTGCGTCGTCTCGGGGTCGAGGGCGCTCGTCGACTCGTCCGCGAGGAGGATCTTGGGGTCGGTCGCCAGGGCGCGCGCGATGCCGACGCGCTGCTTCTGTCCACCCGAGAGCTGCCCCGGGTACTGCCGGGCCTTGTCGGAGATGCCGACGAACTCGAGCAGCTGCGCGACGCGTTCCTTGCGCCTGGCCCTCGGCCACCCGGCGACCTCGAGCGGGTAGGCGACGTTCCCGGCGACCGTCCGCGAGGACAGGAGGTTGAACTGCTGGAAGATCATGCCGATGCCCGCGCGGACGGACCGCAGCTCCTTCTCGGGCAACCGGCTCACGTCCTGGCCGTCGACGAGGACCTGGCCGGACGTCACCGGCTCGAGGGCGTTGATGAGACGCACGAGGGTCGACTTGCCGGCGCCGGAGTACCCGATGACGCCGAAGATCTCCCCCGCGGCGACGTCGAGGGTCACGCCGTCCACGGCACGCACCTCGCCCGACGAGGTCCGGAAGATCTTCGTCGCGTCCTTGAAACTCACCATCGCGGGCGCGGTGCCGCTCATCGGTGCTCCATCCCTCGTCCGTCGCCAGTCATCCTGCCAGCCGTGCGCGACGGCGGCCCGGACGGTCCGGATCCTGTCCGGTACCGCCGGGCCACCCCCGACCGTGCGTTGCGCCGTGCGGCGACGTCAGCCCTGGGACTCGATGTCGGCGGTGATCTCCGCGAGGTAGCCCTGGAGCTCCTCCGCGCTCTGGTTCGCGATGACGGCGGAGCCGCCCGAGGCCTCGAGGAGAGCGGCCTCGACCTCGGAGTCGTGGAAGATCTCGACGAGCTTGAGGTACGTCTCGTTGTCCTTGTCCTCGGCCCGCGCCACGAAGATGTTGATGTAGGGGCGCGCACCCTCGGAGTCCGCCTCGTCCTGGTAGAGGGCGTTCTCGGGTGTGAGCCCGGCGTCGAGCACGAAGTCGTTGTTGATGATCGACCCGGCGACGGACGGCAGGCTGATCGCGGTCTGCGCGGCGTCGACGGGGATGACGCTCACGCGTGAGGACTCGAGGACCTCGGTCTCGTCGGAGAAGGGTGACCCGCCGTCCTCGAGCTCGACGAGGCCGGCGTCCTGGAGGACGAGCAGGGCCCGGGAGAGGTTGGTGGGATCGTTCGGGATGGCGATCTCGCCGCCCTCGGGGATGTCTTCCACGCTGCTGTACTGGGTGGAGTACAGGGCGAGGGGGTAGACCGCGGTGGCGCCGATGGGCGTGAGGTCCTCCCCCGAGGTGGCGTTGTAGTCCGCGAGGTAGAGCAGGTGCTGGAACTGGTTCAGGTCCAGCTCCTCCTGTGCGAGCGCGGGGTTCGGCTGCGTGTACTCCGTGAAGTTCACGAGCTCGACCTCGATGCCCTCGGCCTGCGCCTTCTCGATGAAGATCGGCCACTGCTCGTCGGAGTCGTTGACGACGCCGATGCGGATGGGCTCCGACTCGTCCTCGTCGGTGCCGCAGGCGGCGAGACCGAGCACGAGAGCGGAGGCAGCAAGGGCGGCGAACGTCTTCGAACGGGCGGTGCGGGCGGTGCGGGACATGGTGTTCCTTCCGGTGTGCGCAGGTGCGCGCGGGGGCAAAGGTCGCGGAGGTGGGTGGCCGACGGCCGGGCCGGGGCGGTTGTCGGCGGACGACGTCGGACGACTCAGGGCTGCGGCCCTGTCCGGCGGGCCCGGGGCCCGGCCCGTGTCGTCGCAGTGGGGCGCCGCTGCGCGGCGTGTGTCGGGGTCCTCCCCCGATCCGGGTGTGACGCTCGGGTCAGCGACAACACCCGCCGGGCATCATGCCCGGGCGGCAGCACGCCTGCGGCGAGCGGCACAGGGTGCTGGCTCGTCGCGTGCGGGTGCTGGTGGTGACCATGAGTCACATCATGCGCGGCGTTCGACCGCCATTTCCACTCCGCGGACACCCGGTTCCAGCATGCGGACGTGACGCGGGCCACATGGTGGGCACCGCGATGGCGGGCGCCCCGGATGGCCCCGGGCATGAAAAGGACCCCCCGCACACCCGTCAGAGCTCACCTGCCCTTGCTGCCTTCCGGCCCTGGGGGAGTTCAGCGAGATGACGCCGCACGAGGGGTCTGGGGAAACACTAACCCGGAGCGCGGGCCCCGCCCAAACGTGCGGCCGCGCAGGGGCGATTCGGTGTCCGCCCGGTTCTTGGGTATCCTCGTCAGGCTGGGTCCGCCCGGTGCGTCACGGAGGATTCGCCTAGTGGCCTATGGCGCCGTCTTGGAAAGGCGGTTGGGTTCACGCCCTCGGGGGTTCGAATCCCCCATCCTCCGCCGCGACGAAGGGCCTGTCTCCCACCGAGGAGACAGGCCCTTCGTCATATGCCGCGCACCTGGGTCGCTCGGGTCATGCCGTGACCACCAGATCTCCACACGAGGGACATCCCGCCCCGTCTAGACTTGCGGCCATGATCTTCAAGCGCGTCGGGGACGGCCGGCCCTACCCCGACCACGGACTCGTCACGGCGAAGGACTGGTCGTCCGTCGCCCCACGGCAGGTCCGCCTCGACGAGCTCGTCACGACCAAGCGCACCCTCAACCTCGACAACCTCCTCGCGGAGGACTCGACGTTCTACGGGGACCTCTTCGCGCACGTCGTGCAGTACGAGGGCGTCATGTACCTCGAGGACGGCCTGCACCGCGCCGTCCGCGCAGCGCTGCAGCAACGTGGCCTCCTGCACGCGCGCGTCCTCGTGCTCGATTGATCCCGACGGGCGGTAAATTTCTCAGATGACCACGCCGGACGACGTCAAGCGTGCGCGCACGCTGCGCAGACGCCACAAGCAGGAACGCCAGGCTGTGATATTCGGCGTCCTCATCGCCTTCCTTGCCGTCACCGGCCTCGGGGCGCTCGCCGTGTACACCGGCACCGTCGACCCACCGTTCGAGCGTGACTTCACCTACGCCACGAAGCAGACCGACGAGCAGTACCCGCAGGCGTGCCTGCCCGACGGCACCATGCCGGTGCCCAGCGGTGACATCACTCTCAACGTCTTGAACGCCACCGACCGTGCGGGCCTCGCCACCGTCGCCGCCGAGACCCTCGCCGAGCGCGGGTTCGCTGTCGCGACCACCGGGAACGCCTCGGTCGACCTCGCGAGCGTCCGCATCTCCTTCGGGGCGGCCGGGCTCGCCCAGGCGTACACGGTCGCGGCCCACTTCAGCGAGAGCGACCTCTACTACGACGCACGCGCGGACGCGACGATCGACGTCACGCTGGGCGACGAGTTCGAGTCGCTCAGCGAGGAGGTCGCCCTGGATCCCGCGATCGCGATGATCTCCCGCGAAGGCTGCCTCCCGCTCGACCAGATCGCGCCCGAGCAGCTACCCACCCCGGAGCCCACCACAGAAGAGGCACCAGCTGAGGGCGAGCCCGCCGCATGACCGTCCCCATGACCCGAGGAGTGCAATGTCCGAGCCGAACCTGAGCAAGGATCCCCGCCCCGGTGCGGGCGCGTCCGGGTCGTACCCCGACCCGACCGGCGGTGCGTTCAGCCCTTACCGTCAGGGCCCGTCAGCGTGGGACGAGCCGGCCGCTCCCCAGGTCCCGACGTACGAGGCGCCGAGCTATGACCCGCCCACCTACCAGTCCCCCGCCGGCGGTCCGGGCTACGTGGGCAGGCCGACGAACGCCATGGCGATCGGGTCGCTCGTCGCGTCCATCGCCGGCTGGACGCTCGTCCCTGTCCTGGGCTGGATCGTCGGCATCGTCCTCGGGCACATCGCGCGCTCCCAGCTGCGCACGAGCGGCGAGCAGGGCGCGGGCTTCGCTGTGGCCGGACTGGTGATCAGCTACGTGAGCCTGTTCCTCGTCGTCGGGATCGTGTTCCTGCTCGGCATGGTGATCTTCGGGCTGAGCTTCGGGTTCATGTAGCGCGACCGGGCACCTGCACGACACGGCACGGGCCGGACCGCTTCTCAGCGGTCCGGCCCGTGCCGTGTCGGGTGCTGCGCCGTCAGCCGAGCTGGGCCATGATCGACGCGAGCATGTAGCTGCGGGTGTTGCCGTCGTCGATGGTGTCGTCGGACAGCCCACGCGCTGCGACGAGGGCCTCCTCGGCAGCCTCCGGCCCGGCGAGCGCGGAGTACATGAGGAGGAAGTCGCCGAACATGACCTCGTAGCTGTCCGATCCGCCGAGCTCGGACTCGAGGTTCACCGCGATGCGCTCCGGGTCGCTCGCCAGGTACTCGCTCACGGGGCTCATGGGGAGCACGACGATGCCGAGCATGGCGCCCGGCTCGGCGCTGAACCACGTCGCGTAGTCACGCTTTCCGCCCCACACGAGGCTCGTGACGGTGTAGTCGAAGCCGTCGTAGACGGGCTCGTCGAGCGGGAAGTTCGTCCAGTAGGCCGACGACGACGCGGCCTCGGCGGAGAGCATCCACCGGGCCTGCTCCGCGAGGCCGTCGTTGCCGCTGGCCGACGCCCACAGACCCAGGCCGTTCCAGGCGGTGACCGCCTCGGAGCTCGACTCCTGGTTGTTGCCGTCGGCGAACGGCGAGGTCCCGGACGCCCACGAGTGGCCCTTGTAGACGTCGAACGCACGCAGCGCCGGCACCTCCGCTGACGTCACGGGCGACGCGATGTCCGCGGCGAGGACGTCCATCACCGGTCGCAGCTGCTCCGCGAGAGCAGGGTCGTCCGCGGCGAGCACGCCCGCGGAGTAGAGGAAGTACCCGTAGTGGAAGTGGTGGTCGTTGAACTCCTCGGACCCGAACGACGGCGTGAGGCCCACGACGCCGCGCATCACGTCGTCGTAGACGAAGCAGCGCGCCTCGCGTGTGTCGCACCCGTCGGGCTCGGCCCACTCGGAGATGCGGGCCTCGAGCTCCTCCCGCAGGGGTGCAGCGACGTCGTCGAGACCGAGCTCCTCGGCGAGGACGAGGAGGTTCGTGTCGCGGTACAGCGCCTTGCCGCCGAAGTAGGTGTCGGAGGGGGCAGCGGGGATCGCGGCGATGTCCGCACGGACCTGCTCGGCGAGCTCGGCCCGGTGCTCGTCGCTCAGGCCCTCGAGGTCGAGGGTCCCTTGCGGCTCCACGACGGGCACGCCCCACGACAGCTCCGTGCCGGAGCACAGCTGCACGGTGCCGTAGACGGTGTCGTACGTGCCGAGGTCGCAGTCGTCCCCCTCGCCGGTCGACTGCTCCTGGTGGGGCATCCGGACGATCGCCGTGGGGTCGCCGGACGCCGTGGTGTACGTGACGGTCGTGGTCGACGCACCGTCATCGATGCCGTAGCTGGAGCCTGTGCCCGTGACGGGGCTCGCCGCCAGCTCGACGAGAGCCGCGAGCGCCTCGTCGTCCGACGCTCCGTCGGCGGCGTCGGGCGCGACGACGACCGTCGCGACCTGACCGGCGGTGAGCGCCAGGGTAGAACCCTTCAGCGTGCCTGTCGTGGAGAGCCCGTAGGTCTGCTCCCCGACGGTCGCGCTCGGGACGTCCCCGTCCGAGAACGGGACGGAGAGCGAGACGTCCTGGTCGACGGCCGCGGTGTAGCTGACGAACGGCGACCCCTCGACGACGATCACGCTGCCGAGGTCGGCGCCGGCGTCGTCGCGCAGGGTCATCGTCACGCTCGCCGTGTCGTACGCGGTGACCGCGAACGACGCCGCCCCCACGTCGAGGCCGACGTCTTCCAGAGCGGGAGCGATGATGCCCTTCTCGCTCGTCAGGGGCGTCGGGAGACCCACTGCGAACCCGGAGGCGGTGGGGGTGTAGGCGAGCGGCATGGGGAACACGGGCATCGGCTTGTCGCCGAACACGAGTCCGGAGAACCATCTGTTCGTCGGCGGCAGGAGCCCGTCGTCGAGCCGCATCGTCGGTGGTTCCTTCTCCTCCTCCTCCCACTGCCGCACCGGGAGGGCCGCGACGAGGGCGTCCACGTCGTCGATCGATGCTTCAGCCACGGGCCCGTCCGGCGGCTTGGGTGCGCTCTCCGCATCGTCCGAGCCGCAGGCGGTCATCGTCAGCAGCACTCCGGCCAGAACGGTGGCAGGGAGGGCTGTCGCGAGGGCCCGCATCAGATGCCGATCTTTCGCAGGAAGGACTCGGCGCTGTGCTGCACGTCGGCCATGACGCCGTCGTCGCGCAGCTGGACGCTCGCCGTGACGGGGACGCCCGGCGTGATGAGGCCGTTCTCTGCGCCGCGCTCGAGCGCGGGGCTGACGATCTGGATGACGGCCTCGGCACGGTTGGCGTTCGTCACGACCTCGATGGTGTCGACGCTCCCCTCGATCTCGGTCTGGTTGGGCAGGACGAGCGTGACGTCGGCGCCGGGCTCGAGGCGCTCGTAGTCCGTGGGGTCGAGCGAGAACTCGGCGCGGACGAACAGCGAGTCGGCGCGCTCGATGCTGGCGAGGACGCGGCCGGCCTGGACGAACGCACCCGGTGCAACGTCGATGGTTTTGACGATGCCCGCCTCGGGGGCGGTGAACATCATGGTCCCGTCGGGCGTCACCTTGAAGGGTGCGGCGTCGGCGCGCACGAGGCCGATCGCGAGGTCGTGGGCCAGCGCCTGGCTCTGCACGGACACGATGACGTCACCTTCGGCGACCACGTCGCCGGGCTCCACGAACCGCTCGACGACGGTGCCCGCGTAGTCGGTGCCGAGCTCCACCTCCGCAGCTCCGATGGACGCGCTGCCGCTGCTCACCTGGGTGATGCGGCGGTTGAGGATGATGGTGAACGCGGCGACGACGGCGAGGATGAGGACGAGGCCGAGCAGGACACGGAAACGGTTGGACCAGGTCATCGGGCACCTCCGGTAGGGGCGGTCACGGTCTGTGCGGGGGCGGCGACGCGGCGGCCGGCCGACGAGGCCCGGCCGGGCTTCGCGGCACGCTTCTCGGCACGGTTGGCCGCAGCGATGGAGTGCGCCTCCTTCATCGCGGTGACGACGAACGCACCGAGGATGAGGGCGTTGGTCGCGTTCCATGCGAGGGCGAGACTGAGGGACCCGTCGTTCCAGTCCTTCCATGCCCCGACGATCGTCGTGAGGAGGAGGAACCAGAAGAACAGCACCTGCGGGACCATGAAGTTGAACGGGGACTTGGCGCGGCCGGCGGCGCCGGTGACGTGCCACTTCTGCTCCTTGCGGCAGATCGCGTTCCACAGGGCCTTGGTGTAGATGGGGAACGAGACGCTCGCGAGCATGAGGACCTCCCAGCGGAAGGACCCGAGGGTGAGGAACGCGATGGCGATCTGCATGACGTAGAAGCCGGCGTAGTAGAGCAACCAGGTCCCGGTTCCGATGGTGAGGTTCATCGGTGTGAGGTCGAAGAAGATCTGCAGCGGCGGGACGATGAGCAGGAGCAGGGGCGTGATCCCGGCCAGGTAGTGCGTCGCGGTCACCGTGTACTGCAGCCGCTGGTCCATGGTGAGCTTGCGGCGCAGGCCGAGCGGGTTCTGCTGGAGCATGATCTCGAACCCGCCGGTCGCCCACCGCAGCTGCTGCTTGGTGTACGCCTCGATCGTCTCCGGGGTGTCACCGACGGCGAGGGTCATGGGGATGTAGACGGAGCGCCATCCCCGCTCGTGGAGCATGAGCGAGGTCCACACGTCCTCCGACTTGGAGTCGGTGTGCATGCCGCCGATGTCGTTGATCGCGGCGCGCCGGAAGATGACGTTCGTGCCCACGCAGAAGGCCGCGTTGAAGCGGTTGCGACCGGGCTGGATGAACTTGTAGAACACGGCCTGCATGTACCCCGCGCCGCGGGAGATGAGGTTGTTGAGGTTGCCGTAGGTCTGCGGCGTCTGGACGAACGCGACGTGGTCGTTGATGAAGAACGGCACCGTCTCGACGAGGAAGTTCGGCCTGGGCACGAAGTCGGCGTCGAAGATCGCGAAGAAGTCGCCCTTGCTCAGGGCGAGGGCGTGGTTGACGTTGCCCGCCTTGGCGCCGTTGTTCGACAACCGGCGCACGTACCGCGCCCCGAGGTCCCCGGCGAGGTCGCGGACGGCGTCGGACTTGCCGTCGTCGAGGATCCACACGGTGTGGCGGCCGCGGATCTGCAGGGCCGCCGTGACGGTCTTGCGGATGACGTCGAGGGGTTCGCCGTACGTCGTGATGAACACGTCGACGACGATCGGCTTGTCGTGGAGGTAGAGGGTCCAGTCCCACGGGCGCGTCTCGGCCTTGTCGCGGATGATCTCCGCGACGTCGTGGAGCCGGTCCTGCGCGTCGTAGAACGCGAAGTCCCGGGGGTTGTAGCCGCTGGAGAGGATCGTCCACATGGCGAGGAGTGCCTGGAGGACGAGGATCGTCTCGGCCGTGATGACGAGCGCGTAGGGCAGGGCGTCACCGACGTTGGCAGGGTTGAGCAGGAAGATCGAGTAGGCGAGGACGCCGAGGGTCGCGAGGAGCACGACCATCATGAGCGACGGGGAGTGCCCGACGTGGGTGGCGCCGGAGTCGTCGGAGTCGGGGAGGGCTGACGCGTCGTCCGCGACGCCGAGCGCACTGTGCAGACGCTTCTGGGCGAGCACGTCGCCCGAGATGTTCTCGGTACGGCGTGGGGTGACGACGAGTCGTTCGAATTCGGAGACGGCCACTGTGGCCCCCTAACTGGTCCGGGCTCGTTCTGAGCGAGTCAGCGACTGGGGGACGGCGGCAGCTCTGGCGACGTCGGTTGCGACGGGCGACAGGTGCGTGGTGGCGGTTCCTGTCGGGACCCTCGGCGGTGGAGGTTGAGTTGTGTGCGGTGAGCCCTGCGGCTCGTCGCTAGGCAGGAAACGTAACTCGATAACGTTGGCCATGAGGGTTTTAGGACGTGACAAACGTCACAGAGATTCCACCCGCGATCTGGCAGTATCCTCCCGCGCGTCGCGATATAAGGGCTTCTTCAACAACCCCTCATGAGAGCGTTTACTCGGACGCTGACCAGCACTGTTGAGGAACGCTCGGGAGCGGCCTGGAACGGGTTGCGGCCCACGGGCGTCGTCCGGCGCGCGACGTATGTCCGGTGCGTGAGTGCTCCGGACGCGCACATGGCGCCGCGGATGCGCGTGGAAGCGCGTCCATCATGTGGACGCGTCGGGGCTCACGGCCCGGGCTGCCGACCCCCACGAGGCACCACGCGGGGGGGGTCGGCAGCGGCGTGGGTCACAGCTGGGGAGCGACCTCGCGGGCGACGAGCTCGAGGTGGTCGAGGTCGTGCAGGTCGAGCACCTGGAGGTAGACGCGTGTCGCGCCCAGGCCGGCGACGTGGGCGAGGCGCTCGACAGCCTCGTCGACGGTGCCGGCGATCCCGTGCTCCCGCAGCTCTGCGGGCTCACGGCCGATCGCCTCGGCGCGCCGGACGAACTCCGCCTCGTCCTTGCCGACGCACAGCACGAGCGCAGCCGAGTACGTGAGGTCGTCGGCGGCGCGGCCGATCTCGTCGCACGCCGACCGGACGCGCGCGAACTGCCCGGCGATCGCGTCGATCTCCGGGAACGCGGCGTTGAACTCCGTCGCGAACCGCGCGGCGATCGCCGGCGTCCGCCTGGGCCCGCCGCCGCCGACGATCACGGGGACGCGCTCCTGGACGGGCTTGGGCAATGCCGGGGCGTCGGTGAGCGTGTAGTGGTCCCCGCTGAAGGAGTACGTCTCCGCGACAGGCGTCTCCCACAGCCCTGTGATGATCTCGAGCTGCTCCTCGAGGATGCCGAAGCGCTTCGCGGGGAACGGCACCCCGTACGCCTCGTGCTCACGCTGGAACCACCCCGTGCCGAGCCCGAGCTCGACGCGCCCGCCGCTCATGTCGTCGACCTGCGCGACCTGGATCGCGAGCAGGCCGGGGTGCCGGAACGTCACGGGCGTGACGAGGGTGCCGAGGCGGATGCGGGAGGTCTCGCGGGCGAGGGCTGCGAGGGTGAGCCAGGCGTCGGACGGGCCGGGGAGCCCGTCCCCGCTCATGGTGAGCACGTGGTCGGAGCGGAAGAAGGCGTCGTAGCCGAGCTCCTCCGTCGCGCGGGCGACGGCGAGGAGGTCGGCGTGCGAGGCGCCCTGCTGGGGTTCGGTGAAGATTCTCAGGTCCATCGGACCAGCCTAGGCGCGCTCCGCCGGACGCCGCTCGAGCCCCCGCCACCTGCGGGGCACGGCCATGTCGGCCACCGTCACCACAGCGTGTGCCACGAGCGTCCACCCGAGGACGCGCCGCGACCGTCCGCTGCGACCTTCCGACGCGCCCCGTCGGAGCAGCGCAGCCGCGCCGGCAACGAGCGCGACGAGCTCCACTCCGGACAGCACCCAGTAGGCGGCGGGCCGGTGGATCCACATCCGCTGCAGGTCGTCGAGCACGCTCCGCTCGGCCGGCTCGGCCGGCTCGGTCGTGAGGGACGACCACACGCTGCGCACGAACGTCTGGGGCTCCACCCGACGCACGCCGGGCAGGTCCGACGGGTCGAGCCAGCCCTCGGCGACCTCGGCCGCCTGCTCGGGCAGGCCGAGGAGGCGCAGCACGTCGGTGAACGGGTCGTCCCGGTCCGGGTCGTCGAGGACGTCGCGCAGCTGCGCCGCCGCGACGGGTCCGAGCCCGAACTCGCGCGCGAGCGGCACGGGGTCGGCACGGGGTGGGTCGTAGAAGTCGAAGACGAGCGTCGTCACGTCCGCCTCGGGCTCGACGCCCTCCGACGGCTCGACGCGCATCCAGCGCGGACCCCACTCGTGGGCGGCGAGGATCGTGCCGTCCCGCATGACGCCGAGGCGGCGCCACGCGCCGTTGCGCTCGAGACCGACGTGCGCGCTGCGCGACGGGTAGGTCGCCACAGCCCCGAGGTCCGCACCGGGCTCGACGCCGGCCACGACGGCAGCTCCGTCGATCGTCGCGAACCACAGGGCCGAGTCCGCGACGCGCGCGACGTGCGGGGCCTCGGTGGAGCGCCACCGTCCGACGACCGCACCCGACCGCTGATGGATGACGAGACCGACGGCATCGTCGTGGGTGGGCTCGTCGGGGAGCTCGAGCTCGTCCCCGATCGAGCACGCGACGTCGAGCGCCCGCCCGAGGTACGTCACGACGTCGTCGCGCGTGAGGGAGGGGTACGGGCCGCTGACGGGGTTCTCGTCCGGCGCCCAGCGCAGCACCCGGCCGTCGCTCCACCCCAGGGTCCGCGCGACGATCCACCCGGGGGCGCCGAGGAGCGTGCCGTCGAGGACCTCCGCGGGGATACCCAGCTGCGTGAGGACGTCGGCGACCTCACCGGGCGTCGCGGCAGGCACGTGCTCGATCGCGTCCTCCGAGAGAGCCCCTTCACCGCGCGGGTCCCGCGGTTCGACGCTGACGTAGACGGGGACGAGCTCGAGCTGGTCGGTGTCGACGGAGACATCGTGCATGTCTCGAGTGTCACATATCGTGGCGCGGGTTCCCCCTGATCGAGCTAGTCGGGACCGACGGGAGCGCTCAGCCGCAGGCGAGGCGCCGGTCCACACCGGCTCGGATCCGGGTGCGCACGTTCGCGCTGTCCGTCCCAGGCGACACGCGGAAGAGATCGGCCCCGATCAGCCTGCGGGGGCAGAACGGCCCACCTTCCGGTTTGTAAACGGGCGAGATTCGTAGCGATTCGCGAACTGGGTCAACAGCGCAGACTCGACGTCCTTGGGTCTGCTTGCGGCGTCGGCCGCCACGCGACAACGCGTTCGTCTGCGTCGGCGAGGTGCCAGATGTAGCGGCCGCCCCAGCGGCTGACGGGTTTGCCAGCGCCGTGCCGGCGGTACTCGTCGAGCCGATTCCGCAAGCCACGCGTCCTCGCCACCGGCCTTGCCGATGTAGAGCACTGGCGCTCGATCCACCCATGCATCGGTCAGGAATGCTAGATCGACCGTCGGGGTCTTCCCCTTGCCCCTCGCAGGCTCTTCAACCGCTTGGCCTTCAGCTCCGTCAACCACAGGAGATTGGTCTCAGCCCCCCCCACCCACCCGCACTCGTTACACGCCAGGTCTGCTGGTTGCCACCGGTGGCCCCGTGCCACTCCTTGAGCTCGACGACCCACACGCGGGCCGGGGTGACGATGTCAGGATCCAGCTCAGCGGTTCGACCATGAAGGTCAACGAACGTGACGTTCGTCCAGCCGTAGGCCAGCGGGGTCGCGCAGACGACAGCGCGCGGACGCCCAAGTGCGTCTGCCTCCGCTGGGCTCGCTGGCTGGCCGAGCGACTCCCACTTCGTCGTCGGTCGGCGCCTCATGCTCGCAGTTGCCCCTGCGATTGTGCTACTCCGCAAGGTCCATCAGAGGGCGGCGCAGCAGGCCCACGAATGTGACACGTAGATGGAAGCGCTGCGCCTCGCACCGACCCACTGCCCGGCGGGCTTCCCTGGCCGGTATGAGGGCGTGGGCCGACTCGGGACTGCGCTTGCCTGTGCCGCCCCGCGCAACCACACTCCAGTGCATGACCATATGGACAGTCGATTTCATCTCCGCGTTCGGGTCATTGGTAGGAGGGCTCGCTGCGGCTGGCGCCCTTGCTTTTACAGGCCGTCAGGTGCGCCAAGCGACTCAGGACCGTCGCGCTCAGCGCGATCGAGAGCGGGACGGCGTCAGCGTCTCATGGGTGACCCTCGAGGCGCCCGACCACCCTGCGCAGGATGGATCCGCTCAGTGGCTCTACGAGTTCCGCGTCGACAACCCCGGCGGTCTGCCCATCGACGAAGTCGAGGCAACAGTGCATCTGCCGACGACGGCCCGGCGCGTGCGCTACAGCGGCCGTCTTGGAACCCCGACACAGACTCTCAAGCTCTACGCCCCCGTGATCGCGGCGCATTCCGATCGGTCATGGAAGCGACGACTCGCCATGCCATTCGACTCCAAGCGCGAACTGAAGAAGATGTACGCCGAGGTCTCCTTCACGACGACCACAGGAGAGCGCCGCGTCAATACATGGCCACGGCGCGGACGAGTCGCGGATCCTGACGACGCGTGACCCGCAGAGGTGAGAACACCCGACACGACGAAACCCCCTGCTCAGAGCCCTTCCGGGCCCCTCACAGGGGGTTCTGTCACTGCGCAGTCCTGAGCTTCGTCAGGACCCACTGGCGGTAGCGGTGAGATTCGAACTCACGGTGGACTTTCACCCACACACGCTTTCGAGGCGTGCTCCTTAGGCCACTCGGACACGCTACCTCGCCGAGAACAGTACCTGCCGGTGCCCCCAAGCTCCCAATCGGCGGGGCTGTGCGGCTCGCGGGGCGCCGCCCGGCACGCCTGAGCGCCTCGCAGGTGGGAGTCGTAGCCTGAATGACGTGGATACCGTCAGCCTCCGTACTGCCCCCGACCTGGCTCCCGGTCTCACCGCAGACCTCGAGCGACTCGTCGACCTCCTCGACGGCCGGACGATCGCCGCGCTCACCGGCGCGGGCGTCTCGACCGACTCCGGCATCCCCGACTACCGCGGCCCCGACTCACCGCCGCGCACCCCCATGACGTACCAGCAGTTCATCGGCGACCCCTCCTTCCGCCGGCACTACTGGGCGCGCAACCACGTCGGCTGGCAGCACGTACGGCGCGCCGAGCCGAACGCCGGGCACCTCGCCCTCGCCGACCTCGAGCGCGACGGTGTCCTCACCGGCCTCATCACGCAGAACGTCGACGGGCTCCACCAGGACGCGGGCAGCCGGAACCTCGTCGACCTGCACGGCACGTACGACCGCGTCATCTGCCTGTCCTGCCACCGGATCGTCTCCCGGGCGTCCCTCGCGGTCCGGCTCGAGGAGGCCAACCCGGGGTTCGTCGAGTCCGTGGGTGACGTCGCGGACATCGAGATCGCGCCCGACGCCGATGCCGTCATCGAGTCCACCGCCCACTTCCGCCCCGTGGACTGCGAGGTGTGCGGTGGGATCCTCAAGCCGGACATCGTCTACTTCGGGGAGAGCGTGCCCAAGGAGCGGGTCGCGCGGGCGTTCGCGATGGTCGACGCCGCGGACGCCCTGCTCGTGGCGGGCTCGTCGCTCACGGTCCACTCGGGCCTGCGGTTCGTCAAGCACGCCGCGAAGGCCGGGATGCCGGTCGTGATCGTCAACCGCGGCACCACCCGCGGCGACCCGCTCGCGACCCTGAGGCTCGACGCCGGCGCCACCGAGGTCCTCACGTACCTGCGCGGTGCGCTCCGAAGAACTCCCTGAGCAGCGCCGCGCACTCGTCCTCCCGGACTCCCCCGAGCACCTCGACGCGGTGGTTCATCCGGCGGTCCCGGACGATGTCCCACACCGACCCGGTCGCGCCCGCCTTGTCGTCCCACGCCCCGAGGACGAGCCGCGGCACGCGGGCCAGCAGGATCGCGCCCGCGCACATCGCGCACGGCTCGAGCGTCACGACGAGCGTGCAGCCCTCGAGCCGCCACTCCCCCACGGCCGCCGCCGCCTCGCGCAGCGCGAGCACCTCGGCGTGCGCCGTCGGGTCCCCCGTGGCCTCGCGCGCGTTGTGCCCGCGCCCGACGACGGACCCGTCCGGACCGAGCACGACGGCCCCGACCGGCACGTCGCCCGTGCCCAGCGCGAGCCGCGCCTCGTCGAGGGCGAGACCCATCGCGCTGCGGTACCGCCCGTCGTCGTGCATGGTCGCCATTATCACTGCAGGTTGCAGCCTGACGCGGGTTACCGCACGGTACGGTGGGCCCATGCGCCTGCATGTCGCGGACCACCCGCTCGTCGCCCACAAGCTCACCGTCCTCCGCAACGAGGAGACGTCGTCACCGACGTTCCGGCTCCTCGTCGACGAGCTCGTCACGCTGCTCGCCTACGAGGCGACCCGTGACGTGCGCACCGTGCCGCGCACCATCCGCACGCCGGTGGCCGAGACGGTCGGGACGGCCATCGCGGACCCGCGCCCCCTCGTCGTGCCGATCCTGCGCGCCGGCCTCGGCATGCTCGACGGCATGACCCGCCTGCTGCCCACGGCCGAGGTCGGCTTCCTCGGCATGCAGCGCAACGAGGAGACGCTCGAGGCCATCACGTACGCCAACCGGCTGCCCGACGACCTCACCGGCCGTCAGTGCTTCCTCCTCGACCCGATGCTCGCGACCGGCGGGACGCTCGTCGCCGCCATCGACTTCCTCCTCGAGCGCGGCGCGCGGGACGTCACCGCAGTGTGCCTGCTCGCCGCCCCCGAAGGGCTCAAGGTCCTCGAGAGCGCGATCGGCGACCGGGCCGACGTGACGATCGTCGTCGCGGCGATCGACGAGCGCCTCGACGAGAACTCCTACATCGTGCCGGGCCTCGGCGACGCGGGCGACCGGCTCTACGGCGTCGTCGACTGACCAGGGAATGAGACATTCAGGTCTTGTTGTTGAGATCTGACCCCACCGCTGCGACAGTTCTGGAATGACCTGCACGCGCCTGACCGACGCCACCGCCCCGGTGCGCCTTGTCATGCCCGCGTGCAGCTGTGCGTGTTGTCGGCTCTGACCCTCCCTCAGACCACCCGACACGTCCCCCTCTGCTGGGGACCCCACGCATACCCGGAGAGTGCCATGACGGCCCCCACCCCTGCCCTTCCCGTCCCCACGTCCCAGCCCGGATTCCTCCTGTGGGTCGGCGTCGACCCACAGCGGCGGCACCACGCGCAAGAGCTCGTCGAGCTCGCTGAGACACTCGGCGAGCTCGCCCGTGAGCTCCTCCCGACCGCCGAGACGTTCATCGCGCTGTCCCTCGCCCAGGCCCGACGGCGCGGTGCGCCGCACCTCGACCTCGCCTCGCTCCAGGACCGGCTCGCACACCTCGACGTCGTCGAGCACGTCCCCGCACCCCGGGCCCTCCCGCAGTTCGACGACGTCCCACCCCGGGTGCAGATCGACCTCGCTGCCCGGCGCGTGAGCGTCGGAGGCACCGAGCGCCACCTCACCGCCAAGGAGTTCGGGCTCCTCGCCTACCTCATCGGCGCCACCGGCCGGACGGTGTCCCGGGACGAGCTCACCCGGTCCGTCTGGGGAGCGCGCGACGGGGACGGGACGTCCCGCACGATCGACGTCCACGTGCGGCGCCTGCGGGACAAGCTCGGCCTCGCGGAGCAGATCGTCACCATCCGCGGCGCCGGGTACCTCTTCCACCACTCAGACGACGTGGCCGTGACCGGGAGCCCGACCGCTGCCCGCGTCAGCGCCTGACGTCACGCAGACGTCAGACGTCAGCGAGGGCGAGCGCGCCCACCCGAGCGAACAGGGTCCCACTCTCCGGGTACCAGCCCGTGAGCAGGTACCCGAGTCCCCCGGCCCGGATGAGTCCGTCCGGTGTGGTGACGTGCACGGGCAGCTCGACCACGGCCCCCGCAGCGATGCTGTGGACACCGCAGGCGATCGTCCTCCCCACCGCCGTGCAGTGCGCGCCGTCCGCCAGGTCGCCCAGAACGTACTGCCCCGGCGGGATGCTGAACACCGCGAGCACGTCCCGCGCTGCTGTGGACCCGGTGTTGCGGAGCGTCAGCGGGACGCCGTCCCGGTCCGCAGCGGGCGGCAGCGGCTCGACGACGACGAGACCCCGCCCCGCCACGGCATCCTGCGGCTGGTCGAGCACCCCCGCGGCGCGGGCGTCCGACGACGCATGGACGACAGCCGCGAGCGGTGCACCCGACGTGCCCGCGAACGGCCCGACGGTGAGCAGGAGCGGCGCGGCGGCGTCAGCCTCCGGGTCGGCCAGACCGTCGGTCCGGAACGTCGAGACGCTCCGACCCGGCACGGCTGACGCAGCACCCGCCACCGTGCGCCCGTTGATCGCGACCGACCCCGCCGCACCGGTCGCGGCGCTCACCGAGACGTGCCGGGCGCCCGAGGCAGGAAGCGCATGGCGTGACGCCGCGGCCCCCGCCGTGGGACCCGAGAGCAGCGTCACCGCCGCGTCCGGCTGGTCCGCGACGTCATAGACGACGGTCAACGACCATGCGAGATCGGCCGGCACGCGTTGCCCCGACCCCGCGACGACCGCCCAACGCCCCTGGGTGGGGTGGGCAGCGACGAGGTGCGTGACGTCCACCGAAGCCCAGAACGACCGGTCCGGGGTTCCCACGGGGTCGAGCAGCGCGGGGGTCCCGGCGAGCGACCAGGAGCCCGCACCGCCTGCGTCGGTCGTGAGGTCCAGAGCGGTGAGCTCGTCGAGCGTGAGATCGGAGGTGCTGCCCGCGAGCGGCCCGGCCCAGGTGAGCTCCGCGAACCGCACGCTCGAGCCTGCCGGCACCGACAGCAACCGGTCCTCCCCGACGAGGCCCGAGACCTGCGCGCTGCGGAGCGATCCCTCGAGCATCGTGGACGCCGACAGTCCCCGGGCCACGACCGGCAACGTCGTCGCCGGCGACGCCACGGGCGACTCCCCCGCGACCGATGCGAGGGGCTGCACCACCGCCCCGGTCAGCGTCCCGGCGGCCACCTGCACGGGGAGCACGAGCTCTCTCGTCGCGCCCGGGTCGATCCGCGCGTGCGTGCAGCTGGCGGTGTCGACGGGCGTGACGGCGCACGCCCACCCGGGGTCGCTCCCCGGCGCCGTCTCCACGCGGCTCCCACCGGGCCACCCGATCCCCGCGGGCAGCGGGAGCTCCACGACGACGTCGTCCGCCCCGACGTCGCCCGTGTTCGACGCCACCACCGCGACGTGCCCGTCGACCCCGGCGACAAGCTCGGCGACCGGGATCACCTCGACCGACACCGCCGCGGGCGCCGGGTCGACCGTCCGCGTGAACGTCATGCGGTCGCCGTGCGGCGCGCTGCCCAGGTACATCTGTGCGGCGATCTCGACCGTCGCGCTGTGCCGCGGATAGAGATCGACGACGACGACCGCCGACTCACCGGCCTCGATCTCGTCCACGGCGCACCGCACCACGGTCGAGGACGGCACCTCGCCCGGAGACAGCGCCCCGTCCGCAGACGCTGCGGCGCACGTGGCGCCGAGGCTCGTGACGAGCGGGACGGGGACCGCGGTCCCACCTCCGCCGAGCACCGCAGGCAGGAGCTCCAGGACGTCCGGGACCTCGAGCTCGAGCGCGACGTCGGAGGCGAGGGCGTCGCCGTCGTTCGTGAGCGCGATCTCGAGCGACGTGGCCTGCCGCGCCACGAGTCCTCCCGGGGCCGAGAGGTCGACCGCGAGCGCCGCGACGGCCGACGGCGGTGGGGAGGGATCGGACGGGGTGGTCGGCGTGGTGGGGGTGGTCGGGTTCGCGGGGGTGGTGGTGCCAGGCGGGTTCGCGGCGCCGGGCGGGTTCGCGGCGCCGGGCGGGGCCGCGGGGCTTCCCGGAGTCGCCTGGTCGGACGGACGCGACGGCGTCTGCGGTGCAGCGCCGACGGGTGTGGTCCGGGAGTCTGCGGGGAGGGTGGGTGGCACCTGACCGGACCCCGCGTCCTCGGCCGCGCCCGAGCCTCCTCCCGGAGCGGGCAGGGAGACGCCACCATCGGGCTCCCCGCCGGGCCCGTCGGGACCCGAACCGTGAGGATCGGCACCGTCGGCACCAGCACTGTCGGAACCAGCACTGTCGGGACCAGCACTGTCGGGACCAGCACTGTCACGACCGAGACCGTCGGCACCCGGACCGGCCGTGTCGGGCGAGACGTCACGCTGGCCCGCGCTCGGACCCGACGCCGTCGGCGGCTCACGGTCGTCGCCGAGCACCCCGAGCAGGACCGCGGCGGCAACGAGCGAGCCGACGATCGCGATCCCCACGACGGCGACGAGCAGCGTCGGCAGACCGCTGATCGCCGCGAGCACGCCACCGGAGCTCGCGGCCCCCGAGCCGACGCCCGCTGCGCCACCCGCCGCCCCGGCGGTGCTGGCCGTCCCGCTCCCGGCACCGCTCGCGCTGCTCCCACCGTCGGCGCCGCTTCCTCCGTTCGCACCGCTGCCGCCTGTGGTCCCGTCGCCAACCGCGCCCGCGCCGCTCGCCGCACCCCCGCCCACGGCCACACCACCCGCCACGAGCGCCGTCGTCCCCCACAGGGGCAGACCGGTGCCCGCGACGCCCACCGCAGCGACGCCGAGCACGAGCGGAGCCACGACGGCCCGCATGCCGTGGGACACGTCGGCGAGCTCGAGCAAGAGTTCACGGCACTCGCCGCACTCCTCGAGGTGCGCGTCGACGGTCGCGGTCTCCCGTGCCCCCAGGCCACCGCGCGCATAGGCACCGAGCAGGGCGTTGGCCGTCCGGCACGACTCGTCCGGAGCTCCGCCGAGGTGCTGCTGGAGATAGGCCTGCCGAAGCCCTTCCCTGGCCCGGTACGCCAACGCTGCGGCACCGTTGGCCGTGAGCCCGAGGAGCGGGGCGACCGCTGCCGGCGCCTGGTTCTCGACCTCGGTGTACCAGAGGATCGACTGCCACCGCTCGGGCAGCGAATGGAAGGCGAGGGCGACCGTGGACCGCTCGAACCCGCGCAGCACCGGCTCCTCGGTGGAGGCCATCGGCCCGACGGCCGACTCGAACGCCGCGTCGTCATCGGTGGGGCGCGTCCGCCGCGAGGCGTTGACGAGGTCGAACGCCGTCCGGCGCACCACGGTGAACAGGTACGCGCGGAACGCCACGTCGGGCCCGCCTCCGCGGGACATCACCGCGAGAACCTTCGCGAAGGCACCGGCCACGACGTCGTCGGCATCGGCCGGATCCGTGACGTGCTGCCGGGCGACCGACAGTGCCGCACCCGCGTGCCTCTCGTAGAGCAGGCCGAACGCACCGGTCTCGCCGCCACGGACGCTCGCGATGAGCTCGGCGTCCGAGGACGCCTCTCCCCACGCAGGTGTATCTGCTGCCGTCACGCCGCTCCCTCACTACCCGCGATCCACGTCGGTGCAGACCCCGCCCCGCACGTCCGGCTCACGACGCTGTGACCCCGGACACGCCAAGAATAGGTGATCTGCCCCGCGACTCTCTGGCGAGAACCCCGCGCGCCGCTGCGCAGATCACAAAAAACTGCTCAAGTGCCGTCATGACCGTCACCCTCGCGGCTCCCTATCTGTGTGGAGATCCTCGCCGAGGGCGTCGCGACGCCGGCTGCTGCCCTGCGCGAGCAGTGGCGCCGCTCGAGCGCGCGCACCGCGTGGTCGCACCCCGACGACTGGGAGCACACGGCCGTCGACGACGTCGTCCACGAGCTCGTCATGCTCGACGCCGCGCACTCACCTGGGGCGGGCACTGCGGAGACCCGCTCGGCGGCGCTCCTGCGTGCCTACGCGGCACTGGGCCTCGCCCGAGCACGCACCGGGTGCGGCATCGGCGAGGCCATCGACGACGTCGCGTGCCTCTACGCGCTGCGCGGCGGGCCACCGCCCGCCGACGTGCTCCGGGCGGTGTGCGCTGGGTGGGCCCAGGGGCAGGCCGCGCCGCCTGCCCAGATGTTCTGCGTCGATGCGGAGTCAGGGCTCGCGACGGTCGCGTACCTCGGGCAGCGCCTCCGGGAGACCTACGGCGCGGCCGACATGCAGGTGCCCGTGCACCACTCGCACCTGCTCGTGTGCGTCGACCTCGAGCTCGGGGCGCTCCCGCCGCTGGTCCGCATCGCGCGGTCCGCCGTCGTCGGCCAGAGCATCATGGCGGCGTTCGGTGAGGGGCACCCCGCAGCCGCGCTCGGCCACGGCCGGTTCGTCGTGCTCGCCGAGGTGGACACCGACCTTCCGGGCCGGCTCGCGGAGCTCGGGGTGCGGATCTCGCGCGCGACCGCGGCGCGCAACATCGGGTACGCCACCCGGTGTCCCCCGCGCGTCACGACGTACGAGATGCCCGCGACGTGGGGCGGGGCGGTCGCGCTGCTCGCACGCCTCCAGGGCGTGGAACCCGGCACGGGCGCCTGACGTCCGCGCCGGGCATCGACGCATCCGGCACAACCCGACGACCAGCTCAGCAGCCCGGCGCGCCGTGCGAGCCGGGCCGCCACGTCACTGAGGGGCGTAGGTGAGGCAGTCCGCCATGTCCCCGGGAGCGGAGCCTGCACCGACGCGGATGGAATCTGCATGGCACTCGAGCGACTCGTTGTGGACGCACTCGCCACGCTGGCACGCACCGACCTGAGCGATGACCTTGTCGAGACCGCCCTTGGTCGACAGCGGGATGAACGTGGCGCACTCAGCGGCCACGCCGCGGCCACCGACCGTCACCGCTCCGGCGTGGCAGCCGTCGTGGTTGTAACCGCAGGTCTCGACCGAACAGGTGCTCACGTGGGGCAGATCAAGCAGTGCGCTCATGATTCCTCCAGCTGGCTCCGGTGCACGCGGACGTGCTGATATTCCACGGTAGACCCGGAGGACAATTCACGTATAGGCAGCCAGGACTTCCTTACACGGGCGCACAACCGCATTCTTTTCGGCACTCTCCTGGTGCATGAACGGCCCGCGCACCGGCGGCCGTGCCGCCCCGCAGTGCGACGCGCACAGCGCGGGGCTACCGTCGGAACATGGACGACGACCATTCCCCGGCGGACCGCGCGTCCCCGATGGACGACCCGTCCCTCATCGAGGACGAGGCGCACCTCCTCGTGGCAGGCCGGCACGCGAACGTCTATCTCCTCGACGACACGCACGCGGTCCGTCACCTCCACGACCCGTCAGCGACCCACCACAACGTCGCGGTCCTCGAGTACCTCACCGAGGTCGGCTTCCCTGCCCCGCGCATCGTGCGCGCGGTCGGACCCGACCTCGTCATGGTCCGCCTGCACGGGCCGACACTCCTGCAGGCGCTCGACGCCCGGGAGCTCTCGATGGACGAGGGTGTGCAGGTCCTCGTCGACCTGCACACACGCCTGCACGCCCTGCCCCTCCCGGCAGACCTCCTCCCGGGAGACGGGTCGGGTCCGGACGACGTGCTCGTCCACCTCGACCTGCACCCCGCGAACGTCTTCATGACCGACGACGGGCCCTACCTCATCGACTGGGACTCGGCGCGCCGGGGGCCCGCGGAGCTGGACCTCGCGACGACGGCCATCGTCTTCGGTGAGGTGGCCGTGGACGACAATCCCTTCGCCGTCCCGGCGCACCACATGCTGCGCGCCTTCCTGCGCGCCGTCGGGCCAGGGCTGGGCACCCAGCTCGACGCGGCCGCCGCCCTGCGCGCAGCCCGACCCACGGTCGACCCGGAGGAGAGGGCCCTCGTCCCCCGGGCGTGCGACCTCGTGCGGGACGAGCTCGACCGGCTCTGACCTGCGCGCGCTGCTCGCGTGGCGCCGCTCAGCGGGGCGGGCGCCAGAGGACGAGAGCCGAACCTCCGTCGCCGTCGCTCGTCGGCGGCGGGTCCTGGCGTCGCCAGCCGCGCCGGTGGAACCGCTGGCCCCGGCGCACGGCGACGACGTCGCCCGAGGCACCGGCAGCGAAGATGCGGGAGCCCGGGTCCGCCGCGGCAGCGAGGAGGTCGACCTTGTGCTCGAGGCGCCGCACCTCGGCCTCGAGGTCGAGGATCCGCTTGATCCCGGCGAGGTTGATCCCCTCGTCCTGGCTGAGCCGCTGGACCTCGATGAGCTGCGCGACGTCACGGCGCGAGTACCGCCGCCCCCGGCCCGGTGTGCGTTGCGGCGACACGATGCCGAGCCGGTCGTACTGGCGCAGCGTCTGCGGGTGCATCCCCGCGAGCTCGGCAGCACGGGAGATGACGTAGACGGGTTCGTCCTCGCGCGGTGTCCCGTCGTCGAACACGACCTTCATGCGCACCCCCGATCAGTCCTTCGCGCGCGCGAAGAGCTCCTGCCGGACGTCGCCGTCGGCGGTCGCCGC
This sequence comes from Sanguibacter sp. Z6_81, assembly GCF_057180625.1. Lineage (NCBI taxonomy): Bacteria > Bacillati > Actinomycetota > Actinomycetes > Micrococcales > Sanguibacteraceae > Sanguibacter > Sanguibacter sp. Z6_81. The sequence goes on along the minus strand of NZ_JBXUFV010000004.1, from coordinate 27,344 downwards.
AGCGAACGCCTCCACGGCCTCGCGCGCGGTCTTGTCGAGCTTCTGCGGGACGGCCACCTGGACGGTGACCAGGAGGTCCCCGGTGCCCTTGGCGGACTTCACACCGTGGCCCTTGACGCGCAGCACCCTGCCGGCGGGGGTGCCCTCGGGGATCTTCAGCCGCACGGTCGCCCCGTCGAGGGTGGGGACCTGGATCTGGGCTCCGAGCGCCGCCTCGGGGAACGTCACCGGGACGGTCACGCGCAGGTTCTGCCCGTCGAGGGTGAACACGGGGTGCGGGGTGACGGTGACCGTGATGACCAGGTCGCCGGCCGGTCCTCCACCGGTGCCGGGGCGTCCCTTCCCCCGGAGCCGGATCTTCTGGCCGTCGCGCACACCCGGGGGGATGCGCGTGGTGAGGGGGCGGCCGTCGACGCCGAGCGTCACCGTGGTCCCCTGGACCGCGTCGCGGAAGCTCAGCGTCGTCCTCGCCGCGACGTCCTGCCCTGCCTGTGCCCGAGCGTTGGGCCGGAAACCGGTCTGTCCGCCCCCGCCGCCGCCGCCGAACATCGAGGAGAGGATGTCCTCGAAGCCGTCGGGCATGCTGCTGGAGGCACCACCGGCAGGCCGGAAGCCTCCGCGGCTGCCGGAGCTCGCGCCACCGAACATCCCGCCGAAGAGGTCCTCGAAGCCGCCCGCGCCGCCTCCGCGCCCGCCTGGGCCGGCCGCGAACCGGGGGCCGCCACCGGCCATCGCCCGGATCGCGTCGTACTGCTGGCGCTGCTCGGGGTCGGAGAGCACCGAGTAGGCCTCACCGATCTCCTTGAACTTCCCCTCAGCGCTGGTGTCACCGGAGTTCTGGTCCGGGTGGTACTTACGAGCGAGCTTGCGGTATGCCTTCTTGATCTCGGCGTCGTCCGCGGTCTTCGGGACGCCGAGAGCAGCATAGAAGTCCTTTTCGATCCAGTCCTGACCGGTCAAGGCGCCTCCCTTCCGTCATGGTGCACAGGGTGGGGCGACGACGCGCAACCTGCGCCGGAGCCCCTGCGGGGCCGGACCTCGTGGTCCGGCCCCGCAGGTGGATCAGGCCTCGGGGCCGACCACAGCGACGCGCGCCGCACGGACCACCCGGTCACCGATCCGGTACCCGACCTCGATGACGCTCTGCACCGTGGTCGTCGTGGCGTCCGACGACGTCGAGTGCATGAGCGCCTCGTGCTTCATCGGGTCGAACTCCTCGCCTGCCTCGCCGTACATCTCGACGCCGAATCGCACGAGCGCCGCCGTGAGCTTGTCCGAGATCGCCTCGAACGGGCCGGTGAGCTCGCCCGCCTGCTTGGCTCGAGCGATGTCGTCGAGGACGGGCAGCAGCCCGACCAGGACGTCCTCGACGCCGCGCGTCCGCGCAAGCTCCTGCTCACGCTTGGCGCGCTTCGAGAAGTTCGCGTACTCCGCGTTGAGCCGCTGGAGGTCCGCGAGCCGGTCGGCCGACTCGGCCTGCGCCTTCTCGAGGTCGGTCGGCTCGGCTGCGGCCTCCGCGGGGGCGTTCGTGTCGAACGCCTCCTCGGACGGCTCGAAGTCGAGGCCCTCGAGCGGGTCGACGTTCTCGCCGGCACCCTCAGGGTTCTCGGGGGTGCCGTGCTCAGGGGCCGTCACTTCTTGTCATCCTCGTCGTCGACGATCTCGGCGTCGACGACGTCCTCGTCCGAGGCGCCGGGGGCGTCGCCGGCGGGCGCGTCGGCCGCGGGCGCTTCCGCCTGCTGGGCGTAGAGCACCTCGCCGATCTTCTGCGCCACGGTCGTCAGCGCCTCCTGCTTGGCCTTGACGGCACCGATGTCCGTGCCCTCGAGTGCGCTCTTGAGCTCGTCGATCGCGCTCTGGACCTCGGTCTTGACGTCCTCGGGCAGCTTCTCGTCGTTGTCCTTGAGCAGCTTCTCCGTGGAGTACGCGAAGCCCTCGGCCTGGTTGCGGGTCTCGGCCTCCTCGCGGCGCGCCTTGTCCTCCGCGGCGTGCTCCTCGGCCTCGCGGACCATGCGGTCGATGTCCTCCTTCGGCAGCGCGGAGCCACCGGTGATGGTCATCTTCTGCTCCTTGCCGGTGCCGCGGTCCTTGGCGCCGACGTGGACGATGCCGTTCGCGTCGATGTCGAACGTGACCTCGATCTGCGGGACCCCACGGGGCGCCGGAGCGATCCCCGTGAGCTCGAACGTACCGAGCGGCTTGTTGTCCCGCGCGAACTCCCGCTCACCCTGGAAGACCTGGATGAGGACGGAGGGCTGGTTGTCGTCCGCCGTGGAGAAGATCTCGCTGCGCTTGGTCGGGATGGCCGTGTTGCGCTCGATGAGCTTGGTCATCACGCCACCCTTGGTCTCGATGCCGAGGGACAGCGGCGTGACGTCGATGAGCAGGACGTCCTTGCGCTCGCCCTTGATGACACCGGCCTGGAGTGCCGCACCGATGGCGACGACCTCGTCGGGGTTGACGCTCTTGTTGGGCTCCTTGCCGCCCGTGAGCTCCTTGACGAGCTCGGTGACGGCCGGCATGCGGGTCGATCCACCGACGAGCACGACGTGGTCGATGTCGCCGAGGGAGATGCCTGCGTCGCGGATGACAGAGTGGAACGGCGCCTTCGTCCGGTCGATGAGGTCCTGCGTCATCTGCTGGAACTGGGCGCGGGTGAGCTTGGAGTCCAGGTGGATGGGCCCGTTCTCGCTCATCGACAGGTACTGCATCGAGATGTTCGTGCTCGTCGCGGAGGAGAGCTCCTTCTTGGCCTGCTCAGCAGCCTCGCGCAGACGCTGGAGCGCGATCTTGTCCTTGGACAGGTCGACACCGGAGGAGTTCTTGACCTCCTTGATGAGGTGCTCGACGATCCGGTTGTCCCAGTCGTCGCCACCGAGGCGGTTGTCGCCGGAGGTTGCGCGGACCTGGATCGTCGAGAAGTCGTCCTCGTCCTTGCCGACCTCGAGCAGGGACACGTCGAACGTCCCGCCACCGAGGTCGAAGACGAGGATGAGCTCGTCCTCCTTGCCCTTCTCGAGGCCGTACGCGAGCGCGGCAGCGGTGGGCTCGTTGACGATGCGCAGGACGTTGAGCCCGGCGATCTGGCCGGCGTCCTTCGTGGCCTGGCGCTCGGCGTCGTTGAAGTACGCGGGCACGGTGATGACCGCGTCGGTGACGGGCTCGCCCAGGTACTCCTCGGCGTCGCGCTTGAGCTTGCCGAGGATGCGGGCGCTGATCTCCTGCGCCGTGTACTTCTTGTCGTCGATCGTGACCGACCAGTCCGTGCCGATGTGGCGCTTCACCGAGCTGATGGTGCGGTCCACGTTCGTCACGGCCTGGCGCTTGGCGATCTCGCCGACGAGGACGTCACCGGTCTTGGAGAACGCGACGACGGACGGTGTGGTCCGGGCGCCCTCGGCGTTCGCGATGACGGTGGGTTCACCACCCTCGAGGACGGAGACGACGGAGTTGGTGGTACCGAGGTCGATGCCGACTGCACGTGCCATGTCAGTGATGCCTTTCGTTGCGGGCGTCTCGCGGGTGCCGCGGGGGACGGCCTTGCCGGACGAGTGCTCCGTCCGGCGTCATTGAGTCTGTTCGACTCAAGTCTGCACCCGGGACGTCCCGCATGCAAGCGGAGCACCGAAACTTGAGCGCACCAGACTCAATCTTTCCGCTGCCAGCGGAGCTGGACGTCTACCTCGGCTGCGATCGTCTCGACCATCGCGGTGAGGCGCTCCGTTCGCCGGGGCATGGTGTGCCGATAGTGGGCGATGGTGAGCAGGCCCGGGCCGACGAACGCCCACGCGCGGGCACGGTCCACGTTTCGTCATCCGCTGCCGATGCGACCTGGAGCGCCTCGCGCGCAGAGGCGTCGAAGATGCTCCACGCGTAGAGCAGGTCCACGGACCGGTCGCCGACACCGGCGCCGCCGAAGTCGATCACTCCGGCCAGCCGGCCGTCGGGGTGAGCGAGGAGGTTCTCCGCGGACAGGTCGGTGTGTACCCAGCAGGCGGCTTCGGTGGCCGCGGGGACGTCGCGCAGGCGCCGCCATGCCTCGCGGACGCTCATCGGGTCGAACAGGTCCGCGAGTTCTGCAGCCGCGTGATCGAGCGTGCCTGTAGGTACCGGGCTTGGTCGTGCTCAGTGTCGGTCGGGGCTAGCCACAACGACCTGGTAGCTCTGCGGGCACGACGCGCCGGTGACGCAGGGGGCGCGTCCGGCGCAAGCGGGGGCATGAACCGTCAGTGGACATGGCTCAACCCTCTCGCTCCCTGCGGACCGCCCGTCGCAGCGAGCCGAGGGCGGCGACGAGCGCGGCGCCGAGCACGTACCCCGCCCCCGCGAGGAGCCAGGAGTACACGGCGACGAACGCACCGACGGGGGTCGTGGTGGCTCCCGCCGCGGCGAGCACGACGGCACAGGCTGCCCACGTCCCGCCGAGGACCGCGAACGCCCCACCGAGGACCGTCCACACGCTCGCCCTCGGGCGGTGCTGCTGGGCGTAGTGGCGCAGCCGCCTCGCGCGCTCCTCCTGCTGCCCACGCTCCCGCGCCCTGCGCTGGGCGTCCGAGAGACGGCCCCCGGCAGGCAGGGCCGTGGCCGGTGCGGCCAGGGCGTCGACCGCCCGGGAGAGCCTGCGTCGGGACCGCGCCCAGCCCAGGAGGGCGGCACACGCCGGAGGACCGAGGACGAGGAGCCCGACGCACCAGGCGCTGTCCGCGGCGACGTCCCACGCGAGCGTCGACCCGGTCCCGCGGCGGTAGGAGCTGGCGGCGAGACGCAAGGACCCCACCGAGGACCAGACCGGCACGCTGGCACCGATCGCGCCCGTGACGAGCATCCCGAGGGCGATGACTCCGACGACGAGACTGGCACGCTGCTCGACGGCGCGCCACGGCGCCGTGAGCTCGCCGCTCGACACTCGCTGGATGCTCATGCGGTCACAGTACGCACGGGCACTCCACCTACGCGGCGACGCACCCCTTGTGGTGCTGGACCAGGGCACGGAGCGCGAAGAGTCCGATCCCCACCCAGACGACGTTGACGACCGCGGACGGCCAGGCGCCGTACACGGACGCGCTGACGGAGAGCAGGCCGGCGCCGACGATGTTGAGGCCCTGGAAGGTCCACGAGTCCGAGTCGATGCGCTTCGCGGTGACGAGCCCGTACGCGGTGACGGCGGCGAGCGCGCCGATCCAGCCGATGGCAGTGAGGGTGAGCGAGGCGAGATCGGACATGGCAGTGCTCCAGAAAGGGGGTGTGGGTGGGATCAGGCCGTGCCACCGGCGGGCTCCCGGAAGGGTCTGACACGCCAATGGTGGGCCTCTTTTGCGTTTAGCACAATCGAATGAAACTCCACGCGGCATGTAGCGTGGCTACATGACCTTGGACCCGAGAAGGCTTGCCGTGCTCCTTGCCGTCCACCGGGCCGGGGGCGTGGTTGCGGCAGCGGACCTTCTGCATCTGACCCCGTCAGCCGTCTCCCAGCAGATCGCCAAGCTCGAGGCCGAGGAAGGCGTCCCCGTGCTGCACCGCGGACCGCGCGGCGTGACCCTCACCGCCGTCGGGGCGATGCTCGCCGAGGCCGCCGAGCGCATCGAGTCCGAGCTCGTCGAGGCGCGCAAGCAGATCGCGACCCTCGGCCCGCACGTCAGCGGTCGGGTGGCCGTCGGCTCCTTCCAGACCGTCACCCGCGCCGTCGCCGCACCGATGCTCGCCACGCTCGCCGAGACGGCCCCGGGGATCGAGGTCACCCTCCACGAGGTCGAGTCCGACGACGCCCTCCGCCGTCTGCGCAGCGGCGACCTCGACCTCGTCGTCCTCGAGCAGGACGTCGCGACCGACCGCCCCGTCCCCCGGGGCTTCCGCGAGGTGCCCCTCGTCGACGAGCCGTGGCGGCTCGCGGTCCCCACGACGATGGCCACACCCACGAGCCTGCAGGACCTCGTGGACGCCGTGTGGATCGGAGCCGACGCGAGCACGGCCGCCTCCCGCGCCCTCGCACGCGTCGTCGGGTCCACCGGCACCGCGCGGGCCGCACGCCACAGCTACTACAACTACGAGGTGGCCATCGCCCTCGTCGCCGCGGGACAGGGCGTCGCCCTCCTCCCCGCTCTCGCTCTCGCGGGCACCGACCTCACGGGCGTCGACGTCGTCACGATCGGGGGCCTCGGCATGCGTCGCATCGTCGCGCGGCACCGCTCCAACCGGCACGAGCCCTCCGCCGCGGTGCTCGCCGTCATCGACGCCCTCCTCGCCCAGGTCGCGACGCTCGACCTCGCGTGACAGGTTCACCCGCGGCGAACCTCACCCGCAGGCCTCTTCTCAGGTCCACCTGAGAGAATGCGACCGATGTCCATCTCGATGCTCGCAGCCCTCGCTGCCGCCGCAGGCTATGGCGGCGGCTCTGTCGTGCAGGCGATGGCGTCGAACAAGGCGGCCGGGCTCCGTGTCCTCGCGCAGCCCACCTACGCCGTCGGGTCCGTCATCACGCTCGTGGCCTGGGGTTTCTCGCTCGTCGCGCTCCGCTACCTGCCGTTGCTGACGGTGCAGACCGTCCTCTCGGCGTCGCTCGTCATCACGGTGCTGCTCGACCGGTTCGTGTTCGGCACGCGCCTGCGCCCCATCGACCGGGTCGCCGCCTCCGTGGTGATGGGTGGGCTCGTCGTCCTCGCGCTCGGCACGGGGATCCAGTCCCGCTCCGCACCGCCCAGCTGGTTCGGCATGGCGATGCTGGCTCTGCTCCTCGCCCTCGTGGCCGCGACGGCCCTCACGTACCGGCGCGGGAGCGCCCCCGTCCAGGCGCTGCTCAGCGGCCTCGCGTCAGCGGGCCTGGCGATGTGCGGGCGAGCGGCGCACGGCGGCAGCTGGGCCGACTTCTTCCTCACCCCGACCGCGTGGCTGACCATCGGGTTCGGGATCCTCAGCAGCATCACGTTCTCGCGCGCCGTGGAGCGCGGGACCGTCGGGCCGGCCCGGGCGATGGTCAACGTCGTCCAGGTCGCCATCCCGGGCGCCGTCGGCGTCTGGCTGCTGGGGGACGCCGTGCGCGACGGCTGGGAGCTCGCCAGCATCGCGGCCGTCGTCGTCGCCCTCGCCGGGTGCATCGTCCTGGCCACCCGGCCGACACGGCCCCTCCCGCTCGACCCCGTCGAGCCCGACCAGCCCGACGAGCCGGTGTCCCCGAGCGACCCGCCGGTCGAGGCGGTTCAGCGACGGGTGGGGATCGTGTCCTCGAGGTCGTCGATGTCCGACGACGCTCCCAGTCGTTCTGCGAGCCCCCCGGGTCCTCGGAGGTAGGCCTCGGCACCGGCTGCCACCGGCCGCGTCACCCGCAGGACGTCGACGACCACCGCGGTGATGTTGTCCCGGCCCCGCTCGGCGAGCGCACCGGCGACGAGCCGGCTCGCTGCCGCCTGGGGGTCGGGGCACTCGGCGAGGATCGCGCGGATCTCGTCGTCGACGAGCTCCCCCGTGAGCCCGTCGGAGCAGGCGAGGAAACGGTCCCCCGCCGCCACGGGGATGGACCACACGTCCGCCTCGGAGTCGGCCGTCGGGCTGATGGCTCGCGTGATGACGTTGCGCTGCGGGTGCGTGCGGGCGTCCTGCGGCAGGATCTGCCCGGCGTCGATGAGCTCCTGGACGGTCGAGTGGTCCTTGCTCAGCTGCTCGAGGCGTCCCTCCCTGAACCGGTACGTCCGGGAGTCGCCGATGTTCACCACGACGAGGGCGGGTTCGTCGCCGATGGTGCTCACCGCGACCCCGGTGAGCGTCGAGCCGCCGGACATCCCCGACGGCCGGAAGAACTCGACGATGGCCTCGCGGGCCCGCAGGATCGCGGTCCGTACGTCCAGCTCGGAGACGCTCGTCTGCTCCACGTACTGGGCGAACGAGTCGACGACCATCGCGGACGCGACGTCCCCGGCGTCGTGCCCGCCCATCCCGTCGGCCACGAGGAAGAACGGCGGAGCGGCGAGCAGGGCGTCCTCGTTGTGGCGGCGCACGGCGCCGCGGTCGGTCGCCGCACCCCATCGCGCGACGACCGGGGAGTGCTGCTGGGTCATCGGGGGCCTCGCAGGACGGTGTCGCCGGCGTCCTCGTACTCCTCCTGCGGCGACAGCACCCGGTCGACCGTGAACCAGTGGTCCCCGACCGTGACCGTGGAGCCGTAGGCGGCGAGCGTCGGCTGACCGGGCTCGAGGGCGCTGCGTGCCCCGTGGACGTCGGTGATGGCCGAGCCGTTCGTCGTCCACAGGTCGGTGACGAGCAGGCCGGTGCGCTGCACCTCGAACTCGAGGTGCGTCTTGGACACGGTGCGGGTCTCGTCCTCGACGACGATCGCCGTCCCGGTCTCCGCACCCTTCGTCAGGTGCGGCTTGCGCCCCACGACGCCGCGCCCGCTGACCTCCTCGACAGCGCCGGAGTCGAAGGTGAGCGTCGCCACGACGATGCCGGGCGTCCCGGTGGCGTCGGCGCCGACCTCGATCGTCACGACCGTCGACTCGACGTCGTCGTCGGCCGGGTCCTCGTCCGCGGGCGCCGCAGCGGGTGGGGGTGGGGGCACCGGCGGGTGCAGCGGTGCGCCGTCCATCGTCACGAGCGTCGGTGTCGCCGCCATCACCGGCGCGGCCGGCGCTGCCTGCGGCGCCGGCGTGGCAGCCGCGGCGGCCTGCTGCGAGGCCACCGGGTCCCGGCCGGCGACGACGTCGAGCAGCACGAGGTTCGTCGTCGTGTCGTACCACGCCCGCCGCTCCCCGGTACGGTTCTGCAGGATCTGGACGACGGCGACGACGAACCCGACGACGACCGCGCCACCGAGGCTCGCGAGGATGGCGCGCGACCACGCCGGTCCGATGCCCGGTGCCCGGCCGGTGCGTGCGTCGACCAGCCGCAGGCCCATGGCCTTCTTCCCCGGGCTCACACCCGTGCGCGCGAACTGCACCGCCACGAGGAGGTAGCCGACGAGCCAGGCGAGCGTGAGGACCGCTCCGACGACGACGAGGGCCGTGGAGTCCTGGAGGAGGCCCACCTGGAGGGCGCCGCTCGCGAGACCGGCCGGGAGCCCGGACAGGACCCCGTCGAGCGCCGCTGCGCCCGCGCGGCGTCCCGGCGCGGCCGGGGTGCACCCCCCGAGCGGTGAGAACGGTTGCGGCGACGCGTGCTGCTGGGGTGGAGCCGGCATCGACATCGGGGAGCTCCTTCGGCAAGGCGTGGTGAAGGAACTCTAACCCTGCAAGGTGGGCGTCCGCGGTGACGACGCGGCCGTCGTCACCGCGGTCGTCACGCCGTCGTCACGCCGTCGTCACCGGGGTGCGGGTGCCACCTCCTGCGGTGCGGCGGCGGCCCGGACGTCCGCGAGCGCCATGCCCTGACGGCGGGCCGCGGCGAGGGTGCGGTCGAGGAGCTCGGCATCGACCTCGCGGGCCAGGGGTGACGCCGCGACGCCGTCGGTGCTCATGCGGACCCCGCCGACGTACACGTGCTGGAGGTTGCGCAGCCCGCACGCCATGACGTAGGTCGCGACGACGTCCCACACCGGTCCGGTGTCGGGGCGCCGGTGGTCGACGACGAGGAAGTCCGCCATCTTCCCGACCTCGAGGCTGCCGATGCGGTCGGCGACGCCGAGGACCTCGGCGGACCCGAGCGTGTGCATCCGCAGCACCTCCCGGGGCGTCATGATCGACGCGTCGGAGTGCACGGCGCGCGTCGTGTACATGCCGATGCGCATGTTCTGGAAGGGGTCGGAGATGTCGGTGCACGACTGGTCGTCGAGCCCCATCCCGATGGGCATGCCGAGGTCGCGGAAGCGGACGACGTCGGCGATGCCCGACCCCAGGCGCCCGTTCGAGGTGGGTTGCCACACCATGGAGCAGCCGGCCGCGACGGCCCGCTCGACCATGGCGTCGGTGGGGTGGACGAAGTGGCCGAAGAGGAAGTCGGGGCCGAGCGCCCCGGCGTCGTCGTACCACCCGAACTTGGACTGCTGGAAGGCGATGCCCTCGGCGGTCTCCACGAAGTGCGCCTGGTTGGACACGCCGTGCTCGCGCATCATCTGCGCCTCGAGCTGGGCGGTGCGGGGCGTGCTCGACCACTGCACGGACCCCATGATGGACGTGCCGAGGAGCTGGTCGGCCGGCGTGCGGCCCTCGCTCGCGCGGACGAGCTCCGCGAAGGTGTCGAGCGTCTCGGGCTCGGTGAACGCCTCGTCGTCGAGCCGGAAGCTGTGGACGACGCGGAGCCCGGCGTCCACGGCACCGTCGAACTGCCGGGTCACGTAGTCGGTGCCGTTGATCCGTGCCGGCTCGTTGTGCCCGGCCGCGGCGTCGTAGAGCCACGAGACCCGGGAGTGCGTGAAGTTGTAGGCGGACGTGATGCCGTTGTTGAGGAAGTCGATGCTGCCGTGCAGCGTGAACCAGTACATGTCCTCGGCGCCGCCGCCGAGGAGCAGCTCGGCGTTTGAGCGCACCCAGGGGTAGAGGGTCTGGGAGTGCGAGAGTCCGCGCATCCCGGACGTGAACAGGTGGCTGTGCGCGGAGACGAAACCCGGCCCGACCATCGCGCCACCGGCGTCGAGCACCTCTGCGTCGTCGGCGCGGTCCGGGCCGGGGGCTGGCGGCTCGCCGGGGCCGATGCCGGTGATGCGGCCGTCGGTCCCGACGGTGAGCCACCCGAGGAAGCAGTCGGGTTCGCCGGGTGCGGGGTCGGCCATGGGCAGGAGGAGAGCGTTGACGACGGTGAGCCGGGTCGCCGTCGCCGCGTCGGGACCTGTCGTGCCGGGTGGTGTGGTCATGGTGACTCCTGGCTCCGTCCCCGCTGAGGTCGCTGTGTCGCGTAGGGGGCTCGCGGTGACGGCTCTGCGACCCTACGGTCGCCCGGGGTCCGTCCAGCGCCGTCTTACACAGGGAGGCGCAAAGGTTTACGTGCTCGAAACGGGGGCGGGTCATCTCGGCGAAACATTCCGCGTCTACCGTGAATGTTGATGGCATCAACATCCGTTCCGCGCCATCACGACCCCGAGGAGGTTCACGTGACAGCGCTCGCCCACTCCCCCGCAGTGCACGACGTGACCGCGCCGATGGCACCGGCCTCCCTCCCAGAGCCACAGCAGACCGACGTCCGCCCCGCCTTCCGCGACGCCATGGCCCGGCTCGCCGGCGGCGTGTGCGTCATCACGACCACCGACGGGCACACGCCCACCGGCCTCACCGTCACCACCGGCTTCAGCGTGTCCATGACCCCACCACTCTTCGGTGTGTGCGTCGACACGACCTCCCGCACGCTGCCCGCCCTCCTCGCGACCGGCGCCTTCGTCGCGAACGTCCTGGCCGGCGACTCGGCCCACGTCGCAGCGAGCTTTGCGAGCAGGACCGCGGACAAGTTCGCGCCGCCCGTCGGGGCCATCGCCCGCGCCACGACGCCCCGTGGCCTGCCGTGGCTGCCCGACGACTGCGTGCGGGCCGTCGAGTGCACCATCACCGAGGTCATCCCCGCCGGGGACCACGTCATCGTCCTCGGTGCCGTCGAGGCCGTGCACCTGCCCGCGGTCGACGCGACGCACGGCCTCGGCTACCTCGACCGCGGGTTCCACCCGCTGCCCCTGCGCTGACGCACGACGCCGCGCACCTGCACGACGCACCACCCACCACGCACCACGCAGCACGCACCACGCAGCCACCCCACCACCGGAAGGACCACCATGACCGGCGCCGCACCCATCGTCCGCAAGCTCACCGACATCCCCGGGTTCCTCATCTCCCCCGACGACACGGTCCGGCTCGCCGAGCTCGCCGGACCCCAGCACGGGACGAACGCGAGCGTGTTCCTCGAGATCTGGGAGCCCGGCGGCGCCCAGCCCCTCAACTCCCACGAGGACTCCGCCGAGATCTTCATCGTCCTCAAGGGCGAGGCCGAGGCTCACAGCGACGACGCCCAGCTGCCGCTGACCGCCGGCGACGTCCTCATCCTGCAGCCCGGTTCCGAGCACCGGATCCTCAACACGTCCGCCACCGAGCGTCTCTACACGATCACGGTCATGGCGAACGACGGAGGGTTCGCCAAGCTCGTCACCGACGGCACGCCCACCCCCCTCACGCGCGAGGACCTCGGGGTCCTCGTGAGCTCGCTCGCGTGAGCACCGGCGGGCACCCCGCGGCGCGGAGCCTGAGCAGGCCGGGCCCGGCGACCGGCGCCGCGCCGGGCGCCGCGGGGTACCTGCCCGCCACGCCGGCCTCCGTCCTGTGGGGCAGGCTGCCCTGCGCCGACGACGCGGCGGTGCTGTCCGTCGACGCCGGGGACAGCGTATGGATCGACACCGTGAGCCACGAGGGCATCCTCGAGGACCAGGGCCGCGACCCGGTCACGTTCTTCGGCGCTCGGGGCATCCGCAGCGCCGACGTGCTGCCGGACGCCGTGCGCGTCGCGGCCGAGGTGCCCCACGACCCGGAGGTCGACGGTCCGCACGTCGTCACCGGCCCGATCCGGGTGCGCGGCGCACGCGTCGGGGACGTCCTGTCCATCACGGTGCTCGACCTCCGGCTGCGCGCCGGGTACGGGATCGTCTCCAACCGGCACGGGCGCGGGGCCCTGCCTGCCGAGTTCCCGCTCGGCGGCTCGACGGACACCGTCTCGATCCTCTGCACGGTCGACGAGCCGGTTCCCGGCGGGCAGCTCTACGGGTCGATGTCCGCGGGCCCGGACGACCAGCGCCGCGTGCGCTTCCCGCTCAACCCGTTCCTCGGCACCATGGGCGTCGCCGTCGCCGGGTCCGAGCGCGCGCACTCCGTGCCGCCCGGCCCGCACGGCGGGAACCTCGACGTCTCACTCCTCGGTGTCGGCTCGACCCTGCACCTGCCCGTCCAGGTCGACGGCGCCCTCGCGTACGTCGGCGACCCGCACTACGCGCAGGGCGACGGCGAGGTCGCGCTCACCGCGTTCGAGGCCCCCCTCCAGGCCCACCTCCGGTTCGACGTCGTCCCGCGGGAGTCGTTCGCCGCCGCACGTCCGCTGTGGGGCGAGACCCCGGAGCTCCTCGTGCCGATCGGCCTCGACGTCGACCTCGCCGAGGCGATGCGCAGTGCGACCCGGGCGGCCGTCGGGCTGCTCGTCGACGCCGGCATGCACCCGGCGCACGCCTACGCCTACCTCTCAGCGGCCGGCAACTTCGCGGTGTCGCAGGTCGTCGACCGGGTGAGCGGCGTCCACGGGGTCATCCGTAAGGCGGACCTCGCGGAGCTGCTGCTGCCCTGACGTCCCCGTCCACCTCCCCAGCAGGACGGAGCCCGGGCCGCCCGCACCTCAGCCCTGGGTGGGGTACGGGACCGGGGTCCGGCCAGGGTGATCCCTGATGTGTCCGGCGGTGGCGGCCTCGTAGTGTCGACGGTGCGGGGAGGAACCCCGCGGCGGCACGAGGGGCGGGGGTGGTGGAGGTGCTCGAGGACTGGGTGCTCACGCTCGCGGCGTCGCCCGCCGTGTATCTCGCGATGTATCTCTTCGCTGCACTCGACGGCCTCCTGCCGCCCGTCCCGAGCGAGTCGCTCGTCATCGCCCTGGCGGCCCTCACGACGTCGGCAGGACAGCCGGCCCTGTGGCTCGTGACCCTCGTCGCCGCCGCCGGCGCGTTCACGGGCGACCAGCTCGCCTACACCCTCGGGCGGCGCATCGACCTGCGCGGCACACGGGTGCTGCGCGGCGCGCGGACCCAGCGCGCGCTCGACCGCGCGGAGGCGCAGCTCACCGCGCGGGGAGCGACGATCATCGTCGGGGCGCGCTTCGTGCCGGTCGGCAGGGTCGCGGTGAACCTCACCGCAGGCGCCTTCGGGTACCCCCGCCGGCAGTTCGTCCTCCTGTCCGCCCTCGGGACGGTCGCCTGGGCGGTGTACTTCACGCTCATCGGCGTCGGGGCGGGGGCCTGGCTCTCCGGACGACCGGTGCTCGCCGTCGTCGTCGGCGTCGTCGGGGGCGTGACGCTCGGGATCGTCGCGGACCGCCTCGTCTCCCGGGTGCGCCAGGCACGGGAGAGTCGCCAGGAGGACCCCGCGCTCGCCTCGTCCGGGCCCGGGCCCCGGATGCCCGAGGCCGAGCTCGTCCCGGTGCCCGCCGGGCGGTGACCGCCGCCGCAGGTGGCCCGCCCGTGCCGACCACCATCCGGCGAGAGCCTCCCCCGCACGCCGACGGGCGTGCACCCCTGGTGCACGCCCGTCGCCCGGCTCAGCCGATGCGGAAGTGGCTGGCTTCCGTGATCGCCGCGGCGCACCGCTGCACGGCCGCCTCGAACAGGACCTTGCCGATGTCCGCCGTCGCCCCCGTCGGGTCGCCGATGACGCCACCGGGACCGAAGTCGTCCGACGTCCAGCCGAAGCTCACGGCCTTGCCGAACCCGATGTGCTCGTAGGCCGCCATGGCGTCGGGCACCTGCCGGGTGGCCCGGTCCATGTGCACGAGCTCGGGCCGCAGGTGGAGGATCATCGACGTCTCGCCGTGACCCCCGTGGATCCCGAACCCGTTCTCCACGTCGGTGCTGCTCGACCCGCCCTGGTCCTTGGGCATCGAGGGATGCGCGAAGAACGTCATGAGCCCGAACCGCCGGTGCAGCTCGCGGCACGCCACCTGCCCGAGCGCGGAGTTGCCGCCGTGCCCGTTGATGAACATCAGCCGCTTGACCGGCGTCGTGGCGAGGGAGCGGCCGATGTCGATGAGCGTGTTCATGAGCGTCTCCCACGACAACCAGATGGTGCCCGGTGCCCAGTGGTGCTCGTCGGACTTCGTGTACGCGAGCCCGGGCAGGAGCACGACGCTCGCGGCGCCCGCCTCGGCGACGGTCGCGACCGCCCCCTGGGCCACGCTCGTCGCGACGAGGTAGTCGGTCGAGACGGGCAGGTGCGCCCCGTGCTGCTCGATGGCCCCGAGCGGCAGGACCGCCACCGTGTCCGCCGGGAGTGCGGCGACCTCCTCATAGGTGAGGTCGATGAAGCTAGGAGCGTACGGCTGTGCGGGCAATGAGCACCTCGTTCCTGGTGTCGGCCGGCGGGGGCACGGCACCGTCGCGGTCGAGCTTGCCCTGGTTGAGCAGGCCCTTGGGGTCGGTCTTCGGTGCGGTGACGAGCGCCTCGGCGACGTGCCTGTCGACCATCCACTGGTGCGGGCTGTGGAAGCCGATGCCCAGGTCGTCGAGCACGGGGTAGCCGGCGAGGACCTGCTCCTCGGACTCGTAGTCCGCCACGTACATGGCCATGGGCGCCTCGACCCGCAGCTCCATGTGGATCATCGACCGCGGGTACACCGTCCGGACGAGCTCGGGCTCGTCCCACAGGGGCAGCCCACCGACCTCCAGGTGGAAGCACGGGTACCCGGACTGCTGGAGGAAGTACACGGGGTGGTTGTAGGACATGGAGGACAGGCGGTCGCACTCGGCGTAGTCGTCGTACGTCGCGACGACCTCGCCGCCGCCGGCGACGACGAGTGCCGTGGCCTCCTCGACCGTCGACGCCTCGAGGATGATCCGCAGGCTCGAGCGGGTCGCGTCGAGCGGGAGCGCCGCCGGGAGCGTCGCGACGAGCCCGGGCTCGTCGAGCGACGCGAGCCGCGGCAGGACCGACAGGCCGGGCAGCGCCCGGTGCACCGCGAGCGCCTGCCGGTAGTCGACGAACGACGCGTACATCGCGACCCACTCGCGGGCCGGGCTCGTGCGCAGCGTGATCTCCGTGGCGACCCCGGTCACCCCGTACGTGTGCACGTACGGGATGGTGTCGGCGCCCTCCACGTGGAACGTCGTCCCGCTCCCGTCGCACGGGGCGATGGTCATGGCGGCGACGAACCCGTCGGCCGTCGTGCCGAACTCGATGGAGCCGGCGCCCGCGCTCCCCCCGGCGATGAACCCGCCGACCGTGGAGCCCTTCGTCGACGGGAACATCCACAGGTCCTGCCCGGAGGCGCGGACGGCCTCGTCGACCGCGGTGAGCTTGGCGCCCGCCTGGGCGACGACGTAGCCGTCGCCCACCTCGAGGATCGCGTCCAGCCCGCGCAGGTCGAGGATCGCACCGCCGGTGAACGGTGTCGCCTGGCCGTAGTTGCCGGTGCCCGCACCGCGGGGCACGACCGGGATGTCGTGCTCATAGGCGAGCTTGAGGAAGGCGGGGACCTGCTCGGACGTCGTGGGCCGCACGACGAGGTCGGCCGGGAAGCGACCCGGGGGGAGCTTCTCCTGGAGGATCGGGGACATCCTCGACCAGTCGGAGGAGCACTTGAGGATGAGTGCGGGGTCGGTGCTGACCACGCCCTCGCCGAGCTCGCGCGTGGCGAGCTCGACGAAGGCGGCAGCCCTCTCGGGGGTGAGAGTCATGTCAGTCCTGTCGTTCGGAGGTCCGGTGGGTGCGGTGCGTCACTCGAAGGTGATGGACGTGTCGAGGAACTCGTTGGTGAAGAGGTCCGCCGGGACGAGCCCGTCCTTGAGCTCCGCGCCGCCCGCCTCGAGGATCGGGCCGAAGGAGTCGATGACGCCCTGGATGCGGGTCTCGTCCATGCCACCGAAGATCCCGGACGTGTCGGTCTGGATGATGCCGAGGTCGATCATCGCCTGGTGCGAGAAGTCGGCGACGTCCTTGGAGTACACCCAGCCGGTGTTGTACTTCTCGACGAGCTCGACGATGAGGGCGTTCGTGCTCTCCGGGTCCTCGAGGTAGTCGATCTGCGCCTGCTGGAGGATGGGCACGAGCTTGGTGAGGCAGGGGCGCAGCTCCTCGAGATCGCCGGTGCGGACCGCGAGCGGCTCGGGGTACACGGTGTAGCCGACCTCGGACGCGAGCTGGTAGGCGACGGGCTTGCTCCACGCCGAGATCTCGTTCTCGTAGATGTACGGCTCGGCCGTCGCGAAGCCCTGCTGGGCGATGGTCGGGTCACCGACGAAGCGCGAGGGGTCCCCGTTGTAGCTCGGGTCGATCTGGTCGGCGGGGACCGTTCCGTTCCCGGAGAGCATCGCGCCGAGGTTGCTGCCCCCGCCCGCGACGACGACGGTCGCACCGTCGTCGGCGATCTCCTTGATGGTCGTCGCGTCCGGGTAGGACTCGGGGTCCCACATGACGATCTGCGGGCTCATGTTCAGCTGTGCGATGACGGCGGTGAGGGGCTGCTCCTTGGACGCTGCGATCCCGGCGTCGGTGGTGGCGGCACCGAGCATGATGTCGGTGTCGACGTACATCTGGGACGCGACCGACTGGTAGCTGATCGCGGCCCCGCCGGGGCGCACCTCGATGTCGACGCCGGTGTCGACGCCCTGGGCGACGAGCGACCCGGAGACGCGCTTCTTGTCGGTGTCGATCGAGTAGTCGGACCCGACGAGCGAGTACATGCCCGAGTGCTCGGCCTCCGGCTCCCAGTCCTGCTGCATGACGACCGTCGCGGGGCAGACGTCCGAGAGGTCGAGGTCGGAGCCGGCCTCGGCCGCCTCGACGTCCAGCTCGGCGGACTTCGCCTCGTCCTCGCCCGAGCACGCTGTGAGCGTGACGAGCGAGAACAGGGTGAGGGTGGCGCCGAGGGTCCGGAGGGTGTGGGGGCGGTTCATGGTGGCTCCTTGGGGGGTGAGAGCGGTCGGGCGTGGGGTGGGGAGGGTGGGGGACGTCAGTGAGCGCGGGAGCGGCCTAGCGGCGCACGCCGTACCACTTCGTCATGACGACCTTGTCCGCGATGGTGAAGAACGCGAACACGAGGACGCCGAAGAGGCTGGCGATCCCGATGGCGGTGAGGAGGTTCTCTGACTCCACCCGGGCGCGGTAGACGTCGAGCAGGCTGCCGATGCCGGGTGCGCCCTGGCGGAAGAACATGTCGCCGACGATCGCGCCGACGACGGCCAGGCCGGCGGAGATCTTCAGCCCTGCGAAGATCGACGGGACCGCCGCGGGGAGCTGCAGCTTCCACAGCCGTTGGGCACGGGTGGCCTTGTTGAGGGTGAGCAGGTCGTGGGCCGCGGCGTCGGCGGAGTGCAGCCCGAAGAGGGTGTTGGAGATCATCGGGAACAACGCGATGATCACGCACACGATGACCCTCGAGGTGAAGCCGAAGCCGAACCACAACCCGATGAGGGGCACGAGGGCGAGGATCGGGATCGTCTGCATGACGACGGCGTAGGGGTAGAGGGACTTCTCGATCCAGCCGGCCTGGCTCATGAGGATCGCCTGCGAGATGCCGAGCACGACGGCGATCGCGAGCCCGGTGAGCGCGACACGGGAGGTGAGTGCGAGCGCCTCGAGCATCGGCTGGACCTTGCTCCACTCGAGCACCGACTCCGTGAGGACCTGGTGCGGCGGCGGCAGGAGGAAGCGGCGCCCCTCGGGGATGACGACGTAGGAGACGAAGTACCACAGGGCGAGCGCCGACACGGCGGCCAGGAGGATCGGCCAGGCGGTCGATGCGACCTTCGTGACGGCGGCAATCATCCGGGCGGGTGCCGCCGCGCCCCGCGTCGGGGTCGTCGCGCTGGTGGGCGGCGGGGTAGCGGGCGTCGCGGGCGTCGTGCTCGCACTCGTCGTGGTGGCAGCAGGTTCCGCTGCCTCGTCGGCCGGTTGCGCCACCGGACGCCCCTGGGGTTCCGGGGTCCCGGGTGTCACGGGACGTGCGCCCGGCTCGGACAGCTCTGCGGCGGTGGTGTCGGTGCTCATCGGTGGTCTCCTTCCAGGGCTGCCGAGACCTGGCCGGCCAGCTCGGCGAACGCGGCGTCGAACCGGAGCTCGGGGGGACGGGGGTAGCTGAACGGGACGGGCAGGTCCGCGACGACGGTGCCGGGGCGACCGCTCATGACGATGACGCGGGTGCTGAGGTACACGGCCTCGGAGACGGAGTGGGTGATGAACAGGCCGGCGAACTGCTTGAGCGAGAAGAGCCGCTGCAGCTCGGTCTGCATGTTGAGCCGGGTGATCTCGTCGAGGGCACCGAACGGTTCGTCGAAGAGGAAGAGGTCCGGCTCGGCGACGAGCGCCCGCGCGAGGGACACCCGCATCCGCATGCCGCCCGACAGCTGGCGGGGGTACTGCTTCTCGAACCCGCCGAGCCCGACGAGCTCGAGCGCCTCCATGGCGGCGCGGCGCCGGTCGAGCTTGGAGACGCTGCGCAGCTCCCCGATGAGCTCGACGTTGCGCAGCGCGGTACGCCACTGGAGCAGGGTCGGGTCCTGGAAGACGTAGCTCGTCGAGTCGGTGTTCACCTCGACGGAGCCGGACGTCGCGTCGTCGAGCCCGGAGGCCAGGCGCAGCAGCGTCGACTTGCCGCAGCCGGACGGTCCGACGACGGACACGAAGTCACCGGCGTTGACCTGCAGGTCCACCCCCGTGAGGGCGACGGTCCCGGTGCTGAAGGTCTTGGACACGTTCTCCATGACGAGGGTGCGGGTCTTGGAGACGTGCTGGATGCGTTCGCTCGGCGGAGCGGCGGCGGGACGGGAGTCCTCGACGATCGGTGCGGTCATGGGTCTCACCTCACGGTTGCTGGGGCTGTGGCGGGACGGACGGACGGGGCAGCTGCGGGAGACCCGCCGCTGGGCTGGAGCGCGAGGGTGCGGACGGTCCGGGTGTCGGCGAGGACGCGACCGGCGTGCAGGACGACGCGCGAGTCGGTGGCGCCGGCGAGGACGTCACCGAGGTCGACGTCGGGGACGAGAAGGAGGTCGGCGGCGTTCCCGACGCCGCTGGTGAGCGTGACGCCGGCCGGCGGCAGGCCGAGGACGGTGCGGGCGCCGCTCGTCACGGCGTCCAGGGCTTCGCGCGGGGTGAGGTGCCCCGCGGTGATGAGCAGGGACGTCGTCTCGAACGGGTCCGCACGGCCGACGGGGTTGAAGGGGTCCCGGAGGTTGTCGGCACCGGCGGCGAGCGGGATGCCGGCGTCGAGGATGGCCCGCACCGCGGTGAGCCCGCGCGGCGGGAGGTGGGTGGCGTCCCATCCCTGGAGGTAGAGGTTGGTGATGGGCAGGGTGACGATCCCGACGCCGGCTCGCGCGACGACGTCGAGCACCGGGCGGAGCTCGTCGGGCGGCAGCGAGCCGAGGCGCACGCAGTGGCTCGCCGTGACGCGCTGCTCGAGCCCGCGCGCGATGACCTGGCGGGCGAGGTCGAGGATGTCGACCTCGTGCGCGGGGACCTGCTCGTCGGTGTGCAGGTCGACGGGCAGGCCGGTGCGATCGGCGAGGTCGAGCACGCGGCTGGTCTCCCGGTGCGGGTCCGGGGAGATGTGGGGGCACCCGCCGAGGACGTCGAGGCCGAGGGCAACGGCCTCGTCGACGACGGAGTCCGGGGTCTCGCTGCTCGCGAGACCGGTGATCTGCAGGGTGAGCACCCCGGCGAGCGCCTCCCGGACGGCGAGCAGGGCACGGATCCCGCGCAGGGGGTCCCTAACGAGGGGGAAGTCGACGTGGGTACGGATGCTCGTGATGCCGCGGGCCACGTACCGCTCCACGGCGCGGGTGGCCCGCACGCGGATGTCCTCCTCGTCGATCGAGGAGAGCAGGTCGCGCCACTGCGCGATGGCACCGGCGAGGTCGTTCTGCGCGGTCCCGGCGAAGGTGTCCACCCGCTCGGCGCTGAGGGCCTTGTCGAGGTGCGCGTGCGGCTCGGATGCGGCGGGCAGGAGGCGCCACCCGCTCGCGTCGAGCTCGACGGCGCCGGGGGGCGGGGGCGTCGCGGGTCCGGAGCCCGCCGGGTGCGCCGTGCCTGCGGGCAGCACGGCGGAGATGGTCCCGGCGTCGAGCAGGACGTCGGCGAGGGTGCCGTCGAGGAGCCGGACCCCGCGGAGCGCGGACACGGTGAGCCCGGCCACGTGCGCGGGGGCGTCGGGGGCACCGAGGCTCACGACGTCCGTGGCGGCCGGGAGGATGGTCTGGGTCATGAGGGGTCCTCGTCGGTGGTCGCGATGGATGCCCCGTGCGGGGCGGGCAGCAGGAGGGTCACGGCCCCGACGTCGTGGCGTTCGACGGGGTTCCCGAGCATGTCGGTGCCGGGTGTGCCGTGGGAGTGGCCGGAGTGGACGACGGCGGCGGCGTGCGCGACCTGCGCGGCGTACGCCGGCGGGCGCTCGGGGAGGAGGTTGTGGGCGGTGAGGATCCGGCGCAGCGGAAGGTCGGCGAGGCGGGCGCTGGACTGCGCGAACGCCGCGGTGCTCGAGCCGCCGTTGTGCAGCCAGAACGCGGCGGCGATGATCGTGTCGCCGGCGAGGAGGATGCCGGTGGCGTCCTCGAAGAGGCAGAGCGAGTCGGCGCTGTGACCCGGGGTGTGCAGGACCCGGAAGGTGCGGCCACCGAGGTCCACGACGTCCCCGTCGACGAGCGCGATGGTCGGTGCGACCGCCGGGACGTGCCAGTCCGTGAGGTCGGGCATGGGGCGCATCCTGGCGAGCCCGGGCAGCACGTAGAAGGCCTGCTCGTCGAGGGCGGCGTAGGCGTCGTACTGGTCGACGACCCGGACCATTGCCGCGCCGTACGAGGCGAGGAACGCGGGGTCCGCGGCTCCGTGCCCCTCGGCGCCGGCGATGTGCGCCGCGATCCCCACGAGGTCGAGCTCCTCGGCGTGCGCCACGAGGTCGGCGTTGCCGCCGCGGTGGTCCACGTGGTCGTGGGAGTTCACGACGACGAGGGGGAGGTCGGTGAGCGAGCGGACGACCTCGGAGATGGGTGCGATCCCCGTCCCGGAGTCGAAGAGCAGCGCACGTCGTGACCCGAGGACGAGGAACGTGTTGACGTGGCCGGGCTCGGCGATGAGGTGGACGCCGTCGCCGAGGTCCTCGACGTGGAACCACTCGTCGGCGCGGGCGCAGGAGGTGCCTGCGGCGCTGAGCGTCGGTGTCGCCATGATGGTCCTTCCAGCGGTCCCCTGCCGGGGCCGGGGCTGGTGCGGCTCGCCGGACGCCCTGGGCGGGTCGACGGGCGAATGTTGATGTGACTAACATCGAGAACGCTAAAGACCTGCTGTTTCCGCCACGTAACGCTTGCGAACCGGATGTGTGACCGTTGAGCCAGACCACCCAGGACCGCCCGGACGCCGAGTCCGTGACCACGCGCGCGCCCGCCCCTGAGGCCGAGGCGGACCTCCGGCTCGGCCGCGTCGTGCGGGCACGCCGCCACGCCCAGGGCAGCACGCTCGTGCAGATCGCGCGGGCGAGCGAGCTCTCCCACTCGTTCCTCAGCCAGCTCGAGCGCGGCCGTGCGCGGCCCTCCATGCGGTCGCTCTTCCTCATCGCCCGGGCGCTCGGCACCACGCAGCAGACCCTCCTCGCGGAGGCCGCACCGGCGTCAGCGACGGGCTCCTCCGCCATCGATGTCGGCCAGCGGGGCGCCCCGGACTCCGGGACCGCGCGCCTGCTCAGCCACGTCGAGGACGGCGCCGACGTCACCGAGTTCGTCAACGTCCCCCCGACGTTCGAGCACTACTTCTGCCACGGACGGCACGAGCTCGTGTACGTGGTCTCCGGAGAGCTCGAGATCGAGCTGGCACCGCGCGACGACGACGCGGACACCCAGGTCCACCGCCTCGGCCCGCGGGAGAGCATGGGCTACCCCGGCTCGGTGCGCCACCGCCACCGCCGCGTGGGTCCGCAGGAGTGCGTCATCCTCGTCGTCCACTCCGGCCCCGAGGACTACTCCGACGCTCCGCACCCTCACTGACACCTTCCCCCCGAGGAGACCCATGCACGAGATCCGCACCGGCAACCCGCTCACCACTCTCGCGCAGTGGGCCGAGGATGCCGAGTCCGCGGGCCTGCCCAGCCCGCGGACCCTGACGTTCGCGACCGTCGACGCCACGGGCGCCCCGCACGCCCGGACCGTCCTCAGCACTCTCATCGACGACGAGCACGTCCGCTTCCACAGCTCCCGGCCGACGGCCAAGACGCGCGACCTCGCGGAGAACCCCCGCGCGAGCGGGGTGTTCTTCTGGCCCTCGCTCGCCCGGCAGGTCATCCTCCACGGCACGGCTCACGAGCTCGACGAGGCAACATCACGCGCCGCGTACCCGACCCGCCCGCGCCAGCTGCAGCTCGTCGCGTGGGCGTACGACGACGTGCTGCGGGAGGCCGGGCCCGGCACGTCGAAGCGCCGTGTCGCGTCGGACGTCGCGACCTCCGCCGAGCGGATCGACCGGAGCGTCGCGGAGCACGCCACCCGCGATCCGGCGACCCTCCCGGCGCCGGACTCGTGGACGACCATCGCGTTCGTCCCGGACCGCGTCGACGTGTGGGAGGGCGTCGGGCTCGACGTCGCCGCACGCAAGACACGGTTCGACAAGCAGCCCGACGGCGGATGGACCCGCAGCGAGATCCTGCCCTGACCGATCTCGCTGTTTCGGAAAAGCGCCGGAAACATCGCACGGATAGCGTGCGTGGACGCCACGCGAGCCCTCCGCTCGCCCGACCACACCGACCCGTGTCCCACGGTCGCGTCCCGTCCCGCCCCGCGGTTCGGCCCCTGCCCGCCCCACAGAGCGAGGACCCCATGTACCCCACTCCCGCCCCGCCCGGTCTGCTCGATGCCTTCTGGCGGTACGAGCGCGCTCTCATGACGGACGACGTGCCGGAGCTCGACGCCCTCTTCGCCGCAGGTCCGGAGACCATCCGCAGCGACACGGGGACCACCCTCGTCGGCCACGACTCCATCGCGGCCTTCCGTGCCGCACGCGGACCCGTCCCGCAGCGCCGCCTCGCCCGCGTGCACGTCCGCACGATCACCCCGGAGGCGGCCGTCGTCGTCGCGGAGTCCGTGCGCGAGGGCGGTGGGACCGGCGTCCAGACCCAGGTGTGGGAGCGCTCGGGCGGGCAGTGGACCGTCACGACGGCGCACGTGTCCCTGGCCCCTGCGCCAGCGGCGCCCGTGCCCCTCGAGGATGCGGACCTCGCCGCGATCTGGCGGGTCGCCCCGGGCGCCCTGCCGTCGCCCCCGCCCGCACCGGGCGCATTGGCGGGCGCGTTGGCGGGCGCGTTGGCGGGCGCGCGCGTCGCCGTGAAGGACCTCTTCGCCGTCGCGGGTCAGCGCATCGGCGGGGGGAACCCGGCCTGGCTCGCGGGCGCCCCGGTCGAGCAGGAGGACGCGTGGGCGGTCGACGCCCTCGTCGGCGCAGGGGCAACCCTGGCGGGCATCGCGCACACGGACGAGCTGGCCTTCTCGCTCGCCGGGACCAACGTCCACTACGGCACCCCGCCCAACGTCGCCGCCCCGGGCCGGATCAGCGGCGGTTCGACGAGCGGTCCGGCCGCGGCGGTCGCCGCCGGCCTCGCCGACGTGGCCCTCGGCACGGACACCGGCGGTTCCGTCCGCGTCCCCGCGTCCTACTGCGGGCTCTACGGCCTGCGCACCACGCACGACGTCGTCCCACGCACCGGGCTCGTCGGGCTCGCGCCGACGTTCGACACGGTCGGTGTCCTCGCTGCGACACCACACCTCCTCGTCGGCGCGGCGCACGCGCTCCTGCCTCCCCAGGACACCGTCCCGGTGACGCGCCTCGTCGTCGCTCCCCCGCTCCTCGACCTCGTGACGCCCGACGTGCGCGCGGCTCACGACGCGGCGCTCCTCGCCCTGTCCCTGCGCACGGGCGCACCGGTCGAGGTCACCGACGCCCTCACCACCGACCACGTGGAGGCATGGTTCGGCGCGTTCCGGACCGTCCAGCAGGCCGAGGCGTGGCGCGAGCACGGCGCGTTCGTCACCGCCCACCCCGGCCGGTTCGAGCCCGCCGTCGAGTCCCGCTTCCTCACCGGCGGCGACGTCTCGGCCCACGACGAGGCGACCGCCCGCGACACCATCGCTGCCGCCCGCGACCTCCTCGACACGCTCCTCGCGCCAGGGTCCGTCCTCGCCCTCCCGAGCTCCTCCACCCCCGCTCTGCCACGCGACGCCGGCCCGGCCGAGATCGACGCCGCCCGCGCGAGCACCCTGCGACTCACCTGCGTCGCGGGCGTCGGCGGGCTGCCCGCACTCTCCGTCCCCACGGCGCGCGTCGGCGCTCTTCCCCTCGGTCTGTGCCTCGTCGCCGGCCGGGGCCAGGACCGCTCCCTGCTCGCCCTCGTCACGAAGGACACCCCATGACGCAGCCCGCGCACGGACGGCACGCCCGGAACGCGTGGGGCCTGAGCCCCACCCACGTCGACCTGCGGCGACCAGCGCCGCCGGAGCACGCCGTGCGCATCGACGCCCTGCCGCAGACCCTCACGCTCGACCTCGCCCGCACCGCCGTGCTCGTCGTCGACATGCAGAACGACTTCTGCCACCCCGACGGCTGGCTCGCCGGGATCGGCGTCGACGTCACGCCCGCGCGCGCGCCCATCCCCGTCCTCGCCGAGCTCCTGCCCGCGCTGCGCGAGCAGGGCGTCCCCGTCGTCTGGGTGAGCTGGGGCAACCGTCCCGACCGCGCCAACCTCCCGCCCGGCGTGCTCCACGTCTACGACCCCGACGGCACCGGCGGGGGCATCGGTACCGCCCGCCCACCGGGAGGCTCCCGCGTCCTCGAGCTCGACTCCTGGGGCGCGGACGTCGTCGACGAGCTCGCCGACGACCCAGACTTCTCCGCCGACCTCCAGGTCGACAAGTACCGGATGAGCGGGTTCGTCGACACCGTCCTCGACTCCGTCCTGCGGAACCTGCGCGTCGACACCCTCCTGCTCGCCGGCGTCAACGCCGACCAGTGCGTCCTGGCGACGCTCATGGACGGCGCGAACCTCGGCTACGACGTCGTGCTGGTCACCGACGCGGCGGGCACGACGTCCCCGCAGTTCTGCATGGATGCGACCCTGTACAACGTGCGCCAGTGCTTCGGATTCACCACGACCAGCAGCTCCCTCCTCACCAGCCTCCCGGCGGGCACCGCGTGAACCGCGCGAGACGCGTCGTCGCGCGGGTCGACCTGTTCATCGCCGCCCTGCTCGCAGCCGTCGTCGTCGCGTCGTTCCTGCCCGCCCGCGGTGACGCGGCGGAGGTGCTCGACGTCGTCGTCGTCGTGGCGGTCGGCTGGCTGTTCTTCCTCTACGGGGTGCGGCTGCCCACCCGGGAGGCCCTCGCGGCCCTGCGGGACTGGCGCCTGCACGGCGCCGTCCTCGGGGTGACGTTCGTCGTGTTCCCGCTGCTGGGGCTCGCCTGCCAGCTCCTCGCGCCCACGGTCATCCCCACCGACCTCGCCCGTGGACTGCTGTTCCTGTCGCTGCTGCCCTCGACGGTGCAGTCGTCCATCGCGTTCACGTCGATCGCCCGTGGCAACGTCGCGGGAGCCGTCGTCGCGGCGTCGTTCTCCAACCTCGCGGGGGTCGTCCTCACCCCGCTGCTCGTCGCGCTCCTGCTCGGTGGGACGGTCGGGTTCTCCGCCGACTCCATCGGCAAGATCGCACTGCAGCTCCTCGCGCCGTTCGTCGCCGGTCAGCTGCTCCGCCGGTGGCTCGCGCCGTGGGTGCTGCGGCACAAGCGGCTCACGACGCTCACGGACCGTGGGTCCGTCGTCCTCGTCGTCTACGCGGCCTTCAGCCACGGCGTCGTCGACGGCATCTGGACGACCGTGTCCGTCGGGTCGATCGTCGCGCTCGTGGCTGTCAGCGCGGTCGTGCTCACCGTCGTCCTGTGGCTCACGTGGTCGATCGGCCGGGTCCTCGGCTTCTCCCGCGAGGACCGTGTGGTCCTGCTCATGTGCGGCTCGAAGAAGTCCCTCGCGAGCGGCGTCCCCATGGCCACGGTGCTGCTCCCGGCGGCCGCCATCGGGTACATGGTCCTGCCGCTCATGATCTTCCACCAGATCCAGCTCATCGTGTGCGCGGTCATCGCCCGCCGGCTCGGCGCGGAGCCGGAGCCGGTCGGGGCGACGACGGGCTGAGCGCGGGTCAGGCTGTCGTGGGGCCGGTCCTGTCGGGACCGGTCCCGACAGGACCGGTCCCGGGACCGGGGTGGTGCGAGGTCATCCCTTGACCGAGCCGAGCATGACGCCCGAGACGAAGTACCGCTGCACGAAGGGGTAGACGCACAGGATCGGGATGATGGTGAGGATCATCGTCACGGACTGGATGTTCGCCGAGATGGCCGCGGTGGTGCTGCCGGCTGCTGCGGCACCTTCGGAGGCCGTGCTCGACGCGCCAGCGACGAGGTTGCGCAGGAACAGCGTCACCGGGAACAGCTCTTGCTTGTCCAGGTAGAGGAACGCCGGGAACCAGTCGTTCCAGATCGCCACCGAGTAGAACAGGATCATCGTCGCGATGACCGCCTTCGACAGCGGGAGCACGATGCGTCCGAAGATCCCGAACCAGCCCAGACCGTCGATCTGCGCCGCTTCCTCGAGCTCACGGGGAAGGTTCTCGAAGAAGGACTTCATGACGAGCAGGTTGAACACGGAGATCGCACCGGGCAGCACCAGCGCCCACATGGT